>CAZVYN010000024.1:0-50367 GCA_964631125.1 uncultured bacterium | reverse complement strand
TCTCGCGAGCGAGGCGACGGCCAGAGACGGCGTCGGCTCTGGCCAGGAGAACCAGGTAGGGCGCACGGCCGCCCGCGGCGACCCCGCGAGCTCGGGCCGCCGCCGCCCGCAACTGCGTGTCCGTCTCGATCTCATCCGCGGAGAAGACGACGACGGTGTGGTCGCCCCAGGGAAACACGCGAGCTGCGCCGGCCGCGCCCGACGCCAACCACGAAGCCTCGAGTGCTCGGAATCGATCGGGCGTCGCGTCGCTCAGGAAGGCGCGCTCCCCCCGGTCCAGTCCGACCGCATCGAGGCGGCTCGCCGAGAGCCCGTCCAGTAACAAGCGCAGGTACTCGCGGGCGACCTCGGGATCGTCGCGCAGCGGCACGGTCCCGTCCGGGAGAAATCCACCGACATCGAGGACGAGCAACGGTGCTCCGATGTCGGCCGCGAGGGCCGCGCGCCCCTGGAGGAAGGCCACGCGCCGGGCGAGTCCTCCCCACGGCTTGTCCGGGCAGGCGCACGGCTCGAGATTCCCGCGCGTTTCCGCCGAGTAGAGGAGGGTAAGGGTGTCGGCGTCGCCCAGGTCCCGAGCGAGCGCGGCCGACCCGCTCGCCCCGAGTAGGGCGAAGAGGCCGGCCACGCGAACGGCGCGAGAGATCGAGGAGCGGATCACGGGTAGATCGCGCCGCTCCAGATCTTGACGTCGTCGACCCATCCGGCGGTCCCTCGCGTCGTCAGTCCGAGTCCGCCGGTCGACCAGAGGCTCGTGTCCGTCACGTCGAGCACTTTCTCGCAGTCGATCCAGCCCTCGATCCGCTTGCCGGTCAGGACGAAGCGAAGCGTGTACCAGACATTGTCATCCAGCGCGGCGATGGCGCTCCCGGTCTGCGTGAACGTACCTCCGTTCAGACGGGCGACGCGCACCCGATCCGTATCGGTGCGGATTCCGATCAAACCTACGCTGGTTGCGCTCTGGTAGCGATACATCAGATAGATCGAGTGGACGGAGCCGCCGTTGCACTTGATCTTGGCCTCCATGGTGCAGTCGCCGTAGACGCCGGCGCCCCACTGCATGACGTAGTTGCTGCTCGTGTTCGTCTGGCGCAGTTCCCCGCTGCTCGCAGTCCAGGTTCCGCTGCTGACGGTCCAGCCGGTGTAGTTGAGGTCGTCGAAGTTGTCGACCAGGAGCGCGCCGCGTCCCGTGCCGGTCGCATCGCACGAGCCGCCGTCGGCGCGGAAGGAGAGCGTGGTCGCTACGTCGCGGATGTCGCTGTCGAAGATGAGCTGCATCGGGTGGCCGTCTTCTTCCGCCGACCAGTCCTCGACCGTGACGTCGTCGACGTCGAGCTCGACGCCGGAGTACTGGGGACCGATAGCGCCGTCGCCCCCGGCCGAGCCGTCTTCGTCCCAGATCTTGACCAGGGGACGACCGAACCAGATCTCGCGAACGCGATTGGTGGCGGAGGCGAAGGTCGGCGTGATCCGCTTGACCGCCTCGTCGTTGCCGGAAGTCGACATGACTTCCAGATGGAGGTTCTGGTTGATCCCGCCGTCGACCGCCCACCCGATGCAGTTCCCGGCGATGTTGCACGGGATACAGTTGGTCGTGGTGTTCACTTCCGTCGCGTACGGGCTCTCGTTCGGTGGGTCGCACTGGTCGATGGCGGCGATGCGCACCGCGTAGAGCCGACACGGGTCCAAGCCGGTCAACTGATACGAGCAGATGGAGCCGTTCGTCACGTCCAGCACCGAGACGTCGATCGGACTGTTTCCTTGATCGGCGCCGGTCCCCGTGTACGGTCCCCCCGCCGTGTTTCCGTAGTAGATCCGGTACCCGGACAGATCACAGTCGCCGTTCTTCGGCCACGAGAACGACACCTGCTCATCGAACGGGGCGATGGTCGGCGTTCCAGGCTGATTCGGCGGTTCCGGATCGCAGGGCGCCGCGCTGTTGAAGACGACCTCGTTCCCCGGACAGAGATCGCCCAATTCGCCGCAATTGTCGATCGTGCGCACGTTGACGTAGTAGGTCACGCAGGAGGCCAGGCCGGTCAGAGTGATCGACTCGGCCGCGCCCGACACCTCTGCGTACTGCGTCGTGCTGGCGGAAACCGTGTCGTAGTAGACGCGGAATCCCTGGATCTCTTCCTCCGGCAGCACTCCACCGTCGACGCGAGTGGTCGGGAGTGTCCAGGTGGCGATCGCTTCGCCGACGACGCCGGTCGGGAGGACGTCGAGCCCGCCCGGGCACGACGCCAGCGACGGATAGGCGAACTCCAACTCGTAGGTCGGGCTGCTCGGGTTGCCGCAGGCCTCGGCCTGCACCTGGTAGTAGTAGATGTTGCAGTTCTCGAGGGACGTGTCGTCATAGCTGTAGACGAAGCTGACCTCGTCCAGCAGGGTCGTCTCGTCCGGCTCGAAGCCTTCGGTTTCGCTCCGATGGATCTGGTATCGCACCGGCGTCGTGATCGGATCCCCGTCCGTGAACGTCGTCACGGCCATCCAGACGAGATGGGCGCCGTTGCCCAAGCTGGAGAGCATGAAGGACGTCGGCGTCATCGGCGTCTGGGCGGACGAGTTGGAGACGGTGCGAATGCAATCGTAGCTCTCCACGCCCGAGCGACTGACGCAAGAGACGCCGATGTAGTAGGTCTCGTTGGTCTCCAGTCCGTCGATCGTCCACTCCTCGATCGTCCGCGCCAACCGCGTGTAGACGCCCATATCTCCAGCGTCCGTTCCGAGATAGAGATTGAAGTGGCTGATGTCGCCGAACTCGAGTTCGGTGCCGTCGGTGTTGGTGACCGGCACATCCCAGGCGATGGTGGCCGACTCGCAATTCGGATAGACCGGTCCCGTACACGCCGGCGTCGACGGGCGGCTGCGCGCCGGCGAGAGCGGAAGGTTGCGAGGGTAGATCGTGCTGGAGAGGGTGAACTCTGGGTACTCGCCCGAGATCTCCTGTCCGCCCACCGTGGTCAACGCCACGTAGACCTCGCCCACCTGTTCCGGCTGCGGCACAGGGTTCGGGAGCTCGGTGCCTCCGCCGTTGTACCAGCGGAACTCCAGTCCGTCGCCCCGCACGCCGTACGACTGAGGGGCCGAGACCAGGACGGTGCCCAGCGTGTCCGCGACCACGCGCATCAGGATCGTGTCGTCGGGATTGTGCGTGTCGGCATCGCCGTCGGCCGAGAGGAAGAAGCTGATGCGCTCCGCGCCGGGAGATGGGTCGATGTCGGCGACGAAGGTGCAGGAGTCAGGCCCCGCGTAGAGGATCGACGGTTGCGTCGCATCCTTGCCGTAGCTGACCTGGCGCAGGTCATCCGCCAACGACTGCAGACCGACGCGCGCGTTCTGCGACATGTCGGTATAGACGCGGTTGCGCTGGTTGCTCGTCTGCCCGGCCAAGAGCAATTGGTACATCGAGGTCGAGACGAACCCGGTGATCGTCACGACCACCATCATCTCGATGAGCGTGAACCCGTCCCGGGCGGAGCGGGCATGTGGCGCGGTCGTCTTCATCGTTTCCTCGCTGTTCCTGGCCTCAAGCGGCGTCGGTCGTGACGATGATCCGTCCCGTCCGGACGAGTGAGAGGCTCGTGGTGTCGCCCCCGGTGCTGTAGAAGATGATGCTGACCGGCGAGTGATCCAGCCGCACGGTGCCGCGCGTCTCGAACTCGATCGTCTCCTCGATCACGCTGCCGCCGATCTCGGCGTCGAAGTGATCGATCCCCTCGATCGTGTAGACCTGCTCCGGCTCGGCGGCCCAGGTGGAGTCGTTCTCCTGACGTTCGAAGCTGTACGACCCGGCGGCGCGATCGAGGACCATGCGATAGGGGACGCGGCCGGAGACCGCCTTCTGCCGAGCCATCTGGAGTCGCGAGGACATCTCGCGGGCGGCGCCTTCCGCCCGATACCGCGCGTTCTGCGCGGTGAAGTTCGGCACGGCGGCGGCCACCAGGACGCCGATGACGAGACAGACGATGACCAGCTCGAGCAGGGTGAATCCCGCGCGAGCGCGGAAGCGCACGGTCGGGGGAGCGGGGACGTGAGGGTAGGGGCGGTGGCTCATCGGGACGGTCTCTCCTGTCCGCGGTTGGGCGTCGTTCACTCCGGGAGATGGCTCGAGAGGTCGGACTGCGCCTCGAAGATCTCCGTCCACGAAACGTCCTTCCAGAGGTTGAGCGGGACGGGGAAGCAGGGCGGCGGGTACTCGGTCATGTCGAGGTCGTAGTTGTAACGACGCGTCGGTCCGGCCGCCGCCGCGATGACGCTGCCGTCCGCCCAGGGCCCCGCGCTGCCTCCGGTCACGGTGACGATGGGACCGTTGATGTTCAGCACCCAGGTCGCCGCCGTGATGGTCAGCTCGTTCCAACCTTGACCTGGTACCGGATCATGGTTGAAGGGCGACTCCCCGTTGATGCCGTCCAAGTCGAGATCGATCGGACCCGGCGCCGCGTCGGGATGCGATGCGGTGGTCCCCGCGGCCACCCAGTTCGAGGTCCGGGAGAGCAGCGCGGCGTCGACGCGCAGAACGCGCTTCGTGGCGGAGTGGATCGAGACGTAACTATCCGAGACCAGTCCGAGGTTGACCGGATCACCCGAGCCGTCGGGGTTGAGCGTGACCGCATCGAACCCGGTGTGGCCGGTGACGATGTCGCCGCGGACCGTGGCGTTGGTCGTCGAGAAGATCGTCATGCTGCGGCCGGAGACGCCGTCGGCGGTTCCACGGACGAGTCCCGTCCCTTCGAAGAAGACGATCCCGTTGAACTCGCCCTTGCGCATGATGGCGCCCGTCAACGTGTTGATCACGCCGGCGGCGCCGTAAGAAATGACCGTGTCGCCCGGCGCCAACGTCAGGTTGTTGAAGTTGAACCGATCGAGGATGAGTACCCGATCGTCCGCCCCGACCTGCGCGTCGAGTCCCAACGGGTCGGTGCCCGGGATGCTCATGTAGATCCCGACCTCGCCGGTTCGCTCGCAGGAGTTGTCCGCCCCGAGTCCCCGCGCCTTGTTGCGCACGTCGGTCCAACTGAAGGAGTTGCCGAGATCGATCTCCTCCGCGTCGGTGATGAAGCCGCGATGAAACGCGCCGCAGTTCGAGTTCGGGATGTCCCCGACCGCGTAGACGCTCTCCAGGAACTCGCAGGGCCGGGAGCAGCCGCACGGGATGTTCAGATCTCCGCCGGTGTAGACCTCGCCCGTCAGCGCGGCGCCGCAGGCGTAGGTGAGACTGGTGGCCGAGACGAAGCGAGCGAACTTGAGGAACGAGTCATGCACGATCTCGACCTTCACGCGCCGCGTCGCGCCGACGAAGCGGCCCTCCGCCACGAGCACGTAGCCGTTCGCCTGATAGGCCGTGATCCCGAGCCCCTTGATGTCGGAGGCCTCGGCCACGACCGTGTACGAGCCGCCCCAATCGAGCGTGTCGGAGAGAACGAAGTCGGGCTTGCCGTCGCCGTCGATGTCCTCCAGCGGCGCCTCCAGGTCGATGATGGCGCGCTTGGCGAACGCGATTCCAGTCTCCGCTGCTCCCAGCGCCTGCATCGAGTGACGCTCGTAGCGCGACAGATTGCGATCTCCCATCGCGGTCACGATGACCGCGCTCGCGAGGATCGACAGAGCCGAGAGGATCAGCAACGTGAGCAGGAGCGTGCTCCCTTCCTCACCGCCCGAGCGGCGAGGATCTCCTCTTCGCGTTGCGTCCGCGCCGAAGCGCGCTGCGGCCGATGGGGTCGCGTTCATGCTCGAGTCTCCTCCGAGACGCGGGAGCCCCACGGCTCTAGGCGCCGATCTTGGCAATGTTGAAGCGGACAGGGACCGAGACCTCGCTCGAGCCTTCGTACCAGCTCATGGTCACGAGGACGGAGACCATGCCGTAGGGGACCGCGCCGGGGTCCTCTGCGTTGGTGGTGACCTCGACGACGCCTCGGCCGGTGGAGCCGAGTCGCTCGACGACATGCTCTCCCCACAGCTCCGACGGCTCGGTCAACGACTGGGGATCGTTCGTGTCGACTCCGTCGAAGATCTGGTCGATGTCGGAAAACGTCTCACTCAGGATCTTTTCCTGGATCTCTCGCGCCAGCGTGACCGCGACGGTCTCTTCGCGCGCGAACGAGGTGTGGCGGTCGGCGATCACGAAGACCTGCGACACCGCCAACACTCCGACGGTCAGGAGGAAGACGGAGATCATCAGCTCGACGAGCGTGAATCCGGCTTCGGCCGAGGGCGCAGATTTCGAACGCTGACCATGCTTCATCGCGACCAACCTCCCGTCTCGACGTTCCAGGTCATTGTCGATAGGCGACTGCCGTGCCTCCTCAGGGATATCGGCGCCGCGCGGCGGTATCCCTACTGATGGGACGGGATTCGCGAGTTTTGCTCGCCTTCGCCCATGCCTTTCCCCGTAGAGCGCCCACGCGAAACGCATCGTTCCCCGTGCGGAACGCGGGGTCCGGCGCGGCTAGACGCCTGCGGGACAACTCGATCCAGGGGCAGAGGGAAGAGCGGCGCCAGGAAAGGCGCTTGACAGGTCGAGAAACCGGGGCCTAACGTCGCCCAGCTTGAAGTCGAGGGGTGGGCAGGGATTAGCTCACACCGCGCGCTCTACTTCGAGAACGATTGTAGCGAGCCGATACATTGGGGAGCTCTCTCGCCGGGGTGCCGAATGTCCTGTGTCCACCGCTCGGCGGCGACGCAGACGAAGGGCCGTGGACGTGAACCAAGGAGGATCCATGCGCGCAGCGAGGATGGGAGTATGGCTGGCGGTGACGCTGGTGGTGCTCCTCGGGCCGGTCAGCGAGAGCTGGGCGGGAACCACGGGTAAGATCCAGGGAATCGTCAAAGACGCCAATTCGGGTCTGGCCCTTCCCAACGCCGCCATCACCGTCGTCGGCTCGACGATGGGGGCCGCCACCAGCGGTTCCGGCGATTTCTTCATCCTGAACGTGCCGGCCGGCACCTACACGGTGCAGGCGTCGAGCGTCGGTTACAAGCCGGTGCGGCTCACCAATGTTCTCATCACACCGGACTTCTCGACCCAGGTCGACTTCGCCCTGGAGCCGACTGTGATCGAGATGATGGATCCGATCGACATCACGGCGGAGCGCCCGCTGCTCCAACGTGACGCCACTTCTACGGTTCGGATCATCGACTCCGAGCAGTACGCCAAGCTGCCGACGCGCGGCTACCAGGATGCCGCCTCGCTCCAGGCCGGCGTGGTCGGAGTCCAGGGCGTCAACTCGGTCGACGTCCAAGGCAACGAGTCGACCAACAACCCCGTCCTCTTCATTCGCGGCGGCCGCGCCAACGAGGTCGCCTACTTCGTCGACGGCTTCTCTCAGCAGGACCCGCTGACCGGCTATTCGACGACCTCGATCAACAACAACGCGGTCGAGCAGGTGGTCGTCATGACCGGCGGATTCAACGCCGAGTACGGCCGCATCATGTCGGGCGCCATCAACGTCGTGACGAAGGAAGGCGCGAAGGAATACTTCGGCACGCTGGAGGCGGTCAGCGACAACCTCTTCGGCGACGACTTCGCCAACACCAAGTCGTACGACTACAACGTCTACGACGCCTCCTTCGGCGGGCCAGTCTTCCCGGGGAAGGACGATCTCACCTTCTTCGTCTCCGGTCAGCGCCGTTGGCAAGAGGATCGCTCCCCGCGCTCCACCGCCGGCGGGATCCTGCCGAACAACCATCTCTCCGGGTTCACCGGCCAGGGCAAGTTGACCTGGAAGATCGACCAGGGCGCGACGCTGCGACTCGGGACGCTCGGTTCGACCGACGACTGGCGGGAGTACCTGCACACCTATTCGTACAACCAAGATCACATGCCGAAGTACGAGGACCGGAACAACTCCTACTTCGCGACGCTGACGAAGGACCTGGGGACCAAGACCTTCTTCAACGTCAGCGGTAACTTCTTCAAGACGGAGCGGACCCGCGGAGACGGCGTCGCGTTCGACGATCTCGACTTGTACCGGCGACTCGCGACCGATCGCGTGGACAGCACAGGCGCCGAGTCGATCCGGACGATCGGTAACCCCGACTACGAAGATTTCTACAACCTCTTCTTCAATACCGCGCGGCCGGACACCACGACCGACCCGTTGCTGACAACCTTCCTGCCCAGCCACGTCTTCGACGATTTCCTGCATCGGGAGTCGTCGTACGTAGGATTCTCCGCGGACGTGTCGCACAAGTGGACGGACAGCAACGTGCTGAAGGTCGGCGGCGACTTCCAACGGCACATACTCCGGTACTACAACCACCTGTTCCCCGCCCGCATCTTCGTGAGTCCGGACAACGCTTTCGACGACGTGGTGAACTACGGCTACGACGAAAATTTCACGGGCGAAGGGGACGCAGGCAAGTTCGACGATTCGGCGAAGAAGCCGATCACCGGGTCGTTCTATGTGCAGAACAAGTACGACTCCGAACAGTTCGTGCTCAACGCGGGTATCCGCGTCGATCACCTCGACCCCAAGACCCCGTCGTTGGCGAGTGACAGCCAACCGTTCGGGTCGGGTCAGGACGGCAGCCTCGATGAGGCGGACCTGCTCGATTCCAAGAAGCAGACCAAGATCAGCCCGCGCCTCGGGTTCGGATTCCCGCTGAGTGATCGTTCCGTTTTCCATGCGAACTACGGAAAGTTCTTCCAGCAACCGAACCTGGAGGATTTGTACACGAGCTATCGTTACCTGGAATACAAGGTGGCGAATGGCGGCTACTACTTCGCCTTCGGCAACCCGAATCTGGTTCCGGAGACGACGACCGCTTACGAGGTCGGGATCACGCACACCCCGACTCCGGATGTCCGCCTGGACGTCACGGCCTACTACAAGGACGTGAAAGACCTGGTCCAGGTCCAGACCATCAGCTCCAACCCTCGCGGCTTCTCCTCGTACCGGAACACCGACTACGGAACGATCAAGGGTCTCGATCTCAGCGTCAACACGCGCGCGGTGAACGGGATCACCGGCGCGGTCAACTACAGCCTCTCGTACGCCACCGGGACCGGCTCGACCTCGCAGTCTCAGCGCAACATCGCGTGGACGGGCGCCCAGCAGCCGAAGCTCACCGCTCCGCTTTCCTTCGACCAGAGACACAAGGTCTCGATCAACCTCGACTTCAGCAGCGGGGACGGCGGCGGTCCTGCGCTCGGCGACATGCACCTCCTCGAGAATGCAGGCTTGAACGTGCTCGTCACGGCGGCAAGCGGCCTGCCCTATACGCCTCTCCAGGTTCACAACGAGGTGAGCTTGGTGGCGCAGCCGGACATCCAGCCGACCGGACCGATCAACTCGCGGTACGGACCATGGACCCATCGAGTCGACGCGAAGGCGACCCGCAACTTCGGTCTCGGGCAGTACGGCCTGCAGGCCTACGTCTGGGTCCTCAACATCTTCGATACCGAGAACGAGATCGATGTCTACGGCTCGAGCGGCAGCGCGCGCACGACCGGATTCCTCGCGACGGAGGCGGGGGAACGAGAGGTCGCGCAACACGGCGAAGACTTCGTGAGCAAGTACAAGCAGGCGGAATCAGATCCGACGAAGTTCGGCATTCCGCGAATGATCCGACTCGGCTTGTCGTTGAGTCTCTGATCGAATCGGGGCGGCGCGGACACTCTCCGCTCCGCCCTTCTCATAGTTCCGACCCGCGGTGGAAGAATTCACTCGCGGGGACTGTGACCAGGAGTGGACAGGATCGAGGGGCGCTGGCGGGGCCCCATCCGTCCGGACGGGAGGCAGCGCGTCTGCCGACCTATCAGGGAGGAGAGGAATGAAGCGAATCCGTCGAGCGAGGACCCATTGGCGCCTCGGGCTCACGATCCTGCTCGCGGGGCTCGGGGCGGCGTCCGGCGCAACTTCCGCGTGGTCCGCGAATCCAACCGAGCGACAGGACCAATCTGTCCCGCCGGCTTCGCAGATCATCGACAACGATACCCGGATCGATGCGAACAACCTCGACATGTGGGTGACGAATCAAGGTTCGTTTTCCTATGACATCCCGAACCAAGCGTCGGGGTTGATCTACCCGAAGGGCACTCAGCTCACTGCCGTCTATGCATCAGGTTTGTGGATCGCCGGCAAGGTCAACGGCGAGGTCCGGGGCGCCATCGCCGAATACTCGAACGAATTCGCCGCCGGAAGGATCACTTCTCCTACGACCTTCGAAGAAGAAGGTCTGGAAAAGAATCGCGTCTACAAGATCTCGCTCGGCGACACCGATGCGAGCAATCCTGACTATGCTGAGTGGCCTGTGGCCGACGGCGCGCCGGTCGACAGCCTCGGGAATCCGCTCCTCCTCGGTGACCAGACTCTGTGGTCCGTTTACCACGACCTGGATCCGGAGAAGCACACCAATCGCGCCATGGGCACCACCGCCCTCGGCGTCGAGATCCAGCAGACCACGTTCGGTTTCAATCGACCCGGCCCGCTCGGCAACGTCTACTTCATGAAGTGGAAAGTCATCAACAAGGGCTCGAACACGATCGAGGATGCGTTCGTCTCGATGTGGTCGGACCCGGATCTCGGCGGCGCAGGGGATGATCTAGTCGGCGCCGACACGACGCTGTCGCTCGGTTACGTCTACAACGCGACGAACCGCGACAACCTCTACGGGAGTTCGCCGCCCGCCGTCGGCTTCGACTTCTTCCAGGGCCCGATAGTCGAGTCGCCTGGGGACACAGCTTCGGTCAGCGGCGTGCTCGTTCCGGGCTACCGGAATCTGCCGATGACCTCTTTCAACAAGTACATCAACGGCACCGATCCGGATGAACCCGGAAAGACCTACGGATACATGCAGGGCTTCGACGCGAGCGGCGCGACGGTCATCAATCCAGCGACCAACAAGCCGACGCGGTACTCCGTCTCCGGGGATCCGGTCGCACGCACCGGTTGGCTCGACACAGGCCCCGCGGACCGACGCCTGATGCTCTCCTCCGGTCCCTTCACCATGGCGCCTGGCGACACGCAGGAGGTAGTCGGAGCCGTGATCGTGGGCCGAGGCGCTGATCGCTTCACTTCGATCACAGCGCTGAAGTTCAACGACTTCTTCGCTCAGACCGCGTTCGACGAGAACTTCGACCTCCCGCGGCCGCCGATCGCGCCGGTCGTCGATGCGGCCGGCCTCGACGGGGCCGTCGTCCTCAGTTGGGACGGTCGCTCGGAGCGGGACTACGTCGAAGGCGACTATCATTTCGAAGGCTACAACGTCTATCAGGGCGCCTCGATCGCGGGGCCGTGGACGCGGATCGCGACCTACGACGTGAACAATGACGTCGGAATCATCTTCGACGATCAATTCGATGCACGGACCGGGGTCGTGGTCAGCACGCCGGTACAGTTCGGAAGCGACTCCGGCATTCGCTACACGTTCATGATCGAGGAAGATCTGGTTTTCGGTGGACCGATCCGAGTTGCGAAGCCCTACTATTACACGGTGACTTCGTATAGCTACAACGGGGCGGCCGGGGCCGGCCTCAAGACGCTAGAGAACGCGCCTGCGGCGATCACGGTCGTGCCGGAGAAGCCGGCGGCGGGTGAGACCCACGGCGACGGAGCTCCCGGTATCGTCGTCCGCATGGAGCGCATTTCCGGCACCAGCGATGGTTTCGTCGACGCGATCGTCGTCGACCCCAGCGCCACGACCGGGGATGTCTACGAGGTTCGGTTCGATGTGATCGAAGAGGCGACCGGAGATTCGGCGCATCCCTTCATCGAAGTCCCGGTCTGGAATCTGATCAACACGACGCGCGGCGTCACCGTGTTGGCGGACCAGCGCAACCAGACCTTCGACGATGCCTACCTGATCGCGGACGGAATCCAGTGGCGGGTGGCCGGCGCTCTTCCGGGCTTCAAGACCAACAGCGTACCGGCCCCGATGATCGATGAGATCGCCGGCCCGGGCGGCGTTGCGGTCGACGCCGACGGGAAGGGCGGTCCTGGCAACGACGTCTGGCACAGCCGCGGCTCCACCGCCGAGTGGCTGCTCTCGGCGGGCGGCGGCGACGGCGGCGTCGGCCGACTGACCCGTGACGGCTCGGACAACGCGAACCTGACGTCGAGCGACATCTTCATGAAATGGGACGGGAGCCCGGACAACATCGGAGTGTGGGCGTTCGACAAGGGAGAAGTCGGGCCGGTGCCGTTCGGCTTCTACGAGCGCAACCCGGTCACCGGCGTCGAGACGCGACTGCTCGTCTTCCTGACCGGCGGCGGCGGCACGAGCGGCGTCTACGACTACTCCGAGGGAGTGACCGACCCGTTCTCGAGCTCGCCCGCGACCGACTGGGCGTATGCCTACCGATTCGACGGTGACTATGAGGCTTTCCTCGCGGATGTGGCCGACGGCTCGTACGACAACGACACCTCGACGGTCGAGTTGTTCGCGCGACTGATCGTGGTCTCGCGGGTAGATCCGCTCGTCATGCCGGCGCAAGGCACCGTCATCCAGTTCTCGACCACGAAGCCGAACTCGTCCGCGGACGTCTTCCGGCTCGACACGAGCGGAGTCACGTTCGCGCAGTCGAACCTGGAGGACGACCTGGAGCAGATCCGCGTCGTGCCGAATCCGTACCGCGCGCACTCGGTCTACGAGCTGAACCAGTTCGATCGTCGGGTGAAGTTCACCGGTCTGCCGCGCGAAGCGAAGGTTCGCATCTTCAACTTGGCGGGCGAGCTAGTGCGGACACTGGACAAGCCGGCGAGCAGTTCCTCGATCTTGGAGTGGGACCTCACGACCGATCGGGCTCTCCCGGTCGCGAGCGGCGTCTATATCTATCACGTCGAGGCGCGCGACGGAGGTCGCTCCCTCGCATCTACGCACGGACGCCTCGCGATCTTCATCGAGAAGGAGCGGCTGAACACGTTCTAGTGGCGCTGGAACGGACTCTGGCGAATCTGGGAGGTTCTGATGAAGCAAGGTATGCACACGACGGCCGCGCTCCTCGCCCTGGTCGCGCTCGGCGCGGCGAGCGTGGGAGACACGGTCGCGGGAAACGAGCGTCGGACCGGGACGGCGGGAGCGGCTGAGTTGCGGATCCCGGTCGGTACTCGCGGTCTCGCGCTCGGCGGCGCCACGGTGGCGGCTGGTCACGGTCTGCAGTCGATCTTCTACAACCCGGCGGGGCTGGCTTCGAACCAAGGGGTAGAGGCGGTCTTCAGCCACACGCAGTATCTAGCCGACATGGATGTTCGCTACTTCGCGCTCGCGACGAACCAGAGCTTCGGCAATCTGGCGTTCACGGCGAAGGTTTTGGACATCGGCGACCTCTATGTGACCACGGAAGACGCGCCGGAGGGTACGGGACAGGTGGAAGCGATCACCTTCTCGGTGCTGGGCGCTACGTACTCGCGCTATCTGACCGACGCGATCAGTTTCGGCGCGACCGGTCAGTACGTGAGTGAGTCGGTCCTCAACACGTCGGCGCACGGACTCTCGTTCGATCTCGGACTGCGGTACGACATCCCCTGGCGGAACAGCCGCTTCGGCGTCGTGATGAAGAACTTCGGGACGAGCATGCAGTACAGCGGCTCCGACTTGGAGATCAGCATCCGTCGTCCGGGCGACGACCCTCAGGCGTTGCCGCGGATCCTCTCGGGGCAGTCGTCCGAGTTCGAGCTGCCGTCATACTTTCAGATCGGCGGGGAGGTGAGCGCGTTCGAGAGTGGAGACAACAGCCTCCACGCGTACGGGGCGTATCAGAGCAACAATTTCTCCTTGGACGAGGTGCGGGGCGGCGCGGAGTACATGTACCGCGACGTGCTCGCGGTTCGCGGCGGATTCATCGGTTCCGGTCAGGACGACTTCCTCTACGGACCGACCTTCGGCGTGGGCGTGAAGGCGCCGTTCGGCGGGGCCGACATCGGAGTCGACTACGCCTTCCAGACCATCGATAGCTTCTTCGACGACCTGCACACCTTCTCGGCGAATGTGAGGTTCTGAGTAGCGGCTCGCCTTCGGGCGAGCCGTCCTCTTTGCTCCGACCCAACTCGGGGTCGAGTAAGGGAATCTGCAAGAAGCCCCTCGGACCGCGAGTCCGAGGGGCTTCCTCGTTCTGCTACGATGTCCCCTCGCTCATGTTCAACATCGGCACCCAAGAACTCCTGCTCATAATGCTCGTCGTGCTCCTGCTCTTCGGATCCAAGCGGATCCCGGAGGCGGCGCGATCCTTCGGGCAGGGTCTTCGTCAGTTCCAACATGCGGTGCGCGGAATCGAACAGGAGATCCGTCAGGAGACGATCGGGGCGCTGGAGGACGACGAGACCACGCGCGTGCCGCCGCGTCGTCCGAGAGCGGAAGCGTCGGTTCCGCGAGAGATCTCGTCGCCGACGTACCCGGGCGTCGAACCCGAGCCGGCGACGCCGGCCGCGCCGGCCGAACCCGACGCCGTCATCGACGTCGACGGCGACCCCGCAGGACGGAAGTAGCGACCGCGTGCTGCTCTCGAAGAACATCGCGCTCGTGGGCTTCATGACGGCGGGGAAGACGCAGGTGGGCGAGCGGCTCTCGGTTCGCACCGGTCTTCCGTTTCGCGACGTCGATCGTTTGGTCGAGGAGGTCGCGAAAGCGCCGGTCCAACGGATCTTCGAGACGTTGGGCGAGCCGTGGTTCCGTCAGATCGAGAGCCGGATCCTGAGCGAATTGTGCGCGGGCAGCGGGCAGATCATCGGGTGCGGCGGCGGCACCATCCTGCGTCCCGAGAATCGTGCGGTCTTGCGTGATCGCTGCGTGACCTTCTGGTTGCGGGTCTCCGTCGCGTACGTTCGAACGCGTTTGGAGGAGCCGGGAACACCGCAGCGGCCGCTCATGGCGGGCCGCGATCTCGATCTCCTGATCCCGGAGTTGCTGCGCCAACGGGAGCCGCTCTACGCCGAGGCCGACGAGGTGATCGAGACCGACGGACGGACGGTGGACGACGTGGCGGAGGAGATCGTGGCGCGACTCGGGTTCACGACATGAGAGCGTCCGAATGCGAATAGTGTCGGGTGAATGGGGCGGTCGCACGCTGCTGGCGCCGCGCGGCGACGCGGTCCGGCCGACGCAGGATCGGGTGCGGCAGATTCTCTTCGACATCCTGGGGCGGCGGGTCATCGGGGCCGCGGTGCTCGATCTCTATGCCGGCACGGGCGCCCTCGGGCTCGAGGCGCTCAGTCGTGGGGCCACTTCGGTCGTCTTCGTCGAGTCGTCGGCTCGCGCTCGCGCCGCGCTGGAGGCGAATCGCCAGGCGCTCGGGGCGGGCGCGCGGACTCGGTTGTTGGCCATGTCGGTGGCGGGTGCGCTCACCAAGCTCGAGAGCGAGGGACGGCGATTCGATTGGATCCTGGCCGACCCGCCGTACGATCTCGGGGAGGACATTCGCCTGATCGAGCGACTCGGACGCGAAGGAGATCTGCTCATCGCGCCCGACGGCGGCGTGGTGATCGAGACGCGCCGCGAGAGCGCGCTGACGGAAGCGGTCGGCCGGTTGGAACGGGTGAGAGTCAGACCGGCGGGAGGAACGATGCTGCACTTCTTCGAACGGCGCGCCCTCGAGGTCGCACGATGAGCGGCCGACTCGGCGTCTTCGCCGGCACCTTCGATCCGGTCACGCTCGGGCACCTCGACATCTTGTCTCGCGCGCGCAACGTCTTCGACGAGGTCGTGGTGGCGGTGGCGGATCGGCACCACAAGCAGCCGCTCTTCACGGCGGCAGAACGCGTCACGATGTTCAGCGAGAGCCTCGACCCTGTTCTCCATCAGGGGGTCCGAGTCCAGAAGTTCGAGGGGTTGCTGGTCGAGTTCGGGCGAAGCCTCGGCGCCAACGCGCTGATCCGAGGGCTGCGCTTCGTTTCCGACTTCGAGTACGAGTTCCAGATGGCGCTGATGAACCAGAAGCTCGCGCCCGATCTCGTCACGATCTTCCTCATGCCTTCGGAGAAGTTCACGGTGCTGAACTCCACTCTGGTGAAGGAGATCGTGCGCAGCGGCGGTTCGGTCGAGGGGTTGGTTCCGCCCGCGGTCGCTGCTCGATTGCGCGATCGTCTGGGACCCGGTTCGAGCGACGCGACGCCGGTGGGAGGGGCGCGATGAAACCGTCGCGCCGCGCGTCGGGCGTCACCCCTTCTACCACCATCGCGATCGACGAGAAGGCGCGCCGGCTGGCGGCGAGCGGGACGCGCGTCTGGAACCTGGGCGCCGGGCAACCCGACTTCCCGACTCCGCCGTGCGCAGCCGAGGCGGGGATCGAGGCGATCCGCGCGGGTCGCACGACCTACACGAGCCCGAACGGGACGATCGAACTGCGCACCGCGATCGCGGAGAAACTCGGCGCCGAGAACGGTGTCGTGGTGACGCCGGAAGAAGTCCTCGTCGGGGCGGGCGCCAAGCAGTCGATCTACACGGCGCTGGCGGCGGTGCTCGACGACGGGGACGAAGTGCTGCTCCCCGCGCCGTACTGGGTTTCGTATCCGGAGCAGGTGCGGCTCTTGGGCGGCGTGCCCAAGGTGATCGAGACCGATGAGTCGACCGGCTTCACGCTCACGCCCGAGGCGTTGACCCGCGCGATCGGTCCGCGTTCCCGCGTCCTCATGATCAACTCGCCGAACAATCCGACCGGCGCCGTCTACGACCGCGCACAACTGGAGGCGCTCGCGCGCATCGTCGTCGAGCGCGATCTGCTCCTGATCACCGATGAGATCTACGAGACGATCGTCTTCGGGGGCGCCGAGCATGTGAGCGTCGCTTCGCTCGGCCGAGAGATCGCGGCGCGCACGCTGACGGTCAACGGCGTCTCGAAGAGTTTCTCCATGACCGGGTGGCGGATCGGGTACGCCGCCGGCCCGCGTCAGTGGGTGGACGCGGCCGCGGGCATCCAGAGTCATCTCAGCGGGAACGCCTCCAGCATCTCGCAAGCAGCGGCGATAGCGGCGTTGCGCGACGGCGGCGTCGCCTGCCGCGAGATGGCGCAGGTCTTCGCGGTCCGTCGGGAGCGCGTCGCCGCCATCCTCGCGCGCGCGCCGAGGCTGCGCGTCTGTCCCCCTCGCGGCGCGTTCTACGTCTTCCCCGATGTCTCGTCTTACCTTGGACTGCAAGCGGAAGGGCGCGTCATCGACACCGTCGATGACCTGGCCGCTTGGTTGTTGGAGACGGCGCACGTCGCCGTCGTGCCCGGTTCCGCCTTCGGATCGAGTCGTCACGTCCGCCTCTCGTTCGCCGCCTCCAACGAGGTGCTCGACGCGGGCTACGGCGCCTTTGTCGACGGGCTCGAGCGGCTGCGCTGAGAAAGGGAGAGGATGCCTACCTACGAGTACGTCTGCTCGAAATGCGGTCATGAGTTCGAGGTCATGCAGAAGATGAGCGACCCGCCCAAGAAGCGGTGCCCGGTCTGCGCGGGCAAGGTCGAGCGGAAGATCGGCGGAGGGGCCGGGCTCATCTTCAAGGGGAGCGGCTTCTACATCACCGACTACCGCAGCGGCGACTACAAGGCGAAGGAGAAGGCCGAGAAGTCGGAGACGAGCGGGAAGCCCGAGAAGTCGGACTCGGCGGGCAAGTCGGAGAAAGCGCCGGTTTCGCCGGTCGCGCCGGTCGCGCCCGCCAAGTCCAAGGACTCGGGCGGATCGAGCGGCGGCGAGTAGACGAGCCGATCGGGCGCCCCGCGGCACGGAATCCGCAACATCTCTCCCGAGCGGTGACGACGGCGAGACACCCAGCGAGAGCGAGCGACAGGAGCCAACATGTTCATCGATGAAGCCGAGATCTTGGTCCGCGCCGGACGCGGCGGCGATGGCTGCATCAGTTTTCGCCGGGAGAAGTTCGTCCCGAAGGGCGGGCCGGACGGCGGCGATGGGGGAGACGGCGGCGACGTCGTGGTCATCACCGACCCCAATCTGCACACGCTCCTGCACTTCCGTCACGAGACCCGTTTCATCGCCGGCTCCGGTCGGCCCGGCCAGGGCAAGCAGATGTCCGGCCGACGGGGCGAGGACATCGTCCTGCGGGTTCCGGTCGGAACGGTCATCTCCGAAGGGGGCAAGATCCATCGGGCCGAGGCGTCCGACGAGACCGAGACGCAGCAGGAGGAGTCGGGCGCGAGGTCGACCCAGGCAGAGATCGGCGGGCCGTTCCTGCTCGACCTCACCGTCGCTGGGCAGAACTCCTTTCTGGCGCGGGGAGGCCGCGGCGGCAAGGGGAATGTCCATTTCAAGTCGGCCACGCGCCGGGCGCCGCGCATCGCAACCGACGGGACCGAGGGGGAAGAGCGCTCGCTGCGGCTCACGCTCAAGCTCCTGGCCGACGTCGGCCTCGTCGGACTGCCGAACGTCGGCAAGTCGACGCTGCTGCGTCGCGTCTCGAACGCGCATCCGCGCGTGGGCGACTTTCCGTTCACGACCCTGCAGCCGAATCTCGGCATCGTGCAGGTGGGCGACTACGACAGCCTGGTGCTGGCCGACCTTCCGGGGTTGATCGAAGGGGCGAGCGAAGGGAAGGGACTCGGTTTCCGCTTCCTTCGCCATGTCGAGCGCAGCCGCGTCCTCTGCTTCTTGATCGATAGCCTTTCCACCGATCCGCAGGCCGACCTGGAGGTGCTGGAGGGGGAGCTGCGGACGTTCAGTCCGGCGCTCCTGCAGCGGCCGCGCGTGGTCTGTTACAGCCGCGGCGATCTCGTGGGCGGCGCGGAACTCCCAGCACTCACCGACGAGCAAGGTCCGACCTTCTCGGCCCACACCGGCGAGGGCATCGAAGAGCTCCTGCGTCGCCTCTCCGAACTCGTGCGTCAGGTGCGAGCGACCGAGGCGCCGGCGGGATTGGAGCCGGAAGAGATCGAGCAACTCACGGCCGACAGAATGCCGCGCGCGGACCGAGCCTCGGGCGACGACCGCCACGAGTCGGACGGGGAGCCTGCTTCTGACGAGTTCTTCCTCGATCGATTGCTGCGCGGCGACGCGCTCGGGCCCAAGCCATGGCCGCGTGAGTTCCGCCTGTCGCGCGGGGCGCCGTCTGAGTCGTCCGAGCCCGCGGAGTCGGCGCGATGAGCGCGCTCGCCACGCTCGAGGGGCTGGTGCGAGAGGCGCCCGCGATCGAGGAGTTCGGATCCGGACGCGTTCTCCGAGGCGCACGCGACTATCCGGAGTCGCTCGAGCATCTCTTCGACCCGCCGCCGGTGTTGCACTGGAAGGGGAACGGCCAACTGCTCGGCGCGCGCCCCGCGGTCGCGATCGTCGGCGCCCGCGCAGCCAGCGAGGCGGGCCGAGAGATCGCGCGCACGCTCGCTCGCGATCTGGCGGTGGCCGGGTGTCTGGTCATCAGCGGATTGGCGCGCGGGATCGACGCCGCCGCGCACGAAGGCGCGCTGGACGGAGGTGGGGCAACGCTCGCCGTGCTCGGCACCGGCATCGACATCTGCTATCCGCCGGAGCACGCGCGCCTCTCCCAGCGGATCCGATCCCGGGGTCTCCTCGTCTGCGAGTTCCCCGCGAGGACGGAGCCGAGGCGTCACCATTTTCCGCGGCGCAATCGCATTCTGGCGGCGCTCTCGGACGTTCTGGTGGTGGTCGAAGGAGGGGAGAAGAGCGGAGCGCGTTCGACCGTGGACCACGCGCTCGATCTGGGCCGCGACGTCATGGCCGTTCCGCGCGACATCCTCCATGCGGGCAGCGTGCTGCCCAATCGCTTGATCGTCGACGGCGCGCGACCGGTGCTCGGGGCGGCGGATGTTCTCGCGGCGCTCCCGCTGCACGCTCGGCGCGACGTCGAGCCGCTCAGGGATCGATTGCTCGAGCTGATGCAGTCGGGACCTCGAGCGCAGGGCGCTCTGGTGGAGGCGTGCGGCGGCGCTGATCTGCGCCAACTGCTGGAGCTGCTCGTCCAACTGGAACTCGAAGGGGTCGTGCGACGCGCCAACGGCAAGTACGAGCGGCTGGCGTGATTTTCGGACGGTCGCGTTGACCCGACCGGGCTGATCGAGCGTGCGCGGGCCTCGATCTGCGCTGCGTGATGCGGCGGAGTATGCGGTTGTTCGTACGCTCCTGGCGCTGATCGGCGCGCTGCCGCGACGTTGGATGCCCGCGCTCTCGGTCGCGCTCGGACGCTTCGGCATGGACGTGCTGCGCCTGCGGCGGAAAGTGACGCTCGACAACCTCCGTTCGGCGTTTCCCGAGTGGTCGAATGACCGCATCCACGACGTAGCGCGCGATACCTACCGGAACATCACGCTCACGTTTCTGGAGTTGTGTCGCTTGCCGGGCCTGAGGCCCGAGCAGATCGCGAGTCAGATCCGCTTCGCCTCCACCGATCCGATGGACGCGATGCACCACGCCGGCACGGGCGCGGTCTTCGTCACGGCGCACATGGGGAACTGGGAGCTGTTGGGCGCCGCGCTCGCGGCGCGCGGCGTGCCGTTCAACGCGGTCGTCGCCACGCAGAGCAATCCCCGCGTCGATCGCTTCGTCATGAAGACCCGCGAAGACGTGGGAATCCGTTGCATCCGCCGCGAGTTCGGGTTGCGGCCCATCCTGCAGGCGCTGCGCCGCGGAGAGTGCGTCGTCTTCCTCTCCGATCAAGACGCCGGCAGGCGGGGGGTCTTCCTCCCGTTTCTCGATCGTCCGGCCTCCACTCCGCGCGGCGCCGCGCGCTTCGCTCGTCTGACCGGTTGCCCCCTCTTCGTCGGCTTTTCCGTGCGGCAACCGGACGGCTCGTTCCTCATCGATGTACAGAAGCCGCTGAATGTCCGGGCCGATCTCCCGGCCCTGCAGGCCGAACGCGAAGTGCTCGCCGAAGTGAATCGGCTACTCGAAGCGGCGGTTCGCGCCTATCCTTCTCAATGGTTCTGGATGCACCGCCGTTGGAAGACGCGACCGCCCGACCCCGCGGCGCCTTTGTCCCCTGAAGAAACCGAGGACGACGGAACATGAAACTGGCCAGTTTCGGCGCGATCGGGCGTGAGGGCGCCGGCGTAGTCGACGGCGATCGCATCTTGGACCTCGGGAAGGTCCGCCCGGCCTGGCCGACGACCTGGGGCGCGATCCTGCGGGCGGGTCTCTGGCCGGAGGTCAGCGCGGCGGTCGAGGTCGCGCGCACATCCCCGAGCGCGTCGACCGCCCTGGCCGGCGAACGTCTGGGGCCCCCGATCACGGACCCGTCGAAGATCATCGCGATCGGGCTCAACTATCGCGACCACGCGTTGGAGCAGGGGAAGGAGCCTCCGCCGGCTCCGCTGCTCTTTGCGAAGGCCCCTTCGTCCCTCATCGGCCCGCGCGATCCGATCGTCCTGCCGATCGACGAGCCGCAGGTCGACGCCGAAGCCGAACTGGCCGTGGCGATCGGAACGCGGGCCCGCGATGTGACCGAAGCCGCGGCGCTCGACTTCGTTCTCGGCTACACGATCATGAACGACGTCAGCGGGAGGGCCGCGCAGTACGGCGACAAACAGTGGTTCCGCGGGAAGAGCTTCGACACCTTCGCGCCCTGCGGACCGTGGTTGGTCACGGCCGACGAGTACGGCGATCCGATCGGGCGTGCGCTGGAGGCCGACTGGTCCGACCGGGCGATGCAGCGCGGCAACACGCGCGATCTCCTCTTCGACATCCGCGCGCTGGTCGCTTACGTCAGTCGGCAGATGACGCTTCTGCCGGGAGACCTGATCTCCACCGGCACGCCGGCCGGCGTCGGGGTCTTTCGCACGCCGCCCGTCTTCTTGCGCTCGGGCGACGTCGTTCGCATCCGGCTGGATGGGATCGGCGAATTGCAGAATCCAGTCCAATGAGCGGGGCCGCGCTCGAGGTTCGTAGCGTGGGCCGGCGCGTCGCGCCTCTCATCGCTCTCCTCCTACTGTTCCCCGGCGGCGCCCCGCGCGCGGCGTCGGAGAACTTCGAGAGTCCTCCGGTGCATCCCGTCGCACTCACGCCGGACGGTTCGCGGCTGCTCGTCGCCCACACCGCCGATCATCGGCTGGTGGTCTTCGCCCTCGATCAGGGACCGATTCCGATCCGGATCGCGTCGATCCAAGTCGGGCTCGAGCCCGTCACGGTGGCGGCGCGTTCGAACACAGAGGCCTGGGTCGTGAACCACGTCTCCGATTCGATCTCGCGCGTCGATCTCGTGCGCGGGATCGTCTTGCAGACGTTGCTCGTCGGAGATGAGCCGACCGATGTGGTCTTCTCCGAGTCGGCCTCCACCGCCGTCGTCTGTCTCTCCAGTGAAGCCCGCCTCGCGCTCCTGGATCTCGACGACCTGAGCGCGCCCCCGAGATCGGTGACGCTGCAAGCGGTCGAGCCGCGCTCGCTCGCGCTCTCAGCCGATGGCGCGTCGGTCTATGTCGCGGCGCTCGAAGGGGGCAACCAGACCACCGCGGTCTCCAGCGAGGTCGTCCGCTCGGATTACGGGCTCCCGCCGCCCATCCCGCCGATGGGGCCGTGGCTGCCGTCGGCGCCCTGGGTCGGGCTCATCCTGAAGCACGACGGAGACGCCTGGCGGGATGAGTTGGGGCGAAACTGGAATCGCTTCGCGTCCTACCGCGTCCTCGACACCGACGTGACGGAGGTCGACATCGCCAGCGGCGCCGTCGTCGGAGTCGCGTCCGGCGTCGGCACGCACCTCTTCGACCTGGCCGTCGGTCCGATCAGCGGCCAGCTCTACGTCTCCAATCAAGAAGCGATCAATCACGAACGTTTCGAACGGAACATCCGCGGTCGTTTCGCGCAGAGCCGTCTCTCTCGCGTCGACCCTCGCGACTACCGCACGATCTCTCGTCATCTGAACGAACACATCGAGTATGGATCGCCCGACGGCAATGCGTGGGAGCGGAGCTTGAGCCTCTCGATGCCGTTGGATCTCGCGGTCTCCGGTGATGAGTCGCGCGTCTACATGGCCGCGTTCGGCTCCGCGAAGGTGGCGGTGCTCGACCCGAGCGGCGCCGTGCTCGCTCGGATCCCGGTCGGCGGCGGCCCCTGCGGCCTGGCTCTGGACGAACTACGCGAGCGGCTCTACGTCTTCAATCGATTCGAGAGCAGCCTCTCGGTGGTCGATCTCGCGTCCGAGAGCGTGATCGCGACGCTGCCGGTGGGGCTCGATCCCACGTCGGCCACGCAGATCGCCGGCCGGCGCTTCCTCTATGACGCAGAGTCGACCTCGGCGCATGGCGATCTCTCCTGCGCGACCTGTCATCTCTTCGGCGGGATGGACGGTCTGGCCTGGGACCTGGGCGATCCCGAGGGAGACGTGGTCTTCCCGGACTTCGCGGGCCTGTCGGGCTTCCACCCGATGAAAGGCCCGATGGTGACCCAGTCCCTCAAGGCGCTCGAAGGGACCGAACCGTTCCACTGGCGCGGCGATCGTCGTGATCTCTCCGAGTTCAATCCGGCGTTCGTCGGACTGATGGGACGAACGAGCGAGCTGAGTTCCGAGGAGTTCGCGCTCTTCCAGGATTTCGTCTTCTCGATGCGGTATCCGCCCAATCCGCGTCGCGCGCTCGACGACAACCCGCTCTATCCCGAGGACGGGAGCGATCCCTACGCCGGCGAAGAGGTCTTCACCCGGCCGTTCACCGACGGCTTCGCCTCGTGCGACGGCTGTCATGAACTGCCGACGGGGGAGAGCGGTCACATCTTCGACGCGCATCTGCTCGGCACGACGCAGGACATGGATGTGCCGCAACTCCGGAACCTGGGTGAGAAGCTCGGCGCGGAGATCGTCGACGGCGTCACGCGACGCGGGTTCGGCTTCGCGCACGACGGGACCTCGCGTGACATCGTCTCGTTCCTCGAAGCTCCGCGCTTCACCTTGACGCCACAGGATCGCGCCGACGTCGAGGCGTTCGTCTTGGCGTTCGACACCGGCGTGCATGCCGCCGTCGGCGCCCAACTGACCCTCGGCCCGCAGGCCGATGTCGATGGACGCATCGGCACGCTCTTGCAGGCGGTGGCGGGTGGAGGGATCGGGCTCATCGCGAAGGGAGTCGACCTGTTGGGCATCCCGCGCGGCTGGGTCTACCTGGGCGGCAACCAGTGGGCGAGTGATCGCGCCGGCGAGGGCGCCGTCGGTCACAACGCGCTCGTCGGCCTGGCCTCGCCGGCGCGACCGCTCACGCTCACCGCTGTCCTGCCTGGCGCTCAGGTCCGACTCGGGATCGATCACGACTCAGACGGATACCTCGACCGGGATGAGCTGGACGCCGGCGCCGATCCGGATGATCCACTCTCTTGGCCGAGCGGCTCGACCGAGGTGGCGGTTTCAGGGGAGGCGGGGCTTCGGGTTCGTTTCGATCCGCCGGCGCCCAACCCGGCGCCGTCTGAGTCGCGACTGCGTTTCGCACTCGATCGCGCCGGGGAGATCCGGCTGTCGATCATCGATCCGAGTGGGCGGCGCGTGCGGGAGCTGCTGACGGGGTCTCAGCCGCGGGGTGAGGTCGATCTCGCGTGGGATCTGAGGGATGCGGCGGGCGCGCCGGTGGCGAACGGCGTGTACTTCGTGCGACTGGAGGCGTCGGGCGGGAGTTCGACCCGGCGACTCGTCGTCCGGCGATGAAGCCTGAGGACGAGTCGCCGGGCGACTCGTCGACTAGTCGTAGTACTCGATGCCCAAGTGCGTGATCAGCTCCTCGCCCTTCAGGTACCGGAGCGTGTTCTTGAGCTTCATCAACTGGATGAAGAGGTCGTGCTCGGGATAGAGCCCGGGCCCGTGCATGGGACTCTTGAAGTAGAACGACATCCACTCCTGGATTCCGCGCATGCCGCTGCGTGACGCGAGGTCCATGAAGAGCGCGAGATCGAGCACGATCGGCGCCGCCAAGATCGAATCCCGACAGAGGAAGTTGATCTTGATCTGCATCGGGTAGCCCATCCACCCGAAGATGTCGATGTTGTCCCAGGCCTCTTTCTCGTCGCCGCGGGGCGGGTAGTAATTGATCCGCACCTTGTGGAAGAGATTGCCGTAGAGATCCGGATAGAGATGCGGCTGCAGGATCGACTCGAGGACGGAGAGCTTGCTCTCTTCCTTCGTCTTGAACGACTCGGGATCGTCGAGCACCTCGCCGTCGCGGTTGCCGAGGATGTTGGTCGAGAACCAACCGTTCATCCCGAGGAGCCGCGCCTTGAAGCCGGGCGCGAGGATCGTCTTCATCAACGTCTGGCCGGTCTTGAAATCCTTGCCCGCCAGCGGCACTTGGTTCTCTCGCGCGAGCTCCAAGAGCGCCGGAATGTCGGCGGAGAGATTGGGTGCTCCGTTGGCGTAGGGGATCCCCATCTTGATCGCCGCGTAGGCGTAGACCATCGACGGCGCGATGTCCGGATCGCGCTCCCGCAATCCCTTCTCGAACGACGCCAACGTCTGATGAACCGGCTTGGCGGTGAGGAAGATCTCGGTCGAGCCGCACCAGATCATGACAAGGCGCGCGCAGCCGTTCTCCTGCTTGAAGCGCTTGATGTCGTCCATGAGCTGCTCGGCCAGCTCCATCCAGTTGGCCCCCTTCTTCACGTTCGAGCCCTCGAGGCGCTTCACGTAGAACTGGTCGAAGACGGCGCTCATCGGGCGGATCTGTTCGAGTTCGTCCTTGATCGGATCGAGATCGCTCGTCTTCAAAACGCCCGACTTCACCGCCGCTTGATAGGTGTTGTCGGGGAAGATGTCCCAACCGCCGAAGACCAACGACTCCAGCGGAGCGAGCGGGACGAAGTCCTGGATGCGCGGGGAACGATTCTCGGTGCGCTTGCCCAGGCGGATCGTCCCCATCTGGGTCAGGCTGCCGAACGGTTTGGTCTGGCCCTTGCGGGCGGCGAGCACGCCGGCGATCACGGTCGTGCTGACCGCGCCCAAGCCCGGGAGCAGCACGCCGAGTTTGCCGTCGGCCGGTTTGATCTGAACGCTCATCTCTTCAGTTCTCGCTTTCTGTCTGTATGACCGCGAACCGGGGGGCAGGATCGCGGAGCCGCCACCTCCAGATGAAATCGATACTTTCTGGATGAGCCATAAACAGAGATGATGGCAGCGTGCGTCTGAGCGACCTCGAAACCTTCGTCCTGGCGGTGCAGGAGGGCAGCCTGACCGCGGCCGCGCGTCGGCTCTTCCTCAGCCAGCCCGCGGTGAGCGCGCGTCTCGATCGACTCGAGGCCGGCGCCGGGCAACCGCTCCTGCGCCGGACGGGGCGGGGCGTCCGACCGACCGAAGCGGGGGAGCGGCTCTACGCGCGCGCGCGGACGCTGCTCGAAGCCGCGAAAAGTCTGGAGGACGAGCTGCGTCCCGAAGGGCCGCTGCGCGGACGTCTCGCCCTGGGCGCCACCGACCTGGTGGCGGTGCATCATCTCCCGAAGGTCCTGGCGCGGCTGCGTCGAGACCACCCGGAGCTGGAGCTGGCGGTGCAGGTCGACGGGACCGCGGCCCTCTGGCGCGCCCTGGAGGAGGATCGGATCGAACTCGCGCTCGCAACTCTGCCGGCGCCGTCCCCTCGGTTCTCCACCGAAGAGATGTTCGACGACCCGATCTTGTTGGTGGCCTCGCCCGATCACCCCGCGGCGCCAGGCCTCGGGCGCGACCTCCGAGTGCTCGCGGCCGAACCTTGGATCCACCACAAGCGCGACTCGATCACCCGACAGTTGGTCGATGCGCACTTCGCGGCGCGGGGGTTGGTGCTGCGGACCGAGATGGAGATCTCGTCACCCGAAGCGATCAAGGCGCTGGTCGCCGCTCGACTCGGACTCGCCGCCCTACCGGCCTGTAGCGTGCAGCGCGAACTGGATGAAGGAAAGCTGATCGCGCTGCGAGTTCCGGGCTTCGACCTCCATCGCATTTCGGGGCTGGTCCGCCGTCGGAACGCGCCGGACACTCGCGCGACCCTCGCGTTCCTCGATGCGCTGCGAACCAAGCCTCGCGCCAATCAGCCGCGTGCGACGAGGGCCGCCTCCGCCGTGCGCCCCGGATACGCCGCCAAGCCGGCGCTCAAGACGCGCAAGGCGCGCCGCAGCGCCACCTCCTCGAAGACATAGGCGATCCGAACCTCGGCCGAGCCCGCCCCGGCCGTGGCGTAGAACCCGCCGCCGGGCGCGACGAACGTCGTCTCTCCCTCGTGCGAGAAGGAACTCAGCATCCAACTGGCGAAGTCTTCCGAGCTGGCGATCGGAAGCGTGGCGAGAACATAGAACGCGCCGCGCGGCGTGCGGCAGAAGACACCCGGCATCTCGGCCAGCTCTTCCATCACGACATCGCGTCGGTGCTGGTATTGGGCGCGGATTCCCTCGAAGTACGACGGCGGCAACGTGAACGCCGCGCAGGCCAGCGTCTGCTCGAGCACGGGAGGAGAGAGTCGCGCCTGCCCGATGCGCAGCGAGGCGCTCAGCACGTCGGCGTTCTTCGTCGCGAGACAGCCGATGCGGGCGCCGCAGAGACTGAATCGCTTCGAGACCGAGTCGACGACGATGGCGCGGTCCCGCACGCTCTCGAAGTTCGCGATCGAGAGGTGGGTCCGTCCGTCGTAGCAGAACTCGCGGTAGACCTCGTCGGCGATGAGGAACAGCCCCCAACGCGACGCGAGTTCCACCAAGAGATCCATCTCCTTCGCCTCGTAGACCGTGCCGGTCGGGTTCCCCGGATTGGCAAAGAGGATGGCGCGCGTGCGCGCCGAGATCCGCTCCTCCCAGACCGAGGCGGGCGGCAAGTGGTAACCGTCGACGGCCGACGTCGGGACCGGCACGATCTTCAGCTCCAGCATGCGGGCGAAGCCGAGGTAGTTCGCGTAGAACGGCTCGGGGACCAGGATCTCGTCGCCCGCGTCGGTCACGCTCGCCATCGCCATGAGGATCGCTTCGCTGCCGCCGATCGTGACCGTCAGTTCGTCCGCGGAGTAGTCGATCCCGGCTGTGTGGTAGTAGCGCGCGAGCGCCGCGCGCAGTTCCGGCGTCCCGTTCGACGGCGCGTAGGCGACCACCTTGGGACGGTCTCGGTCGAGCGCCTCCCAGACGATCGGCGGCGTCACCAGATCGGGCTGCCCGATGTTGAGCCCGTGCACCGCCACGCCGCGGCGTCGCGCCTCATCCGCCAGCGGAACGAGCTTGCGGATCGGACTCGGCGGCGCCTCTCGACCCCGTCGCGACACACGGATCGGTCGCATCGTCAGTCTCCTTCTGGGCTGGACGTGAAGGTAGCGAGAGGGGCACTGAAGATACCCCCCCCGACAGGCCGATAGTGCATTCGAGAGACCCGCGGCCAGAGTTCAGACTGGGCCGGGACACCCACACCCTCCAGGGAGGACCCGCGTGTCGCACGAAGTCTTCGATGAGCGGGGCCAGTATAGCCCCGAGACCGGCGAAGCGGGATCGTCCGAGCTGTTGGAGCAGGCGATGCAGGCGCACGCGTGGGCTGCGACCGCCGTCCTCTTCGCCGTCGACGGTGAGGGAAAGCTGGCGGGCGAAGCGATCACGCGCCGCTCGGGTCCACCCGAGGCGGACCGCGTCCAGTCGATCACGCGGCTGACGTGGTCGATGGATGAGGTTTCCGCCGCGCCGGTTCGCACGCTGACCGGGGCGGGGGGCGATCCCCGAGCCGCGGTGCCGAGCGAACTCCTCGACTGCGAGTCGACCTGGTGTTTCGTGCCTCTGCGCGGGCGCAAGGGGAACGTCGGCGTCCTCGCGCTGGGCGCCGCCGCGCCGCCCGCCGAGCCCCCGGACCCCGTCTGCTTCGAGCCCTGGGCGCAACGGCGCGAGCTCGACCGACTCTGGACCCGATCGAACCGCGCGGCGGCCGACCTCGAGACGGTCCAAGAGGTCGCCCGGGTCGTGCTCGGCTCGACCAATCTGGAAGACCTGCTCACCGCCGTGTCGCGCCTCGGCGCGTGCGCGACTCACGCCGCTTGGTCGGCGACCTGGTTGGTGCAGGGGGACGAGACGGAGCTCGCCCCGGTTGCCTCCTCGGGCGCCATCTTCGACGCGCCGGGCACGCGCGGACAACTGCTGCGGCTCGCGCAGACCTGCGCCCAGAATCATCGCCCGATCCGGTTGGACCGCGCCGCCGCGCTGGAGCGTCTCGGCGACGGCTCGCTCGGCTCGGTCCTGGTCGTCCCGTTGGTCGCCTTCGAACAGACCGTGGGCGTCCTCGCGGTCGGGCAGAAGGTCGATAGGGAGTTCGATCTCCGCGACGAACAGCTCTTGGCGACGATCGCCGCGCAGGCCTCGGTGGCCGTTCGCACCGCACAGCTCTACCGAGACATCCGGCGGGCGGAGAAGCGGCTCCGTGAGGCGCAGAGCCATCTCCTGCAGACCGAGAAACTCGCCGCGCTGGGCGAACTGAGCGCGAAGGTGGCACACGAGATCCGCAATCCTCTGAGCGCGGTCGGCGGGTTCGCGCGCCGCATCCAGAAGAGCCTGGCGAAGGACGATCCCAACGCGCAGTACGCCGATCTCATCGTGAAGGAGATCGAGCGTTTGGAGGCGATCCTGACCGAGCAGTTGCAGTTCGCGCGCATGAGTCGGCCGCGACTGTCGCCGCTCGATCTGAACGACGTCATGCGCGAGACCATCGTCTTGCTGCGTGAGGAAGCCGACCGCAAAGGGGTGCGGCTGCTGGAGGAGTACGCCGGCAACTTGCCGCAGGTGCTGCTCGACCCGGACAAGCTGGAACAGGTCTTCCTGAACATCCTTCGCAATGCGCTGGCCGCGTCGGGCGACGGCAACCGCATCCAGGTCCGGACCGTGCGTCACGGCGGCGACGTGCGCGTCGAGATCGCCAATGACGGCGATCCGCTGCCGGGGGAGGCGTTGGAGAGTCTCTTCGTTCCCTTCGCGACGACGCGTCCCGGCGGCACCGGGCTCGGTCTGGCCGTGGCGCGACAGATCGTGCAGGACCACGGGGGCGAGATCCAGGTGCGCACCGGTCAATCCTGGAGCGTGATCTTCACCGTCAGCTTCCCGATCCGAGAGAACCAAGACCGACGTCGGACCGCCCGCGAGCGCAGAACTCCGCGCGATCGGCGCGCGGCGTGAACCCCAGAGAGCGAGGTTCGAGCATGCCGAAGCGACTGCTGGTAGTAGAGGACGACCTGAGCCTGCGGCGCCTCTACTGCGCGGAGTTCGAAGACGACGGGTACGCCGTGCGGAGCGTGGGATCGGGGGAGGCCGCGCTGGACGAGGTCGCCGTCTCGCCTCCGGACGTCGTCGTGCTCGACGTGCACCTTCCGGGCGCGAACGGCCTGGAGACACTCCGGACGCTCCTCGAGCGACATCCCGAGATGCGGGTCGTGCTCAACTCAGCCTACCCCGGATACAAGGCCGACTTCGCCAGTTGGTCGGCCGATGGCTACGTCGTCAAATCGTCCGATCTGAGCGAACTCAAAGCGGCCGTCGCGGGGGCGACGGGGCGCGGCGCACGCGCGGCCTGAAGGGGAGCCAACCCACGAAAAGGGTTGACCTTGGCTCGGCGGGAACGGTAGAAACCCAGGGCGCAGATCGCGTGCGACCTTAGCTCAGTTGGTAGAGCGCTAGACTGAAAATCTGGATGTCCGCGGTTCAAGTCCGCGAGGTCGCACCATTCTCCTCGCCCTTTCTCTTTCATCGTGCTGGTGTAGCTCAGTCGGTAGAGCAGCGCATTCGTAATGCGCAGGTCAGCGGTTCGATTCCGCTCACCAGCTCCATTTCTTGCCTCGGGATCGTCCCCTTGGGGGCCCCCTCGGCCCGCCTGTCGGCGCGGTCGCGAGGATCGGGTTCCGGGAAACGAGGTCCCATGAGTCGTTTGATGGTCAGCATCTCGGGGGTCCGGGGGATCCTGGGCCCCGAGTTCAATCCCACCGTGGTCGGCCAGTGGATCGCGGCGTTCTCCGAGATCCTTCCCCCGGGACCGGTCGTCGTCGGCCGCGACTCGCGCCCCAGCGGCGAGGTCCTCTCCTCCTCGGCCTCCGCCACCTTCCGAGCCTGCGGTCGCGAGGTCTGGGATGTCGGGATCGTGCCGACCCCCACGGTCCAGCTCGCCGTGGAGCGTTGGGGAGCCTCCGGCGGCGTCATCCTGAGCGCGAGTCACAATCCGGCCGCCTGGAACGCCCTGAAGTTCGTCGACACGGATGGGGGATTCCTCTCGCCGCCGCGCTTCATCGCACTACGTGAAGCTCACGATTTAAGTGCAAGCAGCACTTCGGCCTACGTCGGAGCCGCGGCCTACGCGGGGGGGCGCGAACGTCAGCGAGAGGCGCTCGATCTGCACCGAACCGTGGTGCTCGAGCTGGTCGATGTCGCGCGCATTCGCAGCGCCCGTCTGCGGGTCGTCCTGGAGGCAGGGCACGGCGCCGGAGGACCGCTGCTCTCGTCGCTCGCCGAGGCGCTCGGGCTCGAGTTCGAGGGTCGTCGCCTGGAGCCGACGGGGAACCTGCCGGCCGACCCGGAGCCGACCGAGCGTTCCCTGACCGAGGTGGCGCGGGGACTCGACAGCGCCACGCACCTCGCCTGCATGGTCGACCCGGATGCCGACCGCTTCGGCCTAGCTCTCCCGGGGACCGATGTCCTGGGGGAGGAGTGGACCCTGCCGCTGGCGGCCCGAGGGCGGCTGGAGACCGCGCGAGGACCCCTCGTGACCAACCTCTCCACCTCGACCCGACTCGAGGCTGTGGCGAGCCGCTTCGGCGTCGACGTTCACCGAACGTCAGTGGGCGAGGCGCATGTCGTCGCTGAGATGCGGGTTCGCAACGCTCTCTTGGGCGGCGAAGGAAACGGCGGCGTGATCGACCCCCGCGCGCATCTCGGTCGCGACTCGGCGGTGGCTCTGGCGCTGCTCTGCGAAGCCGAGGCCAGCCATCCGGGGGGGCTGCGGGCCCTGGCCGCGGAGCTGCCTCCTCGGTTTATGGTCAAAGAAAAGGCGGAGATCGACGAAAATAGCTCGGGGACGGCTCGAATCGAGTCCAGGCTCACCTCTCTCCTCGGAGAACCGTCCGACCGAAGGGATGGCCTCAGGTGGAGTCGTGAGGACGGATTCGTGCATCTCCGCGCCTCGAACACAGAGCCGATCGTGCGCCTCGTCGTGGAGACCAGTTCCGCCGAGGCGACTCGAGGGTTGGCCGAGCAGATCCGCGCGAAGTTCTAGCGCACCAGTCTGACGGGAGATCGATCGCGATGTGCGGAATCATCGGCTACGTGGGACCGCGGTCCGTGGTCCCGATCTTGATGGATGGCCTGAAGCGGATGGAGTACCGGGGGTACGACTCGTCGGGCATCGCGGTCGTCAACGGGAAAGGCCTCGAGATCCGCAAGGATGTCGGCAAGATCGTCAACCTCGAGACCCTGATCGGCCGTGTGCCGATCAGCGGCAAGATGGGGATCGCCCACACCCGGTGGGCGACGCACGGCGAACCGAGCCAGATCAACTCGCATCCGCACGTCGACCACCGTGAGCATTTCGCCGTCGTCCACAACGGCATCATCGAGAACTACGACGCGCTGCGCGAGACGCTGATGGCGAAGGGCTACAAGTTCGTCAGCGAAACCGACACGGAAGTGCTCGCGCACCTGATCGCCGACTTCTGGACCGGCTCGCTGGAGAAAGCAGTCGCCGCGGCGCTCCGCTTGGTCGAAGGGACGTACGGCATCGCCGTCGTCTCCGACCTCGATCCCGACAAGATCGTCGGCGCGCGCAAGGGAAGTCCGCTCGTCATCGGCGTCGGGACCGACGAGTACTTCGTCGCCTCCGACGTCTCGGCCATGCTCGCGCACACCAAGCAGGTCATCTTCCTGGGCGACGAGGAGATGGTCATCCTCACGCCGCGCGGCTACCGCACGCAGACGCTGAACGAGATCCCGGTCGACCTCGAGATCGAGGAGATCACCTGGGAACTCTCGCAGATCGAGAAGGGCGGCTTCCCGCACTTCATGCTGAAGGAGATCTTCGAGCAGCCGAAGTGCATCCAGAATGCGATCCGCGGACGGTTGATGGACGAGACGGGCGAGGCGCACCTGGGCGGGCTGAACCTGTCGAACGAGGAACTCGCGCGCGTCGATCGGATCGTCTTCCTCGCCTGCGGCACCTCCTGGCACGCCGCCATGATCGGCGAGTACATGATCGAGGAGTACTGCCGCATCCCGGTCGAGGTCGAGTACGCCTCGGAGTTCCGCTACCGCAGTCCGGTCATCGGGCGGAACACGCTCGTCGTGGTCATTTCACAGTCCGGCGAGACGGCCGACACCTTGGCGGCGATGCGCGAGGCGCAGCGTTTGGGCGCAAGGGCGTTGGGCGTCTGCAACGTCGTTGGCTCGACGATCGCCCGCGAAGCCGACGGCGGAATCTACATCCACGCGGGACCCGAGATCGGCGTCGCGAGCACCAAAGCCTTCACCAGCCAGGTCGCCGTGCTGGCCATCCTCACGCTGCACCTCGGTCGCATGCGCGGCATGACCGCCGAGACCGGCCAGGGTCTCATCCGCGAGCTGCGCGCGATCCCCGACAAGATCCGCCGCATCCTCGATCGCGATCCGGAGATCGAGGAGATCGCCCGCGCCTACCACCGCGTGAACAACTGTCTGTATCTCGGCCGCGGATACAATTTTCCAGTGGCGCTCGAGGGCGCGTTGAAGCTCAAGGAGATCTCGTACATCCACGCCGAGGGGTATCCGGCCGCCGAGATGAAACACGGTCCGATCGCGCTCATCGACGAGCGGATGCCGGTGGTGTTCCTCTGCACGCGAGATTCGGCCTATGACAAGGTCCTGAACAACATGTCCGAGGTGCGCGCGCGCAAGGGGCGGATCATCGCCGTTGCGACCGAAGGGGACGAGAAGATCCAAGACCGCGCCGATCACGTCATCTGGATCCCGCCGACCATCGATCCGTTCGTGCCGCTCCTCTCGGTCGTGCCCTTGCAGCTTTTCTCGTATCACTGCGCCGTGCTCCGCGGCTGCAACGTCGACCAACCGAGGAATTTGGCCAAAAGCGTAACTGTTGAATAGCCCGCCGCGGGCTATTCAACGGTCCTCATGAACGGCGCGTCTCTTCCGCACAACGTTGGAGCCGAGATCGAAATGTCCACAAAACAAGCGATCGCGACCCCCTCCGCCCCCGCCGCCATCGGCCCCTACTCCCAAGCCATCCTCGACTCCGCCTCCGGATTGATCTTCTGCTCCGGCCAGATCGGCATCGATCCCGCCACCGGCGAGATCGTCTCCGGTGGCGTCGTGGCGGAGTTCGAACAGTTGGGGAAGAACGTCGCCGCTCTCTTGACCGCCGCCGGCTCGTCGTTGCCGCAGGTCGTGAAGACGACCTTGTTTCTCGCGGATATGGCCGACTTCGCCGCGGTCAACGCCCGTTACGCGGAGCTGTTCAGCGAGCCGTTTCCGGCGCGCTCGACGGTGGCGGCGTTGGGATTGCCGAAGGGGGCGAGAGTCGAACTCGAGGTGATCGCGCGGCGAGGGTAGGCGGGAGGACTTAGACAGCGCGCGACCCTGCGGGCCGCGCGCCGTGACACGATTACCGATAGAGCTGCTTCACTCGGCCCCAGGTCGACACCCCGACCGGAACCCCGACGTTTGCTTCGATCGACGCGTCGTCGATTCGCGTGAGGTCTTCTCCCGGTCCGCCGCCGGAGTAGCCATAGAACCGAATGCCGACCAGGTTGCCGCTGCCGCGGAGCTGGCTCGTCATGTCCACGAACGTCCAGTCGACGCCCGGCGCGATCAAGAACTCGTCGAACGTCGCGTCGTCGTAGAGGAAGTCCACGGCGGCGAACGCGACCCCCTCGGGCTGCTTCGCCCACACCGTGATCGAGGTGATGTCGTTCACGTCGACCGGCGCGACCGCCTGCTCGACCGCCACGTTGCCGAAGGACTCGGCGGAGTAGGCGCCGGCATAGAAATCGGCGCCGGTCACAGACCACCCGCTGGTCGTCCAGGGGGGCAGCGCGCCGGTCTCGAAACCGGCGTTCGAGAGAATGTTCGACAAGACGGGGAACGAGCCCCCGTTCTGAGCCGGCGTGTACTCGCTCAGGTCATAGAAGTAATTTCCGCTCTCGATCGTCTGCGCGCCGGCGGGAACCGCCGCGGTCAGAGCGCCGAGGGCGAGGAACAGTAGCGATCGCTTCATGCTTTCCTCCTGTGGTGCGGCTCGACGAGCCTGTCGAGATGCGTGGGCGACTGTACGGCTCGGGACCGCCACCGCGAAGCCACAGTTTCGACCCGAGTCGACCCGCCCTGGCCGACCGCCCTGGCCGACCTGCCCTGACCTCTGGGCGGCATGCGCCTCAACGAACTCGAATCACGCGGGCAGTCGCGTGCTTCGCGCCCGCCTCCACCCGCACGAAGTAGACTCCACTCGCGGTCGAACTTCCGCCGTCGTCGTTGCCGTCCCAGGAGAGAAGGTGCTCGCCCGGCGCCATCTCTCCGCGCGCGCAACCGCCCACACCTCGCCCGGCGTGTCGACCGTTCCCACGAGCGCCGGGTTCGACGGCGCACTCCAGTCGACGATCTAGACGCCCGCCTGGCGAGCGGATAGGTAGGCGAGCGATCCGACCACCTACACGTCGCGCGTCTCGCCCGGGAGCGCCAGGCTTCCGACATTCACGGGCGATACCGGATCGGCCAGCCCGAGGATCCGCAACCCGCTGTGATGATCGGTGACCTAGAGATGCGTCGCGGTGGCGGCGGCGCGTCTCGCGTAACCCGGCGGGTCGAGGCCGCCCGAGGGCTCGATCTGTTCCGTCGTCCCGATGAAGACGACTTGGACGCCGTAGAACTCGTCGGCCACGAAGGCGAACGGTCCGACCACGGCGACATTGCCCGCCGTCCCCGGCGTGCGCAGCGACGCGACGATCGCGGGCGCCGCCGGCATACTCACATCGAGGATGCGCAGTCCGGAAAAGTCGTCGGTCACATAGGCCAGCCCGTTTGGACGCGGGACAAGCTTACCTCGCGGCGGTGGGAGCGGAGGGTGGTTACAGCGCACCAACGGGCATGGCTGAGTCGCGCTCGGAGAGCGGCAGCAGTTGCGGCGAGAGGCACACGACCGCCCCCTCGCCGACCCTCGGCCCGAGCACCGCCGAATTCCGCCAGGTTCGGATCCACTCTCGGCGCGGAGAGCCGGAGAGTTTGATCTCGACCGGGTAGAGCGCGCCGTCCTGATCGAGCAGCAGATCGATCTCGTGTCCGTCTCGGTCGTGCAAGTAGAAGGCGGCCGGCGACCCACCGCGGTGCCACCACGATTTCAGGATCTCCGTCACCACGAACGTCTCGAAAATCGCGCCCGCCATCGCGCCGTGGGCGAGCGACTCGGGCGTCAGCCAGCGAGTGAGATAGGCGCAGAGCCCTGTGTCCAGGAAGTAGAGCTTGGGCCGCTTCGCCAACCGTTTCGTCAAGTTGGTGTGCCACGGTTGCAGCAGGAAGATCTGCATGCTGGCCTCGAGGATGGAAAGCCAGCGCTTCGCGGTCGGAACGGTCACGTCGACGTCTCGCGCCAAGTCGGAGAGGTTGAGCATCTGTCCCGTTCGCGCCGCGAATGCGCGCAGGAACTTCAGGAACGCGGTTCGATCTCCGATCTGGGCCAGGTCTCGGACATCGCGCTCCAGATAGGTTGTGAGATACGAACTCATGAAGAGATCGCGATCTCGCACCGCGCCGGTTACGAGCGCGAGAAAACTTCCCAGCCAGATCCGCTCGAACACGCAGAGAAGCGAGGTCTCCCCAGCGCTCTCACTTCGCTCCCGGATGCGCGCCAGGGTTGGAACGAACGGGTCCAGCGACGCTGGGCGCTGTTCCGCTTCTCGGCGGCTGAAGCCGAGGAGCTGCACGATCGCGACGCGACCGGCCAGTGTCTCGGTGATCCCCTGCATGAGGGGGAACTGCTGCGAGCCCGTCAGCCAGAACATGCCGGGCCGACCCTCGCGATCCACGGCCATCTTGATGAAGGGGAAGAGCTCCGGGGCGTAGTGCACCTCGTCGATCAGGACCGGCGGCGGGAACCGCTCGAGGAAGAGTCGCGGCTCCTCCTTGGCAAGTGATCGGAGATCCGGGGTCGTCCAGGGTGACATAGGCCCGGCTGCCTCCCGCCAGGTGCTCCAATAGGTCGTCTTGCCGACCTGTCGAGGTCCAGTGAGGAGAAGGACCGGGAACTGGTCAGAAGCCGCGATCCAGCGGGTTTCTAAAGCTCTGGGGTACATGGGGTTTCTCACTTCATCGGCAGATTTAACATTAGACTTTAAACCTGCCACTATTGAAGCGATAGGCCGAAGACTCGCCTTCGTCACGTTCCGCTCGCCAGGGGCGGAGCGCAATCTGAACTCACGGATGGATCGCTGTTCTGGGAACTCCGCTCCTCACTCACTGGCCTCGCAGGAATACCACCCTCTTCGTGACTTCGCGCCCACTCCCGCGCAAACGCAGGAAGTAAACTCCCGCCGCGAACCGGTCCCCGTGATCCGACGACGCTTCCCAGACAAACGAGTTCATCGTGCTCGCACCGCCGCCGCCCGTCGCCCGTCGCTGGACCCGCCCGACCGCATCGATGACCACGACCTCGAGGCACCCCGGCGGCAATTCGACCACCTGCCCGTTCCGAATCGGACTTCGCGGTAGCCACTCGTCCCAGAGTTTCGATCGATCAGCGACGTCCGACTCCACATCAGCCACCGTCTCCGCCCCCACCCAGCAGTTGTTCGACTCGTCGGATTCCACGAACAAGTTATCCGGATCGAGGCAGACGCCGAGTCCGGTCGCCGGATGGGGTGTTCCCACTGGCACGGTCTTCACGACCCACGTCCAGCTGGAATGAGGCAGCAGGGGAACGCCAGCTTTCCTGATCACATCGACTCCATCCGTGAACTCCAATTCCCAGCCCCAGATCGGAATCTCCCCGCGATTTCTCACCACAACCCGGATCGCCAGCGAATCCAGCGAATACGGATCGTTGATGCCAAGCGTCACCGCCTCGAGGTCAGGCCGACGTCCCGAGCCGCCGCACCCGATCTCCAGCCCCCCGATCACTCCGCAATCCATCCCGTCGGGGTGATTCCCAGGCGCGCATGGACTCTCCGACTCGAGCGCTAGATCGACTCCGTTGTCCGCGCAGAAGAGGGGGTCGGCAGAGAGATTGCCCTCGGACCCAGTCGGATCCGGTAGTCCGCTCGTGGGGGAATTCGACTGATCGAAAAAGTCGTTACACGTGACATGGATCGTTGGCAGCACGCCACTAGCTATCAAGCCGAACTCTCCACCAACAAGAGTGTTGCCGGTTACGTCGAAGATGCAACTGGTGTCTCCACACGAAGAGATTGTCAATGGAGTCGCATCTCCTGTCTCGAACGTGTTGCCCGTAATCGCAGCGTACTCCACAGGCAGGATGACTAGCGGAGAAGCTCCCCTGAACTGGTTGTCAGCGAGCGAGACAGTGGACCAGCTCAAGACCGTGCACGGTGTGTCGAGAAACCGATTCAACGAAATGTCGAGTATCCCGGGAGGGTCACCCTCGCCGACTCGGACCTCACTCGAAATGCACCAATTTCGCGTGAACTCGACCGGAAAACGGTTTCTCGTTCCCAAGTCAATTTGGCAGTCGACATACATACTGTCGGTGACGTTGACGCCTAGATATGAGTTGAGCCCCACATACATTCGCTCAAACACGCAATCGGAGAACGAAACGAACGCACCGGAGCTGTACAGGACGACGCTCTCGAAGCGACAATTCGTCACCTCCACCAGATCCGATTCTAGGAGACCCAGATGGACAGAGCCCTGGCCGCGGAACGAGCAGCTGCGGATGCTGATTATACTGTGGGCGTCACCGGGGGGCCGCGGCCTGATTGATGTGGCGCCACGAAACTCGCAGTCAGCGAGTTCGGTGTAAGCCCCCTGCTGAGTATGAGGATCGAAATAGACTCCCGCTCCGTCGAGGAAGACGCACTTGCGGACGCCGGCGAGTCCGTTTGCCCGAAGTTCGGAGCCCTCTAGGAAAGTGATCCCGACGACCTCGCACTCGCGGAGCACAGGCGTCTCGTCGACCCAGGTGATCGATCTCACGACGGTGACTTCGGCGCCCGAGCGCGACCGGATCGCGACAGATCGATTCAGGACGGAGACATCCTCCGGATACATGCCGGCGGCGAGAAGGACGCAGTCGCCGTCATTCGCAGCATCGACGGCGGATTGAATTGTCGCGTACTGCTCGGGGACGAGCAGGTCGGCCGCCGAGGCGCAGCCTAGGGGAAGGGCCAGGAGGATCGCCGAGAACGCAGAGGCGCCGAGCGCCGCCGACGGCAGGAGTCCGAGGAGGTTCATGGACCTGGCTCTCGAGCCCGGCCGAGCCGACCGGAGTCGTCGTTGTAAACCCATAGAAATACCTCGTTCCGTTCGGTCAATGCGGTTGCCAGCGACACGGTCGTTCGCTCGGTCCTGGAAGTCCGATCAGCGGACGCGCGGCGTGTCCGTCGACTCGAAGATCTTGTTCGCCGACGGTCCGAAGAACCCCGCGTAGAGACCACCGGTCTGCGGATCGGGATACCGTCGCGCGAATTCGTAGTAGCACGACGGCACGTCGTGCTTCTTTCCGTCCGCGAAGCCCCATTCGATTCGGTCCGCCAGGATCGACGACTGTTCGAGCAAGATTTCCGCGGACCCCTTCACCAACCCACCCGACTCGTTCATCGGGAACCCTTCCGCGATGAGCCATTCGTTGAGCGCTTGCAGCGTCTCGAAGGTCGAGAGGTAGTTGACCGACACGGTGCAGTGGTTGATGCGGAGCGCGAAGGCGGCGAGCCAGGCGCCGTATTGCGACTCGGCCAAGAGGGTTTGGTAGTCGTCGAAGGGGATCGCGCTCCACGAGGGCTTCGCGGTGAGCAACTCGAGTGACCGCGCGCTCGACTTGGGGACCTGCGCGACCAGGGCGCGCGCGATCTCCTGGAACGCTGGGCTGAACGCTCCCACCTCTAACTCAGAGATGAAGACGTACGGAACGCCGCGCCCGGGGTGGGCGTAGGAGCGCGCGCGGAGTTTCTTCTCGGGGAAGTCGTAGCGTCCGGTCTCCAGGTAGCCGAATGCGGCGAAGGGGGCGGCGAGCGACTCCAGGTCGATCGGGGCGAGGTCGAAGGTGCGAAACGCGACGTGATCGTTCACGATGCGTTCGCCCCGGGCCTCCATCAGGTCGTGGATCCGCCGGGCGGAGGGTGTGATCGCGACGTAGTCGCGCCAGAGAAAGTCGAGCAACGCCGCTAGTGTCATTCCAGAACCGGTCCTTCCAGAGCCTGTCATGTCCGAGCGCCTCGCCTGTGCGTTCGAGCCGCGCGGTCGCCTCGACTGGCGCGGGGAGACCAGTCTACTGCACGCGCCGCCGCGGTCGCGTTGACACTCCGGAGGCGCGCCGATACCCTCCGCCGGGCTCTGACTCTCGGGAACGCATGGGTTCTGGTGGGCTCCGAGGACTTCAAATCCTTTGCCGGGCACTCGCGTGTCCGGGGTGGGTTCGATTCCCACACGTTCCCGCCATTTCTGCAGGACTGTTCGGGCTCGGGGTGGTCGTCGCCCTGCTCGCGAGCGAGGCGTCGGCGCAAGTGGTTGCACCGGATTCGGTCGCGGTGGTCCCGCCGGCGCCGGAGGGATGGCAGTCGATCGAGCCGACGCCGGTCGGACAAGTCGAGGCAGGCGTACATGTCGACGCAGAGGCCGGTGGTCCGTGGTTTTCGGCCCCGCGGGGGCAGATGCTCCGGTCGGTCCTGATCCCCGGGTGGGGGCAGTGGTCGAACGGGCACAAGGTGAAGGCGGCCGGGGTCGCGCTGGGGGAGAGCTATTTCATCTATCGCGCGATCGACGAGGGTCGGGAGGAAGATGAGCTGCGCGCGCGGGCGCGGAAGGAGCCGGATCGCGCGGACGAGTGGAATCGTGCGGCGGACCGGAGCGCGGCTCACCGCCGTGACTTCACCTGGTGGTCCGTCTTCGCGGTCCTGCTGAGCATGGGGGACGCCTACGTGGACGCGGTCCTCGGGCCGATCGACGACGAGTTCGAACCGCAGGGGGTAGAGCTGCGGGAAGGCGGCGGGCGTCGGAGCAGCGAGGCGCGGAAGGCGCGGTTGTCGATCGAAGTTACAGAGGGCGTGGCGCGGGTTGGGTGGAGAATACCTGTCCGGTGAACAACGCTCGAGAGAAGTCCTCGGCGAGCAGGGCTCGCCGAGAATAATGAGCCCGTCACCCAGAGAGACCATGGACGCAGCGCACATCCGAAACTTCTGCATCATCGCCCACATCGACCATGGCAAGTCGACCTTGGCCGATCGATTTCTCGATACCTGCGGCACGATCTCCAAGAAGGAGATGAAGGAACAGGTCCTGGACAACATGGACCTGGAGCGGGAGCGCGGGATCACGATCAAGGCGCACGCGATCGCGATGGATTATCGCGCCGTCGACGGCCAGGAATACCGCTTCCATCTGATCGACACGCCGGGGCACGTCGACTTCTCCTATGAGGTGTCGCGTTCGCTCGCGGCCTGTGAGGGAGCGCTTCTCCTGGTCGACGCGTCGCAGGGGATCGAGGCCCAGACCGTCTCGAACCTGCACATGGCCATGGAAGCGGGGCTCGACATCCTGCCGGTGATCAACAAGATCGACATGCTGGCGGCGCGGGTCGACGACGTGAAGCTGCAGATCCACAACTTCATCGGCTCGCGGGACGACGAGATTCTCTTGGCCTCCGCTCGCGAAGGGATCGGCGTGCGCGAGATCCTGGAGGCGGTGGTGCAGCGCATCTCGCCGCCCCGAGGAAATCCGGACGCGCCGCTGCGCGCACTCATCTTCGACTCCAGCTTCGATCAGTTCCGCGGGGTGGTCGCCTACATCCGCGTGGTCGACGGCAAGGTGCGCGCGGGTGACAAGATCCGGCTGCTGGGCGCGGAGAAGACCTACGAGGTCGATGAGATCGGCAACATGCGGATGCAGATGGTGCGCCGCGACGAGCTCAGCGCGGGCGAGGTCGGATATCTGCTCTGCGGGATGAAGAACGTGGCCGACGCCAAGGTGGGGGACACGATCGCGCTCGCCGGCTCGCAAGAGGTGATCGCGCTGCCGGGGTTCAAGCCGATGAAGCCGATGGTGTTCTCGGGGCTCTTCCCGATCGACACCGAGGACTACGTCAATGTGAAAGAGGCGCTCGCGAAGCTCGCGCTGAATGACGCCGCGCTCACCTTCGAGCCCGAGACGTCGACGGCGTTGGGCTTCGGGTTCCGCGTCGGTTTCCTGGGGCCGCTGCATCTGGAGATCGTGCAGGAGCGGGTCTCGCGTGAGTACGGCCTGGACATCATTGCGACGATCCCGAACGTGAGCTTGCGGGTGACCCTATCCGACGGCGAGGTCGTGCAGGTCGACAGCCCGGCCGATATGCCGGACCCCGGGCACTTCGAGAAGTCGGAGGAACCGTTCATCGAGGCGCGGGTCATCACGCCGGCCGAGTACACCGGCAATCTGATGAAGCTGGTCCAGGAGCGGCGCGGGGAATACATCGGCATGCAGTACCTGGACCCGACGCGCGTGCAGTTAAACTACCGGATGCCGCTCTCGGAGATCATCTACGACTTCTACGACCGCCTGAAGTCGGTCAGCCGGGGCTACGCCACGCTCGATTACGAGCTGGCCGGCTACGTCGAGTCCGACCTGGTCAAGTTGACCGTCATGCTCAATCTGGAGAAGGTCGACGCGCTCTCGATTATCGTGCACCGCGACAAGGCGTACGACCGCGGGCGCGACTTGGTCGACCGATTGAAGGAGCTGATCCCGCGCCAGATGTTCCAGATCGCGATCCAGGCGGCCATCGGCGGCAAGGTCATCGCCCGCTCGACGGTCAGCGCGATGCGCAAGGACGTCACCGCGAAGTGCTACGGCGGCGACATCTCACGCAAGCGCAAGCTGCTGGAGAAGCAGAAGGAAGGCAAGAAGCGGATGAAGCAGATCGGCAGCGTGCACGTGCCGCAAGAGGCCTTCCTGGCGTTGCTCAAGAGTCATGAGTGAGATCCGAGGAGTTCGCATGAGCCAGAGTTCACAGGGCGACGCCGTCGTCCTTCCCCCTCCCGTTCGGATCCAGGCGCGCAAGGGCTTCTGGCGGGAGACGATCGAGTCGCTGGCCGTCGCGCTCGTCATCTTCTTCCTGGTGCGCACTTTTGCTTTCCAGGCGTTTCGCATCCCGACCGGCTCGATGGAGAAGACGCTCCTCCCGGGCGACTTCCTCTTCGTGAACAAGTTCGCCTACGGCGCGAAGCTGCCGTTCCTCGACATCCGGTTGCCGGGATACTCGGAGGCGAAGGCGGGAGACATCATCGTCTTCCAGTTTCCCGAGGACCCGAAGCAGGACTACATCAAGCGCTGCGTGGCGACCGAGGGGCAGACCGTGGAGATCCGGGAGAAGCGCGTGTACATCGACGGCGTGCTGAAGGAAGAGCCGTACGCGGTCTTCGCCGACACCCGCGTCTATCCGCTCGGGCGCGGTCCCGCGGGGATGCCGGAGCGCGACAACATGCGGCCGCGAAAAGTGCCGCCTCACCACCTGTTCATGATGGGCGACAACCGTGACGCCAGTTACGACTCGCGCGGGTGGGGCTTCGTCGACCTGCGCTTGGTGCGCGGCAAGGCGTGGATCACCTACTTCTCCTGGGACAAGAGCCGAAATCTCCCGCGCTTCGGGCGAATGTTCCGGTGGATCCGCTGACGAGCCGGAGTTCGACTTCGCCGCCCGGCGAACTCGGTCCCGGTCTCTATGTCCACGTCCCGTTCTGCACCCGCCGTTGCGGCTACTGTGACTTCTCCATCGTGGTGGGCGCGCCGCGGGGGCGGGACGCCTTCGTGCACGACGTGCTGACGGAGGCCGATCTTCATCTGGCGGACGCCGACGGCGCGAATTCGTTCGGGTCGGATCGCTTCGCCACCCTCTCGTTGGGCGGCGGCACCCCCTCGCTGCTCTCGACTGAGGAACTGACCGCGCTCTTCGGCGGCCTTCGTTCGCGCTTCCCGTTCGTCGACGCTCCCGAGATCTCGCTCGAGTGCAACCCGGAGTCGCTCGAACCCGAGAAGATCGAAGCGCTTCTAGCGAGCGGCGTCACGCGCTTCAGCATCGGTGTGCAGTCGCTCGATCCCGCCGAACTGGCGTTGCTCGACCGCGCGCATCAGCCCGAGCAAGTCGCGACGCTCTTTCGCACGCTGCGCGCCGCGGGCGCTCGGGACGTCAGCCTGGATCTGATCTTCGGACTGCCCGGACAGTCGCTGGCGACTTGGACGACGACCGTGGAGAACGCCATCGCGCTCGCGCCCGATCACGTCTCGGCCTATCTCCTGACGCTCGAGGGGAAGGCGCCGCTCCTCAAGCGACTGCCGGGAGGCGCGCGCGCGCTTCCGCCGGAAGAACTCGTGGCGGAGCAGTATGCATTGCTGCAGGAGCGGCTCTCGGCGGCAGGCCTCGAACAGTACGAAGTCTCGAACTTCGCCCGCGCGGGCCACGAGAGTCGGCACAACGCGAACTACTGGATGCGCGGCGACTACCTGGCGCTCGGCCCGGCGGCGCATGCGCACCGGAGCGGGCGGCGTTGGTCGAATGCAATCTTCCCGAAGTGGCGCGCGCGGCTCGCGGCGGGTGAGTTGCCGATCGAGTCGGTCGAGGCGCTCACGCCGCAGGAGGTGGTGGAGGAGTCGATCTTCCTGCCGCTGCGGACGCGGTGGGGAATTGGGTGGGATCAGTTAGCAGGGATGCTGACGGCGGAGCAGGTGGAGAGATTGCGGGGGAAGGCGGAGGAGCTGGGGGCGGCGGGTTTCGTCGACGTGGGCGAGAGGCTGCGATTGCGGGCTGGGGCGTACTTGATCTCCAACGCCATCTTTTCGGAGTTGTTGGGGGTGATCGGGGAAGAGGGGAATTGGGTCACGCAGGGCGTGACCCAATGAACGTAGCCCTCATCCAAGACTGGCTCACCGGCATGCGCGGGGGCGAGATGGTGTTCGAGGCGTTCTGTCGTCGTTTTCCCGACGCGCCGGTTTACACGCTCGTGCACGCGAAGGGGAGTGTGAGCGACGCGATCGAGAGCCATCCGATCCACACGTCGTTCGTGCAGAAGTTGCCGCAGGGTCCGAAGCGCTACCAACGCTATCTGCCGCTCTTCCCCGCCGCGATCGAACGATTCGATCTGCGTGGCTTCGACCTGGTGCTCTCCAGCAGTCACTGCGCCGCCAAAGGTGTCATCGTGCATCCGGGCTCGCGGCATCTCTGCTACTGCCACACGCCGATGCGCTACGTCTGGAGTTCCTACGAGGAGTACTTCGGAGGGGGACGCGCCCGGCCGCCGCTCTCGTGGCTCTTGCCGTTCGTCGCGACCTCGCTGCGACAGTGGGACGCACTGGGCGCGCAGCGAGTCGACTCATTCGCGGCCAACTCGCGGCATGTGGCTCAACGGATCGAGCGGTACTACGGGCGGAGCGCGCGCGTCATCCATCCGTGGGTCGACGTCGACTTCTATACGCCGGAAGGACCGCGCGAGGAGTTCTATCTGGTCGTGACTGCGCTCGTTCCGTACAAGCGGATCGATCTCGTGATCGAAGCGGCGCGTCGGCTCGATCGACCGTTCCTGGTCGTGGGTGACGGGCCGGAGCGACGGCGGTTGCAGAGATCGGCGCCGCGCAATGTCAGCTTCGAGGGATGGCTCGGACGAGAGAAGCTCCGTGACTACTACCGCCGTTGTCGCGCGCTCCTCTTTCCGGGCGAAGAAGACTTCGGGATCGTGCCGGTCGAGGCGCAAGCCTGCGGGACGCCGGTCATCGGCTACGGAGTCGGCGGCCTCTTGGAGACGGTGCGCGAGGAAGAGAGCGGCCTCTTCTTCCGTCAACCGACGGCGGAGTCGCTCGTGCGCGCGATCTTGGAGTTCGAGACGCGGCGTTGGGACGGAGACGCCATCCGCGCCGGCGTCCTCCACTTCGGGCCGGAGCGATTCGAGCGAGAGATCAGCGCCTGGATCGCCGACTCCGAGCGCGCGCGGATCGACTGAATGGGCCAGGTCGAACGGCACAAGCGGACGACGTGGCTGCAAGCGGCCTGGGTCGCGAGCGATCTCGTCGCGATCGGCGGAGGATTCGTGCTCGGCTACTGGGCGCGATTCCACTCTCCGCTCACCGCGCTCTTCCCGCCGAGCAAGGGGATCCCGCCGATCGCCCCGTATCTGATCGGCGCACTGGTCACCGCCGCGCTCTGGATTCCCCTCTTTCATTCGATGGGGCTCTACCGGATCGAGCGCGGACGCATGCGTCCGAGGCTCGGCGACACGGTGCGCGCCCTCTGGCTCGGCGCTCTCTTGATGGCGGCGCTGGGCTTCTTCTATCGCGGCGCGTCCTTTTCGCGTCTGGCGGTCCCGATCATCTGGGGCTTCGCGACGCTGTTGATCGTCTTCGGTCGCGCGGCCGTCTCGCGTTTGGCGCGGCCGCTCGCTCGGCACAAGCCGATCCGATTCGCCTTGGTCGGCGAGCACTCGGTCGGCGCGCGCTTGGTGCAAGCGTTCGAGCAGTCGTCGTACCCCCACGAATACGTCGGTTGTTTCATCGAGCGACCCGAGGGAGACGCGGGCTCGCCGCAGCTCGCGCCGGTCCTCGGACCGATCTCGGAGATCCGTACGCTCGCGCCCGGGCTCGCCCTGGATCTGATCGTCCTGACCCCGGCCATGGGCGAAGAAGGCCTCGTCGATCGCGTCCACCGGCAGTGCCAAGAGCTCGACCTCGATCTGCAGTTCGTCCCGGCGCTCTTCTCCATCTGGGGACGGAGCGTGCGCGCCGACGACATCGATGGGCTTCCGGTCTTGCGTCTGCGCGAGTTGCCGCTCTCCGGCTGGCCGGGGGTGGCGAAGCGCGCCCTCGATCTCTGCGTCTCCGGGATCCTCCTCGTCGTGCTGTCGCCGGTGCTGCTCCTCATCGCGCTCGCGGTGCGCCTCGAATCGCCTGGGCCGATCCTGCACCGACAGGAACGGATCGGCCGCGACCGTCGGACCTTCCCGATGCTGAAGTTCCGCTCGATGCGCGTCGACGCCGAGAAGGAGAGCGGTCCGGTCTGGGCGAGCGAAGGAGATCCGCGACGGACGCGGGTCGGAGTCTTCTTGCGCAAATGGAGCCTCGATGAGTTGCCGCAGCTCTGGAACGTCTTCGTCGGGCACATGAGTCTCGTCGGCCCGCGGCCGGAGCGCGCGTTCTTCGTCCATCAGTTCGAGACCAACGTGCAGGACTACTACGATCGACACCGTGTGAAGTCGGGCGTAACCGGCTGGGCGCAGGTCCATGGCCTACGCGGCAACGTGCCGATCGAAGAACGCACCCGCTACGACCTCTACTACGTGGAGCACTGGTCGTTCTGGCTCGACCTGCGCATCCTGTTCCTCACGGCCTGGGCGGTGGTCCGCCATCGCGGCGAGTGAGCCGCTTCGCTCGCGCCGCGGACGGCGCCGGAGAAGCGCGCCCGTCGTCTTGACCCCTCGGGAGCGCGTCGTTACCGTACGCGCTTCCGACTTCCGACCGATCGCGTCCACCCGAAGAGAAAGCCGGCCCCCACGCCACCCATGCCCACGAAGCGCGACTACTACGAAGTGCTCGAGATCCAACGGGACGCCGATCCCGACGCGATCAAGAAGGCCTACCGACGTCTGGCCAAGGAGCACCATCCCGACAAGAACCCTGGCTCGAAAACCGCCGAGGAGCGCTTCAAGGAAGTCAACGAGGCGTACGAGGTGCTGCAGAACGCGGAGAAGAAGGCGGCGTACGACCGGTTCGGGCACGCGGGCCTCGATCCGCAGGCGGGCGGCGGCGGATTCGGCGGCGGCGGAGGCATGGGCTTCGATCTGAACGACGCCCTGCGCATGTTCATGAACGAGATGGGCGGCTTCCGAAGCGACGAGGGGGGCCGCCGTTCGGTCGATCGACGCGGCGGGACGCGACAGATCCGACTCGCGCTCACCTTGGAAGAGATCGCCACCGGCGTCACCAAGACCATTCGCGTGAAGAAGGGGGTTCCGTGCGGGACGTGCAACGCGAAGGGCGCGACGGGCGACACGGGGACCAAGCCGTGTGAGATGTGCGGCGGCTCCGGCCAGATCCGTCGGGTGCAGCGCTCGTTCATCGGACAGATGGTCAACGTCGCGGTCTGTCCCACCTGCGAGGGCGAGGGCGAACTGTTGAAGAATCCCTGCCGCGCTTGTCGCGGCGAAGGGCGGGTCGAGGGAGAGGAAACGGTAGAGGTGACCGTCCCGCCGGGCGTGCAAGAAGGGAACTACCTCACGCTGCGCGGTCGCGGCGACGTCGGCGTGCGCGGTGGCCCGCCGGGAGATCTCATCGTCCACTTCACGGAGAAGCCGCACGCGACGTTCGAGCGCCACGGCGACGACATCCTCTGCGACATCGAGTTGGATCCGCCGCACGCCGCGCTCGGCGCGAAGGTCGAAGTGCCGACGCTGACCGGGAAGGTGCGGGTCGAAGTGCCGGCCGGGACGGCGCCCGGCAAGATCCTCCGCGTGCGCGGTAAAGGGCTGCCGGTGCTGCAAGGGCGCGGCCACGGCGATCTCTTGGTGCGCGTCTTGGTCGAGGTTCCGATCAAGCTCACGGCCGACGAGAAGCGCATCTACGAACAACTCGCGGCGCTGTCGCACAGCGGCCGTCCGAAGGTGGCGAAGCGGGGGAAGGTATGAGCGAGCGCGCGTTCTCGCCGGAGCAGGTCGCCGTCCTGCGTGCGCTCGAGCCGCAGCGGCCGCAGCGCGTGCCGGAACTGGCGACGCGGCTCTCTCTCGACCAAGCGAAGGTGGCGGCCGCGGCCATGTCGCTGACCCAAGACGGTCTCGTCTCGCTTCGTGAGGAGCCGTACCGAGAGTGGTCGCTCCGCGCCTCTCGCGAGGACGCCGCCGAGGCGGTCATCTTGGAGCGGCGGATCGTGCGTGCGCTCGCGGCCCACGAGGGTCGCGGATCGTTGGCCGAAGTCGCCATGTGGAGCGGCCTCGACGCCAAAGAAGTTGGTCAGGCTCTCCGGGTTCTCGCGCTGCGCGGTTGGGCGCGCAAGGAAGGCGCGGCGCTCGTGCTCGAGCCGACTGCGTCCTCCGGAGACCCGATGCACGACCCGGACGAGAGCGCGATCACGCTCCTCGCGGCGAACTCAGGCGGCCGGATGACCGAGGACGAGCTCGCGCTCGCCGCCCGCGGAGCGCAGCGTGAACTGGATCTGGACCGCGCGCGCACACTCCTCGGACCGAAGAACGCGTGGATCGAAATCCGCGAGAAGACACACCGTTGGCTTTCGCTGACCGAGGAGGGTCTCGCGACGCGCGCGGCGGGAGTCGAATCGGTCCGCGAAGTCAGCCAGCTCACACCGGAGATGCTCGCCACCGGCGAGTGGCGATCGATTCGCTTCAAGCCGTACGACGTGCAGCTCGCGACCGAGCCTGTTTATCCGGGGAAGCGCCATCCACTGCAGCGGGTGATCGAAGACGTGCGTCGCGCGTTCCTCGACATGGGCTTCGCGGAGCACGCCTCGCCTTGGGTCGAGTCGGGCTTCTGGGACTTCGACGCGCTCTTCCAGCCGCAGGACCATCCGGCGAGAGAGATGCAGGATACCTTCTACGTGGCGCGGCCCCGCCGCGCCACGCTCCCCTGCGACGAAGCGTTGGTCGACCGAGTCCGTTCCACCCATGAGAACGGCGGCGCCACCGGCTCCCTCGGCTGGGGCACTCCGTGGGATCGAGCGAAAGCCGAACAGAACGTCCTGCGCACCCACACCACCGCGGCGACCATTCGCGCTCTCCGCGACGACCCGAAAGGTCCGCGCAAAGTGTTCTCGATCGGCCGCGTCTTCCGTCGCGAGACGATCGACTTCAAACATCTGCCGATCTTCTTCCAGGTCGACGGCATCATCCTCGACGAGCGCGCGAGCTTCTCGTCGCTCTTGGGTACGCTCGGCGCGTTCTACGAGCGGATGGGCTTCTCGAAGTACTACTTCCGTCCCGACTTCTTCCCGTACACGGAGCCGTCGGTCGGCGTCTACATCTGGTACGAAGAGCGGAAGGACTGGATCGAGATGGGGGGCGCCGGAATCTTCCGCCCCGAGGTGACCGAGCCTCTGGGCTGCACGGCGCCGGTTCTCGCCTGGGGACTCGGGCTCGATCGCCTCGCCATGCTGAAGTACGGCCGCGGCGACATCCGTGATCTCTACTGGTCGGAGCTGGACTGGCTCCAGGGAGCGCCCTCGTGCCCGTGATCGGGATCCCCACGGGGGAGTTGAAGTCGCGCCTCGGCCGCGAACTGACCTCGGAGCAATTGCTCGAAGTCCTCGGCTCGGTCGGTTGTGATGTCGATGGTTATGCCCTGTTACGCCGCGTGCAATGCACGCGGTGTTCCGCGGTTTTCGAGCTGGCGGGCAAAGAAGAACCGCCCGTCGTTTGCGACCGTTGCCAATCGGACCTCCGCGCCTCCACCTCCACCT
>CAZVYN010000023.1:26644-51310 GCA_964631125.1 uncultured bacterium | reverse complement strand
ACGGCAGCGCGAGATCATCTTCGACGACTTCCAGGCCCACGAGATCTTGCTCACACTCTCGCAGTCGATCGTCGGCATGGTGCTGCTCTTCAATCTGCACTTCGCCACGCGCGAAGCGATCGGGATCTTCGTCCTCTGGATCATCCAGCTCTTCATCCCCGATAGCCGGAACATCATCACCGGAGTCAATTTCACCTGGGCCGCAGTCGAGATCTTCCGCGCCGCCCGTAGTCCCGTCGGCTTCCGCGCGATTCGCTTGGCCCCGCGCGTCTTCCGCGGCAAGTTCGACTGATCGTCTTGTGATCCTCTCGTGATCCTCGACCCGCTAGATCCCGAGGCCCCCGACACTGTCGGCGCCATCGTCGCGCACGCGATCCAGTTCGCCGCCGCCGCCCATCTCGGACAGATCCGAAAAGCCAGCGGCATCCCGTATGTGTGGCACCCGCTGGCGGTCGGCCGTCTCCTCACCGATCACGGCTGCCGCGAAGAGGTCGTCGCCGCCGGCATCCTCCACGATGTCTTGGAGGACACCCCCACGACTCCGTCGGACCTCGAAGCCCGCTTCGGCCCCACCGTCCGCGCGCTCGTCGAGGCATGCAGCGAAATGGAGCACGGCCTCCCCTGGGAGGAGCGCAAACGTCGCGCCATCACCACCATCACGTCGAGTGTATTGGAAGCCCGTCTCATCGCCGCCGCCGACAAGACCGACAACCTCCGCGCCACACAGGCCGAACTGGCGAAGCGCGGTGAAGAGACTTGGCAGGTCTTCCGTCGCGGACGCACCGAGCAGGAGTGGTACTACCGCGGAATGTCCCGCGCGGTGCGCGGGCTGGCGCCCGATGCCGGCGGGCATCCGCTCTTCGAGCTGTTGGACCGGACGGTGGTGGAGGTGTTCGGTTAGAGGTGGGCCGTCGGAGTGCTCTTACTGGCCCAACTCCGCAACGGAGAGGTCACGGCAGATCTTCCGAGCGAGTCGAGTTCGGAACCGGTTCAGTTCACCGGCACGACCGGGTCGATCAAACCAGGCGCCCACATCCTGCCTCTGTCGTAGCTCATGCCGATCTGGAAGTTGCTGCTTCGACTACGCAGTTCGCCGTGGACGCTCTCGTGCGAGACGTCGATCCGGGCTTCGAAGCTGAGTCGGTCTTCGAGGTAGTAGCGGAGCTGGCTGCTGGCGGCGGCGCGCCACCCGCGGAAGTTCTCGACATCCTCGCGAGCGACAATCCCGTATTCGGCCGCCAGCGAAAAACACCACCGCTCTCCGACGAGATAGCGGAGATCCGCGTCGGTGAACCAAGTGCGCTCGACGTCGAGGCCGTCGACATCACCCAAGGCGCTCGTGACGATGTCGAGTTGCGTGCGCAACCCGATCGGTCGATGCCAGGCGCCCCTGATTCCGGCGGAAACGACGTCGCGCGAGTACGTCCTTCGTTCGCTATTGCTGTTGCCCGTGTCGGACACCAGGCTTCCATCCAGGAACTCCTGACGGCGACGGCCGTCGTCGGTGCGCTCGTGGGAATGGCCACTCTCGGATCTGAGCACCGGACCTACGAACGTCCCCTTGTAACGTTGGATTCGGCCGCTCGCGGTCACGATGCGCTCGGCCGCATGCAGCAGGTCGTAGGCATCGAAGCGATGGTCTGCGAGCGCCCCGGACTCGACGAGAATGCGTTCCACGTCGCGCCAGAAGGCCTTCTCGGGTAGATCGTGCACCGCCGAGTATGCAGCGTTAAACCCAGGGGAAAGGTAGAACAGTCGCGCGAGCGCGTGCCGCACTTCCGAACTGAAAGGCGAAGTGAGGCGACCGTCGCGCCGGAGGCGATCCTCCAATAGCCTCGCCTGATAGACGCCGGTGGCGTCCCGAATTCGACCGATGCCGAGCTGCGCCGACGCGTCGATTCCGTGATCGTAGTTCCAACCTTTTTCTCGGATGTCCCTGAGGACATGGCGGAAACGACCATCGAGAAACTGTTCGCGCTCGTCATGCCGTTCCTTGGTCGACCTCCGCGAGTAGCGGCCGCCGAAGTCCACCGACACTTGGATTCCCACCGGATCGACCCAGCGCGGATACTCCCGCGCCGACAGGGCGAGCTGCCAGTTCTCGTCAACTCGTGTCGTCCGGCGACGTTTGGTCCAATCGTCCGTTCGGCCGACCGCCGGATCCGGCCGGTAGGAGGATCGTTCGTGGTCTCGATCAATGCCCGGACCTCCGGAGACGGTGATCGCGTGCGCGCGACGATCGCTGTCTCGACGCCACGCGAAGTACCCCCGGCATTCACCGGCGTAATGGCTAGTGCGCCAGATCTCGGTCTCGCGCTCGTTCGAGTTGGACCAGCCTTGCCCCGACAGCGCGACCGAGCTCGAACGCCACCGGTGATCTGGAATCGAGAACTCGTCGAAATCGGCGTTCACCTCGGAATCGAGGATGCCGGCGAATGCTCCCGGCGACGCGGTAGCGACGGCGGCGAACAACACCGCAATCGCCGCGGAAGACGCCGTGACACGGGTGAACACTCGGGGACACTGCATCTCACCTCCAGAGGAAGATTCCGGGGGCGAAGTGTAGCCGTTTGGTTGTGGAACGAAGAGCTGCGCGCCGGGAGCGGCTGCGCAACCGCCTCAGCGAGCGTTGCCCCGCCAACTCTGCAGCAAACGCACATAGTTCGCCCGCTCGTAGGCGCGGGGGTCGGGGCAGCGGGCGTGGTTCATGCTGCCGCGCATCTGCTCGAGCGATTCATACTCGTGTTCGACCATCCAGGCGCGCAGTCCGTCGAGCACGCTCTTCAGATACTCGGGTCCGTGCCTGAGGAGCGCAGAGACGAGTTGGACGCCGTGCGCGCCGACCATGATCGCCTTGACCGCGTCGATCGAACGATGGACTCCGCCGCTGATCGCGAGCGAACCGTCGAACCAAGGGCTCAGGATCGCCGTCCAACGCAAGCGCAGCAGCAGTTCCGACGAGTCGGACAGATGCAGTACGCGCACGGTCTCGAGCGCTTCGGGGTCGATGTCGGCTTGGTAGTAACGATTGAAGAGCACGAGCCCGTTCGCCCCGGCCTTGCTCAGCGCCAGGGCGAACGACGGAAGCGCGGTGTACTGCGGAGAGAGCTTGACCGTGATCGGGATCTGGATCGATTGACGCAGCGCCGTCACCGTGGCGACGTCTCGCGCTTCCACGTCGGACGCGTGCTCCTTGGAATCGACCGAGACTCCGTAGAGGTTGAGTTCCAGAGCGTCGGCGCCCGCTGTCTCCATCAGCCGCGCGTACTCCAGCCAGGCGCCGAGCGTCGCGCCGTTCAGGGAGGCGACCACCGGCACACGGACGGCCTTCTTGATGCGCGCGAGCTGCTCGAGATACTCGTCGGGTCCGAGCGCGCAGTCCACGCCGGGAGGGAAATAGCTCTGCGCCTCGCGGTGCGCCAGAGTGTGCGCTTCCACGCCGACGAGTTGCTCGGACTTCTCGTCTTCGATCTGCTCTTCGAAGAGCGAGTGCATCACGATCGCCGCCGAACCGGCATCCTCCAACCGTCGCACCATGTCCATGTCGTCCACGAGCGGCGAGGCGCCGCACATGAGCGGATGCGCGAGCTTCAGGCCAAGATAGCTGGTCGAGAGATCCATCGAGTTTGCCTCAGTTTTTCTCCGCTTCACCCTGCGGATCGCGCGCGGCCAGACGTTCGAGCGTGGCGCGGTGTTCACGCACGTCCGCTTCCGACTGCTCCAGCAGCTTCTTGAAGCGCGGAGCATCGGCCTGTTCGACCATGCGGAAGCGCGCCTCGTTGCGCATGTACTGACCGAGCTGCGTGGTGGCGACGCCGGAGTCGAGCACGAGCGCCGGCTCGCCGACTTCGCGACGTCTCGGATCGAAGCGATAGAGCGGCCAGGCCCCCGACGAGACGGCGAGCTTTTGCTGCTGCGCGCCGAAGCGCATGTCGTAGCCATGCGCGATGCAGTGGCTGTAGGCGATGACGAGCGACGGTCCGGGGAACGAGTCGGCCTCTTGCAGCGCGCGGACGGCTTGACTGTCCTTGGCGCCCATCGCGATGCGCGCCACGTAGCAGTTGCCGTAGCTCAGAGCCATGAGTGCGAGGTCTTTCTTCCCACCCGGCTTGCCCGCCGAGGCGAACTTGGCGGCGGCGCCGCGCGGCGTCGACTTCGACTGCTGCCCGCCGGTGTTGGAATAGACCTCGGTATCGAGCACGAGCACGTTGACCTTTGCGCCGGTCGAGAGCACGTGGTCCAGGCCTCCGAAGCCGATGTCGTAGGCCCAACCGTCGCCGCCGACGAGCCAGACCGTCTTGCGCACGAGATAGTCGGCGCACTCCTCGAGTTCGCGCGCCAAGGGATCGGAGATCGCGCTCAGCCGCTCACGCAGCGTGACCACCCGTTCCCGCTGCGCGGTGACGGTCGCGTCATCATCGCCATCCACGGCGAGTATTTCGTCCGCAAACGCGGCGCCGACGCGCTCGCCCATTCGGGCCAGGAGCGTGCGGGCGCGCTCGCGCCGCGCATCGACGCCCAGTCGCAGACCGAGGCCGAACTCCGCATTGTCCTCGAAGAGCGAGTTGCACCAGGCCGGTCCGCGACCCTGTCGATTCGCGCCGTAGGGAGTCGTCGGGAGGTTTCCTCCGTAGATCGACGAGCAGCCGGTGGCGTTGGCGATGAGCAGGCGATCGCCCCAGATCTGCGTGAGAAGCTTGATGTAGGGGGTCTCGCCGCACCCGGCGCACGCGCCCGACGACTCGAAGAGCGGCTGCAACAACTGCGTCCCTTTGTTGTCGAGTTTGATCGTGGCGCGATCCGGCTCGGGCAGATCGAGGAAGAAGCGGTAGCTCTCGCGCTCGCGTGCCCTGATCGGCGGCTGCGGCGTCATGTCGATCGCCTTGTGCCGCGGATTCGCCTTGTCCTTCGCTGGACAGACCTCGACGCACAGGCCGCAACCGGTGCAGTCCTCCGGCGCCACTTGCAGTGTGTAGAGCGCGCCCGGATGCTCGCCCCCTCGATATCCGGTCGAGAGGAATCCGTTCGGCGCGTGCGCCAGTTCCGCCGGTTCGTAGACCTTCGCGCGGATGGCGGCGTGCGGGCACATGAGCACGCACTTGTTGCACTGGATACACAACTCGCTGTCCCAGGTCGGGATCTCGGCGGCGATGTTGCGTTTCTCGAAGCGGCCCGTGCCCGTCGGCCAGGCGCCGTCGACCGGAAAGGCGCTCACCGGCAACGCGTCGCCGTGCCCCGCGACGATCAAGGCCGTCACCCGTTGCGCGAACTCGGTGGCGTCCGGCTCGAGCGGCGGCGGTCGCAGGCGCGAACTCGTTACCAGCGCCGGAATCTCCACTCGTTTCAGATACGCGAGCGTCGCGTCGATGGCGGCGTAGTTCTTCTCGACCAACCCCGCGCCCTTCTTGCTGTAGGTCTTGTACGCGGCGGCCTTGATTCGCTCGATCGCCTCCTCGCGCGGAAGCACGCCCGAGATGGCGAAGAAACAGGTCTGCATGATGGTGTTGATGCGCCCGCCCATGCCCGACTCCGTCGCGACGCGCAGGGCATCGATCGCCCAGACGTCCAAATGCTTGGCGTGGATCTGCTCCTGGACTTCACGCGGGAACAGGTCCCAGAGGGCGTCCGCGCCGCCGGCCGCGTTGACGAGCAGCGTGGCGCCGCCTTCGGCCAGATCGAGCACGTCATAGCGCTCCAGCAGATTGAACTGATGGCAGGCGACGAATCCCGCGCGGCTGATGAGGTAGCTGGAGCGGATGGGCCGAGGCCCGAAGCGCAGGTGCGAGATCGTGATCGCCCCTGATTTCTTGGAGTCGTAGACGAAGTAGCCCTGGGCGAAGTTCGGCGTCTCCTCGCCGATGATCTTGATCGAGTTCTTGTTGGCGCCGACCGTGCCGTCCGAACCCAGGCCGAAGAAGACGGCTCGCTTGACGTCGGCGGGCTCGATCTGGAACGACGCATCGACCGGGAGCGACAGGTGCGTGACGTCGTCCACGATGCCGACGGTGAAGTGACGCCGCGGACGCTCGCGGTCGAGTTCGTCGTAGACCGCCTTCACCATCGCGGGCGTGAACTCCTTGGAGGAGAGGCCGTATCTTCCGCCGATCACGGCCGGCTCGTGGTCGAGCCGGGACACGCCGTCGGCGCGCGCTTCGGCCAGCGCGGTGAGGACGTCTGAGTAGAGCGGCTCACCCAAGGCGCCTGGCTCCTTCGTTCGATCGAGCACGGCGATCGCGCGCACGCTGGTCGGCAGCGCGTCCATGAATCGCTCGCGCAGGAACGGACGATAGAGCCGCACCTCCAGCAGTCCGACCGATTCGCCGCGCGCCGTCAGGTGCTCGACCGTCTCGCGCGCCGTCTGCGCGGCCGAGCCCATGACCACGATCACTCGCTCGGCCTGTGGGTGGCCGACGTAATCGAAAAGTCGGTACTTGCGTCCCGTCAGTTCGGCGAATCGCTCGAACTCCTCCTCCACGATGTGCGGGCAGGCGTCGTAGTACGAGTTGCACGACTCGCGCGCCTGGAAGTACGTGTCCGGATTGTGCGCCGTGCCGCGCACGCTCGGGCGATCGGGAGTCAGCGCTCGCTCGCGGACGGCCGCGATGGCCCGCTCGTCGAGCATCGCGCGCAGATCGTCGTCCTGCAGCATCTCGATCTTCGAGACCTCGTGCGACGTGCGGAAGCCGTCGAAGAAATGCAGGAACGGGATGCGCGCGCGCAGGGTGGCGGCGTGCGCGATGCAGGCGAAGTCGTGCGCCTCTTGCACCGAGCCCGAACAGAGCATGGCGAAGCCGGTCTGACGGCAGGCCATCACGTCGGAGTGATCGCCGAAGATCGAGAGCGCGTGCGTGGCGATCGTGCGCGCGGCCACATGCATACAAAACGGCGCCAGCTCGCCCGCGATCTTGTACATATTCGGGATCATGAGAAGAAGCCCCTGCGAGGCTGTGAAAGTCGTCGCGAGAGCGCCGGCTTGGAGCGCGCCGTGCACGGCCCCAGCGGCTCCCGCCTCCGACTGCATCTCGACCACCCGCGGCGTCTGTCCCCACAGATTGACCCGACCGGCCGCGGACCATTCGTCCGACAGCTCTCCCATCGTCGAAGAAGGAGTGATCGGATAGATCGCGATCACTTCGCTGCAGCGATGCGCCACGCTGGCCGCCGCTTCGTTGCCGTCCACGGTGACGAACTTCCGGGCTCTCACGTCGGCCTCCTACGAGTTGCGATCTCGGCAGATCTGCCTCACTCGCAGCATAGATCCGCGCGCCTGTTTTCGCCGGAGTCTGGTTTGACTTCTGAGGCCGGAAACACGACTCCCGCGTCTACATTCGTGGCGGCGCCCACCGTCGGTCGCGGGAGGCGTGAGCTAATCAGCACGGTCGAGCGCCGCTCGCAGCTCCCGGTCGAACCCGATGACGAGATCGAAGCGGCGAGGGTCGCCTTCGTCCTCCCCGCGTTGGGTCAGGAGGATGTCGCCGTTGGGGAGGGCGGCGCCGTCCCCTTCTTGGTTGATGCGATCGGAGAGGTCGTAGCGCAGCTCGGGCGGAGAGATCCGGAGACTTTCGTCCACGCGACAGGCCAAGAGCGTGCGCTCAGGGGTGATGAAGGCGAGGGTTCTGCCTCCGTCGATCCAGGCCGGAGAAAAGCCGCCTGCGCGCGAGACCGGAATGGGAGAACCGACTCCCGCCTCGAGATCGAACGGGGCGACGAACACCTGCCGCGGGATGGTCTCGTCCGAGGCCCACGCGAGCGTTCGTCCGTCCGGAGAGACAGTCGGTGAGCGGACATCGTGGGGCGGGCGCAGGAGATCACGCGCCTCAGGCGAGACGTCGAACGGCCGGAAGAACTGGAGTCCGTCCCTCGTGGGCTGATGCACCGAGATGACGAGGGTCTCTCCGTCAGGCATCCAGCTCTCGGGTGTGTCGTAGTCGCGGATGCTTCGAGCCGCGCGCACGCGTCGCGCGGGGGCGGCGCTCACGAGGGACTGCAGGTAGATGCCGGCGGTTTCGTCGACCCCCGCCCGCGTGTAGGCCAGCCACTTCCCGTCCGGACTGAACCGCGGTTGGTAGCAGTCTTCGTTCGCCACGGCGGCGATCCGACGCACCCCCGTTCGTCCCCGTTCGAGGAGCACGATCTCGTAGACCGAAGTGCCGGGCGGCACGCGGACGGCCGCGGCGAAGCGACCGTCGGGCGAGACGACGGGTGCTCCTTCGTAGGCCGCTCGCTCCTCGCTCCACGCTTCGACGCCGCCATCGGCTCTCAGCAAGACGATTCGACGTTCCGATGTCGCGACGCCCCCCGGCGCGTAACTCAACATGCCGAGGCGAGACAGATTGAACGACCCATGCTCCCACGAGTTGGCGATGCGGATTCCCCGGAACAACGGGACGGGCGGCCCCGCGAGCTTGCGGGCGCGGGCATCCCATCGCGCGGCGAAGAGAGTGCGCGCCCGAGTGAAAAGAAGATCGCCGTCGGGCGTCAGCCGAGGGCATCCGGTGTCTTTCTCGATGATCTGGACTTTCCCGTCTGCGAAGGAGAGGACCGCCGCCGAGAGTCGCCAACCGTCCGGCCCGAAACTGCCCGCCACGCAGAGCGCGCCCGAACCATCGGGGAGCGATTCGTGCACCTCGAGGTGGCCGAGCTCTTGGTCGGACTGGAGCGGCTTCCATTCGATCACGCTCGGCGCCTCAGGATCGATGAGCGCGAAATGACGCTCGGCCAGATCGACGACGACGATGCGACCGTCCGGCAGGATCTCCCAGCCGTCAGACGCCTCGTCCCACGGCATGAGCCTGGCGGGAGGCGCGTCGTCGGCCAGGCGAAGCCGGTTGAGTTGGAGCGCTCGTGATCCGCGCGCCACCGGCGCGACGAAGAGAATCGTCGAGCCATCGAACGAGAAGTCGTAGGAGAGCAGGTCGTCCGTTCCTTCGATCGCCGTCCACTCGAAGCTGGAGATCGGCCGCCGATAGAGGCGCGAGACCGGCTCGCCCGCCCCGCTCGCCTCTGCCGAGACTCCGCGCGCGATGACCTCCTTACCGTCCTGCGTGAACCACATCGTCCGCATGCGAAGACCGTCGGGTGGGAGGAGCGAAAGGCGAGTGATTGGCGTCTCGAGGTAAGCATCTCCGCGACTAGCGACGAACCAGGCGACCAGTCCACCGGTGAAGGCGCCGACGACCGCGCCGAACACCAACAGTCGGAGCTGCGAGCGGCGAGACGGCGTCGGTGGGGCCGCCACCGGGAGACGGACGCCCGACTCGCCGCTCGCGAGGAGAGCGAGCACGAGGTCGAGTTCGAGGCGCGCGTCCCCGATGTCACGCAGACGCTGCCGCTCATCTTTCTCGAGACACCGGCGAAGCAGATCGCGGACCCGATCCGGCGTGCCGGACGGCAGCGCCCCCCAGTCCGGCGTCGCGGTCAAGATGGCCGCGATCGTGTCGGAAACCGTTTCACCGGCGAAAAGCTGCCGGCCGATCAACATCTCGAAGAGCACGACGCCGAAGGCCCAGATATCCGCGCGGCGATCGACCGGCTTGCCGCGCGCCTGTTCCGGCGCCATGTAGGCCGCGGTGCCGAGCAAGACGCCGGCCTGCGTGCCCACGGAGAGAGTCGGCGACTGCGTGATCGACGGAGCGCCGGACATCGTCTCGTCCCCCGAGAGCGCCTTGGCGAGTCCGAAGTCCAAGACCTTGGCGACGCCGTCGGGCTGGAGCTTGATGTTGGCCGGCTTGAGGTCGCGGTGGACGATGCCCCGCTCGTGCGCCGCCTCCATCGCATCGGCGACCTGTCGCGCCACTCGGAGCGCTTCCATCACCGGGAGCGCGCCCCGCTGCGCGATCCGCTCGGCCAACGTCTGCCCCTCGATCAACTCCATGACCAGCGCGGGCGCGCCGGCTGAATCTTCGAGTCCGAGCACCGCCGCGATGTGTGGATGATTGAGCGACGCCAGGAGCCGCGCCTCGCGTTCGAAACGCGCCAGCCGCTGCGGATCGGCGGCGAGCGCCGCCGGCAATACCTTGATCGCCACATCGCGCCCGAGACGCGCGTCATGGGCTCGCCACACCTCACCCATCCCGCCGGCGCCGAGCGCGGCCGTCACCTCGTAGGGACCTAGACGTGTGCCGGGAGCAATCTTCATGCGACGGACAGACTACCCGGTCACGCGAGATTCGTCGCGATCCGGATGCTGGACTATAGTGAGCGCCCCGCCGTTCACGCTGATGTCACCGATCGCACCGATCGCACCGATCGAACCAGAGAAAGAGCAGGAAGCATGTCCACGACGTCGTTCGGTCTCCCCGAAGCGCTGCGCGCCTATCTTCTGAACAACTCGGTCCGCGAAACCGATCTGATGCGCGAGTTGCGCGAGACGACGGCGACGCTGCCGATGGGGCGGATGCAGATCTCGCCGGAGCAGGGGCAGTTCATGGCGCTCTTGGTCCAGTTGCTGGGCGCTCGGCGTTGCCTCGAAGTCGGCGTCTTCACCGGGTACAGCTCCCTCAGCGTCGCGCTCGCGCTCCCGTCCGACGGCAGCATCGTCGCCTGCGACGTGAGCAAGGAGTGGACCGAGGTCGCGCGCGGCTTCTGGGAGCGCGCGGGCGTCGCAGGCAAGATCGATCTGCGCCTGGCGCCGGCGGTCGAAACGCTCGACCAGTTGCTGGCCGACGGCCGGGCCGGGAGCTTCGACTTCGCGTTCATCGATGCCGACAAGGCGAACTACCTCGCCTACTACGAACGCTCTCTCCAACTGGTGCGACGCGGAGGGCTCATCGCGGTCGACAACACCCTCTGGTCGGGACGCGTGGCCGATCCCGAGGTGAAAGACGCCGACACTGAGGCGATCCGGGAACTGAACAGCTTCCTGCATCGCGACGAGCGCGTCTCCCTCTCGATGTTGCCGGTGGGCGATGGACTGACTTTGGCGCTCAAGCGCTAGCCGCGACCGCGCCGTCCTCGCACTCCTCGAACCGCGCCTGGAAAAACCGCAGTAGCTCCGGCTCGTAGGTGAAGCGCAGCCCCTTGACCTGAGCGCGTGCCGCAAACACCTCCATCACGCTTTCCGTCACCACGTCCATGTGCGCCTGCGTGTAGACGCGCCGCGGAATCGTGAGACGGACCAGCTCCAGCGATGGATAGCGATTCTCCCCCGTCTTCGGATCACGGCCCGCCGAGACGGCGCCGCGCTCCATCGACCGGACGCCGGACTCCAGATAGAGCGCGGCGGCCAACGCTTGCGCCGGAAACTGCTCGCGCGGGAGGTGCGAGAGGATCGCGGCCGCGTCCAGGAAGACCGCGTGGCCGCCCAAGGGGCGCACCACCGGGACGCCAGCGTCGATGAGTCGTTGCCCGAGATAGTGCACCTGCCCGATCCGACTGTGGATATGGTCTTGCTCGACCGACTCGCCGATGCCGATCGCCATCGCCTCCATGTCGCGTCCCGCCAGACCGCCGTAGGTGTGCAGCCCCTCGTAGACGACGACGAGACCTCGCGCCTGTTGCGCCAGCGAGTCATCGCGCAGCCCGAGCCAGCCGCCGATATTGACCAGCGAGTCCTTCTTGCCCGACATCGTCGCGCCGTCGACGCAGTCGCACATCAACTTCAGGATCGCCGCGACCGTAGATCCGCGCATGCCCGGCTCGCGCTGCTGGATGAACCACGCGTTCTCGACCGCGCGCGTCGCATCGAGGATCACGCGGATCCCGCGCTCTTGGCAGTACTCGGCGACACGCCGCAGGTTGGAGAGCTGGATCGGCTGGCCGCCGGCCAAGTTGACCGTGGCGGCGACAGAGATGTACGGCACGCGCTCCGCGCCGACCTCGCGCACCAGCGCGTCGAGCTTGTCGAGGTCGACGTCGCCCTTGAACGGGTGTTCCGCCGACGCGTCGTGCGCCTCGTCGATGATGACGTCGTGGAACGTCGCGCCGGCGAGCTCCTGATGCACTCGCGTCGTCGTGAAATACATGTTGCCGGGCACATGATCTCCCGGCTTGATCAGGATCTTCGAGAGGATGTTCTCGGCCCCGCGTCCCTGATGCGTCGGGATGAGGTGCGGGAATCCATAGAACTCACGCACCGCGCGCTCCAGCGCGTAGTAATTGCGCGAGCCGGCGTACGCCTCGTCGCCCATCATCATGCCCGCCCACTGCCGGTCGGACATGGCGTTCGTGCCCGAATCGGTCAGCAGATCAATGTACACATCTTCGGAGCGCAGGAGGAAGGTGTTATAGCCGGCTGCGCGGATGTGCCGCTCGCGATCGACGGCGGTCGTCATGTGGATCGGCTCGACGACCTTGATCTTCCAGGGTTCGGCCCAGCTCCGACGGGTCATGCCGACTCTCCTCTAGCGTGGAAGTAGCTCGAACTTTGCGGTGAAGTGACGCAGCGCGGGCGGCTGCTCGACGATCCGCACTCCGCGGATCTCGTGTTTGATCGAGTTCACGTACAGCAGCACCTCGGCCACGTAGTCCATATGGCTTTGTGTATATACGCGACGCGGGAAGGCCAGGCGCACGAGCTCTAGGTCGGCCGGCCGCTCGCTGCCGTCGGGCTGCCGCCCGAACATGACCGAGCCGATCTCGCAGGCGCGGATTCCTCCTTCGAGGTAGAGCGTGACCGAGAGCGCCCATCCCGGGTACTCGTGCGGAGGAATGTGCGGGAGCAGGCTCCGCGCATCGAGATAGAGCGCATGCCCGCCGGCCGGCCGCACGATCGGGATGCCGGCGGCGATCATCTTCTCGGCCAGGTACTCGACGGAGCGGATGCGATAGTGCAGATAGTCGGGATCGAGCGCTTCGTACAGTCCGACGGCGATCGCCTCCAGGTCGTATCCGGCCAGCCCGCCGTAGGTGGGAAAGCCTTCGGTCAGGATCAGTGAGTTGCGGCAGGCAGCGGCGAGCGCGTCGTCGTTCATCGCGAGGAAGCCGCCGATGTTGGCCATGCCGTCTTTCTTGGCGCTCATGGTGCAACCGTCGGCGAGGGAGAACATCTCCTGCGCGATCTGCAGAGGCGACTTGTCGGCGTAGCCCGGCTCTCGCGTCTTGATGAACCACGCGTTCTCGGCGAAACGACAGGCATCGATGAAGAGCGGAACGCCGTGGGCGCGGCAGAGCGCCGAAGTCCGCCGGATGTTCTCCATGCTGACCGGCTGGCCGCCCTCGGAATTGTTCGTCACGGTGATCATGACCAGCGGCACATTCCCAACGTTCTCAGCGAGCACCCGCTCGAGCGCGACGACATCCATGTTCCCTTTGAAGGGATGGAGAGTCTGCGGCTCGTGTCCTTCTCGGATCGGCAGATTCAACGCGACTGCTCCGCAATGCTCGACGTTGGCCCGGGTCGTATCGAAGTGCGTGTTGTTCGGCACGATCGAACCGGTCACGAGCGTGGCGCGAGCGAGGATGTGTTCGGCGGCGCGTCCCTGGTGGGTAGGAATCACGTGCCGGAACCCGGTGATGTCGGTGACTGACTTGACGAAGGCGTGGAAAGAGCGGCCGCCGGCGTACGACTCGTCGCCTTTCATCATGCCGGCCCACTGATAGACCGACATCGCGCCGGTGCCCGAGTCGGTCAGCAGATCGATGAGCACATCCTCGGCATCGAGCTGGAAGATGTTGTAGTGCGCCGCGCGGATCGCCGCCGCCCGCTGCGCGTGTGTCGTCTGGCGGATCGGTTCGATCGTCTTGATGCGGAACGGCTCGATGATCGTTTTGAACTTCACGGAGCGCGACTCTAGGGGATATCCAGGGTCAGCGCGATGTGCGACTGCCGCGAATTGTTTCGCGGCAGTCACACCAGGCAGTCGCGCTGGGCAGTCACACTGGGCAGTCGAGAGCGAGTCTCAGTTCGTGCGAACCAGCTTCCCGGAGACCGCTTCGCGCCCTTCCACGCGCAGGCGGTAGAAATAGACGCCGGTCGGTGCGGCCGAGCCGTGGCCGTCGCGACCGTCCCAGTCGAGGGCCCAGCGTCCCGCCTCGAGTGCGCGATCTTCGAGCTCGCGGACCCGGCGCCCCTGCGCGTCGAAGATTTCGGCGCCGACCTGGCTCGCCTGCGGCAAGTCGAACGTGATGCGGGTCGACGCGACGAACGGATTCGGCGCGGCGCCGTGCTTGGTGATGGCCGCCTCAGGCATCGTCACTTCGACCTCGGGCGCATCCACGCTCGTGTTGGCGTCGCCGACCGTGACGTAGATCCGCGTGCCGGGCGACGGCTGATCGGGCGTGAAGGCGACCTGGGCGTTTCCGCTCACGACCGCCGCCGGACGCTTCAGCGTCAAGGAATGAACTGGCTCCGACGACTGCCCCGCGCCGAGCGCGAGATCGAAGCGATAGGTCGTCTCGACCGTGAGGTGGGCGTTCAACTGGGAGGTGTGCAGGTTCTCGATCACCAGGTCGAAGTCGAGCAGCGTGGGTCCGGAGGTGAACGGCGCGAGCGTGACGCTCCCGCCCACGGGGATATTGTGGATCTGCGCCGATCCGCCGACGCTCGGGGTCACGCGGACGATCGCCAACGCCGTCCCCTGATTCAGGATGCGGATGCCGTCGTGCGCGCGGAACGGTCCGGCGCCCAGCTCGGTGGACTGCAGGTACGGAATCGAGACCTCGACGATGTCGGTCGCCTCGTACTCGACGTTCAACGGCGAGTTGCCGGCGGAACGGTACGAACGGAGCACGGTGTCGCCGTGTTGGCCGGGGAACCGCCCGGACGATCCGCCGACGCGGCAACCCGGATCCAGGTTGAACTCGTTGAACCAGGTCGCCTCGGCCGCCCAGCCCAGATAGCTGAAGTCGAAGCCGCACTCGTCGGCGCCCAGCTCCAACAGGTGCGCCGCGTCATCGATGTAAGCGTCCCATCCCACGGAGGCATCGGTGAAGAAGGTCGTGGCGATCGCATCGCCCAGGCCCGGACCGGTCGCCGAGAAGAGTCCCGTCCTCTTGGCGTTCGGCGTCTCGCCCCCCTTGATGCCGTTGGCCGCTTGGATCGGATTGTTCAAGACGCCGCGGAAAATGTTGAGGAACTCCCACTGCTCGATCTCGCAGTCGTTGCCGACCGCGAATCTCCGGTTCATCTCGAAGCTGCTCGAACCGACGATCTCGGCCACAATCTCGTTCTCCATCGCCGCGCGAGAGAGGAGCGCCATGTCGTAGGCTGTCGAGTAGTGACCGCCCGGATACGGCTTCGGCGGAGAGTCGAGGCCGGCCGGATTGTGAAACGCGGTGTCGTCCCTGTTCAATTCGTCGGCTCGCTCGTTCATCGAGAGCACGAACTGCGAGTAGTCCCCACCGCCCGGCCCCCCGAGCATGTCCGCGATGGCGTAGGCGGCGTCGTTCCCGGACATGAACATGCAGGTCCACATCAACTCACGCAGCGTCATCGTCTCGTCTTCGACCAGCGGCACCTGCGAACCGGGGATGTCGTCCGCGACCCAGTCCGGCACGACATAGGTTTCGTTCAGGCCGACATAGAGCGGATCGTTGACCGGAAGCTGCGAGCGCTCCGCGGCGATCAACACCGTCATGGTCTTGGTCGTGCTCGCGATCCAGACCTCATCGAACGGCTTCTGCGAGAAGATGATATTGTCTTCGCAGTCCATCACGATCGAGTACTCGCACGAGATGCCGAGCGCTTGCCGCCACGGGGCGATGACATGCACCAGTCCGACATTGGTCAGGCTCGCGTCGATGTCCTCACCGGGGGCCGACGCCACGACCGCGCCCTTGTTCGACGCGTCGAATCGGCCGAAGGCGACCCGGTCGCCGAACAGATCGCCCGCCTCGAAACGCTCTCCCAAGGTCGACTGCGTCAGGCCGACCCAACCGTACTGCCCGGTCGGACCGTTCGCACCTCCGTACAACACGTAGACTGCGCCCGCGCTCGGCGCTCCGAAGTCTTCCGCCCAACCCGTGAGCGCCGATGGCCAGCTCTTCGTACGTGCCGCCCGTCTCGAAGAAGCCGACCGCGACGCTCGAGCCGAACGCATCTTCATCCCCGCACGACCCGACGATGTCGCAGTGCCGCAGGTCGAGCGCGCCGGCCAGGTCGAGACCGGTCGATCCCCCCGAGAGGACATGGACGCGACCCACGCCGGGATGATCGACGCTGTCGTAGCCCGGCTCGCCGATGGCGAGCGCGTCGTAGCTTCCGTTGTCGAGCTTTCCGCCGGCGAGGGAGAAGCCGAAGAGGCCTGTCTCCGTCGTCGCGTCGATGTCGCCCGCGTCGTATCTCGGGTAATTGTTCGTCGCCAGTCCGTCGCTCGTTCCGCGCACGAGGTAGACCGCGCCGGCCAAGTCGTTCGCGCCGATGTCCAGACGCGCCGCGCCGATCGCCAGGTCTTCATGCGTCGTCGAAACGAAGTTGCCCGCGGCCAGCGAGGAGCCGATCTGCGCCCCCGGAATCACGAGCTGGCTGAAGTCGGCCGAGGTGAAGAAGTCATCCGCGGAGAGGAACAAAGTCGTCGATCCGTGGAACGTGTAGACCGCGCCGGCCGAGTTGTCCTCGCCCGGGGCGCCGATCGCCAGATCCGCACAGGGGACCGCGTCTCCATTCCAGTTCCCGGCCGCGAGCGCCAGGCCGAACTGGTCGTCCGTCTCGGAGACCCCGCCGGCGTCGACCTGCGTGAACGAGTTGCGGAACGTGAGGCCGCTCGGGCCGCCCTCCAAGACATAGACCCGGCCGGCGCGAGCGACGAACACGACTTGCTCTCCCGGCGCGCCGATCACGAGGTCGTCGTAGCCGTCATGGTCGAAGTCCGCGGCGACGATCGCGCTTCCGAGCAGCGCGCCGGTGCGCAACGTGAGCCCCATCGTCTCCGCCGTGTGGAAATCAGCCCCGGCCTGCGTGACGCCGAATTCCGACCCGTAGTTGATGACGACCATCCCCGCGTCGACCGTCGAGCCGACATCTTCCTTGGGTACACCGGTGGCGAGATCGTCATAGCCGTCGCCGTTGAAGTCGCCCACCGCGAGCGCGCGGCCATGCTCGTCGCCGGCCTCCTTCGACCCCCGGCTCTCGGCCCCTTGCCGGATGATCGAAAGGTGCGCCTGCGCATCCGCGGGCAACAAGAATGAACAGCCAACGAGCAGCGCGACCAGGCGCGAACTCACTCTGCCGCAACGGATTGAATGCAAGTCCCGGAACATCGTCGCCTCCTCGGTGGATCCAGCGGGGATCGGTTCTGCCGAGAGAACGACGAAGTCGGGTGAAACGAACAGTTGTTGAACGCGGCTGCAGAATCCGCCGGGCGGACTCGAGCGCCTCGGCCATCGACCGGACTCTGCCGCGAGTCCAAGCCGCCGTCCCCGCAGGAGGGTCGGTCAGGCGCAACGTCATACCAACCGGGAGACCGCGACTAGCGGAGGTAGAAGGCGATGCCCACGCCAGCGTAGTCGGATGAGTCGTCGTTGAGTCCGAGGCCAAACTCCCCGACCAGGTCGATGTTCTCCGAAACCTTGTACTCGAGCCCGGGGACCAGTTGGATCGAGGTGTAGGAATCGTCCAGGGGCTCGGGGACGTCGCTGAGCTTCTCGAGTGAGACGGCGAGCGCGCCGTAGAGTTCGAGATTCTCCGAGATGTGACCGCTCGCCAACGGCGTGAGCTCGATTCCCATCGAGTCGAAGCCATCGTCGCCCGCGAATCCGAAGTGAAGACCCGCGCCGAGCGAGACGTCGACTTGCTTGTCCTTCACGAGCCAGTACTCGCCGTCCAAGCCGACCAGCGTCACGTTCTCGAAGAAACCCAGCTTGGCTTCCGCGTCGAACTTGTCGCTGAAGCCATAGCCGGCCCGAGCCGCCACGCCGAACTCGTCGTCCGCGCCATCGGACCCGAAGTGCATGAGCGGGGAGATCGTGAACTTGTAGACGCCTTTGTCGATGGTCTCTGCCGACTGCATGATGCCGAAGGCGGAAGCAGCGGCGGGAAGCGTGAGACAGAGAACGGAAATGGCAATGACGGAACTGACACTGATTCGCATGAATGACTCCTTGGACCAGGTCCGATAGATCGCTTGATCAACCACACGTTGTAAGAATGACCGTTCGGCGTGCTGGTCAGTGTTGTATGGAGTTCCACCGAACGGTCTTCAGAGCTGCCTCGTGGACGTAATCTTTGCCCCTGGATTCGTGGGATCTTCGCCGCCAGCATACGTAAAGGCTGGTTTCCCCGCGAAGATGGGCCGGAGGCGCGCTCATCCCCTGTGGCAACCGGCGTGCCGCGGGTCGTCAGAGGTCAGCCGACGCTGATGATCTTCGTTCCCTCGGGGAGCAGCTTCGGCAGGCCGCGGAGAACGCTGCCGCGCATCATGTGATAGATGGCGGAGCGGGAAGAGACGCCGATCATGACGGCGTCGACGCCGAGGCGCCGCGCGGCGTCGGCGAGCGCTTCGGGGGCGTTGGTCGCGATGGCGAAGACCGGGACGATGAAGATCCCTTCCTTGCGCGCCAGCTTCTCCATCTCGGCGAACGACGCGACGATCGAATTGGGCGGGCGGGTCTCGGCCCCCGAGAACAAGCCGGGCCACTCGGTGACCGACATCAGATAGAGCGCTCGCTCGCCGCGCGCCTTGACGCGCGCGATCGCCTCTTCCATCAGGCGGGCGTTCACGCCGAGCACCGCGACCAATGTAGAAGACGGATAGAGCGGCTTGAGCGAGACAGCCCCGGCCACGCTCACGATCTCCAACTCCTCTTCGGTCTCCAACTCCGCGTCGTGTCGGATCCGTTCCGCGGCGCGACGCACGATCGGCACGCGATTGAGCGTCATGACGATCCACTCGGTGCGCACACCCAACGCGATGAGCAGGCCGAGTCCCGTCAAAATGCCGCCGAACGCCGTCGCGAGCGGCTTCTCGACGATGTTCACGAGCCATGACCCGGAAACGACCAACGTCGTGAGGACGCCGAGCCAGAAGAGCAGCCCACGCTGTCCTTCGCGCCAACGAATGACATCGAGTCCGAACGAAGTGAAGGTGAAGGCGCCGAGCAGTCCGAAACTGTACATATCGCCCAAGAGATTGAGCTGCCCGTGCACCAGGAGGATGACGAGCAGCGGGACGAACGTGGTGATGAAGATTGCCCAGTGCGGCGTGGAGAACAGTTCGCTTCGCTTGGCCAGGATGCGCGGGAAGAACTTGTCGCGCGCCAGCGCGAGGAAGACGTGATAGCCGCCGATCATCGCGGTGTTGGCGGCGAAGAGCAGCAGGGCCGAGGCCGAGACGACGACGAAGCCCTTCATCAGCGGCGTCCCGCGCAGACCGGCGAGGTCCGAGATGAACGTCTCCGTGCCGGCCGCCTTCATCTCCGGCGGCAGGACGGCGATGGCGAGAGCGGTCAGGATCGGCGACGTCACCAGCACCGTCGCCACGACCGCGGCCATCGCCCAGCCGACCGTCCGCTTGATCGGTTCGCGCAACGTCGGCGAGAGCTGACTGATCGATTCGAGGCCGGAGAACGCGAGCCAACTCCCGGCGAAACCGATCAGGATCGTGCGCGTCGGGAGTGAACGGAACTCATCGGCCGTCCTCGTCAGCAGTTCGAGCTCGTGCGGCTGCAACTGGAAGAGGCAGACCAACCCCACGATCATATTCGTCACGAGCGACGCCAGCGCCATCCAGAGGGCGACCGTCGCGCTCTCCCGGATGCCGATGACGTTGAGCACGCCCAAGAGCAGCAGCCCGATGCACGAGAGCAAGACGACGTGATTCTGCAGGCTCGGCACGATCGACGAGAGGTAGTGGAATCCGCTGACCGACGAGATGGCCGAAGTCAGGAAGTAGTCGATCGTGATGAGGATGCCGCCGACCGCGCCCCACCACGGACCGAACGCCTTGCGCGCCACCGTGACGACGCCGCCTCCTTCGCGGTTGCGCCACGACACCTCTTGGTACTTCTGCGCCAAGAGCAGGAATCCGATGGTGGTGAGCGCCACGAAGTAGGGCGCGAGGTTTCCCACCTGGTGGTACAGGATCCCCGGGACGTAGTAGACGCTCGTCCCGATGTCGCAGAAGACGACCGCCCATGCGAGCAACCAACCGATGCGTCGCAGCGAATGAGTGTCGGCGGGCGGTGGGGCGCTGCCGAGGGCGGCGTCGTCTCCGGCGGATCCCGCCGTTGGCATTGGCAACCCGGGCTCGCCGGCAGGAACGCTCTGTTCGTGGGGGTCGGGTTCGCCGGGGCCGGGATGTTCTGTAGACGGCAAGTGTTGGTCTCCGTGCGACGAGGCGGCAGGGTAGGGACGCCCGAGAAGAGGTGTCAAGCAACCCTCGCGTGCACGCCCGCAGGCTCACTCGATTTGTAGAACTGACCGAGTCCATCCCTCATTCGACCGAAGCGGGCGTCGTGCGCGGGGCCGCGTGCTTTACATAATGCGTTGCGCCACAAAGCGTTCAAGCTACTGGACGGACGTCGTTCACTCCAGGCACGGATCCTGCTCACCCCACCGGAGACCGCCAACTCGCGCAAGGTCGCATCGCGCCCTCGACTCGGGGGCATCACCGTCAGGATGGAGGATTCGATCATGCACGTTTCCACGCGCACTCTCTTGGGCGCCCTCGCCCTCACCGTCGCAATCACAACTCTGAACACGCAGGCGCGCGCGGACGCCTTGGACCCGAAGGTTTCTTCGACGTCGATGAGCACACAGCACGCGCCGGAGAACATGAAAATGGTCACCGGCACGGTGGTCTCATCGTCGGCGAACACCCTGATCCTCGATCTCGTCGGGGACGCGGTGATGACGTTCGTGATCGACAGCTCGAGTTCGATGCCTTCCGGTCTGGGCGCGGGATCGACGGTTCGGGTCGAGTACCACGAGATCGTCGGTGTCGCAGGCAACACGCTCCACGCCGCCAACGTGACCACGGTGTCGGGACCGACCATGCCGATGACCACGCCGATGACCACGCCGATGACCACGCCGGCGCAGACGAACTACGACATGCCGCCGACCACGACCACTCCGGCCACCACGCGCGCGGCCGACATGGATCGGCCCGTGACCACGTCCACGCCGTACAGAGCGACAACCGATCGCGAGATGCCGCGGACGGCCAGTCCGTTGCCGCTGGTCGGCCTGGCCGGTCTGGCCGCGCTCGCGCTCGGCTTCGGCCTTCGCCGCGTCAGCTCGCTCTAGTCGCTCCCTCAGAGGAACCCTCGAGAGAGTCGCCAGAGAATTCCCGATGAGCGGAACACAACACACAGCGCCGGCCGCGGTCCGATCCCGCGCGGCGCTCCACCGCGTCGAGCGCCTGCTCTACATCGCCGGCGCCCTGCTGCTGGGCTTCTGGGGCGGCGCACACGTCGCGACCGGAGTGTCGCAGTACGCGGCCCGCGAGTGGATGGACACGCTCGAAGCGACCCACCCGATCGACGCGATCGGCCCGATCGGCGCGGCCGACGGGACGCTCCCGCCCACGGACGATCCGGTCCAGGGCTCGGCGCCCCGGGGGTTCGTCGGACGGATCGAAGTCCCGCGACTCGATCTGTCGGCGATGGTCATGGAGGGCACGTCGACTCGGGTCCTGTTCCGCGGGGTCGGACATCTGACCGAGTCCGAATTGCCGGGCACCGCGGGGAACGTCGTCCTCGCCGGCCATCGCGACACATTCTTCCGTCCTCTGGAACATGTGAGAGCAGGGGATGTGATCCGACTGACGACCGTGACGGGATCGTTCGCCTATCGAGTCGATACGATCTCGATCGTCGAGCCTACGCAGACCGAAGTTCTCGCGCCGACTGCGGAACCGGTGCTCACGCTCGTGACCTGCTACCCGTTCCGATTCATCGGCCCGGCGCCCAAGCGGTTCATCGTCCGAGCCGTCCTGACCTAGGCCGCGAGCGACCGATCGCGCGCCAGCAGCTCCTCGACCCCCGCCGGCGCTAGCGGCGGCGAGTAGTAGTAGCCCTGCGCCGATCGACATCCGAGCGCGCGCAGCCGCTCACTCTGAACCGCGGTCTCCACCCCCTCCGCGATCACATTGAGCCGCATCGATCGCGCGAGTTGCAGGATCGTCCTCACGATGCTGCCCCCTGTCTCGTCATCTCCGAGGCGAGCCACGAACGAGCGATCGATCTTGAGCGTGTCGATCGGGTAGTCGTGCAGACTGGCCAACGAGGACGACCCGGTTCCGAAGTCGTCGAGGAACAGCGCCACTCCGAGTTCACGTAATGCGCGGAGTACTGGAGCCGGATCGGCCAGTGGGCTCTGGAGCAGACTCTCGGTCACTTCGATCTTGAGATCGCGGGCGGTGAGGCCAGCCTCGGCGTAGGAACGGTGGACCCGCTCGACCAGTCCACTCTGCGCCACCTCGAGCCCGGATAGATTGACGGCCACCCAGAGCTTGTCATCGAAGCGTTGTTGCCAGACGCGGAGCTGCCGGCAGGCCTCGGCCAAGATCCAACGTCCGATCGGAACCATCAGCCCCGTCTCCTCCGCCAGCGGGAGGAACTCGCCGGGAGCGATCAATCCCTCCTCGGGATGCCGCCACCGCACCAAAGCCTCGAAGCCTTCGAGGCGAGTGCTCTCGATATCCACGACCGGCTGGTAGTGCAGCACCAGTTCGTTCCGCTCGATCGCACGGTGCAGATGACTCTCGACCTGCAGCCGACGCATCGCCCGTATGTGCATCGGCGCCGCGAAGACGGCCCAGCGACCGGTCCCGCGACGACGGGCCTCGCGCAGCGCGAGATCGGCCGCCCGCAGCAATTCGTCGGCTTGCGAGCCGTCGGCCGGCGCCGACGCGATGCCGATGCTGGCCGTGGAAAAGATCTCCCGCCCGGCGATCGAGATCGGCGTGCGCACCGCTTGTTCGACCGCCGCGGCGAGCTGCGACGGTTCACCGAACTTCGCGCCCAGCGGCGCCAGGAGCGCGAACTCGTCGTCCCCGAACCGCGCAACCCGGCTCTCCTCACCTGCGATCGCGACCAGGCGACGGGCGACTTCACGCAACAGCTCGTCGGCCGCTTCATGCCCGAGGCTCTCGTTGACCCTCCGGAATCGATCGAGGTCGACACGCAGCAGCGTCCAACGTGCTTCGAGGGACGCCGGCGCCGTGCGCGCCTCACCGCTCGGCGCGACCAGAACATCGACCAGCAACCGCAGGAACGCGCCGCGGCCGATGAGCCCGGTGACCGGGTCACGCTGCGTCTGTCGAATCGCGCGGAGACGGGCGCGCGATCGGGACCGCTGGAGCACCCAGCGGATCGACCGGAGTAGCCCCAGACCGCGCAGCTCTTCGGGACGGAGTACGTCCGCCGCCCCCTGCTCACGCAGTTGGGCCAGCGCGGCGCCCGGCTCCTCGAGGCAGAGAACGATGACGGGGATCCGCGCCTCGGCCGCCCGCCAGGCGCCCAGAAAGGCGCCGGCCCCAAGCGGGTGCGCGACGACGCAAACGGCAGGGGGCGCGTGACCCAGCCGCGCGATGGCCTCCGCGCCGGTGGCCGTCCAATCGATCCGGCGGGATCCGACCAAGCGCTCAGCCGCCATTCCGGCCAGCCGCGCGACGTCATCCGGAGCGATCCCGACGAAGAGGACGGTGCGCCTGAGGCTCATTCGCCCCCCCGGGCAGCAGCTGCCGGGCCGGCCCCGGGCTGTGGCTTTCGATCGCGAGCGTATGGTGTCACTCGAGCCTCCGCTGTAGTCTGCGTTGTCCGCGCGCTCTCCAAAGGGATCGTTGCGTGGAGCGGGGGCGTTTAGTGCTCTTCGCGCTCTTCGTAGATTCGTGCGGATGTCGGCACCTCTTGCCTGGTCCGGGATTCGGAATCGGGCTGGAAGTCGTCGACCGTGCGGTGCGCCAGATCGCGCTTCGTCATCTCGCCGTGCAGGTTGCCCGGCGAGCGGCGAAGCGCACGAACGTTCGCGAGGAGGTCGGTACACGATGGGACTCGAAGCGACCTGCACGGCCATGCTCGGCGGACAGAGGTCGAAGGGAACGGCGCGTCTGGAAGAGGACACGCTGCGATTCGACGGCGACTTCCAGGTCCGCTGGGCGTTCCGCGACATGGGGGCGATCCGCGTGACCGGCTCGACCGTCGTCGTCGAACATCCTCAGGGCGCTCTGCGCCTCGAACTCGGCGACAAGGCGCAGAAGTGGTACGAGCGACTGCGGACCTCGCGAAGCCGGCTCGATCGCCTCGGCATCTCGCGCAACGAGCGCGTGCTGCTCGCGGGTTTCGATGACCCATCCTTCCGCGCCGAGCTGGCGGAGCGTGAGGTCGACCTGGCCCGCAGTCCGCTGCGATCTGACAACGACACCATCGTCGGCGCGGTCCGGCGTCCCGAAGAGTTGGCGCGACTCACCACCTGGAAGAGCCGCATGCAGCCGAACGGCAAGATGTGGGTGCTCTGGCCTCGCGGCGGCGCGGACCTCAAGGAAGAGGATGTGCGCGCCCGCGGCAAGCAGCTCGGCATGGTCGACGTGTTGGTCGCGCGATTCTCCGACGATTGGTCGGCGCTGAAGCTGGTCGTGCGGAAGGAGAACCGGCCCGGAGGCGAGAAGACGGCGTCGACGAAGAAGGCGATGACGTTGAAGGCGGTGGCGCCGGAGGCGCCGAAGGCGGCTGCTTCGAAGTCGGCCTCGAAGGCCGTCACGAAGAAGGCGGCGGCGAAGCCGGCCGCCACCAAGAAGGCCGTCACCACGAAGAAGACCGTCACGAAGAAAACCGTCACGAAGAAAACCG
>CAZVYN010000023.1:0-26544 GCA_964631125.1 uncultured bacterium | reverse complement strand
ACCGTCACGAAGAAAACCGTCACGAAGAAAACCGCGGCTGTCCCGAAGGCGACCACCAAGAAAGCGACGAAGGGCGCGCGCTAGCGGGCGTCCGCGGTCACGTCCAGTTCCTTCAAGAGGGCGCGCCACGCGGCGCGTTCCTGCTTCGGGCGCGTTCTTCTCGCCAGCGGCCGCATGCCGCGGGTCAGCGCGCGGAGGAACTTCGGTTCGGACTCGGCTCTGAGCATCAACTCGGCGAGCGCGGCTGAGTCGCCGACCGGGAAGTACCCCGGATAGTCGCCCCCGAGCAGCCCGACCGAACCGGGGATGCGGGAGGCGAGCACCGGTACGCCCAGGGCGGCCGCCTCCGAGAGCACGTTGGCGCCCCCTTCGAGTCGTGAACTGAGCACGAGGAGCCGCGCGCGAGAGAGCAATCGCAGCGCGCGGGGCCGAGGCAGGTCTCCCACCCACCGGTAGCGCGCGTTGCGTTGCATCTCGCGGTGAGCCTGAATTTCGAATCGCAGCTCGCGCACGGCCCCGGCGTGGACGACCTGGATCCTTGATTCCGGCGGGAGCAACCGGGCGGCGCGGGCGGCCCGGAGCGGATCTTTGACCGATCGCAAGTGAGCCAGCACCGCAATCGTGAACGGCGCGGCGCGGCGAGCTCCCCCGACGCGGAGCGGTCCCGCGACCCGCGTCGCCGGGAGATCCACCGATTGGTAGATCACGCGGGCTTTGGCTCGATGTCGCCTCGGCAACTCCGCGATCGCCAATGGCTGCAGAACCACGATCCGGTCGGCCGACTGGAGGGAACGGAGAACCGCGGGAGTGCGACCGAGATCGCGATAGACGTCGGTGCCGGTGAGCGCCAGGATCGTCGGGCGTTCGGGGTGGCGGCGATGGAAATCGGCGATGGCGTGTGCGCTGCGGAGCGCGTGCAGTGCGACGAGGAGGTCCGGGGATCGGCCGCCCGAACTTTGCTCGGCTCGACCCGCGACGATCTCTACGCTATGCCCCAGCGCGCGCAGATGTCCCGCCCAACGCGCCGCGGTCACGCCATTCCCAGTGTTGGCGCGGCTTTCCGGACTTGTCACCAGGATGCGAGCCATGTCGAACTGTTCCACCCGATCGGAAATGCGCACGCGCGAAGGACTGACGCGATCGTTGGTCGAGACGCGGGAGCGGACCTTGCTGCTCCTCGACGATCTGGACGGGGAGCGGATGATGGGTCCGCCTCTGGCGATCGTCAATCCGTTGCGTTGGGAGATCGGGCACGTCGCCTGGTTCCACGCCCGCTGGTCGCTGCGGCACGCCCTCGGAGAGCTGCCGATTCGCCCCGACGAAGATCGGCTCTTCGACTCGGCCGCGATTCCGCACGACACGCGCTGGGATCTGCCGCTTCCGAGTGATTCGGAGACTTTCGCCTACGCTGCGGAAGTCCAGTCGCGAATCGTCCTTGCGCTCGACTCCAGCCGACTCGACGGCGACGCGCTCTGCTTCGTTCGCCTCGGTCTGTTTCACGAGATGATGCACGCCGAGGCCTTCACGTACACGCGTCAGACGCTCGTCTATCCGCCGCCCGCCGGTTTCTTCGAACGACGCCTGGCCGCGGTCACGTCGGCGCAACCTCACCTTGGAGATGTCGAGGTCCCCGCCGGCCTCTACCGCATCGGCGCGGAGCCGGACGAATCGCTCTTCGTCTTCGACAACGAGAAATGGGCGCATGACGTGCGGCTCGAAGCCTTTCGTATCGCACGCGCCCCGGTGACCAATGGTGAGTTCGCTGAGTTCGTCGACGACCAGGGGTATGCGCGCGACGAATTCTGGGATGCCCACGCGCGTGCGTGGCGCGACGGCGCCTCCGCCGCCCATCCCGTCTATTGGCGGCGCGGGTTCGATGGATGGGAGCGACGGGAATTCGATCGGTGGCTGCCGCTCGGCCCGAATCTACCGGTCCTGCACGTCAACGTGCACGAGGCGGAAGCATATTGCCGCTGGGCGGGACGTCGCTTGCCGAGCGAAGCGGAGTGGGAGGTCGGCTCGACCGGCGCGCGCGCGCCGGCGAATCTAGACAGCGTGAACGGCGGCGTGGTCGGCGTGTCTCTCTTCGGCGAAGGCGATAGCACGTTCGGTTGCCGTCAGATGCTCGGCAATGTCTGGGAATGGACCGCGACGCCGCTTGCACCCTATCCGGGATTCGTCATCGACCCCTACCGCGAGTACTCCGAACCTTGGTTCGACGGCCGCCACCGCGTGCTGCGAGGCGGTTGTTGGGCGACGCGCGCCGATTTGCTGCGGCGTAGGGATCTACTGCAGCGCGGCGACGTGCTGGAGTGCGGCGACCGCCTGAGTTGGCGCAACTTTTATCCCGTCGATCGCAGAGATGTATTCGCGGGATTCCGGACGTGCGCGATGTAGACGTGCAACTACAATCGCTCCATTGCGAGGAGTGAACGGCCGGCTCGGCTGCCGCCGCACCTTGTGAAACATGGTGCAACGGTGCGCACTGATTTGCACCATGTTTCACAAACGATCGAGCCGGCAACCAACGTGTATACAGAAACGAGGTCCCCCCCGTTCAACCGCAGAACGGCCACTCGCGCGGACGTATCCCCAGGTGCGTGTTGAACTCGCGCAGAACGGCGTCCGGCTCATTGCTGTTGTAGAGAACCAAATTCCTCAGATGATCGAGGCCGCCCGAGGTCACGGCGCTGAACTCGATCCCGATGCCGCCTTCGTCGGAGCGCACGACCCGGCCGATCGTCTCGATGCGCAGGTCGACCTCGCGTCCGGCGAAGTGGAGCGTGGCCGCGCAGGTCACGCCGACGTTCGGCCGGGGCTCGCACTGCAGGAAGAGGCCCTTCAGGCTGACGTCTTTGCTCCGCCCCGCCGTCCGATCGCGGCTCTCCAGCTCGACATCGACATCCATTTCGAAGGGGACGCGGGTGAACTCGCGGCGCTCACGCCCAATTGACTCTTTCAAACGCCCTCCGAAGGAGCTGCGGATCCGCTCAGCGGTGCTGGCCGCGAACTCCGCGGTCCATGGGTCCGGTGAACTGTCGGTCGAGGCGACGCGTCGCTTCGCGCTGGCATCCATGCTCGATTCCTCCCCTGGCGGGCTTCCGTGCCCTGGGTCCAAACTTCCGATTCCCGACGGCGACGCGGCTCCCCCGGGGTTCGCTATCCCCCTGACAATCGGTCGAGATCGGCCGGATCGTGAGTGAGAATTCCATGTCCAACCATCGGTGGCGAGGATCGAGCGGTCGCCCGTAGCGTACGCACATGCGAAGCCGACTCCCCCATCCCGATTCGATGTACGCGGCGCTGCTGGCGCGCGACGCGACCTACGACGGCGTCTTCTTCGTCGCCGTGAAGACCACCGACATCTTCTGCCGGCCGATCTGCGCGGCGAAGAAGCCGAAGCGCGAGAACGTCGACTTCTATCCCACGGCCCGCGACGCGCTCTTCGCCGGCTTTCGTCCCTGCAAACGGTGTCGACCGCTGGAGCCGCCGGGAGGAACGCCCGACTGGTTGGCGCCGGCGCTCTTGTCGGTCGAACTCGATCCGGAGCGACGCCTGCACGACGCGGATCTGCGGGGGCTGGGGATCGAACCGAGCCGGGCGCGTCGTTGGTTCCAGTCGAATCACGGCATGACCTTTCACGCCTACGTGCGCGCGCGAAGATTAGGACGAGCGTTTCAATCATTGAGAGAAGGGAAGAACTTGGACACCGTTGTCTTCGAGCATGGATACGAGTCCCACAGCGGATTCCGCAGCGCGTTCGGCAAGACCTTTGGTCGTGCGCCCGCGGGCGCTCGGCGGGAGGACCTCATTGTTTCCCAGTTGCTCGAATCACCTTTGGGACCGCTCGTGGTCGGTGCGACGCGCGACGGAGTGTGTCTGTTGGAATTCAGTGATCGGCGGATGCTGGAGCGCCAGCTTCGGACGTTGGAACGGCGCGTTGGGGCGTGCGTCGTGCCGGGGACCAACGCGCCTCTCGAGCAGATGGTCTCGGAGCTGTCGGCCTACTTCGTAGGCCGACGACAGCACTTCACCGTCCCGCTCGTCACGCCCGGCTCTGACTTCCAACAGAGCGTGTGGCGCGCGCTGCGACGCATCCCCTACGGTGAGACCCGCTCGTATGCCCAAGTGGCGCGCGAGATCGGGCAGCCGAGCGCGGTGCGGGCGGTGGCGCGCGCGAACGGCGACAATCGCATTGCGATCGTGATCCCCTGCCACCGCGTGATCGGGTCCAATGGAACGCTCACCGGGTATGGCGGCGGACTGTGGCGGAAGAAGCGGCTCTTGGAGCTGGAGCAAGGACGGGATCACGATGAGTCAGTCGTCGACCGGAAGTGAGCGCGAGTACGTCCTGGGCACGCACGACGCCGAGGTCGCGCGGCTCGCGCTGCAACATCGTGTTTGGCGATCGCGCACCTGGGATGCCTGGACGCGCGCCGGCTTCGATGTCGGGCAGACGCTGCTCGACGTCGGCTGCGGACCGGGCCACGCCTCCGTCGACCTGGCCGAACTCGTCGGACCGACGGGACGCGTCTACGCGATCGACCAATCGCGACGCTTCATCGATACGCTCGAGGCGACGATCCGAACGCGCGGCCTCTCGCAGATCACGCCGGTCGAGCTCGATCTCGAATCGGGTGCGCTGCCGAACGTGGCGGCCGCGGAGCTCGCCGACGGCGCCTGGGTCCGCTGGGTCTTCGCGTTCCTGAAGCAGCCGCGGGGACTGCTGAGCCGCTTGCATGCCGCGCTGCGCCCCGGCGCGACGCTCGTCGTGCATGAGTACTTCGACTACTCGACCTGGCAGTTCGCTCCGCGCTGCTCGGAGTTCGACGAGTTCGTCGCCGCCGTGATCTCGACCTGGCGAGCGAGCGGGGGCGAGCCGAACATCGGCCTCGAGCTGCCGACGTGGTTGCGAGAAACCGGATTCGAGGTCGTCAGTCTGCGACCTTACGTCGACCCTGTGCGTCCCGGCGAACTGCGCTGGCATTGGCCCAAGTCGTTCCTCGACGTCGGCCTGGAACGCCTGGTGTCGCTCGGAGCGGTCTCACCGGAGCGCGCGAGCGTAATCCACGCGGCGTTCGACGAGAGGGAACGGAGCCCGAACGCGCTGCAGTTCACGCCGGGGGTACTGGAGATCGTGGCGGTGAGAACTAGCGAGGCGGACCCTCTCCTGGGAAACGATCGGCCATCCGTGCGTTGAAACCGTCCGACGCGCCGCGCGGAATCGAGAGGCTCGTCCAGTCGGCGCCGGCCCAGTGCTTCGCCAGGAACACGATCTGTCCCACGTGATAGCCATAGTGCGCAACCTGCCGCTGGATCGCCGCGAGCACCGTGTGCGGTTCGCCGCGAATCGTGACGAGGCGCTCGAGATCATCGGGTTGGAGCGGGTCGATGGCCGCGTGCAGGGCGTTCCATCCCGCGGTCCAACTCTCGGTCAGCGTCGCGCGAGTGTCCTCGGGTCCGAGGACGAACTCCAGATCGCGCCTTCGGTCCGGCTTCTCTCCGTCCGTCGTCAGGAAATCCACCCACCGCGACCGCAGATTCCCGCCCACATGTTTGACAAGGATCGCGAGGCTGTTCGACTCCGGGTCGAGCGTCGCGAAGAACTGCGGGTCGGTCACTTGCGCCAGCGCGCCGTCCGCGAGCGTCTGCAGACGGCGGAACTCGTGGCGGGACGAATCGAGGTAGGCGGCACCGTTCATCGCGCGATGATTCTGCGCTGTCCGGTTCCGTCCCCCAACTCCGTTTTCTCCCGTGAGTCGCGAGACCGCGCCCGTTTGTCGCTGTCTCACTCAGCGCCACGGGCGTTCGCGGTTCGCATCTCGAACGCGCGGTTAAGGCTCGCACACCGACCTCGGCCTCTGGCAGACTCCCCGTCCTCAGGAATTCCCGGGGCGAAAGCGAGGTTAGCGGCATGAGCGAGTTGGAGACACTGGCGGCGCTCACCCGCCGCCACCGCGATGCGTTGCTCGCTCGTTGGAGAGAACAGGTGCGGCAGCTTCCTTCCGCCGCGGGCCTCGACACCCCCACACTGAATGATCATGTCCCGTCCCTGCTGGATGAGCTGGCCGTCGCGTTCATGACTCGAGACGAAAAGACCATCCCGGAGGCGCTTCGCGAGGGGAGCCCGCCTTCTCACGGCATCCAGCGGTTGAAGGACGGGTTCGACCTCGAGGAAGTCGTCGCGGAATACAACATCATGCGCGCCTGCATCCACGACCTGGCCGATAGCCACGGATTGAGCCTGCAGGGGAAGCCGCTCCACCTCATCAACAAGATCTTCGATGGGGCGATCGGGCTGGCGGTGCAGACCTATGCGGAGCGACAAGCCTCGGACGTCAAGCGGCGCCGGGAAGAGTATCTCGCCTTCGTCGCCCATGACCTGCGGACTCCGCTCAGCGCGATCTCGTTGTCGGCGGAGCTCTTGGAGCTGGGCGACGGCCAAACCAGCGCCAGCCCCAAGGAGGCCCGGATACTCCGAACCCTCCGGCGGAACGTCCGACGCCTGCAAGAGCTGGTCTCCAAGGTCCTGGAGGAGAACACGAATCTCCAGGAAGAGTCGGGCCTCGTCCTGCAGCGGCGATCCTTCGATCTCTGGCCGCTCGTCGAATCCTTGCTGCACGATCTGCAACCACTGGCCGCCGCCGCGAGCGCCCGCTTGATCAACGACGTCCCCGACGAAATCATCGTCTACGCCGACGCCGGACACTTGCGCAGGATCTTCGAGAACATGATCGCCAATGCGATCAAGTATGCCCCCCGCGGAGAAGTGGTCGTCGGGGCGCTCGAGCTCGAGATGGAGAGCAAGGAAGGCGTCGAGTGCTGGGTCCGCGACAACGGCAGCGGCATTCCCGCCGAGATCCTCGAGGTCGTCTTCGAGAAGGGCGTGGCCGATCCGCAGGACGAGGAGAGCACCGGACTCGGACTCGTCATCGTCAAGATGTTCACCGAGGCGCACGGGGGCAAGGTGACTGTCGAGAGCGCCGAGGGGGTCGGCTCGACCTTCCGGGTGTGGCTGCCGGGACGATCCGCCGCGAGCAACTGACGGGCGCGAGCGGAGGTCACGACCCCGCGGCCTTCTTCCGCGCCGGATCGAGCGCGCGCAAGAGGATGAGCGCGGTCGAGAGCGCGCCGCCGGCGCCCGGCTTGGTCTGCAAGCGATGTCGTCCGTGCAGCGCGAACTCCACCGGAAAGGGACAGGAGCTGACGACCTTCTGGATCTCGGCCTTCCTGAGCTCACGAGCCATGTCGAGCGCGACGAGGCGTTGTTGTACGGTGACCTTCTCGACCCCCACTTCCGCCGCCAGGATCCGGACGCGACGGAGACCGAGCAGATTGCGGACCGGCTCCGGGTGTCGGCCGAAACGATCGGTCATCTCGGCCGAGATCTCCTCGACCTTGTCGAGCGTGCGGGCGTCGGCCAGCGTCTTGTACAGATTGATCTTCTCGCGTGAGTCTGAAACATAGTCATCCGGCAGGAACGCCTCGATGTCGGTGGTCATGCGCGGTTCGATTCGCGCGTCCGGCTCGGCGCCGCGGAGTTCGCTGACCGCTTCATCGAGCAGTTGACAATAGAGTTCGAAGCCGACGTTGACGATGAAGCCGTGCTGCTCCGCTCCGAGGAGATTGCCGGCCCCGCGAATCTCCAGGTCGCGCAGCGCGAGCTGGTACCCGGAGCCCAAGTCTTCGAACTCCTCCATCGCCTTGAGCCGCTTCTGCGCCGCCTCGGTCAGCGCCTGGTAGGGAGGAACGAGGATGTAACAGTACGCCTTGCGCGACGAACGCCCGACCCGACCGCGCAACTGATAGAGCTGGGACAACCCGAAGGTATCTCCGCGATTGATCAGGATCGTGTTCACGTTGGGCAGATCGAGTCCTGATTCGATGATCATGGTCGAGACCAGGACGTCGTACTCCCCTTCCAAGAACCGACGCATGACATCCTCGAGCGCGCGCTCGCGCATCTGGCCATGGCCGACCGCGATCCTGAGATGCGGAACCAAGCGCGACAGGTAGTTCGCCATCGCATCGATCGACTCGACTCGGTTGTGGACGAAGAAGGATTGTCCTCCCCGGTCGGCTTCTTTCATCAGCGCATGTGCGATCAGGTCGTCGCGGAACTCCACGATCTCGGTTTGGATCGAGCGGCGATCGCGCGGCGGCGTCAGGATCGTACTCATGTCGCGCCCGCCCAAGAGCGCCAGGTGCATCGTGCGCGGAATCGGCGTCGCGGTCAGCGTGAGCACATCCACCGTCTCGCGGTAGCTCTTGAGCTTCTCCTTCGCCGCCACGCCGAAGAGCTGCTCCTCGTCGATGATGACCAGACCCAGGTCCTTCCAGGCGACCGCCTTCCCCAAGATCGCGTGGGTGCCGATGAGGATGTCGATCTTCCCTTCGGCCACATCCTTCTGCACCTGTTTGGCCTCCAGCGGCGTCCGGAATCGCGAGAGCCAGTCGACGCGAACCGGCGAGTCGGCCAGCCGCTCGCTGAAGGTGGTGAAATGCTGCCGCGAGAGGAGCGTGGTCGGGACGAGCACCGCCACCTGCTTCGAGTCCATCACCGCCTTGAAGGCGGCGCGCATCGCGACTTCGGTCTTGCCGTAGCCGACGTCGCCGCAGATCAAGCGGTCCATCGGAGAGTCGATCTCCATGTCTCGCTTCACATCTTCGATCGAACGCATCTGGTCGACCGTCTCGTCGTAGGGAAACGACGCCTCCAGCGCCATCTGCTCCGACGTGTCGCTGCGAAAGGCGTAGCCCGGTCGACTCTTGCGAATGGCGTAGATCTTGATCAGTTCACCCGCCATGTCCTTGATCGACTTCTTGATCTTGGCCTTGGTCTGCGCCCACTGCTTACCGCCGAGACGAGAGAGGGTCGGCCGGGCCCCCTCTTCGGCGGAGTACTTCTGTACAACCGAGAGCTGGTCGACCGGCACGTAATGGAGATCGCCGCCGGAGTACTCGATCGTGAGGCAGTCGGTCTCCTGCCCGCTCATGACCAGGCGAGAGAGCCCCTTGTACAGACCGATCCCGTGCTCGACATGCACAACGTAGTTGCCGGGAACGAGCGCGAGCAGATCCTCCAGCGAGAGCCCGCGGGAGAATCTCCGCGGCGTCGACTTGCGCCGGATGCGCGAGAAGATCTCGTGGTCGGTCATCACGGCGAATCCCTCGCGCGGCGCCAGGAAGCCCGCCGCCAGGTTGCCGACATGACACTCGACCGGCGCGCGTTTCAAGAGATCGGCCAGCCGATCGCGATGATTCTCGGTGTCGCAGAGGATGTGCAGATCGGGAATGCGATCGTGCAACTCGATCAGGTAGTCCTGCGTCTGCTCGAGGTTGCGATCGAACTTGGCCGGCGGTTGCGTGCCGAACTCGATCCGCGCGACGGGGCTCGAGGAGATCCCGAGCATATCGTCGTGTTCGGTCGCCTCCCTCTCGCCGGGCTCTGTCCGCGCGTGCGCCATGCTCTCCGGCGCGCGGACGCTCTCGGGTGACTTCGATTGGATCTCCGCCTGCTCCCGCTTCTGCGGCTCCTCGTGTCCCCAGAGCGCGGATCCGGTGTCCGATTTCGGATCCACAGTCTGCTCGGCGATGACCGACGACCCGCCGCTCCCGAGGAAGAGACGCGGTCCGCGGGGGAGGATCTCGTCCCAGGTTTCGCCGAGGAAGAACAACTCGGCGGGAGGAGAAGGCGGCAAGGAAATGCGGAAGAGACCGCTGCTGGAACCGAGCGACGTGTCAGAGGTCGCTCGCTTCGCGATCTCGTACGCCTGATCGAGCGAGGCCGACCACTCTCGACGCCGCGCGCGCACGAAGGTCGGGCTATCCACGACCACCGGCGCCCCACGATCGAAAAAATCGGTCAAGCGTGAGCGAGACAGCCGCAGTCGCGGCAGGAACCACTCGATCCCCTCCAGCGTGCCGTCCGTTTCCAACGATTCGACCAGCCCGAGGACCTGCTCCGTCCCGAGCCCCTCGGGCGGATGCGCGAGGATCGCCTGGCCCGATTCGGTGTCGGCGATCCACTCCCACAGCGGCAGCACGATCACTTCGGAGAGCGCGGCCAGCGATCGCTGCGAGAAGCTGTCGAACTCGCGGATCGAAGCGATCTCGTCGCCATCGAACTCGATCCTGACCGGGTTCTCGCGTCCGAAGGTGTAGACGTCGACGATCCCGCCTCGACGGCTCACGTCGCCGTACTCGCCCACCTGCGGCGTGACGCCATAGCCGGCGCGCACCAGCCCGCGGATCAGCTCGTCGAGGTCGACCGTGTCGCCGATGGCCAGCCGTCGCACCGCGCGCAGCAGTCGCTCGCGCGGAGGAACCGGGGTCGTGAGCGCGGTGGCAGTCGCAACGACGACCTGCAACCGCTCACAGGCAGGCAACGCTCGCCGCCACTCCGGCCGCGCCAACGCCACCAACGTCTCGATCCGCGCCGCTCTTGCCTGCACCCGCGGATGATGCGGCACGTACGGCTCGACCCCGGGCTCGGGAAAGACGGTCGCCGACCTCGCGCCGAGCAGGAACTCGAGGTCCTCCTTGAGATCCTGGGCAGCGGCCGCATCCGGCACGACGACGAGCAGTTCGGGTCCGAGCGGCGGTGAGGGCGCGGGTGCGGGTGAGGCGATCGATGCGCTGCCGATGCTCGCCTCGTCGGACGGCGCGGCCGCGGCGACCGCTGACCTCGGACGATTCGCGATCACCTTGCGGGGCGGCGGCGGCGCGGCCGTGTTGTCCGTAGCATGACCGTTCGAGCCGTTCCCTCGATCGGGCTCCGCGACGGCCGCCGCTCGCTCCGCCTCGAGCCACTTCGGCAGCTCGCGCACCAGCTCCGCGACCACCAGCGCGCGCGAGGAGCCCGTCAGTCCGCGAAGCCAGAGGATCGGGTCGCTCGCCGCTTCCTGCTTCTCCGACATCGACATCCGAAGGCGCGACCGAAGATGGGCGAATCCTTCCGATTGCCCGAATCGCTCCAACAGGTGCGCCGCGATGTCTGTCCGTGTCTGCGTCGAGAGCATGCCGAGGAAGATACCCGACGGTCGGGACGGAAGAAGTGCGCGAACGCAACCCTACCAGAGGTCCTCGCGATGCCGCCGCCGCCGGGCCAGCGCTCGGCGATCATAGGGAAGATCGCGTGGTGCGACGCGTTCCGGACGATCCCGGCATTACGCTCCGATGATCTCGATCAGCCCCTCGACCACTTGCGCGATCTCTTCTGGAGCCGCCCGACCCAGGCGCTTTCCGATGCGCTCGATCGAGAGCGTGCGAATCTGGCTGATCTTCACCCAGGATCGCTTCGGAAGGGCCTTCACGTCCAATTCGAGGGTCAACGGAAACCCAGACTTCTGAGGTTGACTCGTGAGCGCCACCGCGATGACGGTGCCGGAGCGTTCATTGAAAACATCGTGGCTCAGGATGAGGACCGGACGCTGGCGGGATTGCTCGTGGCCCCGCACGGGGTTCAAGTCGGCCCAGCGAATCTCGCCTCTCAGTATTCGGGCCATTCGGACGAATCTTCGGACATGCCTTCCTCAGCCAGTGACTGCTCGAACTCTGGATCCAGCTTGGCGCACTCGCGGGCAAGCCGGCTTCGTTCGATTCTCTCCAGCTTCTCCTCGACGGCTATCTGGATCGCCTGGCTGCGATTGGGAAAAACCGCTCGACGGACGAGACGGTCCAGACGGTCGAGTGTGCCCTCCTCGAGGGAGATCGCTACCTTGGCTCGGGCCATGCTTCACCTCTTGGTATGACGATATGTCATACCGACGAAATCCGTCGAACAGACTCGCGCACCTTCGCCGTGCTCAGTCACCCCGGCGTTTCGCACTCCCCGCGCGGCGCTTCGCCTCCCCCTTCTCTCTCGGGGCTTTGGAGACGGCCCGACTCTCCGGCGTCCCAGGTCTGGCCGACTTCGATCTCCGTTCGGCCGCAGGACCCGTGGCAGATCGGGTCGGCTGGCTGCCTCTCGCGTCGGTCTCTGGCTCGCCCAGGGCGATCTCGCGCGCTCTCTGGGCCGCTGCGCGGACGAGCGGCGCCAGGAGGTCCGCTGGAGAAGCGTCGCCCTGCCACCCAGGCGGCGCCCCGAGCTGGCGCAAGAGTGCTCCCTCCGCTGGAGGCTCGTCGAACGACAGATGCAAGGCAGGAAGTGGGCCGCAGGGCTTGTCGTAGGTGGCGGCCGTGAGGCGGCCGATGCTCACCTTGGGAATCTCGATCTCCGCCGCCGCGGGCTGCTTCGAGGTAGCCGGGCGCGCCTTCTTCGTCGCTCCCGAGGAGCGGGCTGAACGGAGCGCTTCGAGGACCTGCTCCCTCGTGCGACCACGCAACTCGAACAAGAGGAAAGGATCTCGGTCGAGCGCGTCCCCGAGCACATAGTGCGAGGCCGCGACATGCTTGCACGGATCGCCCCAGTCCGGGCACGTGCAGCTCGTCTCGATGTCGGCTCGTTTCGCGGGGAAGAGGCTCGTGCGCGCCCCGCGGAAAACTTCGTCGATTTCCCGCGGCAACTCACCGGCAAGCAGGTCGGCCGCGAACTGCGCCTTGGCGGCCATCCCTGCGATCGCTTTCTCCCACGCAGAGTCGGGGATCCGGGCGAGCCGGATCGTGATCTTGTAGGGAGTCGACCGCGAGCCCGTGACCTTGGCCGTTACCCGCCCGTCCTTCACGACAAGGTCGTGCGTTCGACCGGCGCGCGCGTAGGTACGGCCCCGAGCCAGTCGACCGGAGTCACCGCGCAGGACAACTTGGAGCGCTTCGATCCACCGCTGTCCCCACCAGCTCGAGCCCGGCTTCTTGACCTTGATGCCAGTCGCCGGCGGCGGCTTCTTCGGCGCGCGTGGATACCAGCCCCAGCGGTCCCGGCGCGTCATGGCCCGACTCCCGCGGGCACGCCGCCAACCGTCCGCTGTCGCCGCGGGGCGAGGGGTGCGGATCGCAAAGGAGGATCGCGGCGCCCTTCGTCCTCCCCGCCTTCGCTGTCTTCATCGCCGCCGTCCTCGGCTCCCACGACGGCGTCCTTCGAGAGCGCGAACAGCTCGCGCAGCTCGCCGTCCCCCATCTCCGTGATCCATCGCTCGCCCGCACCGACGATCCTCGCGGCGAGACTGCGCTTCTGCTCGAGCAGCCGGTCGACCTTCTCCTCGACGGTGCCGGCGCAAACCAGTTTGTGCACCTGCACGGCGCGCCGTTGTCCGATCCGGTGCGCGCGATCCGTCGCCTGGTCCTCGACGGCCGGATTCCACCAGCGGTCGTAGTGGAAGACGTGATTCGCGGCGGTGAGGTTCAGGCCCGTGCCGCCTGCTTTGAGCGACAATACGAACACGCGGGGTCCTCGCGGCTCCTCCTGGAAACGGCGGACCATCTCGTCACGCGCCTTCTTCGGAGTGCCGCCGTGCAAGAAGACGACCTCGCAGGCCAGGCTGGTCTCGAGATGCTCGACGAGCCGGTCGCCCATCTCACGGAACTGCGTGAAGACGAGCGCCTTGTCTCCCGACGCGACCGCCTCGTCGAGCATCGCCGTGACGCGCGTGAGCTTTCCAGATCGCTTCGGGAGCGGGCCCTTCTCCGAGAGATACTGTGCGGGGTGATTGCAGATCTGCTTCAAGTACACGAGCAAGGCGAGAACACGCCCTCGCCGCTCGATCCCGTCGGACTCCGCGATGCGCCTCATCTCCTCGTCGACCACGGCTTTGTACAGTGTCGCCTGCTCGCGCGTGAGAGTACAGATCACCTTCATCTCGTGCTTGGCTGGCAGGTCACGGATGATCGCAGGATCGCTCTTCAGTCGCCGCAGGAGGAACGGACCCACGATCCGTCGCAGTCGCTCGGCCGCCTCGTCGTTGCCATAGCGCTCGATCGGCAGCGCGAAGTCCCGCCGGAACGACTCCAGCGATCCGAGCAGCCCTGGATTCGCGAACTCGAGGATCGACCATAGTTCGGCGAGCCGATTCTCGACGGGCGTTCCGGTGAGAGCGAAACGGTGGGGAGCCCGGAGCGCCCGCGCGGCGCGCGCCGTCGCGGACGCGGCGTTCTTGATGTTCTGCGCCTCGTCGAGCACGACGGCCGACCAATCGACTCGCGCGAGCAGCTTGGCATCTCGACGCAGGACACCGTATGTCGTCACGACGAGCGAGCCCGGCCGTCGAGGAAAGTCCTTCACGTTGCGCGAGCGCTCGATGCCGAAATGCGGCGCCACCTCGAGAGACGGCGCGAACCGTTCGATCTCCCTCTCCCAATTGCCCACCACCGAGGTGGGCGCCACGAGCAAGGTCGGCCGCCGATCCGAAGGCGCCTCGTCCACGCGCCGGAGCAAGAACGCCAGGATCTGCATCGTCTTGCCGAGGCCCATGTCATCGGCAAGACAGGCGCCGAGACCGAGCGAGCCCATCGTCGAGAGCCAGGCGAGACCCCGCTCTTGGTACGGTCGCAAGGTGGCTCGCAGGTCGTCCGGCGCCGACACGCCGTTCGAGGCGCATTGCCGCATCCGTTCGAGCATCTGAGCAAAGCTCCCCGTGGCGGAAACCGCGACGGAGAGCGCCCCTTGTCGGAACCCGCCCGAGAGAACTGCCTGCATGGCTTCGCACACGGGCATGCGCGTCGGACCGTCTGCCACGCGCTTCTGGATCTCGGCAATCTCGCGCGGATCGACGACGATCCAAAGCCCCCGGAAGCGGATGAGCGGCGCCTTGTGCTTGGCGAGAGCGGTCAGCTCGCGGACCGTCAGGAGCTCCTCGCCGATCACTGCGGCCCAATCGACGGAGAGCAACTGATCCATGCCGAGCCCGGCAATTCCATCGACGATGCCGGGGGGCTTCTTCCCGCCTCCCACCCTCATGCGCAGGCGGAGTCGACGCTGCCCGGCCGCGGTCAGCTCACTCGGAACGATCACGCCGAAGCCCGCGTCCGCGAGCGCGGCTGCGCCTTCTCGGAGGAACGCCCACGCCGTCATCGGATCTAGCTGGATGGCCTCAGGCCGCGCCTGGGCAAGAGATAACCGGATCGGGTCGAAGAGCCGCGCCGCCCGGCCGAGCGCCTCGAGCAGCGACTCCTGCGGATCCCGAAACGCGCGCCCGAGTTTCGCCAGGCTGCGCCCCGTCGTTTTCCAGACTTCGGACGCCGGCACGAGCAAGCTCGGGTCGTCCGGCGACTGCAAGAGGAAGCGCAAGACGAAAGGATCGAGGTCCGACTCGGGCAGATCCAATCGGAAGCACGCGCGCAGTCGATCCCGCGCGCCCACCGCCGGTTCGCCCCAGTGCTCGAGTTCATCTACGACGGATCGCTCGGCGAAGCCGATGGTGTCGAACGTTCGTTGGGGTCCTTCCAGCGCGGCGCGCCAACGCTGCTCCCAGGATGATCGGCTGGTGGGACCGTCCGTGCGCCCGGCCCGTTTCTGCCTCGCGCCGAGCAACTCTGGGCTCCCCCTAGAGGCGCGGACCAGAGCGTCGACCGCGGCATCCAGGTACGTGCGGAGCAATCCCTCCGGAGACCAGACGTCCCGCGTCGATCCATTCGGGACGGGCACGGCATGCGCCGCCGGCGACATGCTCCGCGCCAGCGCCGCGACCCGGGCTGTGTCTTCGCTGGCCGAGAGAGCCACGCCCCAGCACGCCTCGATCCGACCGCCCCGCCTCACGATCGTCGGAACCACGCGCTCGCGCGCGACAAGCTCCAGCGCGAGCTTGCTCGCCAGAGCCCAGGTCGCCACCGAGCCAGGAAGCGCCTCGAGCGCCCCCGCCGGAACCACGGCGAGATTGGACATCGTCTCGATCAATGGGAGCGAGAACCCGTCCACTTGCTGGCGGCCCCGGGGCGTCACAAGCTCGGCGCGACTCTCTTTCGCGTTCCGTCCCAACGCGGACAGCGCGAGCAACCCGGTATCTGATCCCCAGAGGAAGAAGAAGTTCGTATCGGGCAGGTAGACGAGGGGCATGGCCGACTTTCATCGCACAAGACGCCCACTTCGTCCAAGCCCCATGTAGCCCCCGAAACGAGCTTGTCTGGCTTTCGCAACGTCCGGTCGCGCATCCGATCGGCTCGTCTTGACTCATGTGAACGTCATCGACGCGACGGGTGCGCCAATGAGGCCGGACATGACCGTCGTCATCGCGGACCGTCGCGTCACCGCCATCGAGAGCGCGGCATCGGCCCGCCTCGCTGTCGGCGCCCCGATCCATCTGGAGTGGCGCGCCAGGTTCGCGAAGGGCGAGTTGCTCGGGCCGCGCCAGTACGTCGGGAGCCCCATCGTCGACGGTTTGGACGCCCTGTTCCCGACACGTACGACTTCAGGGAGGGCGAACTCAACTCACTCGGCTATCGCCTGCTGCAGTCGAAACGGAGCGCCGAAGCTGTCGCAATCTTCCAACTCAATGCGACGGTCTACCCGACGTCGTCCAACGCCTACGACAGTCTCGGCGAGGCCTGCCGAGCCGCGGGCCAGACCGAACTCTCCATCCGGTCATATCGCAAGTCGCTGGATCTGGATCCTCAGAACACGAATGCCAGCAACATGCTGAAGGAGCTCGTCGCGAGCACGTTTTGAAACGTGTTCCGGCGACCCTCGCGCTTCGTTCCGGCGGTGATCGTCGGGCGGGCGAGGGGCGCCGTGCAGAAGGGGGCTCGAGGGCTAACGGCAGAGAAAGGTGGGAGTCGGTTAGTGCGGAGCCACGCGAGCTGCGCTCGCGCGACGTCAGGCCAGCGCCCGACCTCGCGCCAACAGCGTCTCCGCCACCAGCAGGAGCAGCACGAGTCCGAGAATCCACCGCCACAGCTCGCGTCCGTACCGCCCCTCGAGCAGATCGCGCGTGATCGTCTCGCCTGCTGCGATCTGTTGCGCCGCGCGGCCGAAGACGCGGGTGCGAAGGTCGGTGGAGGCGAGTGACAGTTCGCCTTCGGTCGGATCCAGGTTCACGGCAAACGCGGCGACCGTGCGGCCGCTGTCGTCGACGAAACGGTGCAGCCCGGGCAGTGTCGTGGCGGGAGCTCGCAGTCGGGTCAACGCATCGATCGGTGTCGTTTGCACCGCCGTGCGACCGTCGAGCGGATCGACGCAGGTGACGGGCGGGTTGACCGCTCCTTGGGGCAAGGACGCTTCCAGGACACTGCCGACCACGAGCGCCGCGCGATCGGCGCCGGCCCGCGTCGCGAGCGAGCGCACGAGTTGGTGGACGAAGGGCAGGAACGAGGCGCTCGTGGGGAAGTCGTTCCAGGAGCCGTCGAGGCTGCTGGTGAAGAGGACGACGCCGTTGTCCTCCACCACCGCGGGCAGGTTGCCGCTGAATTCGGCCAAGACGCGGGCGTCGGCGCCGGCGTGGGCCTCGATGATTTGGCGGTACCGCGCGGACCCGAGCTCTTCGCCCGGACCCAGTCCGAAGCCCGCGAAGGCCGGATGCGACGCGATGATCGGCCGCAGCGTACGGTAGGTGCCCGCGCCCTCGTCGCGCACCACGTTGCGCAGCTCGATCGACGAGAGCTTCGAGAGGACCTGCGTGTTGTAGTAGCGCGGATCGGTGCGTTCGCCCAGCGCGATCAAGATGCCGCCGCCGCGCGCGCGGAAGCGACCGAGCGATTCGACGGCTTGATCGGAGAGTCGCGGCACGTCGAGCATGACGACGACCTGGGCGTCGATTCCCGCAGGATCGGAGAGCGCGTCGGGCCCGACGGTGCGCACTTGGAAGAACTCGCCGCCGCCGAGAGGATCTAGGGCGGTCGCGATGAACTCCGCGCCGCCGGACGCACCAGCGCCGCCGACTCCGCCGTCGCTCACGACCCAGACCCGCGGCGTCGATGCCTCTCCCGTGACCACCCACGCGCGGTTGTCGTACTCGAGGAGGTCCGAGCCGAGGCGGACCTCGACCGCGCCCTCGCTCGGGAGCTGGCTGAGGACGAATTCGACGTCGGTGCGGCCGCCCGGGACGACCGAGAAGACCGCGTCGGGGGCGACTTCGGGGATCAGTCGCGCGAGTCGATCGCGGACCGGCTCGACGCCGTGATTCACCACCGTGGCGACGACGCGTCCGCGGCCGCCGCTGCCGGCGGGATCGAATCGGACGCGCTCGATGGAGACATTGTCGATCGCCGTCGTCCGCACCGGCACGAGATAGAGACGCACCCCTTCGGGGAGCACCAAGGCCGCGACCCCGGAGTCGGCGTACGCCTCACCGATGAGGCCGAGGCGCGAAGCGAGCGTCCCGCGGGGGGTCGCCCCCTTGGCCCAATCCTCCAGGTCCTGCTGTTGGAAGTCGGAGATGACGAAGATCTCCTTGTTCATGGTGCGCGCCTGCGCAAGGACTGGCGTGACCTGCGCGATCGCGGCTCCGAGATCGGCGCGTCCGGGGACGATCTCGGCTCGCGCGATCTCCTGGCTCAGCAGTCCGAGACTCGTGACCGGCGTCTGGAACGGCGCCGAGACCGGTCGACCGGCGAGAACAAGCAGGCCGCGATCTTCATCGGTCATGAGGCCGAGCACCTCTTCGGCCCGTTGCTTGGCCGCATCGAGCAAGGCGCCCGCCTCGCCTTGCCGCGGGTCGTCCATGGGCAGACTCGCGCCGAGGCTGTAGCTGTTGTCCAAGATGATCGCGACGGTCGAGCTACCACGCGTCAGGTCGCTGGCGTTCCCCTGCAGGACCGGGCGACCCATGGCGATGGCGAAGAGCGCGATGATCGCGACGCGCAGGGCCAGCAGCAGCCACTGCTTGATGCGCACGCGCCGCACGCGCTTGCTCGCGATCTCCCGCAGATACTCCAAGCTCGGGAAGACGACATCCCGAGCCGGACGCCGCGCGAAGAGATGGATCAGGATTGGCAGCGCCGCGGCCGCCAGACCGGCGAGGAAGAGCGCGTTCAGAAAAGCAAAAGGGCCCACGGCTCACTCCTCGTTCAATGCATCCGCTGGCGCTTCTCCAGGAATCGGAGGAGCGCCACGTCATAGGGGGTGCGGGTCAGCACGCGTTCGTACGTGATGTTCTGCTCCGCGCAGGCTCGCTTGTAGTTCTGCACGCGCGCGTCGAGCATCCGCTGGTATTCCTTGGCCGCTTCCCAGGGCAGGACGTTGAGCCGCTCGCCGGTCTCGACGTCGATGAAGATCCCTTCCTCGCGGTACGGGAACTCGGCCTCGGCCGGATCTTGCACATGGAACAGCACCACCTCGTGCTGTCGGTGCCGGAAGTGTTTCAACGCGCGGAGCACCGCCGCCTCGTCGCGATCCCAGAGGTCGCTCATGATCATGACCAACCCGCGCCGAGGAATGCGGTCGGCGAGGAAATCGAGGTTCGCGCCGATCTTGGTGGTCCGAGGCCCCGCGGTTTCGGCCGAGGCGGCCGGGGCGGCGCCCGAACCGGAGCGCACGTCGGGGCGGACATCGTCGAACGTCTTCTCCGTAATCCCTTTGCCGGTGAGCGCGCGACGCGCCTCCAACTCCATCTCGCGATAGACGAGCCGCAGATGCGTCGCGCTGCTGCGCGCCGGCACCAGGCGATGCACATGATCGGAGAAAGTCAGCAGACCGACCGCGTCCTGCTGCTGCACGAGGAGATACGAGAGCGCCGCGGCCAGCGAGATCGAGTAGCGCAGCTTGCTCGGATGCGCCGCCGCTCCCGGGGCCGGTTCGCTCTGGAAGAGCATCGAACCCGACGTATCGATGAGCAGGTAGGCGCGGAGGTTCGTCTCTTCTTCGTACTGCTTGATGTAGTAGCGATCGCTCTTGGCGAAGAGCTTCCAATCGACATGGCGGATCGGATCGCCCGGCATGTACTGCCGGTGTTCGGCGAACTCCACGCTGAAGCCGTGATATGGGCTCTTGTGCAGTCCCGTCAGGAACCCCTCGGCGACGAGCCGCGCCGTCAGATCGAGACGCTCCAGCCCACCGACGACGGTCGGGTCGAGGAAGCGACGCGGGTCGGCCGTGCCGGCGCGCCCCGTCGCGGTCGTCTTGCTCAACTGGCCCGCCGCTCCTTCGGCTCCGGCATCGCCTCGAGCAGTCGCCCGATGAGTTGCGGAGTCTGGATCCCTTCGGCCTCGGCGCTGAAGTTGGCGATGACGCGATGGCGCAAGACGGAGAGCGCGACCTGACGCACGTCGTCGCACGAAGGGGTCGGCCGCCCCTGCAAGACCGCACGGGTCTTCGCTCCGAGCACCAGGCACTGCGAGGCGCGAGGACCGGCGCCCCAGGAGACGTAGTCTTTGATGAAGTCGTGCTGCGTATGCGCCGGCCGGGTCTGCCGCGCCAGACTGACAGCGTAGGCGACGACATGCTCCGAGACCGGCACGCGGCGGATGATCTTCTGCACCTCGATGATCTGATCGCCGGTCAGCACGCGCTTGACGTCGGCTTCATAGGCGCCCGTCGTCGAGGTGACGATCTGCTGCTCTTCGCTCTCGCTCGGGTAGTCGACGAAGACGTTGAACATGAACCGGTCGAGCTGCGCTTCCGGCAGCGGGTAGGTCCCTTCCTGCTCGATCGGGTTCTGCGTCGCCAGGACGAAGAACGGCGGCGGCAGCGGCAGCGTCTGGCCGGCGGCGGTCACGGCCCGCTCCTGCATCGCCTGGAGCAGCGCGGCCTGCGTCTTGGGTGGCGTGCGGTTGATCTCGTCGGCCAAGACCAGATTCGCGAAGATCGGTCCCTGGACGAACTTGAAGGTGCGCTTCCCGGTGGTCCGGTCCTCCTCGAGGATCTCGGTGCCGGTGATGTCGCTCGGCATCAGGTCGGGGGTGAACTGGATCCGGCTGAACTTCAGATCGAGCACCTTGGCCAGCGTGCTGATGAGCAGCGTCTTGGCCAGCCCCGGCACCCCCACCAACAGACAGTGTCCATCGGAGAAGAGGCCGGTCAGCAGTTCGTCGACGACCCTCTCTTGTCCGACGATGACTTTGCGCACCTCGCCGAGCATGCGCTGGCGCGCGTCGGCAAGCTGGGCAACGGTGCGGGCCGCGTCTTGGGTCGCGACGTCCTGGGCCATGAGGTCCTCCTGGAGCAGATCGAACGGATCGTGGATGGGTGGTCGCCGGAAATTCGCGGGATTCGGCCGATTCAAACAGATGGCGTCCGGCGCGCCAAGCTCGGCCCTGAACTCAGGCCGTCAGGGCGTGGTTCCGGGGCGCGGGAGATACGGACGGGGCGGCGGTAGGTTGCGGCAGGGGCTGTGGTCAGCGGTAGCGGACGAGGACGTGCTCGAGGCGATCGGCCGCTTCGGCGGAGAGCCGGAGGAGTTCCGCGTCGGTCAATCCCAGCCGCGCCATCGAGCCGGCGTCGAGCGGCTCACAGACCTCGACGCCGGTCGTCTCCGCGTCGAGTCGCTGCGCGAGGATATTCCCGACATGGACGACGTCGCAGACCGCCTGCACGCCGGGCAGCTCGCTCCAATGTGTGTTCGAGACCGCTCCCGGCTCGTGATGGAAGACGATCCCCTGCACGATCGTGGCCGGCAGCGACCAGTGCTGCGCGATCAGCCCGCCCAACTCGGCGTGATTGACCCCCAACACTTCGGTTTCCGCCTGGAGGCTCGGCCCCAGGCCGCGGGCGTCGGCCCGCCGCAAGATCTGGACGACTTCGTCATCGAGGAAGCGCGCGAGCGTCAGCTTGCCGACGTCATGCAGCAACGCCGCGGTGAACGACTCGGGCGGCGCCTTGCGCTTGGCGGCGCGATTGACTGTCTCGGCCGCCACCGCCGCCGCCACCGAGTGACGCCAGAGAGCGCCCTCGCCCAGTCCGTAGGCCGGGAGCGATTGGTTCATCCGCGTCTGCACGCACGACGCGGTCGCGAGCGAGAGGATGCTGCCCGATCCGAGCCGCAGGACGGCGGCGCGCACCGAGGTGATCGGCGAGCTGCTCGCGCTGGAGGCTGAATTCGCCGAGCGCAGCAACCGTCCCGTCAGCGCCTGATCGAACTCGAGGATCTCGACGACATCCTGGAGATCGGAATCGGGATCCGCCACGGTCGACGCCAGCCGCGTGACGCTGGCGGGGAGCGGCTCCAGTTCGAGCGCGGATTGGACCAACGCAACTAGGTCGATCACGACCGGACTCCCTTCTGGCGCAATACTCGAACAGGAATAGCGAAGCTCGTCCTGTGGGAAGATCGGCCGCGGTCGGCGCGAACTTGATCAGCGCACCACGAACCAGATCCCCGCCAAGATCAACCCGACGCCGGCGTACTGGACCGAGCTGAGGCGCTCCCCGAAGAGGAACCAGCCGGCCAGGAGGATCAGCAGATAGCCGCCGGAGACCATGACCGGATAGGCGGCGGAGATCTTGAAGGTCTTGAGCGCCCAGGAATAGGCCACCAGGTTGACGCCGAAAAGGGCCAGGGCCAGCAGGTAGATCGGCTGCAGGAAGACGGCGATGCCCTTCGCACCGTCACCGGCCGCCCGAGACATCGAGTACTTGATCAGGATGTTGGCCGCGGCGTTGCAGAGCAGGGCGAAACCGAGGGCGGCGTGCGGAATCCAGCGGTCCATGCGGTCCATGCGGCGGTCCTCCTGCCAAGGCGAGGGCGGGGTCTCAACGAGATGGCGGCTCGTCGGGGTCGAAGAGGCCGAGTTGTTCGGCCGTCCGAGGGAGAGCGGCGACGACATCCTCGATCCACGAATCGCGTCGAGTCGGATCGAGGCGGAGCGGAGTGAGGGCGAAGGCTTCGATCAACTCGTGGAGCGTGCGATCGATCTCCCGTTGATAGCGCAGGTCGGTGTCGCGCACGCCGTCGAAACTCGGCGCATCCACCGGCGGAACCCAGACCAGCAGCGCGTAGGTGCGGATCCAGTCGGCCACCACCGAGTCGTACGGCTCGACTCGTCCGAAACGCGCCACCAGATAGGCGTAGTTGTCGACCGCGCTCCGGTCGCAGATCAGCACGTCGTGGCCGGGACAGAGCGCGAGTTCCTCCGCGATCTGCGTGTGCAGGATCCAGGCTTGCGCCGCCATCGTCGTCTGTTGATTGAGTGGGAGCGGACACCGACGCGCGACTTCCTTGACCAAGTCGACGCGAATTCCCCGTCGCTTCAGACGCGCGGCGAGCTCGAAGCAGAGGGTCGTCTTGCCGACGCCGTGTGTTCCGACAAAGGCGATCTTGCGACAGCTATCGGTGGACCCATCGATCGGGGAGACGTCTGATACCATCGCGCGACGACGCTACCATGACTCGCATTCGCATCGGAGACATTACCTGGGATCTGCAGGACGCTGAGTGGCCGCACTGGGTGCGGTCCGGTCGCGTTCCCCCGGAAGCGCTCGTCTGGTCGGTCCAGTGGACCCGCGGAGTCTGGCGCGAAGCGGCCGGGCTCGAGACCTACCACCTCTACCTGCCGTCCCGCGTGGTGGAGACTCCGCTCTTCGACGCCGCCATCGCCCGCCACGGCCCGCTCGCCCTCTTCCGCGGATCCGAACTCGCCGTGACCGAGTGGCTGCTGCTGATCAACCTGTTCGTCACCGCCGCGTTGGTCTTCGTCTGGCGCGCCACCTACGCCGATCGCATCTGGGAACTGGCCGCGGGTCTGCGCGCCGCGCTGCTCTCCGGTTGGATTCCCGTGCTCTTCGGCCCGTTGTTCCTGCACGCCTCCGCCACCCACCTACTCTCCAACATGGTCACCCTCCTCTTCGCCGGCGCCCTGGTCGAGGAGTTCTACGGCCGCAAACGGACCTTCCTCATCTACCTGGGCGCCGGAATCGGCGGCGCCCTCCTCTCGTTCACCCGCGAGCGCCCGGTGCTGGCCATCGGCGCGTCCGGCGCCATCTTCGGCCTCTACGGCGCAATCCTCATCCTCTTGTGGAAACATCGCGACCGCTTCGGCCGCTGGCTGCGTTGGAAGACGCGCCGCGTCTATCTGCCGATGCTGGCGCTACTCGTGCTGCCGTCGCTGTTCCACGCGGACTTGCTGAGTCACGTCGGAGGATTCGTGAGCGGCGCGATCTTGGCGTGGAGAATTGCGCCGCTCGAAGATCGGTTCAGGGACGGAGGGGCGAGCTAGGCCGCCAGCAAGGGCAGACTGGACGAACTCGGTCAACCGCCGCGTGCCGGCGTACCGGCAGCAGGGTCTCACCTAGCCTCGCGCGCGACAGGATGGAGATTGCGGATCGAACATGTCTCCCCGGGTGGAACGGTTTACGAACGAGTCTCTGCCAATGGCTGCTCCCACATCGGCGAACATTCGATTCCGCTCGGCGAAGTCTCCGCGAGATTGTACGGTCGATACCGAAACTTGATCCTGCCCCAGCTCGTTGGATCCACCGGTTCCAACGTGCACCCGATTCCAAACGCGCCGATCGGGCCGCACAGCCGGTCGCTTCCGGCTCCGTCGACGCAGGGCGACCCTTCGCGCACCCTGTAATCCCCCGCCCCGGGGTCGCAAAACAGGGGATCGGCGGAGAAATTGCCGTCACTATCCGGGACAAAACAGAACCCACCGCCCATTAGATCGTTTTCCCAAAGTAGACAGCACTCGACGGTCGGTGCGGGCTCGCAGGTTATGGCTGGACCATTCACCGTACCGGCGAAGACGCAATTGCGAATCATAGGAAATGACTCCACATGAATCGCACCTCCAAGGCCCTCACATACATTACCCACGAAGGTGCAATTTTCGACACTCCCGCCTCCGACGAGCCAAGCTGCCGGTGCAAGCCTTGCCACGTTACCAGCGAATAGACAGTGGCGCATGACATTCTGCCCTTCGGCGGCAACAGCGCCACCTTCAGGCGCCGAATTTCGCAAGAAGCTGCAATATTCAAGAATCACGGCCCCGTAGGCCTGGATCCCCGCACCTCGACTCTCTGAGTCCATGCTCTTGTGGTTCTGCAAAAACGACGAGGTGCGAACCTCGAGAACTCCCGTTGAAACGACAGCGCCCCCATCACACTGACGGAAAACAGTGTTCGAAATCTTCACGTTCGTTCGGTCGCCCGCGACAATCGGACTTAGTCGCCTTCCCCTGAACTCCAACCCATCGATTACCAAGGCGGAACTCCCCGTAATAAACAGGCGCTTGTCGTGTACAACAACGTTGCCGCCTACTGTAGATCCCCTGATCAGTAGATGTTTGTCATGAACTGCATCCATCTCCAACTCTCCCGGTGCGCCGTAACCGACGCCTGGGGGATTAATCAGCAGGAAATCCCCATTCGCAGATGCCGCGAGCCCCGCGGTAAGTGTGGAGAAATGGCCCCCGCCCGCAGCATCGATGACGATCGTAGCCGCGTCCGTCGTCGCTCCGGGTTGCACCGCCACCAACCATCCGAATGCGGTGGCGGCGATCCGTGATGCGACAAGCAACTGACGGGCCGTGCACTGACGACGCACTGTTCGCCATGATATCAACGGGTCACAACTGTCCGGGCCGACGTCGACCGACGCCCCGCAGTCAGCTGCGCCCAATAGACGCCCGAAGGCACTTCACTCCCTCGCTCATCCCGGCCGTCCCAAGACACGGTAGTTTCTGGAGCTTTTGGGTTTCCCTCGTGAAGGACACGGACCCGGCGCCCTCTCACGTCGAAGATCTCGAGTGTGGTTTCCTCGGCAGGCGCAGCTGAGAACCGGATTGCCTGGTTGGAAACCATTGGCGACGGGGTGATCGACAGGATTCCGAATGTGGGGATCCGGTCTATCTGAGGACGCCACGATGGGCTCGACATCGAGACGCCAACGGCCAGCCGGGTGTTTCCGCGATCATTGCCGTAGCTCCCCCACTGGACAGAACAGGTTGCGTCTGAAACTCTAGGCAGTTCGTACAGATGCAGCCATCCGTCCTCATTCTGAACTAGCAGGCACGACCTATCGTCGTCCGCGGGATCGACGAACAGCACTGGCTCGCGGGGCACATCCGTCATGAGAAGAGGCCACCCGGGTTTCGGCTCCAGCGAGCCCTCCGACGGATCGTACTCGAAGGCACAGATTGCCCCGCATGAGTAGGTCACGAGAATGTCCGGGCGAAACTCCTCCCCGTCGCAATCGAAGTCGCCGACGATTGCGGAGCCGACCGCTTGAATGCCCGAGGCATAGGGGTCGAGCGGGTCGTTCCGCTGCGTTATTGGAATGCTGTCCGCAGCCCATACCGAATTCAGTCCACCAGCACCATCGTAGTCGAAGACGGCGACTCGGCATTCCGTTGCTATCTTCAGGTTTGCGTCCGCGGATGTACGGAAGGAAAGATCGCTGACAATGATCTCCATGTCCCCATCGAGGTCCAAGTCCGCAAGGCTCGGACCAGCCGCGGGGTGGTCGCCGGCAAGTCTTTCGAACCGCCACGAGGCGCTGGATGCTTGGGCAAACGGCGTTCCAAGCGGGGAACCACCGCTGTTCTCGTCATATACACGAACGGCATCCGTAGTTCCGCCGTTGACGGTTACCACGATCTCGTTGTCTCCGTCCCCGTCTATATCACCGACGGCGGGAGTCGACACGGATACATTCCCCCCGGAGACCACCTGGAATGTATACCGACCGGTTTTCGGGTGTCCCCCCGAAGTCTCCAGTTGGATGACCCGAATGTCATTCATTCTGGTGACACCATGCGTGTCCGGTTCGCGGACCCGAGTGGCGGGGTGAGCTAACCAAAATGCGC
>CAZVYN010000022.1:40731-52283 GCA_964631125.1 uncultured bacterium | reverse complement strand
CGTCGCGGAAACGGGGACCCGTTCAGGCTCATTTCGCCATTGGAAAATACTGACATCAAGACTTCTATCCCGCCCCCGTTGGAAGTCGGGTTATGCGTACGAGATGTGGAGCCTGGCCCGGCGGCTCACACGGCTGCGCCCTTCGGCAACCACCTCTTCTCTCCCCGCACCCTGGCCGCGAGGGCGATCTGTCCACGCGACAACCGACGCTCGCGTTTGGCCCACGCGTACGTCTTCTCGACCAGCGCATTCGGCCCGGACGCATGGCTGAACTCATGGGTCGGAACGTCGCCCGTCCGCTTGTGAAAAATGGTGCAACTGTTGCCGGCAATAGTTGCACCATTTTTCATAAGCCGCTCCAACACTCAATCAGGAGGAGCGGTCGGACGGTTGCCGGTTGTGACCTGTCGGTGTGGCGGCGTGGCGGCGTGGCGGCCTCGGCTTCTTCCGCGAGGAAGTCGCCGATCTTGTACTCGATCACGGCCGTATCCTCCTGATCAGAAGTACCAGGCAGCCTGAACTTCGACGGCTGGCCGGTGGCGCGACAAAGCTTGGGAGGAACAGGCTCGCTGACACAAAACGTCGGCACTTGCGGAGATGTGCCGACAATTTGCTTCACACCCCGGACGCGCCCGTGACTTCCGAGAGCATCCACAAGATGTCGCTCTCGATGGTCCGGATGTCGGCCTCGATCTCTTCCAACGGCCGAGGCGGCGTGTAGCGATAGAAGTAGCGGTAGAAGTTGATCTCAAGCCGACGAGACCCGCCTGGCCGTCCTTGGGGTCGCGCTTGTTGGGGTCGATCCACGCGTCCGGGACGTGGGGTTTCACTTCGCGATCGAAGAAGGCTTCGACGGTCTCGGCGAAGGGCACGCTCTCGGTGTCGCGAAGCTCGGGATCGGGCTCGGGACTGCCGTCCTTGTCGAGGCAGATGGCCGCCGTCTCGTCTCGCTCCGACAGGGCGGACAGAACAGCCTTGCGGGCGGGAGCAGCGAGTTTCGTACCGGCTCTCTTCAGCGCGGAGTCGAGCGCTCGTCCTTCGGCCTGTTCCTCTACGCCCGGGGCGCCCTTCTTGGACAGCGCCAACGCCTGGAGGCCCTTCTCTTCCTCGAGGCGGGCGATGCGTTCGGCGCTCGCCCGGAAATTTAGCCGGAGCGGGCGCGCGACCGTGATCTTTCGGAAGCCGAAGTGCGTGGTCGGGAAGATCCGACTGACGACGACGTCTTCCGTCTTGCCGTCCTTCACGACGGCGCGCGAACCGCCGTCGCGAAAATCGGCCAGGATCTTCAGAATATCCTGCGAACGTTCGAGCGGGATCTCGCGGCGTTTGTCGCCGAGGCGGATCTCGCTCTCACCGCTCCCTGCGCCGCCGGTGAACAGCGGTGAACCGATCTGGTTCAACCCCGCATTGGGCATCGCGAACGCGCTACGATACTGCCTCCCCACCGCGAACGAGCCCGAGGCGCACGCTCGGTCCCGACGTGGGCCGTGGAGCTGGAGTCGCGAGCCATGCCGATTCACGGACGGGGTCCGTCGACGGTCTCGATCTCGATCTGGACAGGATACGAGAGCACGTCGCCGTAGTAGGTGAGGAACGTCTGTGTCGCCAATGCCACATCTCGCGACGGGTAGAGATCGATGCGACCAGTGTACTCGCCATCCTCCGGCAACTCTGCGGTAGCGTGGGGGAGTAGATCCGCCGGGCCGACGGATGCGAACTGAGCGACGATGGACTGTTGGGCGCCGGGCACACCAGACCAACCGGTCGAGCAATGGCTCTGGCTACCGAATGCGGAAAGCGTGCTCCCTCCGTAGGCAAAGTCGAACTCCGAGATCGGATCGGCGTTCTTGCCGAGCCGGAGATCGCACCGCGCAGCGATCGGCGTTGCGGGCGCTTCGCCTTCCCCTGTGCGCCAAATCAGCTCGAACGCGGCTGGGAACGCTCGCTGAGGATCAACGCCAGGCGGGACGTCCCCCACCAACCCGCACGAGCCAACGAACACTCGATACCGTTGGTCGGAGGCATTTGGTAGTCGCACTCGGACCAGGCGCACCCGCTCTGGACGGAACCAAGATTCGACGGGCCCCGGCTCCTCCGTTGCGCTCACTCCCAAGGGAAAGTCGTCCGGGTACTGATCGAAGAGAGAGATGTTGATCGCAGGCAGGTCTCGCACCCGCACGAGCGCAGGCGCACCCGTTGGACGGATGGGAAACTCGAGTCCACTCCACAACTCACCGTTCCCGGTCGGCCGATCCGGGACCAGGCTCTGCCATTCGGCAGAGTTTCGATCCATTCCCCAGATCGAAAGCTTCGCGCGTAGGGCTACCTGATGAGGGGCGGAGGGAGCTGAGCGAGCAGCAACCAGTTCTGATTGAGCGCCCCGGGGAGCATTCCCTGCTCCCCGGCCAAGTCCAGCGTCCGGCGGATCTCGTCGATCTCATGCGCGCGTTCCGCGGATCGCTGACGCATCTCTCTCCACCCGACGGCGAGCGCCACGACGATCACCACCGACACCGCGATCACCGCCGCGGCGCGCTTCCTTGCCAGGTAGACCGCCTGCATCGCAAGGCTGGGACGCCTCGCCTCGATCGGCCGGTCGTCGAGCCACCGCTGCAAGTCATCTCGCAGCTCACCCGCCGAGGCGTAGCGACGGTCTCGATCCCGCTCGAGGCATTTCATGAGAATCGTTTCGACGTCTCTCGGGAGAATCTGATCGCGCTTGCGGGCCGGCACTGGATCCTTGGAGCTGACCGCTGACATATACGCTTCGTCGGACGGCGCGGCGTAGGGCAGGTCCAGGGTAGGGGCTTCGTAGAACGAGACGGCGAGCGAGTAGATGTCACTCCGATGGTCGACATCGACGCGGTGAGCGAGGAGTTGCTCCGGCGACATGTAGCGGATGGTCCCCAGAAAATCGCCGCGGCGAGTCAACATCGACGCATGTTCGTCCCGGGCGAGTCCGAAGTCGGTCAAGAACAGGCGTGTGCTGTCGGCGTTGACGAGCAGGTTCAGCGGCTTGATGTCGCGATGGACGATTCCCTGGCGGTGAACGTGTTCGAGCGCGTCCGCGATGCCGATGAAGAGGGAGACGAGCTTGCGGATCCGCTCCCGCTTGTTGAGGGACTGCGACGACTTGGCCATGGTCGCGGCTTGCTCGCGTCGCGCCGTCTGGATCTCCTCCTGGAGAGATTGTCCCTCGACCAGCTCCATCGCGACGCGCCTTGCCCGAACACCTTGACGATGTTCGGATGCGCGAGCCGCCCGGCGATCCATGCCTCGCGTTCGAAGCGGGTGATCTCCGCCCCCGAGAGACTGGCGCCCGTGTCGAGAACCTTCAGCGCCACTCGGCGTCGCATCGAGATCTGCATCGCCTCGTACACAGCGCCCATGCCGCCCCGTCCCAAGAGACGCACGATCCGATAGCCGCCCTGGACGGTGCCCACCAGCTCGTCATGAATGGCCGAATGAATGGCCGAGCCGGGCCGTGGCGACGCCTGCGGCGCCGAGAATGCGAGCGTCTCGGCGGGAGAGGGGTCAATCGCGCTCGGCTGCTCGTCGGGGCGAGCGCAGTGGCCGCATCGGGCGCCTTCCGCCGAGAGCGGCGCGCCGCAAGACCGACAATTCAGAGTACCGTTCGACATGATCCCTCACGCCGGAATCGAGCGGGGGCGTTGCGACCTCCTCGCTCCGCGCGCCAGCCGGCACACTAGCACGGCGAGACTGTCGGTCGGCTCGCCGATGCCCGTCCTACCGAGCGGATTTCGTGATCGATCGTGCTATCAATGGCTCGGTCTTGCCTCCAATGGCGCCTTCAGACGAGGTCCTTGCCGTGATCACCCCCGACGACATCGAACGCGCGGCCGAACGGATCGGCGCACGGATCCGACGCACGCCCGTGCTCGAGCACGGAGGCGTGCTCCTCAAACTCGAACTGCTCCAACATGCCGGCTCGTTCAAGCCGCGCGGAGCGTTCAACCGCGTGCTCGTCGAGAGAGAGATTCCTACCGCCGGTCTCATCGCGGCGAGCGGCGGAAATCACGGCGCGGCGCTCGCGTTCGTCGGAATGTCGCTCGGCCTGCCGGTCGAGATCTTTCTTCCCGTCACCAGTCCCGCCGTGAAACGCGCCAACATCGAGCGCTTCGGCGCGCGCGTGACCGCGGTCGACGGCTACTACGACGACGCACAGGCCGCTGCGGCGATCCGCCAGGCGGAGAGCGGCGCGTTGATGGTCCATCCCTTCGACCATCCGGCGACCGTGGCTGGACAAGGAACGATGGCGCGGGAGCTGGAGCAACAGGTCGGTGCGATCGACACGCTCTTGGTTGCGAATGGGGGCGGTGGATTCATCGCCGGCCAGGCGGCTTGGTATCAGAGCCGGATCAAGGTGGTGAGCGTCGAGCCCGAATCGTCGCAGTGCCTTCGCGCCGCCCTGACTCGAGGTGAGCCGGTCGATGTACCGGTCGGAGGCGTCGCCGCCGACTCGCTCGGCGCTCGCAGGCTGGGCGAAGTCCCTTGGAGCATCGTGCGTGAACATGTCGCCGAGGCGGTGACTGTGACCGACGACGCGATCCGCGCTGCGCAGCGGGAGCTCTGGACCGATCTGCGTTTGGTGGTCGAGCCGGGCGGGGCGACCGCGTGGGCCGCGCTGCGCGAAGGCGCGTACCGACCCCGACCGGGAGAACGGGTCGTCGTGGTCGTCTGCGGCTCCAACTGCGATCCCGCTACGGTGGTGTGAAGAGGAACGCGAGTTTCCCGCCGGATCCTGACGAATTTAATCGGCAATGTCTTCGAGCCGAGCCCAGCCGCCCGAGCCGGGATCCAAGTGGGAGATGTCCTCACGACGTTCCAGTCGATGGCGCAGCGCCCCTCGGGGGGTCGCCCGCGGCCGTCCCGCAGGTGACAGCTCGAGCAGGCGCGCTCGACGAAGAACGGACCCAGTCCGTCGAACGATACGACCGAGGAAGGACTCTGCACCCAGCTCGGGTTGAAGATCCGGTTCCCGATCGCGAAGTTCGCCAGCGCCTCCAGCGGCGCGTCCGGGGCATGCTTCGAGAACGCCTCGCGCGTGCGCGTCTTCCGTGCGCGTCTTCGTGGTGGCTCCGCCGCCTAGATCGGGCGCGATCTTCCACTCGTCCTCCGGCGAAGAATAGTGTACGCGCTCGGCGCATCCCCCGAGTTCGACCGCGAAGGTGACCAGCATCGCCGCGACGAGCGCATAGCAGGCGCTCGCGAAGAGCGACCTCCCGTGAGTCGCGCGGTTCATCCCGGAGCGACAGGCGAAGAAGGTGATGCCGCAACCAGATCGAATTCGAGCGTTCGTCATGGCGCGCGCCGATAGCCAACCGCACAGCTTCCTCGCGCGAGTTCGCGGTTCAGGAATCGCGAGCGATCTCCCCCCTAACCAACTTCGAGCCGACTCCTCGACCGCGCCGCACGCACCGCAAACATGAGGTCCCTAGGTTCCGACGGTCCGCCCTCGCGCGGAAGCCTCACACGGATCGTCGATCGATAACCCCCAAGGAGAAGAAGCCATGAGCGCTCGGTCGGGCCGCATCGCAGTCTTGATGCCCTCGCTCCTCGCTCTGGGTCTCGCGGCAGGCGCAGCCTTCGCCGCAGACCCATACGAGAGTGCCCCCGCCTACGGCAAAGCGGTTGCTCCCAAAACCGTCGTGAAGCCGATCATCACGGTCGGCCAGCAGATCGCACTGACCGGCGGCGCCGAAGGCGAAACGTTTCGTTTCGTCGGAATCCCCGACGGAATGGGTTTCTCCGGTGAGTCGCCAGCCAACGGCCGTTTCAACCTGTTCATCAACCACGAGTTCAACGCGACCCAGGGAGGTCCAGCGGGTCCACTGCCCTTCGGCGCTCGCATCACCGACCTCACGCTGTCGCTGTTCCGCGACCGGGCGCGGCCCGGCTCCGTCGTCTCGGGCAAGTACGCCATCGAGCACCTCTTCTACGGCCAGCCGCCGGTGGAAGTCGACCCGATCACGCGCGGGATCGGGCGCTTGTGCTCCGCGCAGATGGCGGGTCCCGAGGTCGGCTTCGATCGACCGATCTTCCTCACTGGCGAGGAGGCGGACGGAGCGAACACCTACGACGGGCTCGGCGGTTTGGCCTGGGCCACCATCGGCGACGAGGTCTACGCCCTGCCGCGGCTGGGACGCGCTCCCTGGGAGAACATTGTGGCGGTCCCGAACACGGGCGACTACACGGTGGTCTTCGGACTGGAGGACGGACCGTCGGCCGGGGACGGCCTCAACTCGCAGTTGTATTGGTACGTCGGCACGAAGGACCCGGGTGCGGGCGACGCCTTGGCGATCAACGGATTGAACAACGGATCGCTCTACACCTGGGTGTCGGATGATCCCGCGGTCAACTCCGAAGCGGTCTTCACGGCCGAAGGCGCCTCGCAGTCCGGAACCTGGGTCCAGGTCGATTGGAACCAGACCGACGCCGCGCTCGACACCCAGACGCGTGCGGTCGGCGGCTTCACCTTCGTCCGCATCGAAGATGGCGCGTCGGACCTGAACACCCCTGGCGTCTTCTACTTCGTGACCACGGGCGGCCGCGCCGCCAATCCATACGGACGCCTCTACAAGATGACCTTCGATCCGTCGAATCCGTACGGCGCATCGACTCTCACACTGCTCGACAACTACGACGTGACGGAAGTCATCAGCCCGGACAACATGGACGTCAACGCGGCGGGTGAGATCGCGATCTGCGAGGATCCGAACTACAACCTGACCTCGCTCGGACTCGATCGCGACAGCGCAGTCTGGATCTACCAGGTGGACGACGGATCGAAGCAGATCGTCGCCGAGGTGGATCGCGACGCGGCTCGCGCGCATGCCTTGGCGGCCGATCCCGGAAATAGTTCGGATCCGGGCTCCGACGTCCCGGGGGGCTGGGAGTGGAGCGGCGTGGTCGATGCCGAATCGTTGCTCGGACCGGGCTTCTGGCTCGTGAACGTGCAAGCGCACAGCCTTCGCATCGTCCCGACCGGTGAGACGGTTCAGGGTGGCCAGATCTTGTGGCTGCGCCACCTGGCCGACGATCGCGCCGAGAACCAGGCGGAACTCGAGCCGAATGTGGAGACGTCGACCGAGACCGCGAGCGTGCTCCGTGACTTCTCGGCCGAGCCGAACCCCTCGACCGGCGCACTGGCGCTGCGGATCGAGCTCGCCACCGAGAGCGCGGTGCGTGTCGAGATCTACGACCTTTCCGGTCGCTCGGTCCGCCGGTTGACGTCGGATCGGATGGGCGCTGGCTCGCACACACTCGGCTGGGACGGGCGCGACGGCAACGGGCGGGAGGTCGCCGAAGGCGTCTACTTCGTCCGGGTCCACGCAGACAACGAAGCGCATGAGCGTCGGATCGTCATCGTCCGCTGATCGTCGCTCATCCTTCGGTTCGAACGTTCGGGTTGGGATACTTGCGGGCGGAGGCTTCGATGCCTCCGCCCACCGAGGCCTCAACGGACGACGATGAGTCGCTGCGCCGGTAGCGACCGATCCACCGGGGCCAACCAATAGATCCCCGCCGCTACGGAGAGCGCGTGCACACGCGCATCGGCGCCCTCCCCCACCTCCCAGACATCGCGCAGCCTTCCGCTGGAGTCGATCAACCGCCAGGTGGAGCTAACCCTCGCATCCGACGCCGGCTGCACCCACACTTCGTCTCGCGCGGGCTGCGGCCAGACGCGGAGCGCGGGGGCGCCAGGTCTGCTTCCGTCGCCGATGACCTGCGCGGGCAGCAACTCCGAGGCGCCCGCCTCGATCGTATAGATGTAGTCGAGCACCGGACTCCCGTTGTTGTTCGCGACATTTCCCGCGACATAGAAGCGCACCGGCCCCGCTCCAGGCGCAGGCGCGGTCCAGAACAGATCCCACTCGCCTGCCGGTTCTCCTTCCTGCGTGCCAGGACCTCGGTGTTTCGCATAGTCACGCTGTGTTCCGGTCCCGACCGAGATCTGAACCTGGCTCGGGTCCACTGGCAGGAGTTCGCCCGCTTGCAGAAGATCCGACTCTCGGATCACCGTCAGTTCGAAGCCCCAGAGCGAACGGTTGGGTTGGGTCAGCACAACACGCAGCGGATAGCCATGATCGGGGGCGTAGCTGTCGGGGAGGCCTTGCAGTTCGAGGATCCCCGGTCCGGAGTTCACCGGATAACTACTGTGACACTCGGTGCAATTCCGATTCGCCGGCGGATCGCCCGCGTGGCCGTCCGGCGGTCCGCCGAAGTACCCGCTCGCGACCGCCGGCGCCAACACCAGGACGCACGCTCCTGACACGCCGCGGCGCGATCGGTGCTCGAATCGACTCATCGATGCCTCCTCTCTCTTGGTCTCCCTGCGCGAGCTCCGATTGGCTCCCGACGACGGAGGAGAGGCTGCACCGCGCCTGCCGTGAGCGCAGGTCTGGTTCTCGTCAATGTTCCGTTCGGCTCGAGCTGCCCCCGATTGCCGATACAGAGCCACGCATGGTCTACTCGAGTCGCCTCGATCCTGACCTTCAGGCGCGGCCACTCGAACGCGGGCGATCGGTCCCGCGGTTGAACAGGGAGGAACAGCTCGATTGCGCATTCTGGATGCCTCTCGCTTCTCTTGACGATGGCGCTCCGTCTTCCGGTGTGTGTGCTCGCCCAGCCGTACGAGAGCCACGACAACCTCACCTTCGCGTTGGTCGGTGGCCAGCCGCTCCAGTTGGCGTTGCGAGTTCCGATCGGAGCGACCCCGGAGCAGCCGGTCCCGTGCGTCTTGTGGATTCACGGCGGCGGCTGGTCCAGCGGCTCGCGGCTCCCCATCCCAGGGATCGCGATGCGCCTGGTGACGGAACGAGGCATCGCCGTGGCGAGCATCGACTACCGCTTGACGAGCCAGGCGGGTCAGTACGGCGGCGAGTCGGTCATCTTTCCCGCGCAGATCCACGATGTGAAAGGCGCCGTTCGGTGGCTGCGCGCCAACGCTGCGACCTACGGCCTCGATGTGACGCGCTTCGGCGCCTGGGGCCCATCCGCCGGCGGACACCTCTCCGCTCTGCTCGCGCTCTCGGATTCGAACGATCAACTGGAGGGGAACGTCGGCGGCAATCTCGACCGATCGAGCGCAATCCAGGTATTTGCCGACTATTTCGGGCCGACCGACCTCTTGCACATGAACCTGTTGGTCACGACCCCGCCCGGGAGCGGCATCGACCATGATGCGCCTGGATCACCGGAGTCGCGTTTGGTGGGCTGGTCGGCTCCCGGCCAGGGCGTGGGCGACATCCGCGCGCATCAGTTCGATCCAACCGACCCCTATCCGACGTTGGTCGACCGCATCACCGACGCTGATCCGATCGTCCACGTGGAAGCGGGCGACCCGCCCGGGTTCATCGCGCATGGCGAGGGCGACACGTCGGTCCCGCGGGCCTGCAGTCAATTGCTGGCCGGCGCCTTGGCCGAGGTTGGGGTCCCGCACGTGCTCCGCTTCGTTGCGGGCGCCGGACACGGCGCTCTGGGCGAGGCCACCGACAACGCGGCGATCCAATTCCTCGCTGCTCATCTGGCGCCCGTGGACAGGTTGCGATCGTAGGCGGCGCGTGCGGCGCCTGATGTTGGGTCAAGGTGGCGAGGCGATCTGGGACGGACGCTCGGACCTCGGCGCCCAGGTCGGCTCGGGTGTCTACATGGCGCGGACACTCGAACCGCCCGGGCGAACCGGTTCCGTCCAGTTCGTCTGGACGCACTGACCGAGAACGCGGCGGACTACCGCGTAGCGCTCAGGCCTAGCGCCACGACTGCCTCGTGGAGACTCGCAGTGACCGTCGCAAGCGCCCCTTCATCTCCCGCCTGCGCCGCGGAGCGGAGTGCGCTCAAATCGCCGTCGATCCTGGACGCGAATCCCGGTTCGAGGCGATCACGGATCACGCGGATCGTCTCGAGATCGCTGCGGATGCCTCCGACATCGTGCGCCGCCACGTCGATCCTGAGCTGCATGGTCCAGACTTCGATGAGATCGAGGTCGATCTCGGACCGCTCGTCGTAACGCAGCTCGAAGTCGACACTGGCGAGCGCGACGTCCACCGCGCCCTGTCGCGTCTCCGCCCGGTCACGCTCGACGATCGCGTCGCTGAGTTCACCGATCGCTTCGTTCATCTGAGCGGCGAGGAGCGGAGGAACTCCCGTCGCCTCGTAGTCTTCCCAATCCTCTTCCAATTCTCGGAAGAGTGTCTTGATCCGTCGCCAGCTCCCGTTGCGCGCGACGCGGAAGATCTCCTCCGCGCCGTCGGAGACATCCTCGAGATCCTCCGGTTCCTTCCCTCCGAGGAAGTCGGTCGGGACAGCCACCGCGAGCGCTTCTAGGTTGCCGCTCTCCACCGAACCGGCGGACAACTCGCCGTAGCCCGGAGCAAACGTCTTGTTCTCGAACACGCCGTCCAGGTGGAGCTCTCTCACGAGCAAGGCGCCGGCGACCGGCCCACGCGGCCCGTCCACCGTTACATCTGTCTCCAGTGCGGTGACCTCTTCGAAGACCATGGGGCAGGCATTCTCCGGACGCCACACGTCGCCGACTTGCGGATCCGCGGGCATGATCATCGCGACGGGAAACTCGTCCCCCGCGATCCAGGTGCCGTGCGTGTCGACGACGACGCCGTCCTCGTAGTTGAACACGTCCTCGCCGAAGTAATAGACGTTCCCTTCATCGTCCTGCCCGTACCAATCGATGGCGACCTCGTGGATCCTGCGGTCCTGCCAAGCGACGTACTGCGAGATGATCGTCTCGACCGGCTTGCCGTCGATGTAGATCGTCTTCGTTCCCGGCATGCGCGTGGTTTCCGTCCGGAACGGCTCCCCATCCGCCAGACCCAGCAGGATCGCGCGGTCGAGCTCCCCGACGGGGAACAGTGGATTGTCGGCGTCGATCGGGTCGGAGAACACGGGATCGATCAAGTCGACGCGCACGCTGTCGGGCGCCGTCGGCAGATCGCCGCATCCGTCGTCCCCCGCGACGGAAATTGTCTGACTACTCTTCGTCGCGCTCATGCCGCGGAACGCGTCGCCGGGACTCATGGAGTTGTCGCTGCAGCCGGTCATCGCCGTCACCGCGGCCGCGGCCAAACCTGTTGCTAACGCTATCCTGAGTTTTGTCTTCATCATCGCCTCCTCTGGACAAGGTGTGTGGTGGGTCCGAGAGAAGGAGCAGCCGAGACGGAGATTTGTGACGCGAACTACTCGACTACGATCAACCGTTTCGTGGTGGTACCCGACGCGTTTCGAAACGTGTTCGCTCCTTCGCGCGTGAGTTTCGCATCGTCGCAGGCGCCGGGCATGGTCCATTGGGCGCCGCCACCGACAGCGCGGCGATCGAGTTCTTGGCGTCGAGGTTGGGGCGAGGGCGCTGACGCACGACGCGAGAAACGTCAGCGGCCAGGGGGAGGTATGCTCTTCGCGCGCAAATCCTACTTGGCGCGGAGGTTTCCATGATCCGCGGGACCCGTCGCCTCTTCGCTTCGATGCTCGCCGGCGCGCGCTTGGTTGCGTGCTTGGCTGCGTGCTTGGCTGCGTGC
>CAZVYN010000022.1:0-40631 GCA_964631125.1 uncultured bacterium | reverse complement strand
TGCGTGCTTGGCTGCGTGCTTGGCTGCGTGCCTCGCCGCGATTCCATCCATCGCATTGGGCCAGGTGATCGAAGTCTCAGATCCGATTCTGATCGAGAGTGGGTTCGAGTATCCGGATCGGGACAATGCGGGCCGCCCGGATGTCTCCGTCGGCTTCGACGACGAGGGCGCTCTCGCGACGTTCACCGGGCAGAAGAACTCGCTCCTGTTCGCGCGTCGTCTGACCCCGGAGGGCGAGTTGGTCGGCGGGATACTCCAGTTGGACACAGCCGCCGAGTACGAGTGAAGCCTCCACAACCTCCAGGTCTCGGACTTCGATGGGACGAGTTGGAAAGTCGCGATGGGTCGGGGCGACGACGGCAGGCCGCGTGAGGTCGCCGTTCGCTCGTACTGGTTGGACGATCCCGACTCCACCCGGGAGATCATCCTCCGGAAAGACTCGTGGGAGGAGGCCGGGGCTGCGCGCATCGGGTGGAAGGGCTCTGTGCACGTCGTCGCGTGGACGGCAATGGAGAGTACGCTGCGCGTCGCTCGAATCGATCCACAGCTTCGGCGCGCGGGAGCGGACCTGGTCGTGGCCGGAGTGCATCCGACTCGCGCCTGCGCACTCTCTCACGATGGACGTTGGGTTGCGTGGAGGAGCGTGACCGGCATGATCCGGGTCTCGCGGCTCGACGACGACGGAGCGTTGATCGGTTCGCACCTCGATGTCGCGCAGAGCTTCGTCGAAGACGTCATCGGGCTGGCCAGCGATGGCGAGACCGCGCTGCTCGCCTGGCCGACCCGGCCGTCCAGTTGATTGGCCGTCGCTTGGATCGACGCATCGGGCGCCGTCGACCTCCAATCGATGGCTCTCCCAGTGAGCGCAGAAGGCGGGGCGGCGTGTGCGCTGCGAGACGGCGTCGGGGCCATCGTCTGTAGCGACGGATACTCCGCGATCGCTCTCCGCATCCGGCGCGGCGTCGAGGAGAGCATCGTTCCCTTGGAGATCGGCGCTGTGTCCCCGGACTGCAGCGGAGGAGCGAGGGCCGCCGGCCTCGACTGCGAATGGCTGGGGGAATCGTTTGCGGCGTTCACGGCCGACGGGATCTGTCAGCCGGTCGCGCGTGACGATCAAGGCGGCTACTATCCGCCGGCCGAGCCGCGTGTGACTCTGACGCCGCTCCCTCGGATCGGCGACATCCCCCCGCCAGAGGCGACTCTGCTCAATGGCGTCGGCCAGCCGATCGTCGCGCACTTCTTTCCTGCGCCCGACGGGTTCCGGTCGCTCTGCTTGGACGCGCGTTCGAGCGAGTACCTGCACGTCACACCGTTCGACGCGAACGGCGGAGCCACCGGCGAGACGGTGCGGTTTCCGACGCGCGCGGTGAGCGACGACCCTTGCCGCAGCAGCGACGGGATCGGTTCGCGCGGGCGGCTCTGGGCGGACCTGCCGAGTCTCCTGATGCTCCGATCGGAGTATCGCGAATCGAATTGGTTCACCGGTCACAGGTTGCTTCTCGATCTGGCGCGCGTGGACGGAAATGGCCACCCGTTTTTCTGGCGCACGTGGGAGATCGCGGACGCGCATGAATTCCCCTGGTGGAGCTGCAACGGATTCGACTTCGAAGCGCGCGACTCACGCTTCTTCGTGACGTATGGAGTGACTCCACCCGACTCGTTGATCGGCAAGCCCACCGTCCATGTCCGACACGAAGACACCCGCGCCACCGAGCCGATCCAACAGTGGTCGTTCGAATCCGCCGACGGCATCGCCGCTCCGACGCTCGGTTGGGCGGGCGAGAGTCCGCTCGTCGTTTGGATGCAGCGCTTCGATGGACGGTGGCGACTGGTGACGTGGTCGCCGAGCTACGCGGGGCCGGAGTTCGAGACCGGGCGTGTGCTGACGCTCGGGGACGGAGAGCAGACGGCCCCGAATCTGATTCGCGGTCCCGGCGGATTCTTGTGCGTGTACCGCGAGATTCCCATCGACGGCACTGCGCGATCGACGGCCGGATCGTCAGCATTCTCGGCAGCGTTGGCGGTCGAGTCGGAGTCGGAGTCGGTGTCGGCGATCTGGTCGTCGATCCGTGCGGTCCGGTTGAGCGCGGCAGGACATCTGCTCGGGGCGCCTACGCAGGTGAGCACGCTTGCGGGAACGCACATCGCTCCGCTCGGAGTCTGGAACGGCGCGGCCTACATCGTCGATTGGGCCGAGACTCCGTCTCGCACTGTCTACGGGCAGCGCCTCGCTGCGACGGGTGCTCCGAGTTCACCGCGAGAGTTCGTCCTCGCGGATCGGACCGCTCGTCGTGGCGCCCCGGCCGCGGGGAGCGACGGGACCGTCGCATTGCCGTACGACGCTCACTTCCGGTTGCTCTTCGACACGCTGGCGCCCGCTTTGCCCGCAGCGCCCAACGTATCCCGGGACGACGGCGCGATCCGCATCGAGTGGCAGGCGCCGAGTGATGGGGCACACGCGCGGCTCTATCGGGCGAATTTCGAGGGGGACGTGATTCCGCCGCCTCCCGTTGGCTACAACGTCGTCGCCGAGCGAGAAGGCTCAGGCGGGCCACAGGTGACCATCGATCACGATGTCGACGCGGGCGGTTCGTACGCCTATGCGGTCGGCTTCGAGGGTCCGAGCGGCGAATCGATCTTCGGGCCGGCCGTGAGTGTGGGCGATGGCGAGGGCGATGGCGATGGCGATGGCGTGGGAAGCGGGCCGGTTCCGAGGCGATTCCAACTCACCTCGCTGTCGTCACCCGGCCGTGGCGCAGTGCGGTTCCGGCTCGACGTGCCGACGCCCGGCGGGCGCCCGGCGGGCGCCCGCCGGTGCGGTTCTTCTCGCCGTCGGGTCGATTGGTCCACGAGTGGCGCGATGAGTTCAGGAGTGGGGGCGTCCACCAGCTGGACTGGGACGGACGCGACGCGGGGGGCGGGCTGGTGGCCTCCGGGGTCTACTTCATCCAGGCCGAACTCGGTCCGGACCGAGTCGCAGCGCGCGCCGTGCTCTTGCGCTGATCTCAGCATCGCGACGCCTTGTGAAAAATGGTGCAACTGTTGCCGGCAATAGTCGCACCATTTTTCACAAGCGCCGAGCCGGACAATGGCCCACCCCGAGGCGTTTGGGAGTAGCTCGGACTCCGAACAGACGAAGCGCGCCGACGTGATGATCGCCGGCGCGCTCCGTTTGTCTCGTTCGTCTCGTTCGTGGCGTCCGTGTCTGCTCATGTCTGTCGCGAACTGTCCGTCGCCGCCAGGCAACTACTCGAACGGCCGCGCCTCGATCTCGCGTGTGGAGGTACCGGGCGCAGAAGAGGACGGCGATGGTGGCATCGAAGCGGAGGGCGACATCGGCGACGACATCGGCGACGACATCGGCGTCGCCATCGGCATCGACGGCGGCGGTGGCGGCGCACTCCAGGTGTCGTTCGTGCGATTCGACTGCAGTTCGCGCTGCGTGCGACGGTAGCGCCAGATGAGGTAGCCGCCGCCCAGGACGAGACCGAGCGGCCAGATGTTCTCCAAGAACTCGAAGTCGACGTCGAAGGTAACGCGCAGGGTGAGGAGGATGCCGAGTCCGAGGAGGATGGCGCCTCCGACCAAGGGGCTGTCGGTCAGGACGACGGTGTCCCTCTCGCCCAGGGCCGAGCGGTTGTAGGCGCTCGCCTTGCGGGAGGCGTCGATGATGTTGAAGAACCAGAAGAACGCCAGAAAGATGCCGAGGAGCGGCTCGAGTCCGGGCGCACCGCCGGTCGACGTCACGGCGATGGTCGAGGCGAAGATGAGCATCACGACGAAGCCGTGGATGTAATAGCCGACGTAGACCTGGCCGAGGCCCGGGAACATCGAGAGGAAACCGGCCAGGAACGGGGACTTCCGCGAGTCGACGTTCATCTGTACTCCTTTCACACCCGCGGGGACGGATCCGGTCACGGCCTGTGTATTCATGGTTCGCGCCTCGAACGCTTGCGCGTTCGCTTCTTGTGTACTCATCGGTTGCGTATTCACAGTATGTGTATTCACTGAGTCCCATCCTCTCGCGGCGTCTCGGTCTTCGCGTCGCTCGGCGCCGGATCGACCGCCGTCTCGGTCGCTGGATCTGCGGTCCGGACCGCTGGATCTGGATAGAGTCCGATCGGTTCGAGCACGACGCGAAGATCGTTCAACAACTCTTCATAATCGCCGGTACGGAAGTTGGTGACGACGCGTTCCATCCAAGAAGACGCGTGCGAGGAGAACCCGTGCAGTCCGTCGAAGCCGTCGCGCACGAGTGTATAAGGCGCGCGCGCGACGCGGCCGGCGCGCGAGGCGCCGTCGTCGATCCCCCGCACGACGGCCGAACCGACGGCCGAACCGACGCCCTGCAAGCTGGCGCGGTTGGGCAGCTCGGATTCGGCCGCGCGGCGTCCCACCGCGCTCCCGAAGAGGATGAAGGTGACGAGCGCGCAAGCCACCGCCGCCTCCCAGACCGCTTCCGGACGGCGCCAGAGAGCGCGGAGCACATCCCAGAAACCTGGCTCGGGGCCGAGCGTCCGTCGCAACACCTCGGCCTTGAACGCGCGGTCGGCCCGCAAGACCGGCAACGTCGCGTACCAACGCGGGAGGTCTTCCAGGACGTCGCGCAGTTGGCGGCAGGAAGGACAGGCCTCGAGATGCGTGTCGACGAGACGGAGGAGATCCTTCGTCAGTGGCTCCTCGGGCGCCTCGCCCAGCCGTTGTTCGACGTAGGCGCAATCGGCGCCGGTGGTGAGCCCGAGGAGCGATCCGAGGTCGAGTCGCTGCGGATCGCTCGCGCGGGAGTCCGTTCCGCGCAGATCCGACTCCGATGTCTCCGCCGCCGCCACCGCCGCGAAAGAGAGTTCTCCCACGTGGTCGACTTCGGCCGTCATCTCCGTCACGACGCGGCGGCACTCGTCGCACTCGGCTTCGTGCTCGACCATGACGCCGAAGGCCGGCTCGGGGATGTCGCCGCGCAGGTAGGCTCGGAGCGAGCGGCGGAAGAGATCGCAGTTCATCGGCGGCTGATTCATGGGACTGGGATTCATGGGACTGGGATTCATCGGACTCATGACTGCACCGTTCTCTCGGAGCGGAGGATCGCCTTGCCCAGTTCGACCCGGGCGCGCGAGATACGCGATTTCACGGTGCCGACCGGGACTTCGAGGGTCCGGGCGATCTCCTCCAGTGAGAGGTCTTGGAAATCTTTCATGACGATCGCCTCGCGGCTGATCGTTCCGAGCGTATCGAGGGCCTTGTGCAGCAGATCGCTCCGCTCTCGCTTGGCCAGCGTGCGGTCTTGGGACTCGCCGCCTCCCTCCAGATCCCGGAACTCATCGACCGGCGTGTCGACCACGCGGCGGTCCTTCTTGCGACGACGGTAGTGATCGATGCAGAGGTTGCGCGCCATGCTGTAGAGCCAGGTCTTGAAGGTGCGTCCGCTCTCATAGTGGTCGATCGTCTGGTAGAGCCGGATGAAGACGTCTTGCGCCAGGTCGCGCGCCTCGTCTTTGTTGCCGCAGAACTGGTACGAGAGATTGAGGATCTTGCTCTGATACCGCTCGACGATCAGCTCCCAGGCGCGCGCGTCACGCTGCCTGCACAGATCGAAGAGTTCTTCGTCCGTTCGCAATCGAGGGCTCCCCGGCTTCTGATTCGACTCGGACGACTGTACGGCGCCCCAGCTCCCAGGTTCGGTCCGATCTCTCCCAGGGTGTTAGACTGCACCGGCCCGGAGAGCGAACTGACGGCCCGACAAGGAGGTGCGCCATGAAGGACGATGCGTCGCGGCGTCTCCCCGCCGAACGAAGTTCGGCGGCGGCAGGCGCCCCGAAGTCCGCACCGACGCCTCCAGCGACGCCGCCAACGCCCCCTGCCCCGTCTCCCGAGACCTTCTCCCTCCTGACCGAGGCCGACCTCTACCTCTTCCACGAAGGCACCCACTACCGGCTCTGGGAGAAGCTCGGCTCGCACCTGGTGACCGTCGGCGGAGTCCCTGGGGTCTACTTCGCCGTCTGGGCGCCCGCCGCCAAGTCGGTCCATGTCATCGGCGGGTGGAACGCCTGGGATCCCACCGCGCATCCGCTTCGCCCCCGCGCCGGCATCTGGGAGGGGTTCATCCCCGGCGTCGCCCGCGGCGCGCACTACCGCTACCGCATCGTGTCGATGATCCGCGGATACACCGTCGAGAAGGCCGACCCCTTCGCCTTCACCCACGCTCAACCCCCGGACAACAGCTCGATCGTCTGGGACCTGGACTACGCCTGGCGCGACGCCGCCTGGATCGAGGCGCGCGACGGTCGAGACCGCGCGAGTGAACCGCTCTCGATCTACGAGGTGCATGCCGGCTCCTGGCGGCGCGTCCCCCAAGAGGAGAACCGCTCTCTGCGCTACCGCGAGCTGGCCCCGGGACTCGCGCACTACGCCAAGGAGACCGGCTTCACGCATGTGCAGTTGATGCCGGTGATGGAGCATCCGTTCATCGGTTCGTGGGGCTATCAGATCACCGGCTACTTCGCGCCGACCAGTCGACAGGGCCGTCCGCAGGATTGCATGGCCATGATCGACACGCTGCACCAGGCGGGAGTGGGTGTGATCCTCGATTGGGTCCCGTCGCACTTTCCGGACGACCCGCACGCCCTCGGCTTCTTTGACGGCACCTACCTCTTCGAGCACGCCGATCCGCGCAAGGGATTCCATCCCGATTGGAAGAGCCTGATCTTCAACTACGGCCGGCCCGAGGTGCGCAGCTTCCTCATCTCGAACGCGCTCTTCTGGCTGGAGCAGTATCACGCCGACGGACTCCGGGTGGACGCCGTCGCCTCGATGCTCTACCTCGACTACTCGCGCAAAGAAGGGGAGTGGACGCCGAACGAGTTCGGCGGGCGCGAGAACCTCTCGGCCATCCGCTTCATCCAACAGCTCAACCAGGCGATCGCCGAGCGGCATCCCCACGTGCGCAACATCGCGGAGGAGTCGACCTCCTGGCCGATGGTGACGCGGCCGGTGCATCTGGGCGGACTCGGCTTCGACCACAAGTGGGACATGGGTTGGATGCACGACACGTTGCGCTACATGGCGCGGCGGCCGATCCACCGCCGGTTCCATCACAACGAGCTCACTTTTCGCACGATGTATGCACAGAGCGAGAAGTTCGTGCTCGCGCTGTCGCACGACGAGACCGTCCACGGGAAGTACTCGCTCCTGGAGAAAATGCCGGGCGACGACAGCGAGAAGTTCGCCAACCTGCGACTCTTGTTCGCGTATCAGATCGCGCAGCCCGGACGAAAGATGCTCTTCATGGGGTGTGAGTTCGGTCAGCGCCGGGAGTGGAACCACGACAGCCAGCTCGATTGGGAGCTCCTGCAACAGCCGGCGCACGCCGGCGTACGGCGATGGCTGGCCGACCTCAATCGTCTCTACACGACGGAGCCGGCGATGCACGTGCGCGACGAGTCGCACGCCGGCTTCGAGTGGGTCGACTGCAACGACCCCGAGCAGAACGCGCTCACGTTGCTCCGCCTCGGCCGCGAGGCGGATCCGACCATCCTCATCGCGCTCAACTTCTCTGGGGTCACGCGGTTCAACTACGAGGTCGGGGTCCCGTCCGGCGGATGGTGGACCGAACTGCTCAACAGCAACGCCGTCGAGTACGGCGGCAGCGGCCTCGGTAACGAAGGCGGCCGCGAGGCCCGCGAGATCTCCGTGCACGGCCGCCCCTTCAGCCTCTCGATCCACCTCCCCGCGTTGACGGCCGTCTTTTTCAGTAGCGGCGGAGCAGCTCCGCCGCCTCCTCCAACAGAATCACCCTCCCAGACCAACCTTGGAGCCGAGTCCAGATGATCTCCACCTGCGGCCACTCCACCCACCCCTTCGAGTCCTTCCTCGCCCTCCTCCGCGCCCACTCCATCTCCCAACTCGCCGACATCCGCCGCTATCCCGCCAGCCGCCGCCACCCTCACTTCGATCGCACCGCCCTCTCGCTCGCGCTCGAGGATGAGGGCATCGCCTATCGCCACTTCGAAGCGCTCGGCGGCATGCGCACCCCGCGCCCCGACTCGCCGCACGTCGCGCTGTCCGAAGACGCCTTCCGTGGATATGCCGATCACATGGAATGCGCCGAGTTCCTCGGCGCACTGCTCGAGCTGCAGGAGTGGGCGACACTCGCGCCGACCGCGGCCATGTGCGCCGAGGCGAATCCGGCGGGGTGTCATCGCCAGCTTCTCTCGGATGCGCTGACGCTGCGCGGAACCGCGGTGCTGCATCTCCTCGACGCCGAGACCCGCGCCCCGCACGTCGTCCCGCCGTTCTTGCGACGGGTGGGAACGAGAGCGGTCTACGACGGCGGCGTCCTGCGGCTCGACCTGGGCTGAGGTCTAACGCACTTCGGACACAGCCAAGCGCCGCAACGTCGATCGCTTCTTCTCTTGCTGCAGCCGCGTCCGCCGTAGCACGTTGTCGAGGAAGCCGACCGCTTCGACGATGTGCGGCCCCTTGTTCAGCAAGACCGCCTCGGCGCGCGCGCTCGTCGCGGCGTCGGTCACCTCCGCGCGGGAGGGGCGCCCCTTCTTGGCGAGCGACTCGAGCACCTGCGTCGCCCAGACGACCGGCACGTGCGCCGCTTCGGCCAACGAGAGGATCTCGTCCTGCACCTCGGCCAGCCGCTCGAAGCCGAGTTCGACGCCGAGATCGCCGCGCGCGACCATCACGCCGATCGAACGGACGCACAGACCGGCCAGGAGGAGGCGCGGCAGATTCTCGAAGCCGGCCGCGGTCTCGATCTTGAGCAGGATGCCGACGTGCGCGGCCTGACGCGCGGCCAGCTCCTGACCGAGTCGGGCGACATCGTCGGGCCGACGCACGAAGGAGAGGCCGACGAGATCGGCTTGCCGTGCGGCGAACGCGAGATCCCTGAGGTCCTTGTCGGTCAGCGGCGCGAGCGAGAGATCGGTGTCGGGCAGGTTGATTCCGAGATCGGGGCGCAGGCGGGCGCCGAGGGGCCGCGTGCGCGTGATCTTGATCTCGATGCGATCGACCTCGGCGCGCGCGATCTCACCCGCCGTCTTGCCGTCGTCGAAGAAGATTCGTTGGCCGGGACGGACCTGCGTGAAGACCTCGGGCAGCGTGCACGGGAGGTGCGCCGGAACGACGACCGCGCCGCCGGTCGTGCGCAAGGCAGGCGCGCCGCGGATATCCTCTCGCGTCAGGACGAGCGTCTCCCCCGCGCGCACGACGATGACCTGCTCGATCGGCGGGAGCGCGTCCACCGCGGTCTGCGCGACGAGACGGCCTTCGCGCCACAGCCGCACGCGCGCTCCCTCCGCCACGTATCCGGTCCGCCGCGCCTCGGCGCGGAACGACCGTCCGACCTGCGCCAGCACCTGCACGCGCCGCACGCCGCCGCGTCGATCCGCGACCTCCAGAGCATCTCCCGCTCGCACCTTCTGCAGGAACGCGAACTCCAATGGCAGCACGACCATCTCCTCTCGCGCGCTCTCCGGGAGATCCCGCGGCGTGAGCCAGAGGAGCGCGGGCCAGAGCACCTCGCCGCGAGGATCGCGTTGCGGCGAGAAGCGGACGATTCCCGGGCCGGTCGTCACCTCGCCCGTGCGCAACTTGGGCCCGGCCAGGTCGAACAGCACCCGACAGGACACGCCCAGCTCGACGCGCGCCCGCCGCAGGTTTTCGGTCATCTGCTCCCAGGCGGCGCGGTCGTCGTGCGCGCCGTTGATGCGCATGACGGTCATGCCCGCGCGCATCAGATCCCGCACGAGCGCGTAGTCGTGCGCGGCTTCGCTCGGCATCGTGACGATGATGCGGGTCGGCCGCTCCGCCGAGGCGGGTCCGAGCAGTTCGTCGGTCCGGAGCGCGAGTCGCTCCGGTCCGGTGAAGAAGTCGACCGGAGGGATCTCCCGCGCGGCGCGCGCCATCGGCCGCTCGGCCAGTCGATGCAGCGCGGCCAACGCGGCGTCGATGCTCGCGAGCGCATGCGACTCGGAGTGCTCGAGGGCCGAAAGTCCCAGCGCGCTCAGCTCCCGCCGGAGATCCCGGAGATCATGCTCACGCAGCCCGAGGAAGTGGATGAGATTGCGCGCGCTCGACTGATGCTCAGGGCGCACCGCAGCCAACTCCTCGGCCAAGGAGGACTCGAGCGTCAGCGCCTGGTCGCGCACGCCGCGCAGAAGATCGATCAGCCGCTCGAGGCGAGCTGGAGTGAAGCGTTGGGGCATAGCGTCGGCTGGGTGCTCGGCTCTGAGAGGGGACGCTGTCGCGACGGTGCGCGGAAGACGGTAGCACGGACGCGGGCCGCGCGCGCGATCTCCGGGGGGAGTGGGATCGCGCAGAGGAGGAAGTGGCCCGCGTCCGCGCCGGTTCGTACGTGATCGCCTGCCGCTGAGTTGCGTGGAGTGTTACGGTCCCGGCCCGGGAGGAGTTCGTGCGTCCATCGCCACGCGCCCGCAGCGTTCCGAAACTGACTGTCGTCGACTGGCCGCTGGTCGCGGCGATCGTCGCCGCGGTTGCCCTTCGCGTCGCCTGCTGGGTCGATCTCCCGTCGGATGTCCGCATCGGCGTCCCGCTGCTCGATGCGCGCTACTACTTGGACCAGGCCGCGGCTCTCGCGCGCGGGGAGGGCTGGCCGGCCGAGCCGTTCCACTTCAATCCGCTCTACCCGACGCTGCTCGGCGGGCTCTTCGCGCTGACCGGACCGTCGGTGTTCGCCGCGCACGTGGCGCAGAGTCTGCTGGGACTCGGCGCGTTGGCGCTGCTCTACCTGGCCGCGCGTCGGTGGCTCGGGCCGGGCCCCGCGCGGTGGGCGACCCTCCTCGCCGCGCTCTCCGGACCGGCGCTCGCGATGGAGGCGCATCTCCTGGGTGAGAACACGATGATCTTCCTGGTCACCGCCGCGCTCGCGACCTGGCCGGGCCCGCCGTCGCTACGGTCGACTCTCCGCGGAGTCTGCTTCGGATTGGTCTGCGGCGGCCTCGCCATCAGTCGCGGGACGTTCCTGCTCCTGCCGGTGGCGGCGTGGGGCGCGACGCTCTTCACCTGGCGGACGACGAAACCGTCCGTCACTCAGGCGCCCACGCGCGAAATCGCGGCCGGAGCTCTCGCGCTGGCGTTGGCGTTCGCTCCGGTGGCGATCCATCAGACGAGGACGACCGGGTCGCTCCAGCTCTTCACGCTGAACTCGGGCCTCAATCTCTACGTCGGCAACAACGCGACGGCGCGCGGTGGGTACGCGGCGCCGCGCGAGATCGATCTAGAACAAGATCCGACGGCGCGGCGTTCGGCGTCGATCTTGGCGGGACGGGATCTCTCGCTCGCACAAGCAGACCGGCTCTGGCGAGACCGCGCCCTCGACTTCGTGCGCACCTCGCCGGGTCGCGCGCTCACGAACGTCGCCGCCAAACTCGCCCTGTTCTTCCGTCCCGACGAGCCGCCGCAGATCGATCATTTCGGGATGCTCGCCCGTGATCATTGGCCGTTGCGCGCCGCGTTCGTCGGTTTCGGTTGGCTCGCGCCGCTCAGCCTGCTCGGCCTTTGGCTCGCGGGACGAGACGAGCGGGAGCGCCTCGTTCCGGCTCTGATCGTGGTCGCGATCGGATTGACCAGCTCGCTCGTGTTCTTCTCGACCGGCCGGTACCGGCTGCCGGTGTTGCCGGGGTTCTGGCTGCTGGCGGGTCTCGGAGTGCACTCGCTGGCTCGACTGTGGCGTGCGCGAGCGGACGCCCCGCGGCGCAAGCGTGTGGGGATGGCGATCGGTGCGTCGGCGATCCTGGCGGCAGGACTCTGGTTGCTGCCGGGACCGGATGCGCGCGCGACCGAGGCGTTCGATGCGTTCCAGGTCGGCGTTCGCTATGCGCAGTCGGGAAGGCTCGCGGATGCGTTGCTGGCCTATGAGCGAGCAACACGACTGACGCCGGACGACCCCGAGCCTTGGAATAACCTCGGCGCGACGCTGGTCAAACTCGGTCGACTCGAAGCAGGCAGAGACGCCTACACGCGCGCCGTCGAGCTGAACCCTCGCGCCACGTCGCTCTACAACCTCGGAATCGTGCAGGCCAGACTCGGGCGCGACGACTTGGCGCTCGCGACGCTGCTGCGAGCCGCCGCTGCCGATCCGCTGGACCCGAGGATCCAGAGCGACCTCGGAATCGCCCTCGCCCGCGCCGGTCGTCGCGACGAAGCGATCGCTCGCTGGCGCGAGGCACTCCGACTTCGCCCGGGATTCCGGCCGGCGCTCCAGGCGCTCCAGGCGGTCCAGGCGGTCGGGGGCGCCCCCCCACAGCCGCCGGGGTGACCGGATCGCGACTCGCTGGTACGTTCTTGGAGACCTTACGCCGAGGCCCCGGTCTCCAGCCGCATCGAGAGGAGTCTTGAACATGATTCGACTGCTGTCACGCTTCGCTGTGGGCCTTGTCCCCACGCTCGCCGCGCTCGCCGCCCTCGTCTGCTGCGTTCTCGCGCCGACCGCGCGCGGGGCCGATCTCCCCACCGAGCGGATTCTCGCGCTGACCCTCGAGAGCACCGCGGCTGACCACTCCGCCTTCGACCGCTTGCTCGCCGCCAATGTCCGCGATCAGCGGGTCGACTATTTGAATCTCCGCCGGAGCCACATGGGCGATCTCGCCGGCTATCTGAACGCCATGGCGGAGATCGACGCTTCGTCGCTCTCGAAGCCGGAGGCGCTCGCCTACTGGATCAACGTCTACAACGCCGCGGTCCTGAAGGCGGTGGCGGAGCGGATGGACCGCGACTATGCCGTCTCGCGAAACGATTTCGCCCTCTTCAAGGAGCTGATCGTCCCTTCGAAGACCGGCATGATCTCGCTCGATCAGATCGAGAACGAGATCGTGCGGCCGAAGTACAAGGAGCCGCTTGTGCACGTCGGCTTCGTCTGCGGCGCGCTCTCTTGTCCGCCGCTGTTGCCTCGCGCCTATGTCGGCGCGACCGTGATGGAGACGCTCGACGCGAACATGAAGACGTTCATCAATGACCAGAACCGCACGACGGCCGACGATGTGAAGAAAGAGATCCAGATCTGCAAGATCTTCGAGTGGTACGCGGATGACTTCGGCGGCAAGGACAAGGTGTTGGCCTACATCGATCGGTATCACCCCAATGATCTGAGCGGATTCACCGTCTTGTACAAGGAGTACGACTGGACGTTGAACTTCGCGCCGCCGAGCGGAACGCACTGGATCTCGATCACGGTGAACCAGGCCGATGTCTACTCCGCGCCCGGATCCGACACCATCGTCGGCCAGGTGAAGAAGCTCCAGATCCTGGAGTCTCTGGAGCAGCGCAACGACTGGCATCGGGTGCTCCTGCCCGGCGCCGTGACCGGCTGGGTGCCGGCGGAGGTGATCGAGGATTTCGCCGGCTAGTCGGCGTACGGCGCGGCGTACGGCGCGCAGAGCGGGTCGCCGATGACCATGTTCATCCAGCTCAACGACGGGATCGCCAGGTAGTAGCTCTCGCCCAGCGTCCGGCCGGAGAGATACGCGGGGAAGAGGATGTCGGGGCGAGGGCAGCCGTCGAGATACGGCTCGTAGACATGCCCCGCCACGCCCGTCGCGCCGCTGCGCACCAGGTCGAGAGCGAGCGACTGAGGGGAGCCGCCGAAGTGGGCGTCGCGATCGGCGTCTCTCCCCGGTCGCCAGTCGCGCGGAGGTTCGCGCAACGTGCGGGCCGAGCTGCTCACGTACTCCGTCGCGATCGCGCCTGGCCGCCAGGTGAACGCGAAGTCCCGACGGTAGCGATGGTCGTTCGAGCCCCAGCTTGCGTAGCCCATCAGATCGCTGGCGAGAAAGACGAAGTCGGGAGTGGTGTCCAGTCGCGCGTGAGCGCGCAGCGCGCTCACGCGCTCCCCTGCCTGCCGCAACCACCGCTGCCCTGATTCCTCCTCTCCGGCTCGTTGATCAAAGAGAAACAGTCCACTCGACTCCGGCGCGGCGCTCGCCGCCTTCCCTGCCGTGCTCCCCGCCGCTTCCGCTCGCGCGATCAACTCCCCTGCCTCTTCTTCCGTGAATCCGGCCAGCCGCGTGACCAGACAGATCCCGAACCGCCGATGATCGAACTGCGCGAATCCCGCGTGATCGGCCGCTTGGAAGTACGGATTGGGAAAGCGTCCCGCGCGTCGGACCTTCGTCCCCCCGGCCTCGCGCGGCAGGAGCGTCAGCTCCGAGTCGACCGCCGCGCGCTCCGCCTCTCGCCCCTCGCTTCCACGCACGCCGATCGGAATCGCGGCGGAGAGCACGATGTAGTCCGGTCGCAGGGAGTCGGGACAGTCGAGCCACCACGTGACGAGCGGCCGGAGGATCTCCCGCTCGTAGCTCGCGCGATCGATCTGTTCGTCACTGGAACAGGCGAGTCGCAGCACGTGCGTGGGGCGAATGCGTCGCGCGAGGGCGTAGCGGCGGGCGAGTCGAATCGAAGAGAGATCGCGGCCGTTGGCGACGAGCAGAACGCGCGTCTCGCCGTCGGGTGGAAGGTCGCGGAAATCGAGGGATGCGCAGCCGAGCGAGCAGAGCGATCCGAGCGCCAGCGAGACGATGGCCGCGACGCCGTTGACGCCCGCGACGAGCCGTCGCATCACTCCGCCGCGCGGAGATCGAGCACGCGCGCCACGGCGGTCCAGACCAGAGCATGCGCGATCTCGCCGTTCGCGAGCCGCCTGCGGAACTCCGCCTCGTCGAGCAGGATCACGCGGATGTCCTCGCCAGGATCGGGCTGCGGCTCGCCGACGCGCACCGCGCCTTCGGCCAGCCAGTGGTGGCAGCGATTCGTCATGAAGGCAGGATTCGACTCGACGCTGCCGAGGTAGGTCCAACTGCGCGCCTCGAAGCCGGTCTCTTCGCGCAACTCACGCCGCGCGGCCGTTTCGTGATCCTCGCCCGGATCGATCACGCCACCGGGGATCTCGGTCGTGACGCGTTCCACGCCGAATCGATACTGACGCACGAGGACGAACTTCCCCTCCTCCGTTCGCGCGATGACGTTCACCCAGTCGGGAGTCTCCAAGACGAGCCGCCGCATCACCTGCCCGGTGCGCGGATTCTCTAGCCAATCGTGGCGTACGCGGCAGACGGCGAGATCGGGCCCCGCTTCGCTGGAGACGCGCCGCCACGCGCGGGGCGGTTCGACGTCGGGGTCGCCGGGGTCGCTGGGGTCGCTGGGGTCGCTCAAGGGATGAGGAGCACCTTGCCGGTCGTGAGGCGGCCTTCCAGTCGACGGTGCGCCTCCGCCGCGTCGGCCAACGGCAGTTCGAGGCCGATGCGCACGCTGAGTTTGCCGCTGGCGATCCACTCGAACAGATCGGCGGCGCGGCCGAGCAGATCTTCGCGCGTCGCGATGTAGTCGGCCAGGGTTGCGCGCGTGAGGAACGCCGAACCCGCCATGGCGAGACGTTGCGGATCGAGAGGCGGCACGGCGCCGCTCGACTGACCGTAGAGCACCAACATGCCGCGGCGACGCAGCGAGAGCAGGCTGCGATCGAAGGTGTCGCGACCGACCGAGTCATAGACGACGTCGACGCCGCGTCCCTCCGTCAGCTTCTTCAACGCGGCCGCGAAGTCGACCTGGTCATAGCGAATGACGTCGTTGGCGCCGGCCTCTGTCGCGCGCGCGGCTTTCTCCTCGCTCGAAACCGTCGCGATCACTCGCGCCCCGCGCATGCGCGCGATCTGGCAGAGCGACAGCCCCACTCCACCCGCCGCCGCGTGGACCAGACAGGTCTCGCCCTCGCGCAGGGGATAGGTGGAGACGGCGAGATAGTGCGCTGTCATCCCCTGGAGCATCACCGCCGCCGCATGGCGGACATCGAGGCCCGGCGGCAACGGAACCAAGCGATCGGCCGGAGCGACCACGACCTCGGCGTACGCCGCCGGCACGTCCGCCCCCGCGACCCGCTCGCCTACGCGAAGGTTCGCCACACCTTCACCGAGCGCGATCACTGTGCCCGCCGCTTCGCGCCCCAGAGTTCCCGGCAGCGCCATCTTGTACTGACCGCTGCGCAGATAGGTGTCGATGAAGTTGACCCCGATCGCCTCGACCTTCACGGCGACCTGTCCCGGCCCCGGCTGCGGTTCCGCGATCTCTTCGAACTGCAGGACTTCAGGTCCGCCGAGCTTGTGCACACGAATTGCCTTCATGGGCGCGGAGTCTAGCCGAGGGGCGCGCGGGGGCTGCGGAGTAATGTCACAGGGGTCGACGACATCTGGGGGCGTCGAAATCGAAGCGGTCGGCCTCACCGTTCACGGCCGCCATCTCTGGCGCACCGGCAGGTTGGGCGTCGCTGCTGCTGCCAGCGTGAAGCGATGATGACAAGCCGACGCCCCCCGAGTGCATCGCGACGTTCTGCGCGCCACATCTCGAGCTCACGTTTCCCGAGAACGTCCTCCACCATCTGAAGCTGGCCTACGAGTCGCAGGACATCGAGAAGGACGAGCTACGGTTCGAACCCGAGTTCGTTTTCGAGTTCTCGCCCGGGGACGTTGGAGAAGGGACGACTCCGCAGACCTGGGTGCGCGGATCAAGAATCGCTTCCGCTAGGCAAGGCGCGAGTCGCGGCGCGCTTGTGAAAAAAGGTGCGACTATTGCCGGCAACAGTTGCACCATTTTTCACAAGCCCCTCGTCGCACCGCGCTGCACCGCGTACCCTTGGTCACTCGTCGTCGGGTAACGAAACAGGAGGACCGCCGGATGCTCACGATCGCGACTCGCCGTTCGAACTGGACCCATCTCACCTTCGCGCGCAGCTTCGCGCGCACCTTCGGGCTCCCTGTCGCGCTGCCCGTCGCACTTCTGGCCGCCGCCACGATGCTGCTGCCCGCCTGCGGCGACGACGATGACGATCCGACGCCGCCGGGATGCACCGACGATTTCTGCGCGCCTTTCTACCAGCCCACTACGCCGGAGAACGTCCTGCGAAATCTGAAGCTTGCGTACGAGTCGCGCGACATCGAGATGTATACCCTCTGCTTCGCGCCCGACTCACCTTCTCGCCGGAGGATGTCTCGCAGGGCAACACGCCTGCCGAGTGGCCGCTCTCCGATGAGCTCGAATCGGCCGCAAACATGTTCGCGGACGAGTCCGTCAACCGAATCGAGATGACGAGTTTCATCACTCCGTCCCCTCGCCCTGCCGTAGAGAGTGACAATCTCCCCACCATCGAAGGGATCCAGGTCGTCACGATCGACGCCGTGCGGCTGAGCGTCTTCACGGAGAACGAGCAGGGTGAAGTCCTCGAGCTTCTCGTGCCCGGCGAACGGTGTGTCTTTTTCTTCCGTCAGGACACTGTCGACGGCGAGCCTCGTTGGCGCCTCGTTCGCTGGCGGGACAAGCCGACCGGTGGATCGGCGGGCGCAGGACCCGTCACCGAAGAGTCGTCCTGGGGTGCGATCAAGAACCTTTACAACTAGGCGGGCGGCGACTCGAATCCGGCTTGTGAAAAAAACATGGTGCAACTCGTTTCGCGACGAGTTGCACCATTTTTCACAAGCCGACGAGCGTGGCTGGGTGACGAACAGGAGGACCGAAGGATGCTCTCGACCGCGACTCGCCGTCCGAACTCGACTGAACGACCCGTCGGCGCGGTCCGCCACGTCGGCGGAAGGCGCGACACTTCCGCCCCCGCACTCCCTCTCGCCCGCGCTCTCGCCCTCGCGCTGTTCGCCGCCACGGCGATCCTGCTGCCCGCCTGCAGCGACGATGACGACCCGACACCGCCCGGCTGCACCGCGACGTTCTGCGCGCCCTATCTCGAGCTGACCTCGCCGGGAAGCGTCCTCGTGAATCTGAAGTTGGCCTGCGAGTCGCGCGACGCAGAGATGTACGCGCTCCTCTTCGCGCCGGACTTCGTCTTCGAGTTCTCACCGGGAGACGTCGCGCTAGGCAACACGCCCGCGAATTGGCCGCTGCCCGACGAACTCGACTCGGCCGAAAACATGTTCAACGATCCGACGGTGGATCGCGTCGAGCTGGCGAGCTTCATCATTCCCGCGCCCCGCGCCGCGGTCGCGAGCGACAGTCTCCCCACCATCGAAGGGATCCAGGTCGTCACGATCGACGCCGTGCGACTGAGCGTGTTCACGCGGAACGGGCAGGGCGAGGTTCTTGAATTGCTCGTCCCCGGGGAGCTGCAGGTCTTCTTCTTCCGACAGGACACGGTCGACGGCGAGCTTCGTTGGCGCCTCGTTCGCTGGCGCGACATGCCAACGGGTGGAAGACCCAGCGCCGGATCGGCCACGGATGAATCGACCTGGGGCCAGATCAAGTACCGGTACCTGATAGCCTCTCGAGCGTGACGACAACTCCTCGCCTCACGATCGAAGCCCGCCGCCAGGAACTGCTCGCTGCTTACGCGGCGTTCGAGCGCCGCCACATGCATCTCGGCAACACGAAGGCTGGGCTCGTGGCCGCGGCGTTGGCGATGACCTGGGCGTCGTGCGATGCGCATGCGTTCGCGCTGACCTGGGTGTTGCTGCCGCTCGTTGGTCTTCTCGTCCTCTGGGTCTGGCATGAGCGGGTGCTCGTGGCGCGCAGGCGGACGCAACGGGCGATCGAGCACCATGAGCGCGCGCTCGCGCGGTTGGACGATCGGTGGGCCGAACTGCCGGGATCGAACGGCGAGCGGTTCATGGACCCCGCGCACCCGTATGCGCCCGATCTGGACCTCTTCGGGAAGGGGTCGCTCTTCGCGTTGGTCTCGCAGGTGCGCACGCGCGAGGGAGAGGCGCGGTTGGCGCAGTGGCTGCTCGAGCCGGCGGCGACGACGGCGCTCGAGGCGCGGCGCGAGGCGGTGCGTGAGCTTGCTCCCCGGCTCGATCTGCGAGAGGACGTCGCGGTGCTGGGGCCGGAGATCGATGCGGAGGTGCACCTCGATGCGCTCAGGCGTTGGTCGCTCGATCCGGCGCGACCCGCGCGGCCGAACGGGCTCTCGCTGGCGCTGCTCGCCTTGCTCGCGGCGGGTGTGCTGACGGCGATGGTCGGTTGGTTCATGGGACGCCTGACGCTGACGCCGCTGGCCGTGCTGGCGATCCTGCAGGTGTTGCTGCGGTGGCGGTATCGCGAGTTGGTCAAGCGGATCTCGGCCACGGCGTTCGAGACGGCGCGGGAGCTGGGGGTGATGGCGGCGCTGTTGTCGCGCTTCGAGCGGGAGAGTTTCCAGAGCGGGCGACTACGGGAACTTGGCGGGGCGCTGCTGGAGTCGGGGAGACCTTCGTCGCGCGAGGTCGCGCGACTCGGTCGACACGTCGACGCCTTCGAATCGCGACGCAACGCGCTCTTCGCGCCGGTGCTGTTCTTGCTGTCGTGGGATGTCTTCTTCGCCAGCTTGATCGAGGGATGGCGGCTGCGTGTGGGGCCGCGCGTGGTGGGATGGATCGATGCGCTGAGTGAGTTCGAGGCGCTGCTGTCGTTGTCGGGGTATGCGTGGGAGCACGATGAGGATGTGTGGCCTGAGGACGCGGCGTCCTCAGGCGCTCGGTCCTCAGGCGCTCGGTCCGGCGCCTTCCTCCAGATCGAAGGCCTCAGACATGCGCTTCTGCCGCGAGGTCGGGCGGTCGCCAACGACGTTTCGATGCGGGGCGCCATTGCGGGAGACGGAAACGCGGGAGCTGGGGCTCCCGCGTTACTCATCATCTCCGGCTCCAACATGTCCGGGAAGAGCACGTTGATGCGGGCGACCGGATTGGCGGTGGTGCTCGCGCAGTGCGGATTGCCGGTTCCGGCGCGGCGCTATCGCGCCACGCCGGTGCATGTCGGAGCTTCGATTCGGGTGCAGGACTCTTTGTTGGAGGGGGCGTCTCGGTTTTTTGCGGAGATCCAGCGGCTCAAGCAGATCGTGGACTTGACCGAGCGCCAGGAAGAAGACGCCTTCGGCGTCCTCTTCCTGGTCGATGAAATCCTCCAAGGGACCAACTCCCACGATCGGGCGCTCGGGGTCGAAGCGGTCATGCGCGAATTGGTCGAGCGTGGGGCGATCGGGATGATCACGACGCACGATCTGGCGCTCACCAAGGTCACCGAGCCGCTGGGCGCGCGCGCGAGCAACGTGCACTTCGAAGACCAGTGGGCCGACGGCAAGATGGTCTTCGACTATCGGCTGCGACCGGGTGTCGTGCAGCGCAGCAACGCACTCGAACTGATGCGCGCGATCGGTCTGCGCATCGACTGACTTGACAACCCGCCCGAGCATCTGCCAAACACACGCCCATGTCGAAGCCGCTTGTCATCGTCGAGTCGCCTGCCAAGGCGCGAACTATCGCGAGCCATCTCGGTGGCGCCTACACCGTCGAGTCCAGCATCGGGCACATCCGCGACCTGCCGAGCAGCGCGACGGAGATCCCGAAGGCGCAGAAAGACGAGCCGTGGGCGCGGCTGAGCGTCGACGTCGACAACGAGTTCAAGCCGCTCTACATCATCCCGCCGAAGAAGCGCGAGCAGGTCCGCAAGCTGAAGGCGGCGCTCAAGGGCGCGTCGGCTCTCTACCTGGCGACGGACGAAGATCGCGAAGGAGAGTCGATCGCCTGGCATCTCCTCGAGGTGCTCGATCCGCCGAAGAAGATCCCGGTCCTGCGGATGGTCTTCCACGAGATCACGAAGTCTGCGATCGAGGCGGCGCTGGCCTCGCCGCGCGCGGTCGACACGCAACTAGTCGACGCGCAGGAAGCGCGGCGCATCTACGACCGGCTCTTCGGCTACGAGGTCTCCCCCGTCCTCTGGAAGAAGATCGCGCCGAAGCTCTCGGCCGGACGCGTGCAGAGCGTGGCGACTCGCCTCGTGGTCGAGCGCGAACAGGCGCGGATGAGTTTCCGCTCGGCCGGCTATTGGGACCTCGAGGGGAAGTTCCGCGCGCAGGAGATCGAGTTCGCGGCGCGGTTGATGACACTCGGCGGAGTCGCGGTCGCGCAGGGGAAGGACTTCGATCCGGCGACCGGGCGGCTGGGCGAGAACTCCAAGGTCAGACTGTTGTCGGAGGCGGAGGCGCGGCAGCTAGCGGACGCGTTGCAGGACGCCCCCTTCGACGTCGCCTCGATCACGGCCAAGGAGTATGAGGAGCGGCCCTATCCGCCGTTCATCACCTCGACGCTGCAGCAGGAGGCCGGGCGCAAATTCCGCTTCACCTCGGCGCGCACCATGTCGATCGCGCAGGCTCTCTACGAGCGCGGTTTCATCACCTACATGCGAACCGACTCGACCAATCTCTCGGAGCAGGCGATCGCCGCCGCGCGCGGGGAGATCCGCGAACGCTACGGCGCTCCTTATCTCCCGGCGCAACCGCGCCTCTATCAGAAGAAGGTCAAGAACGCCCAGGAAGCCCACGAGGCGATCCGACCGGCCGGCGAACGCTTCCGGCTGCCCGAAGATGTCCGCCGGGAGCTGGACGACGACGAGTTCCGCATCTACGACCTCATCTGGAAACGCACCATCGCGTGTCAGATGGAGAACGCGCGGGGTCAGCGCGTCGCGCTGCGGTTGAAGGCGCAGGCGAAGGCCAGCGGCGGCGGCGGCGGCGTCACAGAGACGCAGTTCGGCGCCTCCGGCAAGACGATCGAGTTCGCCGGCTACCTCCGCGCCTACGTCGAGGGAAGCGACGATCCCGACGCCGAACTCGACGACCGCGAAGTGCGGCTGCCTAGCGTGCGTGAAGGCGAACGGATCGATGCGCTCTCGGTCACGCCGAACGGCCACACGACGCAGCCACCCGCCCGCTTTACCGAGGCGAGCCTGGTCAAAGAGCTCGAGTCGCGCGGCATCGGACGGCCGTCGACCTTCGCCAGCATCATCGAGACGATCCAACGGCGCGGCTACGTCTGGAAGAAGGGGACGGCGCTCGTCCCGACCTGGACGGCCTTCGCCGTCGTGCGCCTGCTGGTCGAGAACTTCACCGACTTCATCGACTACGAGTTCACCGCGCGCATGGAGGAGGACCTCGACTCCATCGCCCGCGGCGAGCTGCAGCGCGTCCCCTGGTTGGGACAGCTCTACTTCGGCGACGGCAAGCCCAACGGCAACCCGGGCCTGCACCGACTGGTCGACGAGCACCTCCCGAAGATCGACGCGCGGAAGGTCAACTCCATCCCGATCGGGAGCGACGACGAGGGGCGCGAGGTCGTGGTGCGCGTCGGCCGCTATGGGCCGTACGTCTTGCGCGGGGATCAGAGCGCCTCGATCCCCGAGGAGATCGCGCCGGACGAGATGACGGTGCCCAAGGCGATCGAACTGATCGAGCGGCAGAACGCGCCCGACAAGGTGGTCGGCACGGAGCCCGAGTCGGGTCTCCCGATCATCGTGAAAGACGGCCGCTACGGTCCGTACGTGCAGGTCGGGCAGGTGGAGAAGGGCTCGAAGAAGAAGCCGCGCACCGCGTCGCTCTTCAAGTCGATGACGCCGCAGACGGTGACGTACGAGGAGGCGTTGCAGTTGTTGTCGCTGCCGCGTGCGGTCGGAGTCGACCCCGAGGGACGCGAGATCACGGCGCAGAACGGGCGCTTCGGCCCCTACCTCAAGCGCGGCGAAGAGAGCCGCAGCCTGAAGGGCGAAGAGACGCTCTTCACGGTCACCTTGGAAGAAGCGCTCGCGCTCTTCGCCCAGCCGAAGCGCGGACGCGGCCGACCGGAGCCGACCGTTCTCGTCGCGCTCGGCGCCCATCCCACCTCGGGCGCCGACGTGAGCATCCTCGAGGGGCGCTACGGTCCGTACGTGACCGACGGCGAGACGAACGCGTCGTTGCCGAAGGGACAGGAGCCTTCGTCGGTCGATCTCGGCGCCGCCGTGCGACTGCTCGCGGCGCGCGCGGAGTTGGGACCGTCGACCAAGAAGACGGCGCGCACGCGCCCCGGCGCTGGGCGCCCCGGCGCTGGGCGTCCGGCGCGCCCCGCGCGCACCACGACGCGGACGGTGGCTGCGCGGAAGACCCCGCGCGTCACGAAGAAGAAGTCGGCCTGAGCCGCGAGAACCGCGCCGCGCCCACTCCCGCCAGCACCGCCAAGAGCGGATCGATCGGCGCGCGAAACCGCGAGTAGAGTTCACATCCCGCCAACGCCGGCACGGCGAGCGTGATCGCGATCACCCCCAGGATGAGCGCGACGGCGACCGACCGTTGGCCACTCGCACCGTGGGTTGTTCCCCGCCACACCGAGACCCCGCCCCATCCCGCCAACCCCGCGAGCAAGAGCCAGTGCAGGCCGAGCGCGACGACGAGCATGAATCGCGCGCGCTCCTCTCCCCACCAACGCGCGCGCCACTGTGCGAAGTCCAGACGAAGCAGATCTCCGATCGGGCCGGCGCCGAGTTCGCGCCAGCCCGCGAGTTCGCTGAGTCCACTCTCGCCCGGGATGAGCAGCATCCGCGCCGCTTCGCGCCCGCTCGCGCGGAGCCAGAGGAGCGGTTCGTCGAGCGCGGTGGCGATGGCGACGCGGCGCAGCTCCCTTCCGCAGCGGCCCCGCCAGAGTCCGGTGGTGTCACCGACGGCCTGCACGATCCGCGCGCGGCCGACTTCATACGGGACCGCATCGCGCAACGCGACGACATCGGCCGCGCGGCAGAGCGCCAGATTGATCGAGCCGACCACGCTGAAGTCGGAGGTGTCGTTGACGTCGACGTTGCGCGCGTGCCACGGCGCGACGAGCGCCGCCCATCCGAGCAGCACGCCGAGTGCGACCGGTAGCCGCTTCGGCTTGGGCAGCCGGAAGACGAGCGCGAAGCCGAGCAGCGGTCCCAGGAAGTAGGCGACCGGACGGACGAAGGCGGTCGCGGCGGCGGCGAGACCGACGGAGAGGCCGCGAGTGAAGGGACCGTCGACGCGCCGGGTGTGGGCAGAGTCGCGCTGCGCTGCGCGCAGCGCGAGACTGGTCGTGACCAACAGCGCGCAGGTGAACAGTGTCTCGCTGAGCAGCTTCTGCGTGTAGAGGAAGAGCGTCGCGTCGAGGGCCAGCAGCCAGGCGGTCACGGCGGCGGAACCGCCCAGTTGACGACTGAGGCGCGCGGCCAACGCGATGGTCAGCAGTCCGAAGCCGACCTGCGCCAACGCCGCGGCCAGCGGCGAGACGCCGATGACCGACCAGACCGCGGCCAGGAAGACCGGATAGCCGGGTGTACGCAGGACTTCGGGTTGATCCGGTCGATCCGGCGACTCGGAGAACCGCCCGAGTGCGAGGAGCGCCCGCGCCGGACCGACGTAGCCGGGCGAGTCGGGCGCGAAGCGTCGTTCGGGACCGGCGCGCTCGATGGCTAACGCCGCGAAGAAGCCGAGGACGAGAGCGAAGAGGAGCGCGAAGAGAGTGGCTCGCGTCACGCGACTCCGCGAGTGGCGACGAAGAACCGCCGCGAGAATGGGAAGAGCGCGCGTCCCGCCTCGACCGGATAAGCCGCGCGGAGTTCGGTCCCCAACTCGGCGAGGAACGCCTCCGCGTCGCCGCGATCCGAAACGCGATCCGAAAGTCGCTCCGAAAGTCGATCGAGGAACGGCCGCAGCGCCGTCCCCTTGACCCACTCCAGCACGGGATCGTCGCCAACCAGGCGATGCAGGTAGGTCGTCTCCCACCCGTCCACGTCGAAGCCGAGCCGGTCGAGAGTGTTCGCATACCACGCAAGGGGCAGAACATGCGCGGACGGCGCGGCCAGACCCTCGAGCCGGTCGCGCCAGCGTGTGCGGCCGGCGACGTCGCGAATTGCGCGATGACTCGGCGCGTCATGATTCGAGGGCATCTGCACCGCGAGGGCGCCGCCCGGCGCCACGAACGACGCGAGCCTCGGGATCAAGATCTCGTGATCGGGAACCCAATGCAGCGTTGCGTTCGAGAAGATCAGATCGAGCGAACTCGGCGGACTCCAGGCGGCGACATCCGCCTCGATCACCTGCACTCGCGCCGGCAAGGCGGCGCGCGCCTTCGCGAGCATCTCCGGCGAGTTGTCCACGGCGGAGAGCTCGGCGTCCGGCCACCGATCCGCCAACAGCCGGGTCATGTCGCCGGGGCCGCATCCCAGATCGGCCGCGGCGTGGGGTTCGATCGTGACGCGGGCGAGCAGATCGAGGAACGGCCTCGCTCGCTCACCCGCGTAGCGCGCGTAGAGCGACGGGTCCCATGTCGGTCCGGTCGAACCCACGACTCCGTTACTCGATGAGACGGAGCGAGCGAGAGACCTCGTACGGACCGCAGCGGAGCACCGCGAAGTACGCGCCGTTGGCCAACCGTTCGCCGGTGGCGCCGCGGCCGTCCCAGATCAGATCCGAGGGCAGCACATTCGCGGCGCCCTGCCAGAGCGTGCGCAGACGCCGGCCGTCGACGCCGAAGAGATCGACGCGCGCGGCGGTCTCCCCGTCTGCGTCCCCCTCCGCCGCCAGCTTGTAGAGCAGCGATTCGCGCATCGGCGAGAACGAGAGCGTCATCGGCTCACCGCCGCGCAGCGGATTGGGGCGCAGTCCCATCTTGGCCGTGAAGATCGCGCCGCCGTCGGCGACATCGCTCGCGATCGAGCCGTTGTACCAGACGAACAAAAAGTCAGCCTCTTCGTCCACGACCGAGAGATCGAGGTCGCCGTCGCCGTCGAGATCGTGGGCCCACGAGTAGGAGCCCGAGATGTCGCATGGCAGCGTCGCTTGCAGCGTGAGCGCGCCGGTTCCGTTGTTGCGATAGACGCCGACCGTTCCGCCGCTGTAGTTCGAGGAGGAGACGTCGATGTCGCCGTCCCCGTCCAGATCGGCCACGTAGACGCCGAGCGGGAAGCTGCCGGTGGGATAGAGATTGCGGACCGGGAATCCGCCCGCGCCGTCGTTCTTCAGGACGACCACGCGATCGGCGAACGACGCGACCGAGACGAGATCGAAGTCGCCATCGCCGTCCATGTCGTTTCCGTTCAGACACCACGGCAGCGAAGCGACGCGGTAGGTACCGGAGGTGAAGAATCCGCCCAGCCCGTTGTTGGTCAGAACGGTCAGGCTGTCGGCCTGCTGACAGGCCACGGCGATGTCGATCTTCCAGTCGTTGTTCAGGTCGGCGCAGCGGATGGCGAACGGTCCGGGCGGGACGTCGGTGTAGAGGACGCCGGGCGCGAACGTGCCGGCGCCATTGTTGTAGAAGAGATGCACTTCGCCGCTGAGGAAGCCGGTCGCCGCCAGGTCGATGTCGTTGTCGCCGTCGAAGTCGCCGCCGTGCACCTGGCGACAATCCCATCCCGACGGATAGCTCGTCGGCGCGCCGAACGTGCCGTCGCCGTTGTTCAGCAACACCGTCACCGTGCCCGAATTGTGCTCGGCGGTGGCCAGGTCCTGGTCGCCGTCGTTGTCGAAGTCGTCCCCGAAAATGCACGACGGTTTGTTGCCCACCGGGTAGTCCACCCGATTCTGGAAGCGATCGGGGCCGGCGCCGTTGATGAAGATCGAGACATCGTCGGTGATCTCGTTCGGGGCCGCGACGTCGGGGCGGTTGTCCTCGTCGATGTCCCCGCCATAGATGAAGTACGGGACCGACGCGGCGCCGAACTCCCAGCGCGGCGACCAGGCCATCGTCCCAGGGCCGGACGCGATGGTGAACATCCAGTTTCGACCGCCGATGAGGAAGACGTTGCCGGTCGAACGGATATTGCGATGCAGACTGACCGAGACCATCTCGCCGCGGAGGAACGGATCGCCCGTGTTGGTCCACGTGATCTGGTTGTCCATCACGTTGATGGTTCCAGCGTGCAGTCCCGACATGCCGCCGGCGACCCGCACCTGCGCCGGCGTCACCGGCATCTGAACCGGCGCGCTGAAACGGACGGTGATCGTCGTCAGGTCGGGCCATGCCTGGAGCGCGAGACGCGGCGGGTCGACGAAGGTGATCTGGAAGGCCGAGGCGACGCCGACGACGAGCGTCAGGCCGACGAGAACGACCACGGCGCGGCCGATGTGAGACCAAGGTGCGAGACGCATGTTGACGTTTCCTCTCCGAAGTGACGCCCGGCCGGACCCGGGGAAGTATAGACGTAGAGACGCGTCGCGCTAGGCGCGACGTGTCCTCCTTTCCAGTTCCACCGCAGCGGTCGTCGCCCCGTCCTCCTTGCGGATGTGCGAGCCGATCTCCTGAGCGCGTTGCTGGAGGGGTTCGTCGGCCAACATTTCCTGCAGGGTGTGCGCTGCGGAGGCGGCGGAATAGGTCGAACGCTGGAGCGTTCGGCCTATGCCTCGGCGACTGATCCTCTCCGCATTGTCCGGTTGGTCGTGGGCGAACGGGACGATCAATTGGGGACGTCCCGAGCGCATCGCCTCCGCGGTGGTGCCGACGCCTCCTTGATGGACGATGGCCGCGGCTCGCGGAAAGAGCCGCGCGTACGGGGCGTAGCCGAGGGTGAGCAGATCACGCGACGGGGTCGCTCCAGGCGCGTTGCCTACGAGCAGGACCGCGCGTCGCCCGAGGTGGCGCGCGACGAGGGCGCTTTCCTCATAGAAGGCGCCCGCGGCGTGCACGGCGGAGCTGCCGAGGGTGAAGACGATCGGCGCAGCGCCCTCCTCCAGGAAACGCTCGAGCTGCGGAGAGAGCGGGGTCTCGTCCTCGAAGAACGGAAATCCCGTCACCTTCGTCCGCGGAGGCCAGTCGGGCTGCGGTTTGGCCAGCCAGTGAGAGAAGAGAGCCAGGACGAGATCGGGCGAGTGCTGCCCTTCGAAGAGCGGATTCTCGCGCGTCGCCGGCAGTCCGAGTTCCGCGCGAAGTTTGTGCACCGGGTCGGCCCACGGCGCGGCCATCGCCTTGCCCAACGCATAGACGGCGCGGAGCGGACCCGGCCCGAGGCCGCGGAAGCGAGCGAGGACTTCCGCGTTGGGGAGCACCGACGGATCGGTGGTCGAGAGAAATCCCAACGGCGCGAGCAGCGAGGACGCCCACGCGATCCCGGTCGTCTCCGCGACGAGGCGCGTCGTGAAGGTGAGCGGATGCGAGACCAGCAGGTCGGCCGCGACGGGTCCGGCCGTGGCCGCCGCCAGCGTGTCGGCGTACGACTCGTGAAGCGCCGGCATGACGAACTCGCGCACGATCCGCTCGGTGCCGTGTCGCTGGTCCATCCAGCGGTGGATCAGCTCCGGGTGATGGTCCCAGCCGGGAAGCTCGGGCCGCACCGCATGGAACGCCAGCCCGAGCGCCTCGATCTTCGCCCGGTACGTCTCATGCGTCGCCAGCACGGGCGTGTGCCCGCGGCGAGCGAGCGCTTGCGCGACCGCGATGTACGGATGCAGATCGCCGAGCGATCCGAGAGTGCACAGGACGATGCGCGCCACGAGGTCCGGGAGGCGGCCTGGCTAGAAGATGACGCTATCCAGGATGACCAGGAAGTAACTCTCGGTGTTCGGGTAGGGCGCGAGACCAACGTTGACGCCGGCCGCCTTCTCCAACTCACGCTCGACCGCCGCGATGTCGTTCAGCTTCGTCTCACCTCGGATCGCCTGCATCGCCAGTTCGGTCGACGCGGCGATTCCGACCATCCCGATCGAGACCGGCCACGTGGCCATCCGCCCCTGCTCGTTGTGCTTCGCCACTTCGGCCGAGATCGCCTGCCGGATCTTGACCATGTCCCCCGCATCCTCGGCCGAGATCGCGATCCCGAGCGCGCCCGGGTAGCCGTGCGTGGGCGAGGGGCAGCACTGCTCCGGCAGAATTCCGCCGTTCATCATGACGGTGCGGATGAGCGGCTCCTGCATCCCGCAGTTGGTCGCGAAGAAAGCGGTGTCCTTGCCGTAGCGGGCGATCTTCTTCGGCACGTCTTCGATGATGTACCGCTGCGCCCCCGGCAACCCCTGCTCGGACATCGGATCGGGCGCGCTGTCGGAGACGAACTCCATCCCGAGCGCCTTGCAGCGCTCCTGCATGATCGCGACGCGTCGCGAGAGCAGCTCTTGGCTCATGTGGCGCGAGAACGAATAGTGCACGAACGTCTTCGCGCCCATCTTGTTCGCCAGCTCGATGATCGTATCGCCCCGCTTCAGATCGTCCGACTGGATGCAGAGATTCGCGTACTGGCTGACCTGACTGGGATCTTCGTGCGGATTGTCGAGGATGAACATCATCTCCGGCCGCTGGTCGCGCACCTTGCGCATCGCGGCGATCGACCCCGGCACCCCCTGCGCGATGATGATCGCCTTCACTTCCGGATCGGACGCCATCGACATGACCTGCGCGACGGTCGTCTCCTGCTCGGTCATGAAGTTGTCGGGGTAGGTCACGTGGATGACCCGATCGCCGTACTTCGCCTTCATCGCCTGACCGCCGCGGTACTCGTCTTCTCCCTGCGAAACGGTGCCGGTCATAATGCCGACCTTGAACGGAGCGACCTGGGCCGGGGCGCCCCCGGCCGGCGTTCCCGCGGGATTCGCGGCGGTCTCAGCCGCCGGCTTGGGATCTCCCGCACACCCGACGGCGAAAGCGAGCAAGAACGCGAGAGCGGTGCGACCGTCGAAGGTCGGAGCGTGCATGGCGAGTCTCCTTCTGTGACGTTGGGTCGGCCGCGAGCGTAGACGCCGGACCGGTGAGGAGCAACAGCCGGGGGGGCTAGTCCACCGGGATCCGGTCCTTGTTCTCGGCCAGCCACGCGTCGAACGTCTGCATCGACGGGTTGAGCGCGCGCGCCGCACCTAGATCGCGGGCGCCGCAGAACTCGATCTCGAAGTCGCGCTTGTACTGGAACATGTTGCCCAGGTCGTCCGCCCCGGGGAACCCGAAGCTGCGGTAGACGTCGGCGGGCACGTCGTTGTAGCGGACCTCTTCGCCCAGCGCCTTCGTCAGCCCGGCCGCCATCTGCGCGCCGGTCAAGTGCTCGCCCGCGATGCCGACCCGCTTGCCGATGAGGTCATCTCCGCGGGCGAAGATCGCGAGCGCGCTCTTGCCGATGTCCTCGGCCGCGATGCCCGGGAGCTTCTTGTCGCCCATCGGCATCGTCAGCGCGAGCTTCCCATCTTCGCCCCGCTTCGGACCGGCGCCGAAGTAGATCAGGTTCTCCCAGTAGAACGAAGTCAGGAGGAAAGTCGTCGGGACCCCAGCGTCGACGAAGAGCTGATCTGCCGCCCCCTTCTCGTCGAAGTGCGGAACCTTGTACTTGCCCATCAACGTCGGCATCCGGGTGTCCGAGAGCGGGACCAACTTGCGCGTGTCTTCCAGCGTCGACCAGATGACGTGCTTCACGTCCGCCGCCTCCGCCGCGCGCGCTATCTTCCCCGCCTGCTCGCGCTCGGTCTCGGGAGACATGTGATTCCAGAAGAAGGTCACGCAGAAGGCGCCGTGCGCGCCGGCGAACGCGCGCCGCAGGCTCTCCTCGTCATCGACATCCGCCGCGACCACTTCGGCGTCGGCGGCGCCCAACGCTCGCGCCTTGTCGGAGTTGACGTCCCTGGTCAGCGCCCGCGCGCGAAACGGTCCGTTCGGATCGCTCGTGATCGCACGGATCAGGCCGCCTCCCTGCGCACCGGTTGCTCCCAACACTGCGATGATCTTCTTGTCCGCCACGTCGCTGCTCCTGGTTGTTCCTGGTTGTTCCGTGCGCTTCCATGTTCGCGAGTTTTTTCCGGGTCGTCGTTATCGCGCGGACCATAGATGCCGGGACCGACGACGGGGGTTCACGGTACCTGCGCCCCGCAAGGAAGTTCCTTGTACCAAAGGAGTTGGATCTCTTCGGGCAGGTCCGGATAGAAGAGCCGGTTCGCGGCTCTGAGCTCGCAACCGCGACTCGCGTAGAACCGACAAGCGGGCACGTTGACGTTCTGCGTCTCGATCTTCAGCTCGCGGCATCCCCGGGCGAGGGCCCAGTCTTCGACTGCGCGGAAGAGCGCCGTGCCGACGCCTTGGCCCCGCGCCGAGGGCGCCACGCGCAGGTCCCAGAGGATGGCGAGATCTCGGCGTCCCTCCAGCAACTCGACTTCGCCCGTGTCGAACGCGACCGCCGCGCTGCCGACTCGCGTGGCGCCGCGCCGTGCGGCGAACGCGATCCACTTCGAGAGGTCGAACCGTCTCGCCCAATGGGTGGGATGGTCGCCGTCGACCGCGTCGTAGTCCTTCACATAGGGGCGCTCGAGGCGCCGCTCCGTCAAGACGAGGGAGGCGCGATCGGCAGCAGGTTCGCCCACGTCGAAGACGACGCGCACGTCGAACGCGATCGAGACGCGGGCGTAGTCGGTGAGATCCGCCGTCGATTCGGCGTCGATTGCGAGGTTCGGGGCCATCGGCCGCGAAGATTACAGAACGATCAACTCCGTCACCACGCTCTCGCCGCCGAGTTGGAGCCGCGCGGAGTAGACGCCGGCGGGCACGCGTGCGCCTCGCGGGTCAAGGCCGTCCCACGACCTTCGGTGGTATCCGCCCGCGACTTCTTCGTCGAAGACGAGCGCGACGCGGCGATCCGAGGGGTCGCGCACCTCGAGTTGGGCGCGGCCGCCGGTCGGCGCCTCGAAGTCCAACCGAATCGGCCCGTCGCCGGAATCAACCTGGCGGGTGACAAAGTGCAGCCACGACACCCCAGCTTGTCCTGTCGTTTCTCCCGCCGCTTCTCCTGCCGCCGACTGGCCCGCCGCCGCATCGTCATGAGCGCGACGGGCCGCCATCCCCGCGACCGCGATGAGCACGGCAAAGACGGTGATCAAGGCCAGCGTCTCCGCCTCGGCGCTCCGGCGACGGCGGAGGCCGTGCTTGCGGTTGGGTTCCTTGTCGCGTTCGGGTGCGCTCATCTGGCTGATCCTCCGTGGGCCCTTTCCCGAGACAACACGGAGTCCCGAGAAAGCGCACACGCGAGGCGAGCGGGCCGAGCCCGGCTAGCTCGTCGGCGCTTCCATCGCCTTCTTCGCGCAATCGTCGCAGCACACGGTGATCTCCTTGCCGCCGACCGTGACCTTGATTCCTCCGTCGGTGATCTCCCAATCGCACACGGGACACTTCAGTGCGGGCATGGCTCGTCCTTTCTCCGGAACGTTGCTGGTTGCGCCCTCGCCGCCGCACGCCGGAAGAGGCGCGGATGACGCTGACGAGACGGACGAGGAGACTGTAGGGAGGGGCGGGAGATCAGACTTCCAGTTTCTTGCTCATTTGTCGGAGGGCGCGGCCGCGCGTACGAACTTCCGACGGCGCGCAGCCGAACTCGCGGCGGAACGCGTCGGTGAAGTGGCTGTGGCTGGAGAATCCGAGTTCGAGCGCGAGCGCGGTGAGGTCAGCAGCGCCATCCATGAGGCGTTCGAGGGACGCACGCAGACGCAGCCGCGTCAGATAGCGATGCACGGGCGCGCCCGTCCGCTGTTGGAAGACGCGCGCGAGATGGAACGGCGAGGCGTGCACGGCGCGCGCGACGTCGTCGAGCGTGATCCGCTCCGAGAGGTGACTCGCGAGATAGATCTTCGCCGCCTCCGCGCGCTCCAGGTGATCCGCGTCGGTCGCACTCCGCTGCGGCCGGCGGGTCTTGCCGTGCCGCGCGAACGCCGCCTGCAAGACATCCGCGACCAACTGCAGCGCGGTCACGTCGGCCCAGAGCGGCTCCATCGGCCGAATGGACGCCTCTTCCAATCGCAGCACGAACTCACGGTGTCGCCAGAACACCGTCGGCTCACACGGACCCGTGTCGAACGGGAACGGCCGCTCGGGATGTTCATCGACCGATCGATCGAGCTCGCGGACCATGTCATTCAGCACCCTCGGCGAAACGCTGAACACCGTCCCTCGATCCCCCGCCCCCGCCGGATGGCTGACGCGATAGGTGGAATCCTTCGTGAAGAACGTCGACTGGTTGACGTCCGTCGTCGCATGTCGCTTGCCGAAGTGCCTGGCGAACAGGCCATGCCGCAAGAGGACGACGTTGTTCCGCTCCGAACTCTCCTCGGGCGCCGCTTCGCGCTGACAGGCGCGGCAGCAGTAGTCGCTCACGCTCACCAGCGGGCTCGTGTAGAGCGCGTGGTACGTGAGGATCTCTTCGGGATGGGTGGGCATGGCGCGTTCGACTGTAGCGCGAGTCGTCCTCAGCCAGTATCTCTTCGGCCATCGAGAGGAGCCGCGCATGCCGGGGAAGCCGGGGAAGCCGAGCAAGCCGAGCAAGCCGGAAATCGAGACCTGGGTCGAAGGGTACTTGCAGGCGTGACGGAGCAACGATCCGGACGAGATCGGTCGAGATCGGTCGACTCTTCACCAAGTGCGCTCTCTATTTCACCGGACCGTTCGACCGACCGTGGAAAGGGCGAGACGCGATCGTGGAGGGATGGCTGGCGCGACAGGATGCGCCCGGCTCGTTCAACTTCCGCTCCGAGGTCCTCGCCACGACAGGGCAAGTTGGGATCGTGCGCGGCTGGACCACCTACAAGCGACCCAGACAGGAGAACAGCAACATCTGGATGATCCGCTTGGACAAGCGAGGCCGTTGCGCGGAGTTTACGGAGTGGTGGGTGTCGAAGCCATGAGTCGGTCGCCAGCCACAACTCGTTTTGAAACGAGTTCGCGTGTGCCGCGTGTGTCGCCTACCTCACCCACCACAGGTAATGCGCCGCAATCAGGACGACGGCCATCACCGCCCACGCCACGTAGCTGACGCGCTTGAGCCTCTTCACGAGCGGCGTCACTCGAGGATCGGGCCGCAGCCCGAGCGCGAGCGCGCCGAACGAGAGGGCGACAGCGCCGAGAGCCAAGATCGCATCGAGTGAACCGCGCTGGACGAAGTAGATCGAGATCACCGCGGCGGCCGACCCATAGACCATGAAGTCCGCTGGCATCAGCCCCAGCCACTCCATGGTTTCGCGGTGGTCATTCTGCGCGGGAGGAGCGGGCTCGGCGGCCGTCGGCGTCTGTTCCGCTCTTGCTCGAATCGCCGACATCTTGTTTGAGCTCCTGCCGTCGTCTCACCAACCACAGCTCGTCTCGAGACGAGTTCGCGCGCGCGCCGATCGCTCGGACACCCAAGTTGTCGGCTCGAATCGGCCGGTTCTACACCCGGGGGGAAGGACGTACTTTCGACAGCGCGGGGCCAGCGACCGCGCTGACATCGCATCTACGCGGCCCGGCAGGAACTCGACTCCGCGATCGCGCGGTACCGGAGACAGAGCGATCGTGCAGCCAGCGGGCTACTGGAGCCGGCGTTGATTCGTGCGCACCGCCCACCGATGGCTCTCATGCGAGAGCGACTCGATCGCGGTCGCGCGAGTCATCCAAACCAGTTCGTGGTCGGCCTCGGACCCTGGGACGATCGCTCCGTCGACCGAGGCGTCGATGAAGGTGCTCCGCTTCTCGTAGTGCGTGCGCTCCCCGGGGGAGTAGACGAGCTCGATGGCGCGCGCGGTCGACTGGCCGAGCCGGACCGGAAGTCCGCACTCCTCCACGGTCTCCCGCTGGATCGCGACTCGCGGCGTCTCGCCCGGATCGATGCCGCCTCCGGGTAAAAAGAGCCCCTGTGGAGTCCGGACGACGGCGACGCGGCCAGCGTCGTCATGGATGAGCGCGTACGCGCTGGGGCGCACGACGTAGACAGCCGACGCATCCCGCCGGCCGAAGCTCGGCGCGTCACCCCAGTCGTCCGGCGCCGTCACGACGAACCGTGGAGCTTGCGGCGAAAGCGTTCGCGCCAACCCTCGGGGAGCGCTGGGACCTGGATGGCTCGCCGCAAGAGTTCCTGCATCCCATCGTTCTCCGCTTCCGCCGCGTCGAGCGTGGAGAGCGCGATGGTCTGCGAGACGCTCACGGCCGAAGGATCGAGCGAGACGACACTGACTTCGTCGCCCGCGACGATCTGCCCCTCCAGCGCCACGCTCAGATAGAAGCCGCTGCGGCCGCTCGCCAGGAAACGCTTGATCATGTCGCTGCGGCCGAACCGTAGCGCCAGCTTCATGCACGGCATTCGGGGTTGAGTCACGACGAACTCGGCCGATCCGATCCGCAAGCGATCGCCGATGTGCGCCTCATCCTCACGCAGTCCTTCGATCGTCAGGTTCTCGCCGAAGGCGCCCCAGGGCGGTTCAGCGACGAGGGGTTCCGCGTCGGGCAGCTCGACGCGCCACTTGTCGTAGTGCTCTGAAGGATAGGCATAGACCGCCTTATCGACTCCGCCGTGCACCTCGAGATCGGACTGCCGATCGCCATCCAGATTCAGACGGCCGACTCGAACCGGCCCCGAAACCGGATCCTTGTAGATCGAGGTCAGGATCGTCTCGTCGCCTGACGTCACCTCGCGCGGCTGCCCCACGTTGATCGAGATGAGTTTCATCGCCGGGCTCACGACCAGACGATGGTCATCTCATCGCGCGAGCCCATCGCCGTGCGCAACAGAGTGAGGAGTTCGGGGTCGGCGCCGTTCTCTCCGAGCAGCTCGAGCGCGTCTCGGTTGAGCCAGTAGTCCTTGTCCTTGGCGTCTTCTTCCTCCAGTTGATCGACGAGGAATTGCAACTGCCCTTCCGTGATCTCGCCGACGACCGCGCCGGTGTCCTGGTCCTTGAGCTGGATCATTCGTGACTCCTTGTGGTGGATGGTGCGTTCGCTCCCATGAAGCGCGATGATACGCACAGCGCCCTACCGGCGCGATAGGCTGGCGTCCTCGAGAACTGAAGGAGGTGTGAACGTGCCGACACTCCCGCCGTGGGACGCGCTGCATCCGGTGGCGGTCCACTTCCCGGTGGCGTATCTCCTGCTCGCGCCGCTCCTGACCCTGATCGCGCTGTTCGTCGGCGAGCGTCGCGCCGCCCTGACGCGCGTCGCGTTTCTCGTCGCGCTCCTCGGCGCCGTCGGCGCGAGCTTGGCGGTGCAGACGGGCGAAGCGACGGAGCGTCGGGTCAAGGTCCCGGAGATCGCGGAACCTGTTCTCGACGAGCATGAGGAGATGGCGGAGAAGGTTCCGCTCTTCGCCTGGGGGCTGGCGATCGGGTTGGGCGCGCTCGTGGTGATCCCGATCGTGCGCAAGCAGGAGATGAAGACGCGCTCCGCCCGCGCCGTCCTCGGAATGTTGCTCGTCCTCCAGCTCGCGGCCGCTCTCTACGTCGCGAACACGGCGCATCTCGGAGGTCGGCTCGTGCACGAGTTCGGGGTGCGCGCGCCCTGGCCGACGGACGCGGCGGCGGAAGGAGACGACTAGACCGTCGTCACTGTGTCAGCGCATCGACTGCACCGTGTCGAGTCGCAACGTCTCGACGATGTTCCAGATCGACGGATCGGTCGACTTGTTCACGCGACTCCCCCTTCGATGCTCTCGATCCAACGCTCGACCTCCGCAGGGTTGCGCAGACGGACGTACGGTCGATCGACCAGCTCTCCCGCGTACGAGCGTCGATACCGCCGATGCTGGGTCACCGTCCACCAGATGATCGAATCGCGCAGGAAGATCGAGCGCAGGAGCGACTCGTGGTTTCCGTTGCAGATCGACTCTCGGCTCCTCGAGCGGCGGATGGTGCGGCGCACGACGCGCGAGACGACGAGCCAGAAGTCGAGGTCCAACCAGATCACGAGGTCGGCCTGCGGCAGGAACGTCCCGCGCACCGCCCTGTAGTTGCCGTCGATGATCCAACGATCGCGCGTCACGACCTCGGCGACCCGCCGTCGAAACTCCTCGACCTCGCGCTCCCGCCACTCGGGCAGCCAGAATTGATCGTCCAGATGCGTCGGCGTCACTCCGACCCGCTCGCCCAGCCGTGTCGCGAGGGAAGACTTCCCGGATCCGGGACAACCGACGATCCAGACCCGCGCCGGAAGAGCAGGGTTCACTTCGGCCTCCCGACATCCGAAAACAGAAGAGGGATCAGAAACGGGCCAGGGGGGCGTATGTACGGTTTGGTCTTGCAGTGCATCGAGGGGTACGTCCGACAGAATCACGGCGACGCGGTGTGGGAGAACATTCGACGACGCGCGGGAGTCGGGCAAGAGGTCTTCCTCGGCGCCGAGGCGCACGATGATTCGATGGTCGCTGGGCTGATCGTCACGGCGGCCGACACCCTCCGCGTTCCCGCTTCCGAGTTGCTGCATGCGCTCGGCCGCCACTGGATCTTGCACACCGCCGGGAGCGCCTACGGGTCGTTGCTGGACGGCAGCGGCCACACCTTCGGTGACTTCATCATGAACTTGCCGGAGTTCCACTCCCGCGTCGCGCGCGGCTTTCCCCAACTGCAGCCGCCGCTCTTCTCCTGTCGGCAGCACTCACCCGGACGCGTGCTGCTCCACTACCGCAGCCATCGCAGCAGCGATCTGGCGCCCTTCGTCGTCGGCCTGCTCGATGGACTCGGCAGCCGCTTCAACACACCGATCGAAGTCCGTCATCAGACCCGTCGCGCCGACGGCGCCGATCATGACGAGTTCCTCGTGGCCTGGTCGGCGCAGATGGCCGCCTCGAAAGCCGCCTAAACCGCCGCTCCGCGTCTCTTGCGGCTGGTCTGCCAAGCGTTCAACGCCAACGTCACGCCGATGACCGCGTAGCCGACGAACTCGCGCAGATACTCCCCGACCTGGGCGTCCCCGAAAAGCGCTTGGCCCGCGATCGGCGCCACCACGAAGAGCGTGTGGAAGAGCAGCGTCCCGGCGATCGCGTGCCAGATGGTGGCGTGCGCCACCGTGGCGCCTCCCACCAAGAGCGCGGCGATCGCATACGGCCCCACCTGCTCGTGGCTCTGATAGGTGCTCATGTTGCCGAGATTCGAGAGGAACAAGATGTGACCGATCGCGCCCAACGCGGTCGAGATCATCATCGCGCGGATGCGCGCGCGGTCGACGCCGATGCCCGCGATCTCCGCCACCCGCCTGTCTTGCCCGACCGCGCGCAGATCCTGTCCCGACTTGGTGCGCAGATACCAGCGGATGGCGAAACAGAGCAGCGAGATGAAGACGAGCGTGGCGATCGGGATCGCGACCCGTCCCGAGAAGAACGGGACGAACGGACGGATCAGGTGATCCAACTGCCCGCGGGTGCCGACCAGATCGATCGAGTTGCGCAGGCCCACTCCGCCCGACAGCAAGATGCCCGGATGGCGCAGCGGCAGCACCGGCCCGGCCATGAGAAGGAACACGAACTGATAGATCCCGTTGGCGAAGAAGCCGAGGATCATCCCGCAGATCATCTCGCGACCCTTGGCGAGATTGAGCAGGCGGCCGGTCAGATATCCGGTCAGCAGGCTGAACGGAACCGAGACGAGCATGGCGAGGAAGAGCGCGCCGAGGCCGCGTCCGTTCGCGTTCTCGATCACGATGAGACCGACCTGCCCGCACATGGCGCCGATCACGATCCCGAAGTTCAGGCCCATGCCGGTCACGATCGGGATGATGAGCGAGAGGACCAGGAACAGGTTCCGCGCGACGCGCTCCATCACCTCGTTGGCCAGGTAGTGGGGCGCCATGTCCGCGCTGAGCATCCCGCTCAGGCAGAGCACGAAGAAGACGAGCGGGACGAGATTCCGCTGGAGCAGTCTCACCGGGCGCTGACCCCTCCGAGTTCGGCCATCCGCGCGAGTCGCGCCGGCTCATCCCGCTGCATCCACGGGTCGGTCGAGAGCAGTTCGTGAGCGTGTGCGAAGTGCGACTTCGCCTCTTCGGCTCGGCCGAGAGCGAGGAGGCACTCGCCCAGTTCTTCGAAGACGTAGCCGTCCGGGTGGCCCGCCGCTTCGCGTTCCGAGCGGAGCGCTTCTTGCGCCTCCAGCGCCTCCTCATGGCGACCCAGCGATCGATAGGCGCGCGCAACCGACCAGCGCGCGATCCAGATCTCCGGCTGACTCCCCTGCGACTGCCGGAACGCCACCGACTTCTCGAACAGCTCCAGCGCCCGCGCGAAGTCGCCCTGATCGTGATAGGTCCAGCCGAGATTGTTGTAGAACGGGCCGAGCCACCGCTTGGCCTTCGGATCCGTGGCCGACTCGGCGGCGCGCATGCCCTCTTCGCTCCAACGCGTCGCCTCCGCGGGCGGAACGACCAGCGCGACCATGTGCGCGGCGTCGATGGCGAGATTCTCCTCGCCGATCTCTCGACCCAGTCGCCACGCCTCTTCGAAGAGAGGACGCGCTTCGTCGGGCTGGCCCGAAGAACGGGAGACGCGACCGCGCTCCAAGAGCAACCGGAGCCGAGCGCGGCCCAAGTCGGCGCGCACGAGCCCCTGCGCCTCGTCCAACGTCGTGTGCGCGTCGTCGAATTTCTGCTGCAGCCCCTGCGAACGCGCCACCTGGGTCATCACTTCGACCGTCCCGCCGACATCCCCCGAGGCGCGCACCGTGACGAGCAGTTCGCGGAAGCGGACCTCGGTCGAGACGGGATCGTCGAAGTTCCAGAGGGGGCCGAAGTCGATCGCTGAAGGGACCTGCGCCATGACATCTCCTGCCGAGGATGGGGACGAAGCCGCGAGCGCGGCGGCGACGACGAACGCGAAGGCGATCGCGCGCATCTCAGGTCGAGTCCTTGCGGGTGAGCGCATAGAGGATGATTCCGTTCGAGATGATCAGCCGCGCGATCTCGGGGATGTTCGAGAGCTCGCTCGCGTTCGGACTCAACGTGACGATCCGGTTGACCAGCGGCAGCGCGGTCGTGAGCACGCTCTGGAAGAGAAACGTTCCGACGATGACATGCGCGATCGTCGCGTGGCGCACCGAGGCCCCGCCGATGAGGAGCGCCGCGACCGTCGGGAACGCCATCAACAACGGCGCCTTGTAGAGCTGCACGAATCCATACGACTGACTGAAGACGACGATGCCGACCGCGGCCAACGCGGTGGAGAGAGTGACGCCGACCGTCCTCATTCGGCCCACGTCGATACCGCTGGCGCGGGCGAAGCGCGCGTTCTCTCCCGCCGCCGTCAGCGCGATCCCGATGCGGGTGCGGAAGAAGAACGCGATCAGGCCACAGAGAGACAACCAGAAGACGAGCAGCCCGGTCGGAAAGACCCCGGAGCCGAACTTGAACTGCCCCACGCGATCGAGGATGCGGCCGAAGTAGCCGTCGAGGACGAGCGTCTGGCGGAAGCCTTTCCCGCCCAACGGCAGCAGCAATTCCGGATTCTGAACCGGCACGATGAGCCAGAGGATCGCCGCCGCCGCGACCGAGGCGAAGCCGACGTAGACCCCGACCATCATCTCTTCACCGGGCACTCGCTCCAGCAGCTTCGCGTAGCCGATGCCGGCGATGGCGCCGAAGAGGGTGGCCAGCGCGAGCGCCGCGGCGAAGCAGTCCCACCCGCGCAGACCGACGTTCATCGGGAGCACCGTCGCGATCAGTCCGCAGACGATGCCGAGCGGCAGCCCGAAGTTGAGGCCCACTCCCGCGCGCACCGCCGGGACGAGCGCGAGCACGAGCACGCCGTTCATGCCGGTGCGGACGAGACAATCGGCCAAGACCGGAGAGAGCTCGAGCCCGACCGCCATGCCCGCCGCCCAGAGCACGAGCAGGAAGACGACGAGGATCCCGCGCGTCACTCCGATCGCCTGCAGATACCTCTTCACGGCGCCTCGCCGGCGAAGAGCAGACCGAACTCCACGTCGGGCGCGTCGGGCGCGAGGATTCCCGCGACGCGTCCTTTGTCGATCACGGCGATGCGGTCGCAGACGCGGCGCAGCTCCAACAGTTCGCTCGAGGTCAGGACGATCGTCGTCCCGCGCTCGCGATTCCACTCGACCAGTTTCTCCAACACGCGGTGCTTCGCCCCCACGTCGATCCCGCGCGTCGGCTCCGAAACGAAGAGCAGCGTCGGCTCCAGCGTGAAGGCGCGAG
>CAZVYN010000021.1:0-52660 GCA_964631125.1 uncultured bacterium | reverse complement strand
CGCCAAAATGATCTCGAACTACGCCGATGTCGCCGTCACGAACCGGACACGCATGGTGTTCCTCCTGCTAACGCGATGCAGTCGGTTGGCCCCGTTGGATTGCGACACAAGCTTAGACTTGTTGCGCGCCGCGTCAAGCCAGGATCGCACTCCGAACAGGTGCTTTCGTTGTCCCACGCAAGTACAAAGCACCTGTCCGACCCATAAACCCCATCCGAGCGTCACGTCGCACTCCTGAAGTGCGATGGTGCAGGCCGCCGACCATCGGTCCGTCGACGACCTCTCCAGTTTCGCGACCGTCGACTGCTCGCGGCTCGGGGCAGTCCTTCGACCGCCCCAGATGCGTCCGTGGCCCATGGTCGTGCCGCAGGTGCTCGCGGAGCACGCGGCTCAACTGCCGTTCGTCGCAGATCATCATGTGACCCAGGCACTCCCGCCGAGCCGACCCGATCACGCGCTCGACGAACGCGTTCTGCCATGGCGATCGTAGGGGCCGCGATCCGGGGCGGCTGTGTGCCGTAGGCCATGGGGCGGCGCGTTGAAATCGCGTCTTGCGGCCAGCACACGGGGAAACACAGCACGTGGGTGCGGGAGGAAGGAAACGGCGCGGCAAGGCCGCGCCGTTACTGCTACATAATCTTCGCGGCTCGCTCGTTCACGACGTTCCAATTCACGTTCTTGAAGAAAGTCGCGAGGTAGTCGGGCTTTTTTGAGCCGTAGTCGATGAAGAAGGCGTGCTCCCAGCAGTCGAGGGCGAGGAGGATTTCTTGGTGGGCGGGGAGGCCGATGTGGTGCTCGTACATGATGTAGGAGTGGAGCGCCTGGTCGACTTTGTTGAACGTGAGGAGCACCCAGCCCGGTGTCGACGCGGCGGCGCCCTTCATGTTCGCTTCCCAGGCGGTGAGGCTGCCGAAGTCGCCTTCGAGCTTGGTCTTCAGTGACGCGGAGATCGCGCCGCGGTTCGGGGCTAGGTTCTCGAAGTAGAGCTGGTGCAGATAGGAGCCGTTGAAGGCGACGCACTCCCGACGCTTCAGCTCGCTGAACTCGCCGTAGGAATAATTGCTCTGGGCCGGATCGGCGGCGCGGAGCTTCTCTTCGATCTCGTTGAGCTTGTTGACGTACCCCTGATACAGGCCGAAATGCGCCTTGAGTTGGGCCTCGCTCAGGCCATCCACCTGGCCGATCAGGCCGTCGAAGTTCTTCGCCTCGTGCTTCACGATGGTCCTCCTGGAATTGCGGGTGAGAACGCGCAGGCTACCACCCGACGGGGCGCAGGAGGCGCTAAAGATCTGCCCGAGACGTCACGATCCCTAGGGACGGCCATGTCCAATTCCAACGAATCCAACGAGTCCGAAGCGCCGGAAGCCAACGCTGCCGACGCCGCGCCCGACGCCGCGCCCGCGACCGCGCCCGCGACCGCGCCTGTCGAGGCCGTAGCGACGACGCGGGGGGCTTCGGTCGTCGTCGTCGAGGACGATCCGGTCCAACGGCGTCTCTACGAGACCGTGCTGACCAACGCCGGCTATGACGTAACCGCGTTCGAAGGGGCGCAGGAGATCGTGAACCTGCTCCAGTCGCTCCTCCCGCCCGCCGTCGTCGTGACCGACATCCAGATGCCCGATCTCGACGGACTCGCCTTTGCGGCCCGTCTCTTGGCCGACCGCGCGTGGTGCAAGGTGCCGATCGTGGTGATGACGGCCGAGCCGACCCGAGATCGGGTCACGTTCACGCGCCGACTGGAAGTGCCGCCCGAGGCGTTCCTGGTCAAGCCGATCCAGCCGGGAAACCTGGCCGCGGCGGTGGCCGGTGTGTTGGGACGCGATCGGCCGCTCTACGTCTTGCGAAGCCTGCAACGCGAGCGTCTGGCCCTCGAGCACTCGATCGAGATCGAGCAAAAGCTCGCGGATCGCTCCGCCCAGGCGTCGATCAAGGCGAGCTAGGACTGCCAACTGCGGCTGGCGGAAGGGCGCAAAGAGCTGCAGGAACTGCAGCGCACCCGCAGCACGCTGCAGAAGAGCAACAGCTCCACCGCCTACGAAGCAGAACTCCTGCGAGGGAAGGACGCCACCGCGCGCCAGTTGCAGGGTCAGGCCGACAACTACAAGCGCCAGAGCTATGCCTTCGAAGAGGAGCGCCGCGAGGTGCTCGCGCGGGTCCACACCATCGTGCTGAAGAAGACTCGCGAGATCCGCGCGCTCGAGGAGCGGATCAAGGTGCTGTCCGAGGTGATCAAACTCCAGGGATCCGGGTCCGAGACCCGCGGCGCCAAGGCCGCCTAACCCCTCACAGCAGCGGCCCCTCAGAGCAGCCCCTCAGAGCAGCGTTGCTCCGCCCGCCTCTCTTCCCTACCTTCCGCTCGAACTCCTCTGATCGCCCCCTCATCTCTCCGAACCGGAGGTTCGAATCGTGCGCGCGCTGCTCGCCCTGGAGGACGGGAGTCTGTTCCCTGGCCGCGCTCTCGGCGCACCCGGCCAGGCCGGCGGCGAAGTGGTCTTCAACACGGCGATGACCGGCTACGAAGAGATCCTCACCGACCCCTCGTATCACGGACAGATCGTCGTCTTCACCGCTCCGCACATCGGCAACTACGGGATGCAAGGGGATGAGGAGTCGGCCGGCCCGCACGCGGCGGGCGTGGTGGCGCGAGAAGTCTGCGAGACCCCTTCCCACGCGCGATCGCGCCAGAGCCTCGTCGCGTATCTGCGCGCGCACGATCGCTTCGCCCTCAGCGATGTCGACACGCGCGCGCTCACGTTGCGACTGCGCGAGAAGGGCGTTCTGCGCGGCTGGATGACGACGCGCGTCGAGGATCCAGCGGAGGCGGTCGGGCGGGCGCGCGAGTTGCCGCGCATGGACCAGATCGACGCGGTGGGCGCGGTCAGCACGCCGGCGGCGTACCAGTGGCGCGAGAGTCGGTATCACGATCGTTCCGACGGCGCCCGTCCGGACGGCCCGCGCATCGTCGTGCTCGATTGCGGCGTGAAGTTCGGCATCCTGCGTGAGCTGGATCGGCGCGGCTGCCAGATCACCGTGTTGCCGGCGCACGCTGAACCGAGTTGGATCGAACGGCTCTCGCCCGATGGACTGGTGCTATCGAACGGTCCGGGAGATCCGTCGGCGCTGACGGAGAGTCTGCCCCGGATCGAGCGTCTCTTGCAGCGGTACCCGACGTTGGCCATCTGTCTCGGGCATCAGCTCACCGGGATGGTCTTCGGCGCCCGCATCGTGAAGCTGCCGTATGGACATCACGGCGCCAATCATCCGGTGAAGGATCTGCGCACCGGTCACGTCGCGATCACATCGCAGAACCACAATTACGCGATCGATCCGTCGAGCGTGCCGGACGATCTGGAGGTGACGCACGTGAACCTGAACGATCAAACCGTCGAGGGAGTGCGCCACCGCAGCCGCCCGATCTGGAGCCTGCAGTACCACCCGGAGGCGTCGCCCGGGCCGCACGAGGCGAGCGGCGCCTTCGATGAGTTCGTCGCCACGCTGACCGGCGTGAGTCACTGACCGCGATGCCGCGCGACGCATCGATCCGCTCGATCTTGGTCCTGGGATCCGGTCCGATCGTAATCGGACAGGCCTGCGAGTTCGACTACTCGGGCACGCAGGCGGTGAAGGCGCTGGCGGCCGAGGGATATCGCGTCATCCTGGTGAACTCGAACCCGGCCACGATCATGACGGATGTAGAACTGTTCGGCGCCTCGGGCGCCGAACTCCGCCATCAAACCTACATCGAACCTCTCACCCTGGAAGCGCTGGAGCGCGTGATCGCCCGCGAGCGCCCCGATGCCCTGCTCCCCACCGTCGGCGGTCAAACCGCCATCAACCTCGCCCTCGAGCTCCACGACGCCGGGATACTCACGCGCTTCGACGTCCGCCTGCTGGGCGCCGGCGTCGACGCGCTCCGCCTGGCCGAAGATCGCCTCAGCTTCAAGCAGGCGATGGTCGAGATCGGTCTGGAAGTTCCTCGCAGCGGCATCGCCGGCAACCTGGAGGAAGCACTCACGGCAGCGGCGGAGTTGGGTTATCCGCTCATCGTGCGCCCGTCGTTCACGCTGGGCGGCCTCGGCGGCGGCATCGCGCGCAGCGAGGAAGAGTTCGTCGCCATCGTGCGGCGCGGGCTCGATCTCTCGCCCGTTCGGCAGCTCTTGATCGAGGAGTCGCTGCTCGGCTGGAAAGAGTTCGAGCTCGAGGTGATGCGCGATCGGGCGGACCAGGCCGTCGTGGTTTGCGCGATCGAGAATCTGGATCCGATGGGGGTGCACACCGGCGACTCGGTCACCGTCGCGCCGACCATGACCCTGAGCGACCGCGACTACCAGAACTTGCGCGACCAGGCCTTCGCGGTGATCCGCCGCGTCGGGGTGGAGACGGGCGGCTCCAACATCCAGTTCGCCGTGCACCCGGAGGACGGGCGCGTCCTCGTGATCGAGATGAATCCGCGCGTCTCGCGTTCTTCGGCGCTCGCCTCGAAGGCGACCGGATTCCCGATCGCGAAGATCGCTGCGCGACTCGCCGTCGGATACACGCTGGACGAGATCGCCAACGACATCACGAAGAAGACGCCGGCCAGCTTCGAGCCGGCGCTCGATTACGTGGTGGTGAAGATCCCGCGGTGGAACTTCGAGAAGTTTCCCGGCGCCATGTCGCTCCTCGGCTCGCAGATGAAATCGGTCGGCGAGATCATGGCGATCGGCCGGACGTTCAAGGAGGCGCTCCAGAAGGGGCTCCGCTCGCTGGAAATGGCGACTTCCTCGGGCGAGGGCGCCATGCAGCGACGGATGGAGCTGCTCGACGATGACGCCCTCCGCTCGTTCCTGACCGAACCGCGGCCCGAGCGGCTCTTCGCGTTGCGCGAGGGGTTGCGCCGCGGCGCGGAGCACGGATTCACGCCCGAGACGATCGCGGCCTGGACCGCCATCGATCCCTGGTTCCTGCGACAGATGCAGGAGGTGATCGAGTTGGAGCGGCGCGTGCAGGCGCGCAGCCTGGCCGCGCTCTCTCGGCCCGATCTCTTGGCGGCGAAGCGCGCCGGGATTTCCGACCGCCGCCTCGCGCATCTCTCGGGAACGACCGAAGAGGCGGTGCGCGCCACTCGCGCGACGCTCGATGTGACGCCGGTTTATCACCGCGTCGACACCTGCGCGGGTGAGTTCGAGTCGCACACGCCGTACCTCTATTCGACCTATGAGAGTCGCTGCGAGGCCGATCCCACCGACCGGCGCAAGGTGCTGGTCTTGGGGGGCGGGCCGATCCGCATCGGGCAGGGGATCGAATTCGATTATTGCGCCTGTCACGCCGCCTACGCGCTGCGCGACCGAGGCGTCGAATCGATCCTGCTGAACTGCAATCCCGAAACGGTCTCGACCGACTACGACACCGCCGATCGCCTCTACTTCGAACCGGTCACGCTGGAAGACGTGCTGCACGTCGTCGCGCGGGAGAAGCCGGAAGGGGTCATCGTGCAGTTCGGCGGTCAGACGCCGCTCAACCTCGCGCGCGAGCTGGAGCGGGCCGGCGTCCGCATCTTGGGCACATCGGTCGACTCGATCGATCTGGCGGAGGATCGCGAACGATTCGGCGCGTTGCTGGCGGCGCTGGAGATCCCGCGGCCCGAGATGGCCACCGCCACGACGCTCGACGAAGCGCTGGCGGCGGCGCGGCGGATCGGCTACCCGGTCATCGTGCGGCCCTCGTACGTTCTCGGCGGGCGCGCTATGCGGGTGGTCTACGACGACGAAGCGCTCCAGACGTACGCCGCGGACGCCTTCGCCTTCTCGTCGCAGCATCCGGTCTTCCTCGATCGATTCCTCGAAGACGCGTTCGAAGTCGATGTCGACGCGCTCTGCGATGGCGACGACGTCCTCATCGCGGGCGTGCAGCAACACATCGAGGAGGCGGGGATCCACTCCGGCGATAGCGCCTGCGTGCTGCCGCCTTTCAAGGTGCCGCCGCGTCATCAGGCGACGATGCGCCGAGCCGCCGCCCGTCTCGCTCGCGCCTTGCGTGTGCAGGGGCTGTTGAATGTGCAGTTCGCGGTGCGCGATGAGATCGTCTACGTGATCGAGGCGAATCCGCGCGCCTCGCGCACCATCCCCTGGGTGGCCAAGGCGACCGGGCTGCCGCTGGCGAAACTGGCGACGCGACTCATCCTGGGCGAACGGCTGCGGGATCTCGTCGATCCGGCCTGGCTCTCACCGCGCGAAGCGTCGGGCGAGGGCCTCGCCGATCCGGCTCTCGAAGCGGGCCTAGGGGCGAGCCCGGAGACGTCCGGTGAGGCGGTCCACGAAGGGCTCCCGCTTCCGCCGAATCGCGTCTTCGTCAAGATGCCGGTCTTCTCCTCGAATCGCTTTCCCGAAGTCGACACGCTCCTCGGACCCGAGATGCGCTCGACCGGGGAGGTCCTGGGGATCGGCCCTGACTTCGGCGTGGCCTTCGCCAAAGCCGCACTGGCCGCGGGTTTGCGCGTTCCGCTGCAAGGGGCGGTCTTCCTCACCGTGAATGACAACGACAAGGACGAGGCCGCCGAGATCGCGCGAGATCTGGTCGAGATGGGCTTCCGTCTGACCGCGACGGGAGGCACAGCCGCGCACCTGCGCGCGCGTGGGCTGGACGTCGAGCCGATCTTCAAGGTGAATGAAGGACATCCCAACGCCGCCGACCGCATCGCCGAGGGCGCCGTGCAACTGGTAATCAACACTCCGCTCGGACGCGCCTCGTTCTACGACGAGAGCGCCATCCGCAAAGCCGCGCTTGCGCACGGCGTCCCCTGCATCACGACGCTGTCGGGTAGCCGCGCCATCGTCGACGCGATCCGCACACTGCGCGCGGGCGGTTGGGGCGTCGAAAGTCTGCAAGAGATGCACGGGATGTATCCGGCGGCGGGGGCGGTTACGGTTGCGCCCCAGCCATCCGCGCACGCCGGGGACGCGGCCGCGCCGTCGGCATGACGGGCGCGAACGCTCAGCGGAACGTCGCCTTCAGCCTCCCCCAACTGAGGGGTGACGTCGGAACGATCGCGCAACTGCGCGAGACGTCGCCGATGACCTCGCCGCACGGCGTGAACTCGGGCAGCGCGGGCGAGTTGACCGAAACGGCGTAGTGCCCGCTCTGATTCGGCGCGAGTTCGCAATTCTCCGGCGAACAGAAGAGCGGATCGACGAAGCGTGTGGTCTCGCCGTAGGTCAAGCTCGTGAAACCTTCGACGACGACGCCGGTCGAGTCGATGAGGCAGCAGTCGAGCTGGAACGAGCCCGAGGCCTCGGCATAGACCTCATTTCCTCGGAGCGACGCGCAGTTGTTCCAGACGAGGCACCGTTCCAGCGTGAGATTGGCGAAGCCGTTGGTCTCGATCCCGCCGCCCGCCAGTGACCAATTGCCCGCGATGAGACAGTTGATGAACGTCGGGTTGGCGGAGACATGCACGCCGCCGCCCGAACGCGAAAAGCTCCCCGTGATCTCGGAGTCGATGATGGTCGGAGCGGAACCGGTCTCGATGCTGAGACCTCCGCCCTGGATGCCGGCCACGCAGCCGCGAATGATCACTTCCTCCAGCCGCGGCCGAGCGCCCAACTCGATCGAGATTCCGCCGCCGGTGAACTCGCTCTGACAGTCCACGACGACCAGGTCTCGCAGGACAGGATCGGCCGTCTGGACCTTGACCCCTCCGGCGCTGAGGTCGTGCTGCGGATCGGCCGACCGTAGGCTCGGCGACGTCGCCATGTGGCCGCGTTTGATCGTGAATCCCTCCAGGACCGAGGCCGACGTCTCGTTCGTCCCGATGAAGAAGCCGCGGCGCGGAGATTCCGCCGTCCCTTGGACATCGATGACGGTGAAGCGGGAGCCGTTCTCTGATCGGACGACGATGTCGACCGGCGCCGGTGGGGCCGGCGGATGGGGCGGGCTGAAGGTGATGTTGTAGTTGCCCGGGCCCGAGTACTCGCCGTCGGCGACCAAGACGGTGTCGCCGACCGCGGCCGAGTCGATTCCCGCCTGGATCGTCGGGACCTGCGACGGCACACGCCAGGTGGCGGCGTATGCCGGGGCGAGGAAGCACGGCAGCAGCGCCGCCGCGGTCAGCGCTGGAACCTTCCGGGAGCGAGCGTGGTGAAGCGAACGGATCGACGACATGCTTCGGTGGATTCCTCTCTGACGACCAGAATGCTGGCCGCGCGCGCTTTCCGATGAAGCCGGCCGCGTTGACCCTCTTCTCGACGCGACGTTACCCTAACCAACAGATCGAATCAGCCGGGTCTGTCGGGAGGAAGCAGCGAGTGGGAATCAAACGGCGGCGCGCCCGCTCCTCGGGCCTCGGCCTACCGCTCCTGGCGCTCCTCTTGCTCCTGGCGCCGGCTTGCGGCGACGACGATCCGACCGAACCCCCGCCGGGGAACGGCGCGCACGTCAGAGTCGACGTCCGTTACACGGTCAACGGTCGCCCCCTCGAACTCGAGACCGGGCGCTATCTGGCGGCCTCCGGGGACAGCTTCTACGTCTCGCGGGTGCGTCACTATCTGACGAACTTCCAGTTCACCTCCGCCGACACGAACTTCGTCGATACGAGGCTCCATTATGTCGACGCCGAGCAGCTCCCCACGCTCCGGTTTCTCATCCCCAACGTGCCGCGGATCGAGTACGTGTCGCTCGCCTTCCTCATCGGGCTCGACGACGCGCGCAATCGCCTCGGCGGCATCGCGGAGCCGACTCTCGACGACCTCAACATGGAGTGGCCGATTCCTCTCGGCGGCGGCTACCACAACATCCAGATCGAGGGTTTCTACTGGCGCGAGGGGGTAGCGCGGAGGCCGTTCAATGCGCACCTCGGGCGCGCGCAGGAGAGTCCTTCGCAGGGGACGCCGTACATCAACCACAACGTCCCCGTGCTCCTTCGCGACGTCGTCTTCACGGAGACCGACGGGGCGCGCTCGCTCAGCCTGGAGATGGAGATCGACCAGTGGTTCCGCACTCCGCAGGTCTACGACTTCGCGACCTGGGGCAACTTCATCATGGACCGGCACGAGCCCCAACAGATTCTGCGGGAGAACGCCGCGGATGCGTTTAACGTGGCGCGATGAAACGTCGCGTGCAGCACGCGGCGTCGCGCGCCGCGCAGCGCGGCGCGCTCCTCATCCTCTCACTCGCAACTACCGCCCTCCTCCCGAGCTGTAGCCAAGACCCCGCACAACCTCCCCCTCCCACCACTCCCGTCACCCTCTCCATCCCCGGCTTCCCTCCGCCCGCCATCCCTTCCGACAACCCCCTGACCGAAGAAGGCATCACTCTCGGCCGCGAACTCTTCTCCGACCCGATCCTCTCCGCCGACAACACGCTCGCCTGCGCCGGCTGCCACGCGCCGGAATTCTCCTTCACCGATCACGGCGAACGATTCAGCGAGGGGATCGACGGCCTCCGCGGCGTACGCAACACGCCTCCGATCATCAACGTGGCGTGGGGACGCGCCTTCTTCCTCGACGGACGCGCGCAGTCGTTGGAGATGCAGGCGCTCGAGCCGGTCACGAATCCGATCGAGATGCACCAGAGTTGGGAGGACGCGACGGACAAGATCGCCGCGGTCCCTCGCTACCGCGAGATGTTCCGCCTCGCCTTCGGTGACGAGGACGTCACCAAGGAACGCGTGACGATGGCGATCGCGCAGTTCGAGCGAACGCTCGTCTCCAATCAGTCGCGCTACGACCGCTTCCTGCGCGGAGAGGTCGAGTTCACGCCGGAGGAATTGCGCGGCTTCAACCTGTTCTTCACCGAGAAGGCCGACTGCTTCCACTGTCACGGCAACATCCTGCTGACCGATCAGGGATTCCATGACGTCGGGCTGGATAGGCTGCCGACCGATCCGGGGCGCGCGGCGGTGAGTGGACAAGCGGCGGACTACGGCCGTTTCAAGACGCCGACCCTGCGCAACGTCGCGTTGACCGCGCCCTACATGCACGACGCGCGCTTCGGCACGCTGCGCGAAGTGGTCGACCACTACAACTCCGGCGGGCACGACTCGCCGAATCGCGCGGTCTTCGTGCGCTTCGGCACCGGTTTGCTGCTCTCCGAAGCACAGATCGCGGACCTACTCGCGTTCCTGCACACCTTCACCGACTCGGCATTTGTCGCGGAGCACTCGCGGTAGGCCGAACACGTTTTGAAACGTGTTCGTGAACGTGTTCCGAAGCGAGTTCCGAGTCTGGTGACATTGTGAAAAGATGCGCAACTCGGTGCGCACCTAGTTGCGCATCTTTTCACAAGCGCGCCCGGGTTCCACGCGCGTGCGCGTGCGCGCGCTCGAGCGCGCGGACGACGCGCCCCCTGCCGCTACTTCCCTTCCATCGCGACCGCGACCGCCTCGAGATTCGGCGCCTTCATCCCGAGCGCGATCGCGGTGCGCGCCGCTTGGCCGAAGCAGGGGTCCATCACCTTGTAGCGATAGGCCGTGAGCGCGGCCGCTTGCTGGAGCATTCCGCTCTTGCCGTGCTTCTGGGTGGCTGCGCAGAGCCACGTCTTCCAGTCCCCGACCTTGCCCATCGTGACCGCGGCCTTGTAGGCGCCGTCGATCGAGCCGCCCATGCTGCTCGAGGTCGGATAGCGATCGACGATCGCCTTCCAGAGCTCGAAGGCGCCGGCGTGATCGCCCTGGTAGTAGGTGGCGTAGCGCGCCATCTGCCCGAGCGCACGCTCTCCCACCATTCCGCCCGTCTTCGCGTCGGCCGCGAAGATTCGGTCGAGCATCGCCTTGGCGTCAGCGTCGCGCTTGCGCGAGAGGAGCTTCTCGAAGATCTCGGTCATGAGCATGGCGTCGTCCGGCGTGGCGGCGAGACGCTTCTCCAAGATCGGCAACCCGTCGATGCCCTGACTGATCGGCGACGCCTCGAGCAGGAACGGTCGCTGTCCGTCATAACCGACGACGCGATCGAACTCGGTCCCGTCTTCGTTCAAGAAGATGGTGAGAGGAAGTCCGAGCACCGGATAGCGCTTGGCCAGCGCCTGTCCCTCCGGCGCCACGCTGTTGATCTTGATCGGGATGGCGTTGTTGGCCAGCGTGATCCCGTCGGGAGTGTTCCAGATCTCGGCGTCCATCACCTTGCACTGCTCGCAGTGGTCGGCCCAGACCTCGACCAAGACCTTCTTCCCGGTCTTCTCCGCCTCGGCCAGCGCCTGATCCAGAGTGAGCGGCTGCCAGTTGAGGCCGAGCGTGAATTGCTGCGCGTGGGCTGGGACAGAGGCGCCGACCAACAGCGCCGCCGAGATGAGCACCCCGACCGCGAGCGAACCGAGCGCCAGCGAACCGATGAGTCGACGAGAGAACAGACGCATCTCTTACTTCCTTTCCGCGAGCTGAACGGTCCGAGAGATCCGCTGCCCCGCACGATCCACCACCACGACGACGGAGTCGCCGGGGGCGTGGCGCTTGAGGACATCGGTGAAATCGGCAAGCGTGTCGAGGGACTCGCCGTCGAGTTCGACCAAGACATCGCCCTTCTGGAACCCCGCACCCTCGGCCGGGCTCCCGGGCATGACGCCGGACAAGAGGACGCCCCCGCTCTCCCGCGAGAAGTCAGGGATCGTCCCCAAACTCACCCGCCGCGGCGCGGGGTTGCTCGAGCTCTGCGGCTTCGCTTCGGCTGCGCCCGGAGGAACGAACGTGAGGCGTCCCGGCCGATCGGTGAGGTAGAGCAGCAGTTCCGTCACGAGATCGGCCGTCGAAGACATCCCCGCGTAATCGAGCTTCTCGGCCGTGTCGGCCGCGCGATGGTAGTCGGCGTTCGGCCCGGTGAAGAGATGCAGCACCGGAACTCCACGCTCGAAGAACGGAACCTGATCCGACGCGAACGGCCCCGCGTTCAACGCGTCTACCTGGATCCCGGCGGCCATGGCGACGCCCTTCAGCATCGAGTCCCACTCCAGCGCACTCCCCGCGCCGATCGCGAAGAGCCTTCCACCCTGGAGTCGCCCGACCGTATCGAGATTGATCATGGCGACGGTCTCTTCGAGCGGACAAGCCGGCCGCGCGACGTAGGCGCGCGATCCGAGCAGCCCGGTCTCCTCACCCGCGAACGCGACGAAGAGGATGTCGCGCGCCGGCCGCATCGATCCGTCCTGCGCTGTTTCTTCGGCGAGCCGTCGCGCCACTTCGAGCAGGATCGCGACGCCGGACGCGTTGTCGTCCGCCCCCGCGAAGATCGCGCCGCTCCCATCACGACCGAGATGATCGAAGTGCGCGCCGAGGACCAGGCAGGTCGCGGCTTCGCCGGCCGTAGCGCCGGGAGTAGCGCCTGCTGTAGCGCCTGCGCCCCGCAGGCGCCCCAAGACATTCGAATCCCCACCAGCGTCGGAGTCCAGATCCTGCCGCCACCCCCCGCCGTCTCCCGCCGGCGCCAACCCCGCCGCCTCGAACTGCCGCTCGATGTACTTCCCGGCCTCCTCGAGCCCTGCGGTCCCCGCGCCGCGACCCTCCAGCTTGGGATCGGTCAGAAACGTGACGTCTTGGCGGAGACGAACCTCGACGGCGCGAATGTTGGGGGCTTGTGCGAGCAACGGACTCGCGTTCGCCAACAGCGCGATAAGGCACAATCCGCCGATGAAACCGCGAGCGGCTCGCGGCTTCATCGGCGTACTTCCCATTTCAGGGGCGAATCGACGTCGCGCCAAATTCCCTTGCCCACGTTGCGGCTCCCTTCGAAGAGCAGATAACTGTAACGGCCGTAATGCGGGATCTTCTCGGCGACGGCGCGCATCGAGGCGGCGTCGTGCGGCAGAAGGACGATCCAGGACTCCGCTCCATCGGTCGTGGTTCCCGCCAGGACGACCGTCTGACCCGCCGTTTCAACCTCCGCCACCCGCGAAACGCGCGTGCCGGCCCATGCGATCTCCGACTGCCCGGCCGCACGCGCCCGCGCGATCGACCCCGATCCCAGATACCAGACCGCGCCGCCACGACTCCAGCCCTGAGGAAGCGTCGCCTCCTCCAGCACCGTCACCTCCAACCCGCGCCGCCACGTCTCGATCTGAGCCTGCGCCTCCGCGCGCATCGAGTCGGTCAGGTCCACACCGAGTACGACCGCGATCGAATCGGCCCCGAGGACCCGACTCAGCGTCGTCGGGATCTCGCTGCGATGGAGACGTCGCATCACCTCGAAATCGGGGTCGATCTCCACGCGCGTCAACCGGCTCTTCGACGGCGCCGTGATCTCTCCGGTCGCGCCAGAGAGCGAGATCGACAGGTTGGCCGTCGATCCATCCTCGTACTGAGCGCGCACCGGAACGTCAAAGGCGAACCAAGCCTCACCGCCGCTTTCCATCGTCTGACGCAGGCGGATCTTGTTGGGTGAATCATCGACCGAGTCCAACCAGACGGTCGGCGCGCCCGACCGATCGAGCCACATCGCGCGAAACGCCGCCGGGTCGATGGTCCGTCCCTGAGCACGGGGGAAACTCCGCAGCAGATCCGTCCAACTCGAAGGCTGGAATTCGTGCGCCGCATAGAACTCGCGCAGCCCCTGCCAGAACGCCTCATCCCCGAGCTCGCGCCGAATCTGGTGCAGAACCATCATCGCCTTGGAGTAGCCGATGGCTTGCGTCGCCGAATCATGTCGCTCGCGGAACTCGCTCAAGGGAAAGTCTTCACCCGCATCGACGTAATCGAGATACGACTTCAACGCATCGAGCCGGTACTGCCGCGCCGCCTCGGGCGACTCGCGCTCCTTGTACAAGTAATCCGCGCCGTAAACGGTCAGCCCCTCGCACCAGTTGCCGTCCGAGGGATCGACGAAAACGCCGTTGCCCCACCAATTGTGCAAGATCTCGTGTCCATACGACGTGTCGAGGATGAACGGCAGGCGGATAACACGATCACCCAGTAACGTGAAGCTCGGCATCCCATAGCCGCTCTGCCAGAAGTTCTCGACCAATGCGAACTTCTCGAACGGATACGGGCCGATCAGCTCTTCGTAGAGATCGAGGTAACGGCCTGTGCCGCGCAGGTAGCGTCCCCAGATGGTCGAATCGGTGTCGGCGTAGGTGAAGGTCATGCAGTTGACGTCGCCGTGTGACTGTTGGTGCTGCTCCCAGGGGCCGGCCACCAGGTAGATCTCCTGCATCGGATGCGGACATCGCCACGCATCGGCGCCGCCGCCGCGACAGAGGTCCGAGCCGTCATCCACGCCTTCGAACGGATCCGGTGCGTACTCGATTCGCCCGGGCGACCCCCCTTGAGACACGACCCGCCATCCGTCGGGCGACGCCACGTTCAGATCGAAGGTGAACAACTCATCCGGTCGCCACGGAACCCAGAATGTCCCGCCGGAGAGATACGCGCCGCGATTCTCGATCAGCCCCGTCGTCGTCTCGAACGACCGTCCATAGGCGACATCCGGCGCGCGGAGCGAATCGGCGATGACGCCGGAGTAGAACAACTGGAGATCGATCGACTCCGGCCAGACGAGCACCGAGGGGTCGTCCCAGTGGATGAGCACGGTGCGACCATGTTCGTAGCCGGCCAGCGCCTCGTAGGGCGGGCGACGCCAATGCGCGCGGGGATCGAGGCGATCGAGCGACTCGAGCCGCAGTTTCAGTTTCGGCGAGCGCGCGTGCGCCGCCGAGCCGACCTTCAATCCTCGGTGCAGGACGAACGAGGCGGGTTTGGACGTCGGCGTGCCCGGAGCGTGGCGCAGAGTGAACGTGACGTTGGCCCCGAGGTGTCCCTCCTCGGGACTGATGCAGGCGACGACGCCGAATCGCGTGATCGCCGCCTGGGACGGGTTGTCTAGCCTCACGAGGTCCAGCGCCGGTTCGGGCACGGTATAGAGCTGTTCGCCCGGCGGCGCCGAGATCAGCGCCTTGGTGGGATCGGCCCGACTTTCATCGCACGCCATCGTGAAGAGGACGAGAGACGCGATCGAGATCAGGCGCTTGCAGGTTCGCACGCCGGGCATCTTCGCTGGCCAACGGCGGCGCGGGCAACAATTGCGTGGATGCGGAGGCTATACTGCCGTCCACTCGAGCCGGCTACTTCGGAGGCCCTTCGTTGCGCGCACTGAGCCCGTCACTCCAGCGGTCGCTTCTCGGACTCGGGCTCCTCCTGGGCCCCATGGTTTCCGGCATCGCGCCAACGGCTTCTTTGGCCCGCACCTGGACCGTCGCGCTCGACGGTTCCGGCGATTTCACGCACCCGCAGCCCGCGATCCAGGCCTGCACGAATGGCGACTCGGTTGTCGTGTATCCCGGTCACTACGTCGGGCGCGTGTCTTTCGCGGGCAAGCGGATCGTCCTGCGGTCGTCGGCCGGGCCGGCCACGACCACCATCGACGCGAACGGGATCGGCTCGGTCGTCACGATCGCGTTCGGGCAGACGGCGGAGACGGTGGTCGACGGCTTCACCTTGACCGGGGGCGCGGGGACTCCGTTCTCGATCGCGCCTGAGGGTGAACCGGAGTTCGACTCGGACGGTGATGCCGATGCCGACGCCGCTCGGATCCGAAGCGGTGAGGGGAACGGAGGGAGCGGAGAGAGCCGGGCGACCGGAAACGCTGGCGGCGACGCGCCCGCCACGGCAGGCGGCGGCGGTGAAACCCGTGGCGGCGCGCTGTTCCTCTACGAGGCCAGCCCGACGGTGCGCAATCTCCTCGTGCGCGGAAACCACGCGAACATCGGCGGCGGTGTCTGGGTTTGGGGCGGCGCGCCTGTGATCGAAGACTGCGTCATCCGCGAGAACTTCGCCGGCAGCGGCGGCGGCATTGCGCACGAAGGCGGCGGCGGCGCGACCTGGCGACGGGCTCGGGTCGAGGCGAACCAGGCGGCGACGGGCGGCGCCGCTCGGATCTACCTGGCCCAGGGGCGATTCTTCGACTGCCATTTCGAGGGAAACGACGCCAGTGAGGGCGGCGCGCTCTACATCGTCGAGTCGACTGAGACGCCGCTCGTCAGCAATTGCGTCTTCGTCCGCAACCGCGCGGGCGAAGGCTCCGCGGTCTCCGCTCAGTTCGGTTCGCTGCGAATGGAGAACTCCACGCTGGCGTACAACGGCCCGCGCTGGGGAGACATCGCCACGGTGCTGGCGCGCAATGCCGGGAGCTACTCCGTCGAGCGGACGGTTTTCTTCCGCAACATCGCCGCGACAACCATCGGCTGCGTCAACGCGACGGTCTCCGCGAGCTGTTGCCTCTTCTGGCCCGAAGCCCCGCCCGCTTGCGCGCTGCTGGAGGACGCGATCCATCTGCCGCCCGGATTCTGCGGACGGAACGACTTCCGCGTGACGCCGCGCTCCTTCTGCCTTCCGCAGAATTCGCCGCACGGATGCGGACGCCTCGGGGCCGACTTGGGCGTCTGCGGAACTCCCAGCGTCGATATCGCGGTGGACGAACTCCCGCTCGACGCGGCGCCCGTGGAGTTCTCCCGATGAGCGCGGCGCTTTGAGCCAAACCTCCGTCCGACACATGCGTCGTCGCGGCGATCGGCGTCGCAAACATGGCCCCCTGACGATCCTCATCCTCCTGGCCGCCATCGGAGGAGTCGGCTGGTTGCTCCTGCCGGTCGCGCTCCAGCGCTACGCCCAGTGGCTCATCGTCGAGGACAGTTTCGGACGCTGCGACGCAGCGACCGTGCTCGCCGGCGGCGCCGGGGAGCGACTGGCCGCCGCGATCCAGATCTATCGGCGCGGAGATGCGGCCGCGATCCTCATCACCGGCCCCGATGTTCCCTTCATCCCCGTGTACACCGACGGAGACTCCCTCTCGCAGGGAGAGGCCAAGCGGAGAATCGCGGTCCGAAGGGGAGTCCCCGCCGACTCGATCGTCCTCTCGCTCGGTCCCACGAGCACGATCGAGGAAGCGCAGCGCACCCTGCTGGTCGCACGCGAGCACGGATGGCGCTCGGTCGTGATCGTCACCTCACCCTTCCATACGCGACGGACGCGATCGACCTTCAGGAAGATCTTCGACGAGAGCGGCATCGAGGTCGCCGTCTATCACCTACCGATCGGCCGCTCCAGCGACAATCCGGAGCGGTGGTGGAAGCGCGAACACGACACGATGGGAGTCCTGACCGAAACGATCAAGCTAGGGTTCTACGCGTGGAATCACCGGATCTCGCCGTGGGGCTGAGTTCCACGCGATAGAGGATCCCCTCGCCGCCGACGAACGTGGCGTGCGGATGCCAGAAGTCCCGGGTGAGTTCGACGAACTCGAACTCGGCGTGAAGGTCGATCGAAGCGCGGTTGAGAGCGTTGACGAGATAGAACGCTTGGTCGGCGCGCAGTTCGCGGGCGACGCGTCGCGCGGATCCTCGAAACGCGCCGCGCGGGCGAAGGCCGCGACCGCGCCGCCAGTGACGCCGTCCGTCATCGCGACGAGCAGCAGATGTTCGTCGCGCTCCTCGTCTTCCATGATCTCGCGGAGGAACCGTGAGGGGCATCCTCGAGATCGACCGACTCGCGCGCCGCGGGTCGGATCTCGAGATCGAGCGGTGTGGCTCTCCGGTCGGTGGGGATCGGCTGGTACGGCTCGAACAGCCGGGTCGCCTCTGCCTCGCTCACTGAGGCTCGCTCACGCGCGGGCGAGATGGTCGCGCAAGAACTCGAGCACGCGGCGCCAGGCGTCCGCCGCGGCGCTCGGGTCGTAGACTGACGGGCGCGTGTCGTTGAAGAACGCGTGCTTGGCGCCGGGATAGACCACCGCTTCGAAACGCTGTCCCTTGCCGCCCAGTTCTTCCAGACGACGCGCCATTTGGAGCGTCGCCGGCCCGTCATGCTCCGCGAAGAGGCCGAGCACGGGACAGGTCATCCGCTCGAGATCGATCGCGACATTGGGATGCACGCCGTAGAAATCGACACAGGCGCCGATGCCCGGATTGCTCGCGGCGGCCAACTCGCGCAGTTGGCCGCCCATGCAGAATCCGACGACGCCCGCTTTGTCGCCGGTCACCGCAGGCTGCGAGAGCAGGAACGCCGTCGCGCTCCGGAGATCCTTCTCCGTCTCCGCGATGTCGAGCGCCATGAGCAGCTTCCCCGCTTCATCGGGACTCTTCGCGATCTCGCCGTGATAGAGGTCGGGCGCGAGCGCGACGAAGCCTTCACTCGCGAATCGATCGCAGAGTTGCTCGATGTGCGGGACGAGACCCCACCACTCCTGCAGCACGATCACGCCGGGGGCCGGCGCCCCGACGTTCGGACTCGCGAGATAGCCCGCGATCTCACGACCGTTGACCGGGATCGAGACACGGGCGCCAGACATCAACGATCGTCGCGGCGCGGCGGACGTGATCCACCCGGTCGCGGACCGCCGGGTCGCGGACCGCGAGGACCGCGCGAACCGGGCCGATCGGGTCGATCGGGTCGATCACCACTCGGACGTGGACGGTCGGGGCGATCGCCGGTAGGACGACGACGCGGCGGATCCTCACTCCATGCGTCGCGGCGCGGCGCGGGGCGACCCAGACCCGGGCGAGCGCCGCCGGGTCGAGCGCCCGGACGAGCACTCGGACGAGCACTCGGACGAGCACTCGGACGACCCGTCGGCCGACTGTCGGGCCGACTATCGGGCCGGGCGCCGGGACGCCCACCGGGCCGAGCGCCGGGACGACTCGGACGATCCATGCGATCTCCGCGATCAGGCCGATCCAGACGATCGCGATCGGGTCGCGACGAACGCAGCGGCGGTCGCGGACCGCGATCGAAAGGCGGCGGCGGGCGCCGCGGGCGCTCGATCACTTCGTCGTCTTCGTCGTCGGGGAATGAAGAGCGCGCGGTCGGCGGACGACGACGCGGGCGCTCCTCGAACTCGTCGCGCGGCGGCGGCACGAACGACGGCCGCTCTTTCGGTTTCGACTCGGAACTCTTCGGCCCGCGCTCCGGGCCCTTCTCCGTCAACTTGTCGAGACGCTGCTTCATGTCGCGCGTCTCTTCCTTCAGCTTCTCGAACTCCGTGCGCAGGCGATCGGTCTCTTCCCCCTTGGCCAACTTCGCCGCCAAGTCGTCGGCCGCCATCTCGCAGGCGGCGCGCATCTGGGAGTTGGGCGTGGTCTCGGCCTTGCGGCGCAGCGGCCCGAGCCCGGCCGCATGACCGATCATGGCGAAAGCCGACGGCAGTCGCGTCGAGAGCAGCAGCTCCGGATCCTCCAAGAGCGGCGCGAGCTCCTCGACGACGCGGCGAGCCAGATGCGGACGCGCGCTGGCGAACTCCGCGGCGGCGCGCAGCGTGTTGAGGCGCGTCGCCCAGTAGCGCGAGCCGTCCTTACCGAGCGCGAGCACATCGACGAGCGCTTCTTCCGAACGCGCGGACATCAGTCCGATCGCGCAACCTTGGGCGACCAAGTCGTGCCAATCGTGTCGGTCCATGGCGCGTTTCAGCGCGGGCCGAAGCGTCGCCGCCGCGCGCTCGCCCCCGCTGCGGCCGAGGGCGGCCGCGGCCGACATCTCCACGAAGTAGCTGGCGTCCCCCTTCTCGACGATCTGCGTCAGCGCCTGGGTCGCGCGCTCATCCTTGAAGCCGGCGAGAGCCGAGACCGCCGCGCGCCGCGCCTTCGGATGGACGAGCGCCAGGCCGTCGCGCAGCAGCATCTCCAGCGCCAGCGGACTCAGGAGTCGCCCGAGCGCCGAGGCGGCCTCCGCCTGAACGCCCCAGAACGGATCCTCACGCATGACGCGCGAGAGCACCTGGGTCGCGCGCTGACCGGCCTGCTCACCGAGCTGCCGAACGTTGTCCACGCGGGCGAAAACCCGCGCATCGCGCGTCGCGCCGGCGACCGCCGAGTCCATCCACTCCAACGGGCGCGTGATCTTGACGGTGCGCAAGATCGAGCCCTCGGGATCGACCGCGACCCAAGTCGGCTTCGATGGAACGGCGAGGTAGAACGTCTGCGCCGCTTGGTCCATCTCGAACCTCTTCGCGATGATCTGGAATCCTCCGCGCGCCTTCGCATCTTCGATGCGCGCCTCGACGCGGATCGGCAGGCGATAGATCGGCGCGCCGCCATCCCGCTTCTGCGTCTGCTTGAGCGTGACCTGCACGAGCGACGTGTCGTCGTCGAAGGAGAGCGAACCCTCGAGGTCGGGATGACCGGGGGCGTAGATCCACTGGTCGAAGAATCCCTGCAGGCTCTTCCCCGTCGTCTGTTCGAAGCAGCGGATCAGGTCGATCGTCTCGACCGAACCGACCTTGTGCCGCTGGACGTAGGCGCGAAGCGCGCGCCAGAACGCCTCGTCGCCCACCGACCGGCGCAGCATGTGCAGCACCCATCCCCCCTTGGGATAGAGATGCCCGTCGAAGAGCTGGAAGGGGTGCGCATAGCGCCGCGAGACGATGGCGCGGCGGTACGGATCCAGCATGTACTCATCGACGTCTTGAACCAGCTTGTAGGCGAACTCGTCCGGCCCCGCGCTGTGCTCCTTCCAGAGCGCCTCGCTGTAGGTCGCGAACCCTTCGTTCAGCCAGGCGTGCGCCCAGTTTTCGCAGGTGAGCAGGTCGCCGAACCACTGGTGCGCGAGCTCGTGCGAGACCAGATCCTCACTGTCGGAGTCGAGCGACGCGCGCGCGTCGTGCAACGTGTTCTCGGTCTGCGTGGTGGCCGAGAGATTCTCCATCCCGCCGAACGTGAAGTGGCGAACCGCGACCTGCGCGTACTTCTCGTAGGGATAGGGACAGTCGAGCGCCTTGGAGAAGAACTCCATCATCTCGGGCGTGCGACCGAAGGCGCGGCGCCCCTCTTCTTCGCGTCCCGGCTCGACGAACGACGGGACCGGCACGTCGCGCCACGTGTCTTCGAGCTCCACGAAGACTCCGACCACCAGCGTGATGAGGTAGGACGGATAGGGCGTGCTCTCCTTGAACCGCCAGGTCTTCGTCCCCTTCAGCTTCGCGTCCTTCTTCGAGTCCTTCTTCGAGTCGGTCCCGTCGAGGAGCGCGCCGTTCGAGATCGCAGTGTACTTGTCCGCGACGGTCACGATCATCTCCGTCGTCATCCGCTCGTGCGGCGCGTCATGACACGGAATCCAGTGCCGCGCCTCTTCATCTTCGCCTTGGCTCCACATCTGCCACTCGACCTCCGGCTCGGAGGGATTCGGCCCGTAGAAGTAGAGCCCGCCAGAGGGATCCTCGACTCGATAGACGATGGCCACGTCGATCGTATCGGTCACGGCTTCGTCGAAACGGACCGTGAGCTGACGGTCGAGGTAGCTGTAGACGAGCGCGCGTCCGCTCCCGTCGCGCACTTCATGGATGACGAAGTCGATCGCGTCCAGGGTGATCGACTCGAACGGACCGAAGACCGCGCGGAGGGTCAGCGTCGCGGTGGCTTCGACGCGCTTCGCGGGGAGATCGACCTCGACCTCGAGCTTCAGGTGCTCGATGTCGCAGGTGCGATCGGGCGCGTACTTCGGATCTTCTTCTTGGAGGGTCCACTTGCCGGCGCCGGCGCGGGCTTGCTCATGCGTGTGGAGGCGACGACAGACGAGTCGTTCGAGGCCTCCCTCGAACTGTCCACTATTCTCGGCTCCCGACATCGATCCCCCTTGCGTTCAATGGATTCGTCACGCTCGCTCGCGCGGTCGCTCTCACCGTGACAATCACCGTCGTTGCAACCATCGCCGCCGCCGCCGCCGCAGTTGCTTGCACGGAAATCGGTCCGAGGGACAGCGGTCGGGTATTGTGCCGCAGGTTCAGGGATGACTCAACCAGCGCGAATCTCGAGGCGCATATCTTCGGTCTCCGCGTGTCGGAGGGTGACGTGTCGAAATTGTTCGGCGGTTGGCGGGAGAGAGTCCGGGGTTCGGGGGGAAAACGGGTTCTAGAGACGGTTGCGATGGTGGTCGTGGGGCAGATGGTCCTCGCGCCAGCGGCGCTCGGACGACAGATCGTGACTCTCACCACCGACTTCGGCCTCACGAACGAGGCGGTCGGGCTGGTCCACGGCGCTGTGCTCGCGATCGATTCCGACATCGAGGTTGTCGACCTCTGTCACGCGGTCGATTCGTTCGATGTCCTCTTGGGCGCGCTCACCCTTGCCGGAACCGAAATCTTTCCGGCAGGAACTGTCCATGTCGCCGTCATCGACCCGGGGGTCGGCACGCCGCGTGCGCCGATCGCCGTGCGGACTCGCACCGGTCAGTACTACGTCGGTCCCAACAACGGCCTCTTCACCGAGGTGATCCGAAGACAAGGGTTGGACTCCGTCGTTCGCCTCGAACCTCTCCGCGTGAACCCACGTTGGGCGCCTGGAACATTCGACGGTCGCGATCTCTTCGGCCCCGCAGGCGCGCTCCTCGCGATGTCGAGCGGCGATCTCTCGCGCGTCGGTCGCTCGTTTCCCCCGGACTCACTCGTACGACTGGATGTTCCCGAGCCGACGATCGACGTCGCGCGTCACACGGCTGTTGGGGTCGTCCTGCGCATCGACGAGCCGTATGGCAACGTGTGGACGAATATCGGCCAAAAGGAACTCGCGGCGATCGGCATCGAGCGCGGGAGTGGGCTCGAGGTGGTGATCACGCCCGCCAGCGGCGGCGATTCCGCCGATCGTGCCGATCGCGCCGATCGCGCCGATCCTGCCGATCGCGCAGCCTCGCCGGTGCGCCTCCGTCTCCCGCTCGTGATCACCTTTGGCAACGTCGCCGAAGGAAGCCCGCTCGCCTACATCGCGAGCGCCGGTACACTCGGCTTCGCGATCAACCTCGGCAGTTTTCGCGATGTGTACTCCGTAGCGCCGGGTTGGCGCGTGCAGGTCGAAGCGCAGGAGTGACTCGGCCGCGGACTCGGCCGCGGACTCGGTCCGGACCGAGTTGCGAGCGCGGGAGGTCCGCCCAGCCCGCTCGGCGTGTCGGGCCGGCACCGCGTGTCGCGTGTCGCGTGTCGCGTGTCGCGTGTCGCGTGTCGCGTCGATCCTGCCCGACAGTCTCCCGAACCAACCACGGTCCAAGCGAACTGCGTTCGGCCTCATAGCCGTTATGCGCGCGACACCGAAGCGACAGGTTCGATGCGACGTTGGGGCCCCCGCATGCGAATGGCTCGACGTGATGGAACTCGAGGAATCCGTGAGCCGAGCAGCGACGGCCGTCGGACGAGATGAATGCGCACTGGCCCCGGTCTCGGCGCCACACCTCTCGGCGCGCATCGGCCGTCAGATACCGGGACGCTCCGACAGAGGCGCGGGGGGCCCCAGCGGCGCACCTCCGGCCGGTGGACTCCGCGGGTCGTTCGCTCCGGGCCCGCTTCGACAACCCCAGCTTCCTTCGCTCGAGTTTCTCGATGAGCGCGAGCAGGGCTGCGTCGAGAACCCGGGCGACGTCTCCGTCCGGGACGCGATGCCGCAGGAGATCGCGGGCCCGGACGAGCCGACTGTGCATCTCGGCGTCGGCCGTGAACTGCACACGGTACCGATCCGGGGCGGTAGGGAAGATCGTCGCGCGATCGCACGCGGGCCGCTGCTGCGACGGCGATGAGTCGCTGTTGTCGAACAGCCGACCGGGCCGGCCGCCGTCCCCCTGGCCGGAAGTCTCGACAGCCGGTCGCGCCGCAGTGGTTCCGCCAGGCGACTTCCGCACTGGCAGCTTCCGCACCGTGGACCGCGCATCCGGACGCGGCCGCTCCGCTGCGACGAGCTCCTCGACCCTCCGCTTCGAACAGTGGCGAGCGGCCCCGAGCAGCCGAGTGTGGTTCGACTCGTCGAGCACCGGCGCAAGGAGACAGACCGCCGTGAGGTGGAGCGCCCCACTCCCGAGGTCCTCCAAGATCCGGGGAAACCGTCGGGCGGCGCGCGCCGCCTCGATCCGCGCGTAGGCTGCGTGTCCCGAGAGGTGCAAGACTTCGGTGCAGTAGGCGAAGAGCGAGGAACAGCCGCGCGCGAGATAGAGCCTTCGGAGATCCAACTCGGCTAGATGTGCGACGAGCTCGGCGGTGACTTCTGCTTCGTTGCCCGCCAACTGTGTCACCCGTGCGAGGAGTGCATCGTCCGAGAGCCGACCGGCGGAGGCGAACCTGCTGGACAGATCGATAGTATATGTATTGTTCATACTTGTTTATAACACGTGAAACTGGCGCAGCGACCGGCGCCGCCTGTTCGATCGAGAGAGCATCTTCAAGAATCCGAGCGAAGCGGCTGTGATTTTACGCAGAGGACAGCCGCAGGCGCTTTGCGGATGGATTCTGCGCTTGGTTCGTCTCTATCGAACTCGGCGATCACGAGAACGTGTCAAGCGTTGAATGTGATTTCTTGCCGTGGCGAGTATTTCGCGACAGGTGCGACGCTTGCGACAGGTGCGACAGGTGCGACAGGTGCGACAGGTGCGACGGGCGCGACGCGAGGCTGCCGCGACAATGACTTCGCCGATCCCGCGCAGCGACTTTCGGACGTGCGAAAACTGGCGCGACTTGCCGCGCGGCGAGTCGCTTCTTCGCTCACTGACCAAGTCGGGTCGAAGTTGTCCTGCGCGTTCGATGCGCGTTCGATGCGCGTTCGATGCGCGTTCGATCTGAATCCTGGCGGGAGGGGGCTCGGGGGTCGCGGCTCTCCTCTCACCGCTCGCGGGTCGCGACGCGGCCCTCCGGCGCATCACCGCCGGCCCCGCGTCGGGCCGAGCGAACGAGCCATCTTGGTCACCGGATGGGACGACCCTGGCGTTCGTCGCGACCTGGGTCGACCTCAACCACGTCTACCTCGCCCCGTCGGCCGGCGGGGACCCCACTCGTCTCGTGAACCACGCGGGCAGGGAGTACTCAGCCTCCTGGTCGCCGGGCGGAGATCGCATCGTGTTCGTCGCGGAACCAGTCTCCGACAACCTGCGCGAACTCTGGACCGTGCGTTCGGCCGCGGGTTCCGTCCCCACCCGACTCATCCGCCACGCACCGGAGCGGAATCTGCAGGACTGCTCGTGGTCTCCCGACGGAACACGGATCGCGTACGTCGCCTACACGACCCCGCCGCCCGACTTCGACTTCGATCTCTACATGGTCTCGGTCGACGGGGATTCGATCACCGCGTTGCTGACAGACCCCGATTCGGGTCTCGGGAATCCTCGTTGGTCACCGGACGGCGCTCGACTCGCCTTCAGTTCACGACGGACGGGCAACGGGGAGGTCTGGGTCCTGACCGTCGACACCGGCGAACTCGTGCAACTGACGAACGACCCCGGATTCGACACTTCACCGACATGGTCCCCGGAAGGCGACCGCATCGCGTTCGCGTCCGACCGCACGGGTGCGTTCGAGATCTGGACGATGTCGCCGACGGGAAAGGACCTGACACAGGTCACATTCGATGAACTCGGGGCCTTCGACCTCGCGTGGTCGCCGGACGGCTCGCAGATCGCTTTCGCACGAATTCAGAACGGAGGCTCGGACATCTGGGTGCTCGAGCTCGAGTGACTCCCGTCAACTCGGTCCGGACCGAGTTGACGCGCCCGCGACCGCGCCGGCGCCCGCCTCACTCGCTCGCCGGCAGCTCGACGATGAACGTCGTTCCCGTACCCGGCCCGTCGCTCTTCGCCGCGACCGTCCCGCCTTGCAGCTCGACGAGCTGCTTCACAATGGCGAGACCTAGCCCGGAAGACGCTTCACCCGCCGTCGGGCGCGCGGAGAGACGTTGGAACTTGCCGAAGATGCGAGCGCGGTCGTCATCGCGGAGACCGGGACCCTCGTCGCGAACGGTGAGGCGGACGACGTCACGCCGACTCTCGCGCGACGTGGCGTGCGGCGCATTGTGGTGCGCCCCGTCTGACGCCTCGCTCGACGCCGCACCCCGCGCCGCACCCCGCGCCACCACCACCCAGATCCGTTTCCCCGCGGGTGAGTACTTGATCGCGTTGCTGAGCAGGTTGTCCACGACATCGCGCAACCGGTCGGCGTCGCCTTCGACGCGACACACGCCGGATACCTCGACCAGGAGTGTCTGCTCCTTGTTGCGCGCCTGAGGTTCATTCGCGCGCACGGCGGAACGCACGACGTCGCCGAAATCGAACAGCTCCATCGTCAGGTCGAGCCGCCCCGACTCGGCCTGCGCCATCTGGAGGAACTCATCGATCGAGCGGAGCATCCTGCGCGAGGACTGCAGCACGATCCGCGCGTGTTCGCCGGTCGGTTCCTCGGTGTGTTCGACCCAGATCAGCTCGGCCATGCCGAGGATCGACTGGATCGGGTTCTTCAGGTCGTGCACGGCGATGCTGAGCAGCTCGGTTCGCATCTGGTCGGCCTCTTCGGCCTTCGCGCGCTGACGTTCGGCTTCGGCCAGCGCCTCGGCCAGCGCGCCGTTGGCGGAGGACAACGCGGTCGCTTGCTTCTTGTAGAGATCTGCGTCGCGACGGCTCTGTTCGACCTCGAAGCCGATCCGCAGGAGCCGCGTCTGCGCCTCGTTCTCACGATCGAACACTTCACGCTCGACGCGGTGCGACTCGGTCAGATGCGTCAGCGCCTCGGCCAGCCGTCCGGTGCGCTCGAAGAGGACCGCGAGCGCGCCGTGGGCGCGGCTGACCTCGGGCTGCGCCTTGATCTCGCGCGCAACCGTCAGCGCCTCGCGCAGTCGCTCCTCGGCGCCTTCCATCTCATCGCATGCGGTCAGGACCTTGCCCAACAGGATCAGCGTCTCGACTTGCCCCTTGGCGTTCCCCTGCTCGCGCTTCAACGAGAGGCTCGCCTCCAACTGCTCACGCGCCCGGGCATACTCTCCGGCGACGAAGTACGACTCGCCCAGGTTGTTCAACGTGATCGACTCGGTCCGGCGATCCTGATTGCTGCGCGTCGACTCGAGCGCTCGCAGATAGAAGTTTCGCGCGCGTTCGTGATGGCCGAGCTCGGATTGCGCGCCGCCGAGATTGTTCAGCGAGTGGCTGATCCCCTGGAGATCTCCGATCGCCTCGCGCATGGCCAGACTCTTCTCGTGGCACTCGAGCGCGCTGTGATGATCTCCGAGATAGTGATGCAACAGTCCGATGCTGTTGAGCGTCGCGGCCTCGCCCTCGCGATCTCCCACCTGCTGACGGACGGCGAGCGCGCGCATGTAGTAGTCGAGCGCCTTGGCGTATTCGCCGAGCGCCCGATAGGTGAGCCCGATCGTGTGATGGCAGGACGCTTCGCCGATCGGCTCCCCCAATCGGGCGAAGAGCGGCAACGCCTCGAAGCTCCGTTCGAGCGCCTCGTCGTAGCGATCGAGGTAATAGGCGGCGATCCCCTGATGGCGCAGTGCCTCGGCCTGGCCCCGCGTGTACCCGGAGCCGGTCGCGGCGGCCTGCGCCAAGCGGGCGAGCTCCATCGTCCGCCGCGGGTCGTCGTGGCGGATCTCCGAGGCGAGTGTGTTCAGGAGATCGACGCGCTCGGTCGTCCGCGCCTGGACTTCATCCAAGCGCGCGATCGCGTCCTCCAACTCGCGCCGCCGAAGCGCCGCGGGTCGGACGGTCCCGGGGAGGGGCTGCATGCTCTAGGTTTCGGCCGGAGGAGGCGGCGAGTTTCGTCCAGAATCGGACGAATCCGCGGGGGGCGGAATCGCCTCGAACTCGACCTCGAATCCACCGATCACGCCGGCCAGCCCGTTGTAGACGCGGGCACCGATCGCGGCGAAGAGCGCGTAGACCAGCGCGTTGAAGACCGCCGTCAGGAAACCGACCACCCCGACGACCAGCACCCCCAACGGCGCCCCGAAGCGGTGCAACTCGGGCGCGGCGGAGGCGGCGAGCTCGGGGACGACCACGAGGGCGAGCGCGTACAGGCCCGCGAGCACGAGCACCATCAACATCCCGACCCACCAGGTCAGGAAGAACATGATTCGAGACGCGGACCCCGGAGAGATCCGCCGCAGCACGCCGCGCACGAGGGAGTTCGACCGACTCAGCGCGGCATCGCGGCGAGATGGTCGAAGTAGTTCAGGAACGCCTTCATCCCGCGCGAGGCCTGGCCCCAATCGTAATGTTCGTTCGGCGCGTGATACCCATGCTCGGGCAGCGAAAGCCCCATGAAGAGGATCGGCGCCTTGAGGTGCCGCTGCATGGTGAGGACCGCTCCGATCGATCCGCCTTCGCGCACGAAGACCGGCGTCTTCCCCACCGCGCGGCGCAACGACGTCTTCGCCGCTTCCGCGAACGGTCCCGTCGGTTCGCCGAGGAACGGCTCGAGCGTGTCGAGGTGCACCACCTCGACGTCCGGATTGACCGAACGAACGAAGTCGCGCACCAACTTCAGGATCTTCTTCGGATCCTGATCCGGTACGAGCCGCATGCTGATCTTCGCTTCGGCGAACGGCGGCACGATCGTCTTGATGCCGGGGCCCGTGTAACCGCCGCCCCAGCCATGCACCTCGAAGGTCGGCTGGGTCCAGATGCTCTTCAGCACCGTCGCGTTGTCGCGGGAACGCAGCGACTTGAGCCCGTGATCCTTCTGGAACTGCGCCACCTTGAACCCGCTGGCCAGGAAGTTGTCGAGCTCCGGCTTCAAGAGGGGCCGCACGTCGTCGTAGATGTCGGGGATACGGATCTTGCCGGTTTTCCCGTCGATGCACTTCGCGATCACTTCCGACAATTCGACGAACGGGTTGCGCGCCGCGCCGCCGGTCAGGCCCGAGTGAACGTCCTTCGTCCCGGTCCGCAGACGGAACAGCATGCCGAGCAGCCCGCGCAGTCCATACGACAGCGCCGGACGGTCGCGCGAGACCCAGACGGTGTCGGAGACCAGGATCGACTGGCTCGGCATCGCCATCTTCTCCGACTTGAGGAACGTCTCGAAGTTGGGACTGCCGATCTCTTCCTCCATTTCCCAGAGGAAGCGGATGTTGAGTTGGATGCCTTCTTGCTGCGCGCGTCGCGCCGCGAAGAACGCGGTCAGCGCGGGGCCTTTGTCGTCGGTGGAGCCGCGTCCCAAGTAACGATCGCCGTCGATGACAAAAGTGAACGGCTCGTGCGTCCAACCTTCTTTCTCGCGATCGGCCGGCTGCACGTCGAGGTGGTTGTAGATCGTGAGCCAGGGGGCGCGTTGATTGGCGACGAACTCACCGACCACGACCGGATTGCCCATCGTCGAGACGATGCGAGCGCGGCCGCCGCCCCACTCGATCAACTCCGCCGCGGCGCGGGCGCCTCGCGCGATATCGGCCTTGCGGTCGGGATCGCTGCTCACCGTCGGGATCTCGACCAAGCGTCGCAGCGTCGCCTCGAATTCGGGCCTGACGCCACGGATGTGCTCGTCGCGGACGATGTCACGCCTGGGATCGAACGGATCGTCGAACTCGGGTGGAGAGTCCTTCCGATCGGCGGCAGCTCGCGCGGCCATCCGAGGGACGGACTTCGTGGGAGGTGACGCAGCACGGCGGGTCGTCGTCTTCAAAGGGTTCTCCTGGTCTGTGGCCGGCCGAGACAATGTAGGAGGCGGACGTCCGGGTAAACCCCGCGCTCAACTCTTCCTCTTCCGACGCCGATCTCCAGGATGAAGGAAGTCTTGGCCCAGCCCCGAATCAGGGGTCTCGGCCCCCCAATCCAGGAGGATCCATGCAGTTCGGTCAGTCGCTCTTGTCTGTCTACACCATCCCGACGTCCCGCGCGATCATCGCCGCTACCGCCTGTGCGATCGTCTGCGCGCTCCCGGCCCGCGGGGAGAACGAGGGCGGGCTCTTGCTCACCCATTTCAATCCCTCGCTGACCTACTCGGCCGACGTCACCAACTGGAACGGACGCTCGGGCGTCGCCTGCTTCGAGGCGCTCTCGGGAGACTGTCTTTCTTACGATGCACCTTGCAGTTACGGGGTTGACGTCGAGCCCACTTCGCCGGGCAGGGCGGGCGATCCGGACATCCTCTTCGTGCTCGCGGCCTTTCCGCAGGGCGCCTGCGTGAGCTGGAAGGAAGTGGCCTTCGGACTCCATTACGACCAGGGAGACCTTTTTATCGCCGAGTACGGCTCGAGCTCGCTCTCCGAGGCGTCGACCCCCGGCTGGCCCGGCTCCAACTCGGGGACGATCCTGGGCTGGTCGACCCCGCGGACCGCGCCGGTGACCGAGGTCGCCTGGATGCTGGTCTACGCTTACGCGCCCGCGTCGGTCCGGGTCACGGCGCATCCCACGGTCCCGACTGTTTTCACGGATGCCGCCACCCCCGCCGCCTCGACCGCGGTGGCCGGGTTCGGCCAAGCCGGCATGGCGGGGGCCGAGGGTGTCTCGCCTGACCAGGCAACCTCAGCGGACGTAAGGAGTTGGGGCACCATCAAGGTGATGTTCGCGGCCGAGTAGCGGCCGGGTAGCGGCCGGGCCCCCGGAGCGGTAGTTTCTGGGGCCGATGCTCCCTCTCCTCCGGCGCGCGACGCACCTTGCTCCTCTCGCCGCCGTCCTCGCGGCCGCCGTGGCGTTCACCCGACTCCTGGCGTCGGTCGGGGGCGGCAGCGATCGACTTCCACGGTGGGACGAGGCGCGACACGGGCTTGACGGAGTTCGCCTGGCGGACGCCGTGCGGACGCTCGACCCGCTGCGGTTCATCAGCGATCTCTGGGGGATGGCCTATTGGCCACCGGCCTATCCGCTGATCGAGCTGCCGGCGTTTCTCTGGTTCGGATCGGCGCCCGGTGTCGCCCGCGCGCTGATGAGCGGCGTCTTCGGGGCCTGTCTCGTGGCGGCGTTTCTGGCCGGCGCGTCTCTCGGTGGAAAACGAGGGATCCTCGTCGGACTCCTGAGCGCGGCGTTGCTCTCCGCCAGTCCGTTCCTGCAGCACTACGGAACGATCGTGATGCTGGAGCTGCCTGGCGCCCTGCTGAACCTGCTCGCCTTCGCGGCCTACGCGCGCTACCTCGATACGCGGCGCGCTCGAGATCTGCGCCTGGCGGGAGCGGCCACGCTGCTGCTGTTCTTCTGTAAGTACAACTTCGGAATCCTCTGGATCGCGGCGGTCGCGGTCTACGAGATCTGGGAGTCCGCGGCCTGGCGCGCGTGGGGCGAAGTTCCGAGTCGGTGGCGGCGGATGCCCACGCGAAGTCGGGCGTTCCTTGTCTTTCTCGGCGTCTATCTCGGGTTTCTCGGCGCGATCGTCGCGACCGGCGGATGGATCTGGGAGCTCGGCGGCGCGCACATCAGCGTGCGCAAGCTCGGAAACCCGGCCTCGATCCTCGCGGCGATTCTGCTGGTCCGATTTCTGCTGAGGCCGCGGTGGAACATCGCGCGAGTGCGTGCATGGCTCGATTCGCTCGCTCCGCGTCATCGATTCATGGCGACGTGGGTGCTCCTCCCGATGGCGGCGTGGCTGCTGCTGCCGCCGCATACGTCCGCCTTCTTCAACTTCGTGCAGAACCGGCCGGCGGAGCGGTCGCTGCTGGAGAACCTCCTGCTCTATCCGCGCGAGTTCATGGCGCAGTACGCGTCGTCGCCATTCTCGGGGCTGTTGATTCTCGTTGTCGCGCTGCTTCCGGTCTTCTGGATCCGCCGCCAGCCGCCGCGAGAACGACTGCTCACGTTGGCGTTGACGGTCGCTTTCGTCGCCACTGCCGCGCATCGTCTGAAAGAGACGCGCTTCCTCCTCGTCGTGACGCCGTTGATCTGGCTCTCCTTCTCGCGCGTGGTGATCGCGCTCTTGGCCAGAGCGACAGGCGAGTTCGAGCGACCTCGTCACACTTACACGCTGGCCGCGATCGCCCTCGGTTGCTTGGTGCTGCTGCAACCGACGCGTGTCGACGTCGCACGTTCCCGCGATTCGCTCGAGCGCTTCACGATCTCGCCGGACGTGCGGCCGGTGCTGGACCTCATCCACCGGACCGCTCGCTCCTCGAACGGCACGGTGCTCCTCGGACTCTGGGACGGACTGAGCCCGAATCTGGTCGAATGGCATGCGCGGATCGAAGAACCCGGTATCGACGCGCGGAGGATCGCGCGCGGACCGAATCGACGCGCGCGTCTCGGAGACCCCGGTCGGTTCTTGGACGAGCTGGCGCGTGATGAGGAGACCGAGACGATCTTGTTGCTCGGCCTGGCGGGTGCGCCTGTCTTCAGCGCCGGATTTCGCGCGGAATCCCGTTGGCTGGCGCCGGTCGAAGCGAGACTGGAGCAGGACTCTCGGTTCGAATTGCAGAGCGAGACGGAGTTCGAGCGGGCCGGTTACTCACTTCGCGTCTTCCGCCGGTCCGGATGACTCCTCGCTTCGCGGCGTCGGGACGTTGTAAGCTGCGCGTTCACAAGGTCCAAGGAATCGACTGAGACATAAGTAGGGTTCTCTCGGTCGGGACCGACGATTGCCGGGGCGCCCCCCACCACCGCTACCGGCAGACGGAACAGAAAGCCGAGGCCGCATGCCTCGAGGAGGATCCATGAGCAGCAGAGCAGCCGCGAGCGGGTTCGGTGCGCTCGTCGCATTGGGCCTGATCGCAACGGTCGCCGGTGTCGCGCCGGCCGCCGATCACCGTGAGTACACCACCGCGACAAACGACCCGGCCGCCGACATCGACGACGTCTATGCGTGGCACAACACGACCTTCGGCACGTTCACGGCAGTGATCACGTTCGCCGGCGGCGCCGCTCCCGATGTCGCCAAGCGGACCAGCCCGATCTACGACAAGGATGTCCTCTACACCCTGCACGTCGACACGACGGGCGATGACACGCCCGAGCGAAACATCTACATCCGCTTCGGACAGAACAACGTCGGCGACTGGGGCCTCCAGGTGCAGAACATGCCGGGCACGACCGCCGCGGTCGTCGGCAAGGTCAACGAGACGGTCACCGTGGCCGGCAACCCGAAGCTGAAGGTTCGCGCCGGCCTCTTCGACGATCCGTTCTTCTTCGACCTGGAGGGATTCCGCTCGACGCTCCAGTCAGGGACCCTCTCCTTCTCCAACACGCGCGACTCTTTCGCCGAGCAGAACGTGATGGCGATCGTCCTCGAATGCGATCTCGCCGCCATGAATACCGGCACGAAACTCAAGGTCTGGGCCTCGACGGGCCGGAAGTAAGGGAAGGAGAGAAATCATGACTACGAATGCAAAGCAGTTCTCGCGCGGTCTGTTCCTCGCCTGCGCCCTGGCGCTTCCACTCTTCGCGGTCGCGTGCGGCGATGACGACAAAGGTCCGGATCCGATTGTGCCGGGTGACTTCGTCTTCGAGACCTCCGCGCCGACCGCCTATGTGCGGATCGACAGGATGGGCATGCCGGCCATCGCCACCGTGGTGATCGACAGCAAGGCGTTGTACAACCAGGACGATCCGATCGACGACGTCACGGGCACGCCTTGGGCGGCGGAGATCACGGCCAAGGTCACGGGGTTGCACACCGCCCTCGATGACGACTTGGCGGGTCTCGGCCTCACGCCGTGCGCGGTGGGCGACTGCATCGCGCAGGCAGCGCCGCTCGTGATTCCGGATGTGTTGACGATCAACACGAACGCCAACGCCGGTTTCCCGAACGGTCGCATGCTTCCGGATCAGGTCATCGACATCACGCTCGCGGTGATCTTGCTCGATCTCGATGCCCATTCGGTCACGACGCTCGCGAGTGTGCCGGTCAACCCGGCGTCCAACGACCGGACGTTCCTGCAGACGTTCCCGTATCTCGCCGCTCCCAACAGCTAGGCGGAGTTCGGTGCGTTCGATCGAGACCGCCTCGGGGATGAGCCCTCGAGGCGGTCTTCATTTTGTTGCGGAGGACGGAAGCGGTCGAGAGAGAGGGGAGATGCGGATTCCTGCATCGAGAGAGCCAGGGACGGCCAGGTTCGGCGCCTCGGTGCTTCTTGGGCTGAGCGTCCTCGGCCTGCTGGCCGAAGACGCGACAGCACACGGCGTCCACGACGTTCGCTTCGCCGACGGGGCCGGCTACTCCGAAACGCTGGAGTCGCTCGCACGCGCGATCGATCTGCATCAGCAGCGTGTGAGCGAAGACCCGGTCTCTTGGACTCCGTTGGAGTCGCTGGCCGGGGCCTTCGTCAATCGCGCACATCTGACCGGCGACTACTCCGACTTCGCGCGCGCGGAATCGCTCTATGCGCGCGCTTTCCTCGTCGCGCCGAAGGGCGCTGGGCCGTTCCTGGCGCGGGCGCAGCTCCACTTCTCCCTTCACCGCCTCGATCGCATGGAGGCCGACTTGCGAGCCGAGGAGCGCGCGATCGTCGTCCTGCCCGACGTCGCGCACGGAATACTCGCGTTGCGGGCAGAATCGGCGGCATTGAGCGGCGAGTACGCGAAGGCGCAGACGCGATTCGACGCGCTCCTCGCGAACGGACGAGACCCCGGCGATATCGCTCGCGTCGCTTCGTTGGTGTGGGGACTCGGGCTCCAAGACTCTTCGGCCGCGCTCTGGGACGAGGCGGCCCGCGGCTGCTCGGGCTGCAGTTCGCAGTTCCTCGCCTGGTTGGCGGCGCAGCAAGGCGACCTCGCGACCGAGCGCGGTCACTTCGACTCAGCCGCCGAGCTGTACGCGTCGGCGCAGGATCGCTTCCCCGGATGGTGGTTCATCTATGAACGACAGGCGCGGCTCTCGGCGTTACGAGGGGATCGGACGGCTGCTTTGTTCGCCTACGAAGAGTTGGCCAATCGCACGAATCATCCGGAGATGATGGATGCGCTCGCGGTCTTGCTGCGCGAATCAGGCGACGCGGGCGAGGCTGCCGCCGCCGTTCGCTGGGTCGAACGCGCCGCTCGACTTCATGAGGCGCGGATGACGCGCTTCCCCGAGGCGGCGATCGGACATGGGCTGCGCCATATCTTGCGATTCTCCCCAGACCGCGCGCGCATCGTGCAGCTCGCCGAGCGAAATCGCGATCTCAGGCCCGGCGGCGAGGCGCGGACCCTGCTCGCGCAGGCGTACTGGCGAGTCGGTCGCAGCGCCGACGCGCGTCGCGAGATCGAATCGGTGCTCGCCACCCGGTGGAGCACGCCCGAGACCCACGCCACCGCCGCGGTCATCCTGGGCTCCTCGCCTGCCGTCGCCTCCCGTCAGCGAACACGGGCGGAGTCGCTCAGCCCCCGGGCCATGCAACTGGTGGCGTGGCTGGCCCCACTCTAGCGATCGGTGGTCGAGACCCGGCGCCGCGTGCGATTCTCGGGCCCATGGACATCGGTCTCCATCCCGTCATCGCGATCCTCGCCGCGATCGGACTCGCCGCCTGCGCGGGGCTGCGCGCGTTCCTCCCGATCCTCGTCGTCGGTCTCTCCGCGCGTTTCCTCGGATGGCCGCTTACGCCGTCGCTAGAGTGGATGACCTCCGACCTCGCGCTCGCGCTCTTCGGCCTGGCCGCGCTCGTCGAGATCACCGCGGACAAGATCCCGCTCGTCGACAACGTGCTCGATGCGGCGCACACGGTGATCGGCCCGCTCGCCGGCATCCTCGTGGCGTTCGCTCCGCTCGCTGAGATACCGACGCCGCTGGCGGTGGCGATCGCGATCGCCACCGGCGCTTCGATCGCGGGCGGTGTCCATGCGCTCGCGGCGATCAGCCGGGTGCAGAGCACGGCGATGACCGGCGGCGTGGGCAATCCCGTGCTGAGCGTGATCGAAGACGGACTCGCCTTGTTTCTCTCGCTCCTCGCGGTCTTGGCGCCGCTCCTCATCTTGGCGGTCTTGATCGGGAGTGGAGTCCTGATCGCCCGCCTCTTCTCACGGAGGTCCCCGGCGTGACGCCTCGCTCTCTCTCCGAATTCGTCCTGCGCGCGGCGCTGCTCGTCACGCTGCCGGCGACACTGTTGGCGTCACAACCGAGCGCGTCTCTGGGGCAAGCGGACTCGACGCTCGACGAGTCGGCGATCACCTCGCGTGAACTCGCGTTCGAGACGAGTGAAGTGACCGGCGCTTCGGTGGAGATCTCGCCCGACGATCGGACGATCTACTTCACGCTCTTGGGCGAAATCTATTCGGCGCCGATCGGCGGCGGCGCGGCTACGGCCGTCACTCAGGGCGTGGCCTACGATGCACATCCGCGGGTCTCTCCCGACGGTCGCTGGCTCGTCGTGCTGTCGGATCTGCCGAGCGACGGGCTGCATCTCATTCCGCTGGCGGGAGGCGACCGACGCTCGCTCGATCTGGCGCTCGAGGCGATCGGTCCCGCGAGATGGACGGTGGATGGGAAGGGATTGCTCTTCGCCGCGCGCGGACCGGGCGAACCGCCTTCGGTGCGCTCGATCTTTCGACTCGAGGTTTCTCCTGAGGGCGCGACGCCGACCTCACCGCAACGCCTCACTTCGCCCGAGATCTACGCCGACACGCCGTTCGCGGCGGGCGCCTCGCCGACCGACACCGAGTCGTGGGGATACGCGGCGTGGCGTCGCGCCTCGAACGAGACCTCCGTACAACTCGTCGAAGGGGACGCCGTCCGCGATCTGGTGACGCTTCCCGCGCGGCGGCGCGTGGTGGGCGGCGGCGCCCGGGGACCGATCGTCGTCGCCGGCCCGGATCGAGACCGACTCGTGCTCGTCGATCCGTCGCGCTCGGCCGCGCCGACGACGTCTCCGGTCACCATCTCGAATCTGCATCGCGACGTGGGGAGCGGCGTCGCCTGGACATCTCGCGGCCAATTGGTGCTCGGCAACGGTCGCGGGATCGAGCTCGGTGACATCGCGGCGACCTGGCGCGGCGCGCCGATCGCCGTCACCGCGAGCGTGCGATTGCTCCGCGCGGAGGGTCCGGCGCCGCACTACGAGGCGCCGTCTCCCCGCGTGACGTTCGCGCCGCGCGGACTCCCGGCCGTTGCCCTCGCGCGTCCCATGGGAAAGGTCACCGCCCTCGCTTCGATCGGCGATCTCACCTTGACCGCTCTCCAGACGACGAAGAGTAACCCGATCTCGGCCCATCCCCGTTGGGAAGACCGCCCGACCTGGGCATTGAACGAACGCCACCTCGCCTATCAGAGGTTCGACGGCGTCCGCTGGGAGACCTTCGTCCGCCACGCGGTGGAGGATGGAACGCAGATCGTCGGCCTGCGGATGGAGGAGGAACGGCCGGTCCCCGATCCGGGCGCATCGGTCACGCTCTATGGCTGGGATCCCGAAGGGGAGCGGCTCCTGGTCACCGCCGAGGATGCGCGCGGACGCACGATCTCGCTGCTCACTCCACAGACCGGCGGACTCGACGCGCTCTGGCGTCATGAAGATCCGGTTGATCCGCGACCGTTCTTCGGCGAGCAGGACCTCGCGCTCTACTTCACGGCGCTCGACGCGGACGGCATCCCGAACCTGCACAAGCTGACCGTCGAAGGAGGCAGCCAACTCGCCACGCCGGTGACGCGATTCGCACGCGGCGCCTGGGGCGGACTGCTCTCTCCGAACGGCGAGACGGTGGTCTTCCGGCGCAATCGCAGCCTCTACGCCTGTTCGATCTCGGGTCCGCTCGGCCCGAGCGAAGACACCGTGACTCTCCTGACGGACGAATGCGACGGCCCCTACAGTTGGTTTCCCAACTCCCTCTCGATCTGCCTCTCGGTCGGCGGATCGTTCGTCGCCGTCCGCATCGAGGATGGCGAGATGCTGGAGTTCCCACTCGAACGACGCTACGGGCTGCCGCCGAAGGGCGACAACTCCGTGATCGAACGTGTCTCGATCGTCGATCTCGAGAGCGGCGACGTGCTCTCCGACCGCACGATCGTGATCGAGAACGGCCGCATCCGCGAGATCCTCGACGCAGCGTCGGCGGCCGGCGGGTCGGCCGGTTTCCCGCGCGGGCCGCGCGTCGATGGGCGCGGCTTGTTCGCCATCCCCGGGCTGTTCGATCTGGATACGCGCTTGGGAGATGTCGATCCGCGCTCGCTCTTGGCGGCCGGTGTCACCTCCGTGCGCGATCTGGGCGGTGCGTACGCCTCGAGCTTCGCCATGAAGGACGCGATCGACGCGTTGTTCATTCCCGGTCCGAGGCTGTTCTTGTCGGGCCCGCTGCTCGATGGTCCGGCCGACTTCTTCGGCGAGCCGAGCCCGCCGCGACGAGGCTCCGCGCGCGAGCACATGTCGCTCGACCAGGCGGCAGAGACAAGGCTCAGGGTAGAGCAGGCCTGGCAGCGCGATCTGCACGAGATCGACCTCGGCGTCGATCTCCCGCGCTCGCTGCGCGTGGACGCCAGCAGCCGGGCGGGCATGCGCGGACTCGGCCTCGGCGCCGACGCGTACGAGCTGGAGGCTCTCGTCGCGAGCATCGTCGACGGCGCCTGGTTGTTGCAGGGATCCCCCTCGACCCCGATCGGTCGCGACGTACTCGCCTTCGTGGCGGCGAGCGGCGCGGCCTGGTCGCCCGGCCCCGAGATCGACCGAATCGACGCCGACGCGGCGCGTGAACTCTCGACCCGACTGGTGCTGGGAACCGGCGAAGACACGCCGGGACCGCTCCTCGGCGCGTCTCTGATCCAGCGGATGCTCGAATGGCGCGAGGCGGGACACTCGGAACTCGTGACCCTCCGCGCCGCCACGTTCGAGGCCGCCTCCGCCCTCGGTCTGCAGGACAATTTCGGCGCGGTGAAGATCGGGAACGTCGCCGACCTCGTATTGCTGGCTGCGAATCCGCTCGATGGGCTCGAGGCGTTCGAGCGCGTGCAGTGGGTGGTGCGCGAGGGTCGACCCTACACGCGGTTGGATCTCTTGGATCCGCCGGGCGACACGCCGTCCGCGGCGCCAAAGTAGCCGCCATGTACGAATTGCGCACGGAACAGACGTTTCCCCGACCGATCGAAGAGGTCTTCGCCTTCTTCGCCGACGCCGGAAATCTCGCGCGTATCACGCCGGAGTGGCTCGAGTTCCAGATCGAGACGCCGCTTCCCTTGGAGATGCGCGTCGGCGCGCTGCTCGACTACACGATCAAGCTGCGCGGCATCCCGATCCGCTGGCGGACCGAGATCACACACTGGGAACCGTCGCATCGGTTCATCGACACGCAAGTGAAGGGGCCGTACGAGGTCTGGATCCACGAGCATCGGTTTGCTGCGGTCGAGAGGCAAGGCGGCGGGAGCGGCGGCAGCAGCGAGAAAACTACCGCCGTCAAGATGAGCGACTCCGTGCGCTATCAGCCGCCGATGGCCGCGCTGACCTGGAAGTCGTTCGTCGGTCCCGAGGTCGAGCGCATCTTTCGTTTCCGCGAGCAAGCGATGCGCGAGATCTTCGGCCAGATCGGCGAGGCGACGCTGGAGCATCAAGAGGTCCGGTGAACTCAGCGGACGACCGGGCGGCGGACGGCGGGGCCGCTGACGACTGGGCTGCCCTCGATCTGCGCCCTCACGCCGAAGGCGCCACCATCCCGCTGCGCGTGAGGCCGAAGGCGAACGTCGCGCGCGTGCAGGGCGTGCACGACCGCGCGCTCAAGCTCTCCGTGACCGAGCCGCCCGAGAAGGGGAAGGCGAACGAAGGGGTCTGTCGGCTGCTCGCGCGGATCCTCGAGCTGCCGCTCGCGGCGATCGAAGTGGTGCAAGGCGGTTCGAGTCAGGACAAGGTTGCGCTGGTGCGCGGGCTGAGTCCCGAGGAGATCCGCGAGCGACTCGGTAGCTGAACACGTTTCAAGACGTGTTCGTGCTTTCGTCCACAGCCGCTCGAGCCGAGCGGTCGAGGATCAGGATCACTTCCTCGATTCCGTCTTCGATGCTGGTCGGGACCTGCTCATCCGGCCCCGCGACTCGGAATCCGCACTTCTCCAACACGCGCAGGGAGCCGAGATTGTGTTTGGCTGCATGCGCGTGGAGTGGACGCTCTTCGATCTGTGACAGAAAGAGCGCGAGCGCCCGGGTCGCATAGCCGCGTCCCCAGAATTCCTGGCCGATCCAGTAGCCGACGTCTCTCTCGCCGCCCTGCTCCCAACTCACGAGACTGCCGACGATCCGGCCGTCGACGAAGATCGTCTTGTTGTAGACGGTGGGGTTGACCGAGATCCGACCCCAGTGCGCCATGAACCGATCTCGGGCGAGATGCCGCTCGAGCCGCTCCGCTGCTTCGGGGGACGGCGGAGTCGCGCCCCTCAGCCCGGCCACCTCGGCCCCGACCGCCGCGATGTGCCCCGGCAGATGATGGTCGAGACCCGGTTGGGCTGGTCGGTCAGCTTCCGGATCTCCGCCAACACCGCCGCCGCCGCCGCCGGGGTTCCGTTCGAATCGAAGACCAAGACGCCTTCGTCCGACACGATAACGACGGAGTTGCCGTCCAGTCCGACATCGAAGTAAGCGGGAGTCGAGAAAAGGTAGATCCCGTCCGCGACATCGGTCCGCGTGGGGGCGGCGTGCGGTCGAGCCGACGCCGCGTCGGCGAGCTCGGTGATCCAGGAACCGAGGACGTCGGGGCGCGAGCCCGCTAGGCGTGGTCCGCCGCCATGGCTTGAAGTTTCGTCAGCCTCGCCCAATTGCGCGTCACTTACCTTCGGACGGCCTGGAGCCTGGGAACACGTTGGCTGCATAGGGACGCCGCACTCCAACCGGCCGGTACCTACCTACTGTCCCGCCAGCACCAAAACCTTCCTGGTCATGACGACTTGCTTTCCGGTGACGCGTACGAGCTGCGGCGTGAAGGCTTGTCTTCCTCGCACCTGACCGCGTGGCGGAAGGAACGCGACGCCAGCGCGCTCTCGACTCGGTTGACCCATCGGCTACAGCGGGCCGAGACCATCATCGAGGTCCGAAAACAAGTGGCGTCCATGCTCGGCCACCCTCTCGAGAAGAGCGAGAACGCTTGATGCAGGCCGCGCGCGAACTGGCCCTTCGGTCGCCGCGACTTCGGCCTGCGCGGCGCTGGAAGCCGCTTGGATCAACCGACCGAAACCGGCAAGCGAAGCGAGCCGGTGGTTCAGTAAACTCAGATGATGGGTGTCTCAGAATCGTTGACACGTTCTGCTCCACGAGCGCCATCAGTCCCTAACTCTCGGAGTCGCGGTGGACGAAGTACGGTTTGCGTCGATCCTCTCGAATCTGGTCGCGGCGCTCGACCAGCCGCCGAGCGAGCGCGTCGCGTTTCTCCGGAGTCGCATCGGCGATGACGAAGAAATGTTCACACTCGCCTCCCACCTCTTGCCGTCCGGGGAAGCAATGGCCCCGCGGGAGACGTCCGGCGACTGGCCGGGACTCTCCTCGGCAGAGGACTCGTCGTTCGGTTCTCCACTCAGTGCGATTGCGCGCCTGGCCGCCTCGATTGTCCCCGGCGAGCAGTTTCCCGAACGCATCGGTCGGTACTCCCTGCGGTGGCGGCTGGGACGTGGGGGAATGGGTGACGTCTATCTGGCCGAGATCGATAGATCCTCAGGCGAACCGAGCGATCCACTCCCTTTCTCCCCTGCGGGAGTCGGCACAGTGTCCCTCGTCGCGCTCAAGCTCCTCCGTCCCGGCAGCTACTCCGACGACGGTTTCGCGCGGTTCCGACGCGAGGCGGAGATTCTCGCGCGCCTCGACCATCCCGGCATCGCGCGGATCTACGACAGCGGCATGTCAACAGTGGGCGGACGCAACTATCCGTTCATCGCGCTCGAGTACGTCGACGGAGTGACGTTGCGAGAGTGGTCGAGGAGTCGCGGGCCATCGGCGGAGGATTGCGTCCGGCTCTTTCGGGAGATCTGCCGAGCGGTGGAGCACGCGCATGACGCCGGCGTCGTCCACCGCGATCTGAAGCCCGAGAACATCATGATCGACCGCGAGGGTCGCCCACACGTCTTGGACTTCGGTGTCGCCCGACTTCGTCGTGAAGAACAGAAATCCGCGAGCCACACGGAAACAAGCGCTGTGCTCGGCACTCCTGCCTACATGAGCCCCGAGCAACTCCGACGCGAACACGACAGGGTCGACGCGCGCTCGGATGTGTTCACCCTGGGGGTAATCGGCTACGAACTGTTGACGCGGGCGCATCCGTTTGCGGTGGGACGCGGATTGGCTGCGATCCAGGCCGCCGATGTGCTCGCACGCGAGCCTCGGCCCGTGACACGGAAGGATCCGTCGTTGCACCGAGATCTCGACGCGATCTTCGGCCGAGCACTCGAAAAGACCTCGGCCCACCGTTTCGCGAGCGCCGGTGAGATGGCGGACGATCTGGAGCGCCATCTCCGAGGAAAGCGACTCGGCCTTCGGACGCTGTCTCCTCTGCGCCGAGCGCGTCGTTGGGCGAGGCGGCATCCCACCACCTTCCGGTCTTCCGTCGCCGTCACCGTGGTCGCGCTCATCGCTGCGGTTGCTGTGGCCGCCCGCACCTCGGCCCCGCCGTCGTTGGATCCTCAGGCGGTCTACACCAAGGCCAGCGCCGACATCGACGAAGCCGACCGCCTCATCTTCATCGCGGAGTGGACAGACCAGAACAAGCTCGATGCTATGAAGCTGCTGCACGGAGCGCGTTCCGCCATCGCGAAGGCTCCGGAGCGCTCGTACACTCCGCACTATTACGCACACATTTATCGCCGTCTGGCCGAGGCAAGTATCCACATCTATGGGCCGAAGTGCGATCGATCCGGGCTCGAGGCGGCGCGAGGGTACTTGCTGCAGGCAGCCAAGACCGACTGGACTCCCGACGGACTCGACACGCTTTCGGAGACTTCCCCTCTTTACAAGAAACTGCGCGAGAACTCGCGCCACGCACCAGTATCTCTGCTTCGGATGGTGACTACAGACCTCGCCGAGCTCGGCGAGCCAGTGGGAATGTTGAGTCAAGCAACAGGGTACAGCGAGCAGGCTCTCGCGATCTGGAATCGGCTTGGTGCAGACAACTACGGCTCGCCGGAGGTTGGGTATGGAGTGACCGGTTACGACAAAGCCCTGCTCCTCGGGGGGGGGTTGGGGGAGCAGTTCGCCGATTCGGCTGGGTCCTGCAGATCCAGGAGGTGCACGATGAGTGCTTCCCCTATTTCGCGCAGGCCGACACCGTGCACGCGCTCGAGTGGTGGCCAGACTCGTATTCATCGTTTCTGGCGAGCTATGGCCTCGCATATCTCGAACGAGCAGAAATGTCGGGAAATGTCGCCGACCTCGATTCGGCGCGGACACTCTTCGACCGTGTCTTCGAGATTCGAACCAAGGCGAGAGGCGGGCCGGGGTATGCATCGCCCATGTCGGCGCGCGCACGTTCGTGGCTCGCACAGAGCCGCCTGGCCAACTCTGGGTCCGAACGCCGAGATCTGTTGGAACGAGCCGTCCGGAATATCGACGCGGCACGGAGCTCCATCACACCCGAGCAATGGCCGATTGACTGCGCCGAGGTGGATCTACAGGCGGCGGAGATTCATGATGACCTCGCGCTATTGACGCGGGATTCAGCAGAGCTGACCGCTGCGGACTCTTCGCTCGCGCAAGTCGCACGAGCCGTCGACATGGACCGGTACCCGGTTCTCTACTGCGACTTCCTCGCAGGGCGGACGCGCCATGCTCGAATTCGCTGGCAGATCACGGGAGACCAGACGGCTCGCCGCGCCGCGCTTCGCGACATCGATGACGCCAAGGCCATCTTCTCGCACTCGGGCTACCCCTGGCTGCACCAGCGGTTGGAAGCGGAAGCGCCGCTACTCGAGGCAGCCTCCGCCATTGATCAGACCGCGAGGTGACGCGTCAGCCAGGCGATCCCCTCCACGTATAGGTTCTGAGCCTGTCGCTCCTTGACTCCGAGCAGCGGTGCGAGCTGTCCGAAGGACATGTCGCCGAAGACCCGGCATTCGACTGCGCGGCAGAGGCGACGGTCGTGCTGCTCCAACGCCTCCATCGCCTCGCACAGCGCTAGCACGTCGAGATACTTGGGCTCGGATCCGGGCAGGTCCCCGCCGAGAGTGACCCGGACCCCTCGGCCGTGCTCAGCCCGGCCGTGTTCGATCAGCACCCGCCGCATCGTCATCGCCATCAGGGCGCGCAGGTGGGCCTCGTCCACGATTTTCAGGTCAATGCTGCGGGTGAGCCGTAGCCATGCGTCGTGGACGAGCACAGTCGGCTGGAGCGACGCGCAGACTCGCTCGGAACGGAAGTAGTCCCTGGCGATGCGGCGGCACTCTTCGTAGACCTTCGGCGCCAGCGAACGCAGCCGATCGCCCGGAACCCAATCCTCGTGTTGTGTCATCGGAACACTGCTCTCCGCTTTCGGCGCAACCGTTTCGGGTGGCGACTCAGACCGATTGTGCCTTCCCGGGAGGACATACGAGCTGGAGCCGTACTCCACGCTCCGCGCCACATGGTAGGCGCCGCGGATCTCATCCCGACACTTTGGATTCTGCATGATCCAGCAGCACTCGAGCTATCGGACCGCGAATTGATCCGATTCCTTGGAAGCGAGGCTGAGAGAGTCGGATGGCGCCCGCGAGCTACGCGTCTGCAGCCCGCCTTTCTGGTGCGCGCAACCGCAGCACCATATCAAGCTGTACAGTTGCTCCGAATGGAAGCTGGACGACGCCCGTCGCTGTTCTGGCGTGTCGCCCGCTCTCGCCCAGCAGCTCGACCCAGAGGTCGGAAGCGCCGTCGATGACTTCCGGCTGCTCGGTGAACGACGGGGCCGAGCGGACGAATCCCTGGAGCTTCTCGACCGAGACGATGCGGTCCAGATCCCCGATGTCATGCTGGAGGATCGCGAGGATGTCCAGCAGCGTGTCGCGCGCCGCGGTCTTGGCCCGCGCGGTGCTGACCTCGGATCCCGCCTCGCCTCTCTGCGCGCTCACCCGTCCCGAGACGAAGAGCAGGTCGCCGGACTCCTTCGAGCCGAGGTAGTTCGCGACGGGCGCCTTCGGCGGAGGGAGCGCGAGGCCGAGCTCGCGAAGTCGATCTTCGAGTCGGCTCACGAGCCTTTCACCCCGGGGAGCCGACGGCCGGCGGCGGAATGTTCGATCAAGGCGAGCAGCCGCTTCCGACGCGTCTCTTCTCGCTTCGCGCTCACGATCCACCAGATCGCCGTCTTTCGATACCACGCCGTCTCCGCCTGGAACTGTTTCCACGCCGACTTCTGCGCGCGAAATGTCTTCTCGAGCGGTTCGTCGAGTTCCGCCGCCCCCCGTTGCTCGTACGAGTAGACGCCGGATTTCTTCTCGGTGCGCGCTTCGAAGGCCGCGAGCCCGGCCGCCCGCACTCGATCGGCGCCGATCAGCTCCGACATCCGCTTGGTGTTGATCGCGCTCCAGTTGCTGGTCTTCTTCCGCGGAGTGAAGCGGACGGAGTAGCTCTCGTCGTCGATTCTCCGCCTCACGCCGTCGATCCAGCCGACACAGAGCGCCTCGTCGACCGACTCCGGCCACGTCATGCTGGGCCGCCCCGAGTCCTTCTTGTAGAAACCGACCAACAGCTCTTCGGAAATGTTGTGATTCGCGGCGAGCCACCGGCGAAAGTCCGTCGCGGCGGGGAAGAAATGCGGCTGCGCGGAGGAGGGCACGGCGTCACCGATCCCGCTGTGGCGGGGGCTGGGGCGGGGGCGAGAACTCGTACTCATGGGTGGAGGAACTCCGCCACGGCGCCCGCGGGAGATCGTGGAGACGTTCGATGGTGGAATGCATGCGGCGTGTCAGCGGTAGATCGTCCTGATTCTCCCCCAACTCATCCGGATCTGCGGATTCTCTACGGGCGCATCGCCGATCCCCGACGTCACGCAAGGGTTCGGAGCGCAGTCGCCGTCCGGGGTGTAGACGCCGTCGTGCTGGAAGCAGTCGTCGAACGTGATGACGAAGCAGTTCTGACCGAGACAACAGGCGCCCGTCGGCGGCAGACAGAGTTCGGGGTCGCACGGGACGGCGCTGCCCTGGAACACGCCACTCACTTGTACACATTCGCTCTCGGGCAGGATGACGCAATCGAAGTTCTGCAAGCAGCAGGCGCCGATCCCTTCGTTGATTGCGATCTGCACACCGATGCCGAGCGCGTCCGCCGGTCCGAAGGCAACGCTCACGTGGTTCCATCCGTCAGGAAAATCAAGGCTCGGCGCGATGTTCGTGTAGGGACATCCGTTCTGGAAGCTCTGTCCATCGACGCCGAGGTAGTAGCCCGCGGTCGCTCCCTCCCAGTTGCCCCAGAAACCGACCCAGTACGAACCCACCGGATCGATCTCCGGAATCGGGAGGATGTGGCGGCTTACTTCCGGCCACGGCGCGACCGGACCTGGGTCGACGAAGTTGCGCACGGCCAGGATCTCGCCCGGCGCGCCGTCGTCGTCGGCCCAAACGTAGAGGTCGACCGTGTGATCGGCCTGTCCACCGGTCTGCGTCAGATCGAGCACGATCCCGCAGATCGGACCCTCGACCGAGAAGCACTCCGCGAACGCGCCGTAGTACGGAAGCTGCGCGCCCTCGCCGTTCCACGAGATTCCGGTGTAGTACGTGTCGTCGGAGTGGATGTAGACGACTCCGCAATCGCGTGGGCCGCCGTAGTCGAGCAGCTTGCCGACGGCGGGTTCGAGCGTGACGGCGGCGGGGTTGGCGGCAGGGTTGGCGGCGGGGTTGGCGGCCCAGGAGGGCGCGGCGGAAGACAAGCAGATTGCAAAGGCGACGACGGTGGCGGTGGCGGACGGACGGAGCGTGTACATCGAATCTCCTCCGAAAGGCGGTCGCATCCACATCGGGATCGACCGGTGATGAGCGAGTCCCCGGCGCCATCACAGCGCAGCAGAGGGTACGCCGCTCGTCTGGCGAGGACAAGCGGCGCGGTCGCAGCGCAATCGCGGCGCTTTCGCCGGATCGGCGTCGGTTGGATCACGGGCTCCGAAGTCCCAATCCCGCGAACTCCGCCTCGTGCTGGTTGTGCGCCCGGCAGCGGAGCTCGAGGCTCGTCACCGTCGTTCCACCGCCTCGAGCGAAGGGATCCACGTGATGAAACTCGAGGAATCCGGTGGCCGAGCAACGTTTGCCGTCGTCCGCGACAAACCGGCAGCGCCTTCCGTCGCGACGCCAGACCTCGCGTCGGATTGCACGTGGGGTGGCCCTGGTAGTTTGGGTCGTTCGCTGTGTCGTCGGGCGAGGGGATCCCGCTCGCGCTGCGTCTCGTTCGCCGCAACGGGGGCGACCCTTCGCGACCGAACCGCACTTCTGCTTCTCGAGCTTCGTCAGTAGCTCGATCAAGGCCGCATCGATCACCCCGGCCAGGTCTCCGTCCGGAATGCGATGGCGCAGCAGGTCCTGTAGGCGCTGAATGCGCTCCCGCATTTCCGCGCCAGCAGTGAACTGAACGCGGAAGCGCTCCGGCGCTGTGGGCTGGATCGAGGGCCGGTCGGAACGGGGAACGCCGTGGTTCGGACTCGCGCTGTCTTCCAGTGAAAACGCTACAGCTATCTCGTTGTCGACACGTTTCGAAACGCGCTCCGTCCGTTTCGGAAGTCGACGGACCCGTGAGGGTGCGTCGGGCTTCGGCCGTTCGCGCGCGATCAAACCCTCGACGTCGCGCATGGAACGATGCCGCGCCTCGCTGACCAGGCGATCGCAGTTGTCTTGGGTGAGCACAGGCGCAAGTCGACGGACTGCGGTGAGGGTCAGAGATCCCTCCGCCAGGCACTGCAACAGCCACGGGAGACGCTTCGCGGCGCGCGCGACCTCGATCCGCGCAAAGGAAGCGCTCTCCGACAGATGGAGCCGTTCCGTGCAGTAGGTGAACATCGACGAGCAGCCGAGGCCGAGGTAGAGCCTCCGTACATCTACCTCAGCCAGATGGGCGACCAGCTCCGCCGTGGCCACACTCTCCCTCGAGACCAACTCATGGACACGATCGAGGAGGTCGGCGTCAGGGAGAAATGAGAGTGAATCGAGACACAATGCATGGTTCTGGGCATGGTTCGAGGCGATGAAATTGTTCATTCCTTATCTATATCACAGCCGATATCGAGGCTCCGGAGTGGCTCAGGCCGGGCTGCAATCCACGCACCATGGCATATTCGCTCTACTTCGACGGTCGCCTTGCCTGGCGTTCGCACGCGATTCTGGAGGTACTTATCGTGAAGTTATCGAGTGACTAATTCTTCGACTGTTATATATTCGTCAACAACTATATTTTAGGTCTACTAGATTGTTTTCGTTCACATCGGCACGATTTTGCACGACAGGCCGTCCGCGGGTCGGCGTCTCGTCCCAGGTTCCCCGCGCCCGGACCGACGATCACATTGGCGTCTGATCGTCCCGGCGGCGGCAGTGCCGAGAACGTTCGACGCCCACTGAACACGTTTCAAGACGTGCTGGCGGTTGCGCGCAGAGGCGGCGCGACTGGCACGCCTCTGCTGCTGCTGCTGCTGCACCTGCCGCTTCTGCCGCTTCTGCTGTTCCTGCCCCTGCCGCGCCCGCGCCCGCGCCTGCTGCGCGCGCACGCTGCGCGTGCTGAGCCGACCGCGCCTACTTCTCCTGCTTCACCACCGCGTCGATCTTCGTCATCGTCGCCCAATTGCGCGCCGTGACATGGTCCCCCAGTAACCGGTCGAGCGCGGTGAAGAGCTTGCCGGCGAGGATTCCGTCGGCGCACCAGACGTAGGCGACTCGCTCTCCGACCGCGAGCAGTTCGTTGCCCCAGTCCTGTTTCGCCAACGCCTTCACCTTCACTCGATCGGTTGGATCCGCGAGAACGGCAACGAGCAGCCGCGAAGGATCAGCAGCGACGGGCCCGAACGGATTGCCCGCGAGAACGGCGGCGAGTTCCTGGTTGCTGAGCACGACAACGGCGGCCGACACGCCGGTCTTCTCGACCAACGCCTTCTTCAACCGCGCCGCGATATCCGTCGTCGTCTTGCGCGGCGTCGTGAAAACCACGTTTCCGCTGTTCAGCAGGGTGCGCACGTCGAGATAGCCCTGTTCCTCGACCAACGCGCGGAGATCGGCCATCGCGACGCGTTTGGCCTTGCCGATGTTGATCCCGCGAAACAGAGCGACGTAACGCAGAGGGGTCTCATTGTTCACTGTCGTCACCCCGTCACCCCGTCACCCCGCCACGCCGCCATCCGATCATCGCGTGTCGAGAGTGGACGCGGCGGACTGGATCGGGTGCGCGGGATCGGCGGAGACCGCCGGGTTCGCGATCGCATAGACCGCGCTCAGAACCCCGTCCATCTCGATCTCCTGGTCGAAGGTGAGCCCCGCCCTCTGCGCCGTACGAATCGACGCGGTGTGCTCGGGATCGATCAGCGCGATCAGCCGCGGCAGGCGCAGCTCGTCGAATCCGTGTCGGACGAGCGCCTTCGCCGCCTCTTTGGCCAGCCCCTGTCGCCAGTAGCGCTTGTCGATCATGTACGCGACCTCGATCTCCAAGGCGCCGTCGATCGTCCAGGGCAGCAGCCCGCAACGCCCGATGAACTGTCCCGTCTCGCGGTGGATCGTGGCCCACAGTCCCAACGCCGGGTACTTGGGGTGTCCCTGCAAGAACCACTCGAGCTCTTCCTTCGTCTCTTCGAGGGTCAGCACGCCTTCAGGGAAGTGGCGGCGGATCTCGATGTCGCGATAGAGCGCGAAGAGCGCATCGAGGTCGCTCTCCACCAACCGCCGCAAGATCAGCCGTTCCGTCTCGAGCACGATCATCGCGACACCGTCAGCACGACCTTTCCGATGTTCTCGTTCCGCTGCAGGATCTCCTGCGCCAGCTCGGCCTCGGTGATCGGCAAGATCCGGTGGATCGTCGGCTTCAATCGACCTCGCTCGAACGCCGGCCAGACCAAGTCGCGCAACTCCTGGATCGCCTCGCTCTTCTCGCTTGGCGGGCGGCTGCGCAGCGTGCTCCCGATGAGCCGGATCCGCTTGGAGAGGAGCGACCGCAAGTCGATCGTGGCCGAGCCGCCACGCATGAGGCCGATGAGGATCCACCGACCGCCGATCGAGAGCAACGGGAGATGCGCCGCGAGGTCCGCGCCGCCGAGGCAATCGAGCACGATGTCGATGCCGCCGGTCGGCGATTCGGCTGCTAGTTGCGTGAGGCCGGCGGTGACATCGTCGCGGGTGTGGATGAGCACATGGTCCGCGCCGTGCGCGCGACACGCGTTCGCCTTCGCTTCGCTTCCGACCGTGGCGATGACGCGAGCCCGCCGTTCGCGCGCGATCTGGATCGCCGCCAGTCCGACCCCGCTCGCGCCGGCGTGGATCAACACCGTCTCTCCCGACTGCAATCCCGCCTCGATCGATAGGTTGAGCCACGCCGTCGTGAATGCTTCGGGCAGCGACGCCGCCTCTTCGAACGAGAGCCCCAACGGACAGGGCAGGACGTGCTCGCGCGAGACGACGACCTTCTCGGCATAGCCTCCTCCTGACAACAACGCGCAGACGCGGGCGCCGGGTCGCCAGTTCGAGCCGATCCCCGACGTCTCCGGCTGCCCGACTTCGATCACGACGCCGGCCGCTTCGAGCCCCAACCACGGAGGCGCGCCGGGAGGGGGCGGATAGAGTCCGCGCCGTTGCAGCAGATCCGCGCGATTCACCGCGGTCGCGTGCACCTCGAGCAACAGTTCACTGGCGCCGGGAACGGGATCCGGGACTTCTTCCCAACGCAGCGAATGCGCGGCGTCATCGCCGACCGTGATCGCCTTCACTCTTCGGAACCTCCTTACATCGCACCCTAACTTGATTCCCACGCCGCGCGCGGCGATCATCCGCCGACCGCTCGAGCCGGACAGCTTCATGGACTTCGATTCGCCTCCGAAAGGATACCGCTGGGATGCAAACCGCTCTCGTCTTCCGCCGCGCGCGTGCTCTCGCACTCGTGCTCGTCGGCGTGCTCGCGATCGTCGTCGGTCCGCTCCTCGATCGGCCGTACGATCGCGCCGCCGCCCAGAGCAACGAGACGACGGACGCAGCCAAGGAGGATCGCACTCAGAAGCGTCCCTCCAAAGTGCGCGTCGAAGTCCCGATCGAGAAGCTGCGCGTCGACGACGGCGACACCGTCGATATCGACTGGGGTCCCGGTGACACCGAGACCGTCCGCATCTTGGGGATCGACACGCCGGAGACGCAGCACGTCCCGCACAACATTCCGTACGACCAGCCGTTCGGTCGCGAAGCGCTCGGCTTCGCGCGCGGTGTCTTCGCCGCCACCGAGAAGGTCGAGGTTCTGCGCGCCGACATGATGGATCCGTACGGGCGTTCGCTCGGCTACATCTTCGTCGACGGCCAGAACTACTCGGTGCTGGTGGTGCGGGCGGCGCTGGCCGCGGAATCGGTCTCACACTACGGCGACAATGGATTCCCCGCCGAGGCGCAGGCGGTGATCGAAGCGGCGCGCGACGCCGGTCCGCTGCCGTTCGAGCCGCCGTTCGAGTATCGGCAGCGGATGCGCAAGGTCTCGGATTGGATGAAGGGGAAGCAGGAACCGCGAGAATGAGCCGCGGCTCGGCTTTCGATCCGAGAGTCCTCCGGGCCGCCGCGCTCTCAGTGTCCGCAGGAGTCTCCGCGCTTCTCGCGTGGAGTTGCTCTCCCGGCCCAACGGTCGATCGCCCGCATCCCGCCGTCGCGAAGAACGTGATCCTGCTCATCGGCGACGGTATGGGCGCGCCGCAACGATCGTTCCTCACCTACTGGCTGGGACGCGAACCGTCGATGAACTCCATGCCGGTGAGCGGCCTCATCTCCACCCACCCGGCGCCGCGCGACAGCAGCCAGATCGAGATCACCGACTCCGCCGCGGCCGGGACCGCGATGGCCTGCGGCGTGAAGACGTTCAACGACGTCATCGCCCAGGACACACAGGGCCGCCCGGTCCCGACCATCTTGGAGGCGGCCAAGCAGGCGAAGATGGCGACGGGGCTCGTCGTGACCTGCCAGGTCACTCACGCGACTCCCGCTTGTTTCGCGGCTCACGATGACAATCGCGATCACTACGACGCCATCGCCGTCGACTACCTGAGCACGCAGCCCGACCTGATCCTCGGCGCGGGGACGGACTATTTCCTCCCGACAGGCGCGGGGGGCGGACGAACAGACGGACGCGATCTCCTGACCGAGTTTCGCGCGGCGGGATATCAGGTCATCCGCGAGAACGAAGCTCTGGCGGGAGTCGTGACTCTCCCTCTGCTCGGTCTCTTCGCTCCCAAGTACTTTCCCCCGGCCCTCGACGCCACACCTCACGAGACTCCGACGCTCCCCGAGATGACCGGCAAGGCGCTGGATCTGCTCTCCCGCGACCCCGACGGCTTCTTCCTCATGGTCGAAGGGAGCCAGATCGACTGGGGCGCACACGGCAACGACGCCCCGTACACGATCCATGAGCTCGTCGCCTTCGACGAAGCCGTGGAGGCGGCGCGCGAATTCGCGCATCGCGACGGGGAGACGCTCGTCGTGGTCCTGGCCGATCACGAGACCGGCGCGCTCTCGCTCGGCCGCGACTACGAGCTGCACCTGGATGTGCTGCGTGGGATGACCGCCACCTGCGGACGCATCGCCGATGAGATAGAGAGCGACACCACGCGCACCGTGGAACTCCTCCGCGAACTGGCGGGCTTCGAGCCGAGCGCAGAGGAGCGGGGGATTCTTCGCACCTCTCGCAAGACGATCGACGGCGTGAACGAGATCGTCAATCGGCGCATCGGACTGATCTGGGGAAGCCACGATCACAGCGGCGGCCATATCCCCGTCACCGCCGACGGCCCAGGCTCCGCCGCGTTCGCGGGATTCTTCGACAACACCGAGATCGCAACCAAGATGGCCGCCGCACTCGGCCTCTCGTTGAGGGACGTAAAGCCGCTCAGCCCCTGAGCGGCCCCCCACGCGCGGTGCACCCCCGCTGCGCGCACCCTGCATGCATCCCGCACTCGCCAGTACCCCTGACGTTGCGTCCTATCGAAGAAAGGCCGTCCCCGGCCTTTCTTCGATTCCCCACTAACCGCTGTCGATACGTCACCCCAACCGCTTGCCCTAGAGCCCGTTACACCACCGCGCCACCGGGCCCTCCCCCTC
>CAZVYN010000020.1:0-53350 GCA_964631125.1 uncultured bacterium | reverse complement strand
TGTCGTAGCCATCAGCGCCGACGATGACGTCGGAGAAGCCGTCGCCGTTCACGTCCCCCGCCGTCGCCACCGAGCGGCCGAACTGGGCGCTGGCCTGGTTGCTCTCCGCGGTCCAGGCCGGGGAGACGCTGAGGCCCGCGGCAGAGCCGTGATAGACGAAGGCGCGCCCCTCATCTGTTTGCCCGTTGTCGTAGAGGTAGGCGCCGATGATGACGTCGGAGAAGCCGTCGGCGTTGACGTCCCCTGCCGTCGCCACCGAGAGGCCGAACTGGGCGCTGGCCTGGTCGCTCTCGGCGGTCCAACTCGGGGAGGTCATCAGCGGATCGATGGTGATGGGGTAGGTCGCCTCGCGATCATCGACCGAGATCGCCAGCTCCCCACCCTCGATCGACAGGCGCGAAGGAAGCGCAAGTCCGCCGGCGTCCCACGCATGCAGCTCCGCGTAGCGCAGGACACATGCCCCGTGCTCGTCGAGGAAGTCCACGGCGCCGGCCGCTTCCCGTAGCTCTGCGCGGAGGGCGCCCTCCAGCCGCCCTGTGAGGCGGAGCCAACCTTCGCCGGAAGGCCGAGCGTGCACCGTGAAGCCCTGCTCGATCCCTTCCTTCTTGTTCTCGTACCACTCGTCGAAGCCGGGGCGCGCATAGAGCACGCGCGCGCCTTGCGCTTCCGGCTCGACTGCATTCGGTTCGACGGACTGCATGGAGTTCTCGCGCCCCCAGCGGGTGGTGCGCCAGCCGAAGCGCCACGCAGACGCGGCGTCGCGCTGCCGCGGCGCCACATCGATCCCGTCAGCGAGGAAGTAGGTGCGGAGATCTTGGGCGCGATTGGGGGCCTGGAGTCCGGCGGGAGTGGCGGATGCGTGGTACTCCCCGCGCTCGATCTGCTTGGAGACGGTCTGCCACCAGCCTTGGTCGATGCCGGCGGCGGGGGCGGCCGCTTCCACAGCCGGGACCACCGGCGCGGGGGGCCGCGCGGGCGAAGCCAGCGGCTCCCGGTGCGGCTCACCGCTGATGAGCAGGGGGAGAAATGCGCAGAGCAGAGGATGCAGGGGACGAGGATGTGGAGTGAGCATTTGTTTCCTTGCGGCCGCTCCGGGCGGAGTGAGTACGCGGGCTTCGGGCCAGGCATGAGCCGGGGTGGCTCGTCGAATGGGCGCAACGATCGTAGCACCGCCCGGCGGCAAACCAAGCCCAAACGGTGACCTGACGCTCTACCATGACAGCCGTTATAATGGGTGCCATGACACGCTCATTCGCCGATGACGCTGCGGAGGACCTGTTCAACGGGCTACCCGGCCGGCGGGCGCGCAGAGCGTGTCCCGAAGTCTTGTGGCCAATTGCGCGCCGCAAGTTGGCGCAGTTGAATCGGGTGCGAGATCTCCGCGAGCTGGCGATTCCCCCGGGCAACCGGCTGGAGCGTCTCGGTGGAGATCGAGCGGGCAGGCACAGCATTCGGATCAACGATCAGTATCGAGTTTGCTTCCGGTGGGAGGATGGACATGCCAGCGAAGTCGAAGTCACCGACGACCACTAACCGAGCGGGGCGCTCGCGCGCGTCGTTGGTGGAGCGGCGGCGGCCGACCGCGCAGTCGCCGACGCACCCGGGCGAGATGCTACTGGAGGAATTCCTGAAGCCGCTCGGCATCTCGCAGTCCGCGTTTGCCATCCAACTCGGGGTTTCCTTTCCGCGGCTGAACGAAGTTGTTCGCGGGAAGCGGAGCGTGACTCCGGACACGGCTCTTCGGTTGGCGCGCGTGACCGGAATGAGCGCGGACTTCTGGCTCGGACTCCAACAGGACTGGGATCTGTGGCATGCCTTGCGATCGCGAGAGGCAGCGGAGATTGCTCGCCTGAAGCCGTTGCGCCGGGCGAGCCGAGTCGCATGCTTACTATCGGCCGACGTCCAAACTTTCCTTCAGCCGAGCAACAGTCTGGATGTTGGGCGCGGGCTGACGGTGGTTGTGCCGGGCGTGGAGGATCAGGCCTACGTCGACGAGAAGTACGTGACGGAGCTGCCGCTATTGTTGCGCGGAGTCGAGTTCTCGTTGTCGCTGCTCGACACGGCGCGCATCCACGTGGTGACGGCGGTGACGGCGGTGACGGCGGTGAACGCGGCGCTGCGGGTGAGACGATCTGGATCGAGTCATCGTACAAGTACAACCGCCCGATGCTCGATGCCCTGATCAGCAACGCGGGCTTCGCCGTGACCTGCCTCTGGACCGATCCGGAGGATCATTTCTCGCGCGGGGCGTCGACGTGCTCGTCGGGGCGACGATACGTGCCGTCGCGGAGCTGTCGGACCAAGCCGACCAGCGATGCAGCCGCACTTTCCGCGAGCGCGAACGTTTCGGGGCTGGCGTCGAGATCCTCGTGGCTTGTGGCGTACGGGCGATAGTACCCGATCCACGTGTCGACAACGGCCTGGGCTCCCGCCTGGATCATTCCGATGTCGGTGAGCCATTCAGCAAGCAGTCGCCGCAGCGTCTCGGGTCCGGATGCATCGCCGTGCGTGAGGACCGCGAAGCCGCGCCCCGCAAGGTGCTTCGGATAATCCCATCCCTCGAGTTCGATCGCCTTGGCGAGTGCCGGATCCTTGCCGCGGGTGGTCGTCGGATCGGCATTGCCTCCATCGGCACATACCAGCCGGTCGATCATCAGCTTGAGGCTTGCGGGAGCCTGGTACCAGTGCACCGGACACACCAGCATCACGCCGTGGGCCGCGGTCCACCTGGGATAGATCTCGGCCATCCAGTCGTTGGTTTGCCCGAGTGCGTGGTTTGGATAACAGGAACAGGGCCAGTGACAGAGTGGCATGGTGGTCGACACGCATGCCTTGCATGGATGGATCACCTTCCAGGGCTCGTCGGCGAGCGTGGAGAGGTCGAGAAAATCCACCTCGAACCCCTCCTGTGACTCGATGACGGCCTGTGCCGCCTCGGCGAGGCGACGGGTCTTCGAGATCTCGCCTGGGCAGGTGTGTTCGCTTCGCGTCGACGCGTTGACGACCAGGATCCGTGAGGGCCCGGCAGGATCACGGTGGCGGTGCTCGGCCGATGCGATGGCATCGCGCGTCGCCAACCATTCGACGGGCAGCTCGAAGGCGGGATCGGCGAAGCCGGCGCCGGCAGGCTGCTTGCGCGGCGACTTGCGGTAGCCGATGTACCCGTCCCACGCCCTCTCGAAAACCCGCTCGAGTTCGGCGGAGATCCCTTCGAACACGGGATCGTAAAAGCGTGCCATGAAGCGTTCGCGGAATTGCTCCCGGGTGAGCGGGACATACTCATCACGCGTGCGGACGGGCGGCATGCTCACTGCGGAATCCTTTCAGGGTCTGTCACCGGGGTGGGAGTCGACGCGGCCCGGTCGATCAGCATTCGGTGATGCGACGACTCACACCCATGCGTCGTTCGGGGCACGGAACGGCGAATCCGTATCGATGGGGCAGGCGCGCGACCTTCACCTCGTAGCCATTGAGGGTCGCGACGACTCGCGGCGTCCAATGGGCGTCGAAGAGGGCGAGCCTGTCGTCGAGGTTGATCACTGCGGGACCGGTGACAGCAGCCCGGGCTCAGTAGAATCCGGGCCGCGGGGTTGCTTCGGTTATTCCTTCACAGGCACGTCGGGATCGTTGGTGTTTGTCATCGTCGAGAACATCAGCTTCTCGGTGTAGGGCGCAGGCTTCATCGCTTTCATCAGCATGATCTGCGCAAGGTACATTTTTCGGGCAGCGTCCACGCTGAGCTTCCCGCGCACAATTTCGTCCGCGAGGTTAAGTGCCAGGAAGTTGGCGCCTTCCTTGTCGCAGCGCGCCGACATCTCGCCGACGGTTCGCTCCAGTACCACGCTGCCGTCGTACGCCGCCAGTTCGTCGTACATTTTCGGCGGCGCCTTGTAGTCGATCCACTGCTGCATCACGTCGGTATGGTGCATCGGGAACTCATGCGCGACTTCCTGCCGGAAAATGACGGTGCGCTTCCACGGGCCCGTCTTTCCCCAGATCATCATATCAGCCGTCATCGCTGCCGGCGCTCCATACTTCTTCATCATATCCTGAGCAGCATCCTGCGATGCCTTCGGCCAGCTCGTCATCGATTTCATCATCTCGTCGTGCGACATATTGCTCATTTGGCCGCTCGTCTGCTGGGCGCCAGCGCTCACGGCGCATAGCGCGAGCAGGACCACAGACGCGGTGAGGATCTTGCAAACCTGCATGGCGAATCTCCTTGTGACGAAAAAAAGCAAGGGGCTGTCCAGCGCACGCAGAGAGCGTCGACGCATTGAAGCGACGCTGGCATAGATGTCGGAACGTGTCAACGCGTTTGGGACACTCGCCGATCAGGTTTAGTGAAACACCTCTTCCGGGCCTGGCGTGGCTCCCGGAGCAGGAACTTCGGTGGGTCGGTTGATCCAGACCCTGTCTGGCGGCCCGGAAATTTGCGGTGGTCGATGGACGAACCGTTCGGGATGCGCGGCGTAGGCCGCGTCGAGCGTCGCCTGTTTTTCGCTCAGCATTTCTTCGATCCGACCACGATGATCCGTTTCCGGCGTGTCGAAGTACGGATTGTCGTTGGATACATATGGCCGACTATGGCTCCGCTCCACTCCGAGATCGGCCAGGAGCTGCGAGACCGTCTTCGACCGCATCACGGAGGGTCCCGGCGACGCGCGGGCGGACTCCTGTCACCTGGTGCTTCGATGAGATCCAGCTCGTGCCGGGTTGGGAACGGTTCGTCCGGCGCGCTGCTGTCCCGGGAAATCGCGACAGCGTTGCGAGGGCGGGCGTGGGAAGTGCCGCTCTATCCCTTCGGTTTCGCGGAAGCGCACGATCACCAAGGGCGGAAGCTCCCGTCGGATCCCGCGTTTCTCACCGGGCCGTCAAGGACTCGGATCGAGCGCGCGTTCTCGGACTGGCTGACCGTTGGCGGGTTCCCGGAGGCCCAAGGGCTCGACGTCGAGACCGAGTTGATCCAGGTCTGCGCGGATGCGAGCGATCCTGCGACGTCGGAACGCGAACTGCGGGCTCTGCTCGCTGCGGGTGAGATGCATCCCCGGGCCCGCAAGCGCCTGCTCACCCTCACGCGCGACGGCCAGCCCGCCGCTGCGCCGCCTGGCGTTACTGTGCAACCCGCGTACGCGTGGATGCTCGCGGGGCCGGGGGCGAAGTAGCGTGGGGCCTTTCCCTGCGGGCTCTGAAGGCCGGCGCCGTAAGCTGCCGCCAAGGAGGTAAAATGCCCTTCGAAGTTCCTATGTGCTCCCCGAAATAGTCCCGGACGGAGGTGACGGAGATCGCTGCCACGCACACGCTTGACCTCCGTACCGGCACGTCCGTCTGGCAAGCCCGCAGGTTGCCGCCGATCGCACAATCGCGTGTCACCCGGGATCTCGACACCGAAGTCCTGATCGTCGGCGCCGGGATTTCCGGGGCACTGATTGCTGATGCCCTGTCGGAAGCGGGGCTGAAAGTCGTCATCGTCGATCGTCGCGGCCCGTTGCAAGGGTCTACTCCCGCATCGACTGCGCTCCTGCAATATGAACTCGATACTCCGCTGTCGCGCCTGTCAAAGAAGATCGGTCGAGAACGTGCGGAGCGGCTGTGGCGGCGCTCACGCCTCTCGGTCCATGCGCTGCGAGAACGCGCACGCCACCTTGGCATCGAGGCCGGACAGGTCAATCGCGACTCGCTCTATCTCTCCGGCGATGTGCTCGATCGGGAAGGCCTGTTGAAGGAACAGGCTGCGCGCCGACGGGCCGGATTCGAGACGAGCTTCCTTGCCGAGCGAGTGGTCCAAGACCGATTCGGCATCCGCGGCCGCGCGGCGTTGCTCGACTACGACAACTTCAACGCCGATCCACGACGGCTTGCCGCCGGGTTCCTGAATGCAGCGCTTGCCCGGGGTGCGCAGATGCGCGCACCCGTCGAAATCACGGATGTCACGCCCGGTGCGCGCCGGGTTCGGGCTGCCACGAAGAACGGCCCCGTCATCACGTGCAACCACCTCATCTTTGCGAGCGGATACGAGATGCCCAAGGGCGTGCCGAAGATGGGCAACACGATCCGCTCCACCTGGGCCATCGCAACCAAACCACAGCCGCGTGCCATCTGGGAAGGCGCAGTGATGATCTGGGAGGCCTCGGAGCCTTACCTGTACCTGCGCACGACGCCGGACAATCGCGTCATCTGTGGCGGCGAAGACGAAGACTTCGAAGGCGACGCCGGGCGCGACGCCGGGCTCCCCGCCAAGGCCGCAACGCTCTCGAAGAAACTGAAGGCCCTGCTGCCAACATCGATCCGGCGGCGGAATTCGCCTGGTGCGGGTCATTCGGTACATCGCCGACGGGAACACCGACCATTGGTCGCGTGCCCCGCATGGTCAATTGCTACGCCGCGATGGGGTATGGCGGCAACGGCATCACCTTTTCGATGATGGCGGCCCAGATGCTGCGCGGATTGATCGCCGGCGACGGAGACCCCGACCTCGACCTCGTGTCGTTCAGCCGCAAGTTCTAGAAGGGTTTTGGGGACGCGTGTTGATGCCGGTCCCGGAGCCGTTGCGCGCGGTCTGCTGCGCACGGACGACGAACTCATCCGTGACATCTTCGCCGAGCTCCCGTTCGAACGGCTCGGCAGCCGGATCCGGGAGAGGCTGCGTAACGTGGCGCAAGGGGTGCGGCGCGGCTGACCTGAGCGTCAACCTGCGCTGAGCCCAGCCCCCGCCCGCAATTCGCCTTCTACGAAGGAGAACTGCTCCCGTGGCTCGCCGGATCGGTCTCGCGGCGGTCCGTATCCGAAAGCCAGACCCGGCGTTACGATGGCGATCGTCCGGCTTCCAGTGTTCGGCGGGGACCGGCTGAGAACTGCGCGAGCAATCGCTCGAGGGAGTGGAGATGGCGAAGGTTGGGAAGGCGACGAAGTCGACCTCGAAGGCGAGTCCGAAATCGAGTCCGGAGGCGAGCACGAGGTCAGCTCCGAGCACCATCGATGAGTACATCGCGTCGTTCTCGCCGCAGGTGCAGCGAGCGCTGCAGAGAATAAGGCGCACGATCCGCCAGGCCGCGCCCGATGCGAAGGAAGCGATCAGCTACCAGATTCCCGCGTTCAAACTCAGCCGCACCTTCATCTACTTCGCCGCATTCAAGAACCACATCGGGCTCTACCCGCCCGTGCGCGGCGACGAGAAGCTGATGAAAGCGGTCGCGCCGTACGCAGGCCCGAATGGCAACCTTCAGTTCCGTCTAGATGAGCCGATTCCGTTCGACCTGATCGAACAGATCGCCAAGTTGGGTGCGAAGCAAGACAGGAGGGGATCGCCGGTGAAAGCCAAAACGACCGTCGACCCGTCCCGCGTCGAGGTCCAGAACGTCAACGTCCCGGGCCGCACGCATCGTGTGGACGCCGCGAAGTACAAGTCGATGCGCGACGCGATTCTGAAGGCCCTTCCGAAGAAGGCGCCCGGACTCACTCGAGCGGAGATGTTCGCGGCCGTCCTCCCGCATCTCTCGAAGGCGCTCTTCCCCGGCGGCGCCAAGGCCAACTGGTGGGCGAAGACGGTGCAGCTTGATCTGGAGGCGAAGCGCCTTGTTGTGAGGCAGGCCGCGACGTCAGAACCCGATCTTGCGATGTTCCTTCGCGCCGCTCGTGACGTGTCGATTCCACAGATACCAAGCGACGGCCGAGAGCGGGACGATCACCAGCGTCCATAGCCATTCCCAATTGCGCAGGAACATGCGGGTGAAACGACGCCACCCCGTGACGCGCACCTCGATCGTGCGCTCGAACGTCTCGATCGTCCGCGGTGTAAAGCTCCCGTTCACATCCAGGATCGCGGTCAGAGACAGGTAGAGGTACTGCTTCCCCGTATCCGTCGGCCGCACCTCCCACTTCCACTCCGTCACCTGCGACGCGCTCACCGCCTGCCGTTCGTGCGTGATCGAGTTGATCTGGAACGCCGTCCCCGTCAATCGCGCCTCCATCGCCGCACTGATCCTGACCGTCGCCCCCTCCTTCGCATCCGCCCCCGGAATCCTCGCCTTCAACTCCTCGATCGACTTCGTCACATCGAGCAACAGATGGACGTAAGTCGGATCCTCCAAGGTCATCTCCGACGGAGTGTTGAAGGCGAGATTGCCCCAGTCCATGGACTCGAGGATCTCGTCGACGCGCGCGGCGGAGAAGGGTTGGGGGTCGGGGGGCTGAGATGCGGAGACGGACCGTTTGGCCGAGGGATCCGTGGACGGCGCCGGTAGCTCGGGCCCCGGCAACGTCGCCTTCTGCGTGAGCGAAGGGTTGGTCGCGCCCCGGCTCATCGGGCGGATTTCCAACGAGAGCGATGAATCGGAGCTGTCGGGCGTGGATTCGGATTCGGTCGCAGTCTGTGACGCGGTCTCAGATGACGCGCCAGAAGGTTCCTCTCGTCTCGGCGCGGCCAGCATCTCTTCCGGCGCTTCGCGAGGCGTCGTGCTCACCTCCGATCGTGTCGACTGGGAATCCGGAGGCGTCTCGAGATTCTGACGAGTCGATTCAACCGTGGGTGCGTCGGCGCCCCGCCACATCGCCGCCAACGTCATCGAGATGACGATCGCCCAGAGCAGCACCAACCACCGCGCGCGAATCGGTCCCGTCATGGTGTGACTCGGTCTCCTCCGCTCTAGCTCAGATATGCGGCGTCTGGATGCCCGTGGAAAGACAGAGTTGGGGACGACGGAAGGTCCGCTTCGGGCCGTGAACGGGATGAGCGGAAAGTAGGTCGGCGACTGGGTCCGGACCCAGTTGGCCACGCTGGCAGACTGATATAGTAGTCCGGCTCGGCTAGAGCTGACACGACGTGCGATACCGCCCCGTCACTTCCCCAACCGCACCCCCCCAAACTGCCACCGCGCGTCAGGCGCGAAGAAATTTCGATAACTCATCCGTACATGCCTACGCGGCGTCACACACGACGCTCCTCGCAGCACCATCTGCCCGGACATGAACTTCCCGTTATATTCACCGAGTCCATCTGCAAACGGTTTGAAACCTGGATAGGGCAAGTAGGCGCTGGCGGTCCATTCCCACACCTCACCGAAGGCTTGCTCGAGGACGGCAGTATCGGACGGGGTGTTGGTTGTAGGACCACGCACCGAGTCGATTCCCTTCGCAGATACCTTCCCCTTCGTTGCGACCGCCAGCGCCCTAGGATGGAATGCTCCCGACTCGAGGAGAGTGGAGGAACGGCCCGCGGCCTCGGCCGCTACCTCCCACTCTGCCTCGGTCGGAAGTCGTGCGCCGGCCCAACGTGCGTATGCGTCGGCCTCGTACTGACTGATGTGACACACCGGTTCGGCGGGATCGACGGGGCGCATCCCGCGCAGCGTGAAGAGGCGCCATTCGCCTTCACGCTCTTCCCAATAGAGCGGCGCGCGCCAACCGTGCGCTTGGACCGCGGCCCATCCATCGGAGAGCCAGAGTTCATTGCGCAGGTAACCGCCGTCGCGCATGAAATCGAGGTACTGACCGCAGGTCACGAGCTGTCGCGCGATGGAGTATGGCTCCAGGAAGACGCGATGGCGCGGGCGTTCATTGTCGAACGCGAAGGCGCGGCGGTCGAAACCGCGGTCGGCGTCGGGGCGGTTGTCGCGCGCGCCGATCGACAGGACGCCGCCTTCGAAGTCGAGCCACTCGGAGTTCTCTCGCGACTCGGGCGGTGCGGGCGCGCGTCCCGCTCGCACGAAGGTCAGCCACGAGGATGGGCTGCCGGGATCGCGGGTCGAGTCCCATCCCTCGGGCGCGAATTCGACTCGAGGGTCGCCCTCGCGCGAGCCGGGAGTCGGGCCCGGGGCCGCGTAGCTCGGCTTCAACGGATTGAGCGAGAAGAGGTGCTTGAGGTCGGTGAGGATCAGCTCTTGGTGCTGCTCCTCATGATTCAACCCGAGTTCGATCGCGAAGGCGACTTCGGCGAACTGTTCACCCGACGCATCGGAGAAGAAGGAGTCGAGGCGCGCGTCGATTGCTTCGCGGTATCCCCAGACTTCTTCGGTCGTGGGGCGGGTGATCAATCCGCGCTGCGGTCGGGGATGCGGCGAACCGAGCGAGTAGTAGTACGAATTGAAGAGCTGGTCGTAGGACCGATCGAACAGTTGGTAAGCGGCCGATGCGCGCGCGAGGACGAACGTTTCGAAGAACCACGTTGTGTGCGCCAGGTGCCATTTGACGGGACTGGCGTCGGGCATTGATTGCACGACGTAGTCCTCGGTCCTGAGAGCGCGACAGAGCGCGGCAGTGGCGAATCGCACCTGCCGGTACCGCTCTTGGATGGAATTTCTGTCCACCCGAGACCTCCGGTAGGGAGAGCATCGGACGGTTGGCCGGGCGGCATCTTGGCAGAGGGTCGCGGCGGGGTCAATCGAGGAGCGTGATTCGCTCCAGGAGATACGACTCCTCGCTCACGTCCGACGCGCGAGCACGAGGGTGATGTCGTCGTACTGGGCGGCGACCCCCGCGAAGGCCTGGAGCTCGCGCATGATCACGGCGACCGTGATCGCGGAGGTGTCTCCGCCGCTCTTTTGCAAGACGTCGATCAGCCGTTCGTCGCCGTAGAACTCGCCCGATGGGCTCTGCGCCTCGGTTACGCCGTCCGTGAAAACCGCGAGGAGCGAGCCGGTCGGCATGCGCACCGCTTCCTCTTCATAGACCGCGCTCGGGAACAGTCCGAGGACGAGACCCCCCGCCGTGAGGTGCGCGATCTCCCCTTCGGGCGAGACGACAATCGGCGGCTCGTGGCCCGCACAGGAGTACTTCAGCACGCCGGTCGCCGGGTCGAGGATCCCGAGGAACGCGGTGATGAACTTCCCCGGGTCGACGCTGGCGTGGATGAAACGATTCAAGCGCACGAGCGATTCGGCCGGCCCCAACGTGGCGAGATCGATGCTGTAGAGCGAGGCGCGGAAGCTCGACATGAGGAGCGCGGCCGCGGCGCCTTTGCCGGAGACGTCGGCCACCGCGATGCCGACGAGGCCGCCTTCGAGCATGAGGTAGTCGAAGTAGTCGCCGCCGACTTGGCGCGCCGGGAGACTCGTGCCGGCGACGTCGTAGTGCGCGATGGTCGGCGGTCCCGACGGCAGCAAGCGATCCTGGATCACGCGCGCCAGGCGCAGTTCGTCTTCGAGGCGCGCATTCTCTCGCTCCATCGACTGGAGCTGCTGAAGTCCCGAAGCCATCTGATTGAGCGACGCCGCCACGTCCCACAACTCGTCGCGGCCCTCGAGCGCGACCCGGTGCTCGAGATTGCCCGACCCGATTTCGGCGGTCGCCTTCTTCAAGACCTCCACGGTGCGCGTGACCTGACGGACCATGCCCAAGACCATCGTGACGGTCGCGTAGACCGCTCCGAGCAAGAGCACCGCGATCGCGGCCAGGGCGATGAGGGCGATGAGCGCGATCGGGTTGTCGGGGCGGATCTGGAAGAGTGAGAAGAAGCTCTCGCCGAAACCGGCGAAGGTCGAGATCGGAACGCGGTCGACGGTGAAGCGATCGCCCCGCCAGCGGAGGCAGGAGACGACGCCGGCTCCCGGCACGCGCCAGCCGCCGACGCCCGCTTGGATGGTGACGAGGCTCTCGGCTCTCGCGCCTCCGGCCGATTCGGCGTCCGTGCTGAGAGTGTCACCCGACTCCCGGCGGGATTCGTCCGCCAGATTCGAGGAGTCGGCCGCGCCGCTGTCGCTTTCGTCGTCGTCGTCGTCGCCGCCGTCGCCCGTACCGATCTGGACGCCGCCGCCCCTCTGCGTCAGGACCATGCTCGGCACCGGCCGCACGGGGACGCCGATCACTCGCGCGAGGGCGTTGAGTCGCGTCGCGTCGAGCGGCGCCAACGCCTCGACCAAATAGGAGCGGCCGGCGATCGTCGTGTCGACCCGGGCGCGGATGTAGGTCGCGCGGCCGCTCCAGAGAAGAGGCGCCTCGACCGACGATTCGTCGCGGTCGAGCAGGGAATCCGCGGAGAAGGGGAGCGATCCGCGCACGACGCGAGCACGGCCATCGGGCTGACGTTCGATCACGACCTCGCCGTGGCCGTCGTCGAAGATCGCGGCGGAGGGCGCGCCGTGGACGATGAGTTGCGCGAGGAGCTTCTCGCGGGCCTCGTCCGCGGCTTCATGGAAGAAACGCGCACCGAGCGTCCCGCGATAGTTGCTCAGTTGGACCGAAGCGCTGAGCAGGACGAAGAGCACCGCCAGTGCGGTCGGCACGAGGCTCGCGAGGAGATGAGAGGCCGCGAGTCGCCGTCCGATGCTCTTGATCGCGAGATGGATGCGTCCCGGCAGCGCGAAGAACGAAGTCAGGCAGTGCACGCCGAAGAGGATCTGCGCCGTCCCCGAGGCGCCGCTCATCGCCACCAAGATCGGGTTCTCGGTCTCGCCCAGCCCGTTGTCGAAGTTGATGACAGAGAGCAGCGCGCCGGCCAACGCGGTCACGCTTCCCGCCAGCAGCGCCCGCGCGCCGAGGTTGTTCGCCCACCGCACCGCTCCGATCCAGGGGGAGCAGAAGATGAAGAGGATCGGCGCCATCCCCGAGGGGCCGATGAGCGCGCTGAAGACGAGGGCGCCGAGGAAGATGCGGCGGAAGATGCGGGTGCTACGGCGGGTCTCGTCGCGTCCGCGATTGCTCAGGTTGAAGACCACCCAGAGCAAGAGCAACGCGCCGAGGAAGCCGATCCCAGCCGCGACGTACGGCATCTGCGCGAACTGCAGTCCGATCGCGTCGAGGCCGACGCCGAGGAAGGCGGGCAAGACGCGGGCGAGGAGCAGTCCGACCCACGCCCCGAGGAGAAGCAGCGGCAGTGGGGCCGGCGGTCGCCGGCGCACGTAGAACCAGAGACCGACGACGAAGAGGAGATGCAGCGCGATTCGCAGCAGGATCGGCATGATTCAGTTCGAGAGCAGCGATCCCCCGCGCCGGCTCAGAGGATCCCGAGCCAGCGACCGAAGAGGTAGTCGACGCGACCGGTCAACAGACTGATGCGCGCCATCACCGTGTAACCGAACGACGCGCCGAAGGTGACCATCAAGATCCAGATTCCAATGCGCGAGGCTGGCTTGAAGACCCCTTTGTGCTCCGCGCTGAAGAAGAAGTAGATCAGTCCGCAGAGCGTGCCCAGGACGAGGATCATCCCGCTGATCGTGTCCCCGATCTGGAGCCGGCCATCGCTCACCACGACGATCGGACGGATCGAGGAGCTGATCTGGCTGAGCAGGTCGCTCTGGAAATAGCGCGTCAGGTTCGTGCCGGCGGCGTATCCGATGACGAGCGCCATCGCCCAGCGCGAGTAGGCCGAGATCTTCGGGATCAGCCGCGTCAGGAGGAGCAGCCCGAAGACGAGCGGGATCAGATAGTGGAGCTGCACCTTGTTGTTGGCCACGCCGGGGACCACGCCCTTGATCAGGTCGGGCGTGAGGTTGCCGATCAGGTTCGGCAAGATCGTCGTGTGGATGCCCACCACCATCCAGTAGGCCGCGGACACGCCGACGAAGAGATGCTCGGCGAACTTGTAGAGCGGATTGTCTCGGTAGAGGAACGAGAAGATCATCAGCGTGATCATCGCTCCGATCCAGATCTCCGGGCGGGTCGTCAGTTCCATCTCAGCCTCGCTGCCTGCGCCGCTCGAGCACGTAGGCCAGGTTTCCGATCAGCACGAACAGGATGATGACGGTGTGCGCGACGGCCTGCGGTCCCATTTTCTGCACGGCCGTGGAGCCGGTCGCGGTGAACTGCGGATACTTGGCCGTGAGCAACGCTTCGTACTCGGCCGCACCCTGCAAGCCGCCCATCAGGCCGAGGAGCTGCCTCGGATAGTAGGGATAGAGGAGCGGCGCCTCGACCGCGGTGACCCCGCCGACGATCGGGATATCGCCGCGGTCGCCGGCGAACTGGATCCACTCCTTGACGCCGGGCAGGCCCGATCCGATCGCCACGATCAAATGCATGTCCTTCAGATTGCGGACCTCGCGCATCATCGGATTCGTGTCGATGGCGCGGCCGCTCGCGTCGGTGGAGAACATCGCTTTCAGGTCGAGCAGGATCGAGTTGATCAGTCCCTGATTCCCCGCCTTGTAGCCGAGGTTGATCCAGTCGACGCCGTCCTGCTTCTCCGGGAACTCCGCGCGGATGACCTCTTCGATCATCAGGTTCACTTGCGCCGGACCGGTCGCCCAGAGCGACATGACATAGAGCTGACAGTCCCGCTCCAGCGCATGCCGCGCGATGGCGGAGGCCATCGGCTGGTTCTCCGGCGCCGTCGAGGGGCCGTAGTCCATGGTCAAGAGGATGCGCGAGCCCGGCGGCAGCGCCTCCATCTGATCGAAGATGGCGGTCACGATCGGGCTGCTGTAGACCGGGAAGGTGACCCGCGCCAGCATCGGGACGATGACGGCGAGTCCCATCACGACGAAGATCGCGCGGCGATCGAGTCGGCCGATCCGCTCCAGGAAGCCGCCGCCGGTCGAGTCCGGTCTCGCCCTCACTCTCTTCCTCCGAGATGGCTGCGCTCCAGACCGAGGATCAGCTTGAGCGAGGTCGAAATGATGCCGAGGGCGATGCCGATCAAGATCGCCCGCTGCCCCGCCAAGTTGGGCACCGACATGATCCAGTTGCTGAGGTTCTCTACCCGCAACCACGCGATCGACTCAGGAATCCAGGCGGTCGCGATGTGCCCGATCGGCGTGCGGCCGAGCAGGATCACGAAGGCGGCGACGAGCAGCAACGTCGCTTCCTTCGTTCGAGCGCGGAAAGCGCGATAGCTGGCCGAAGCGACGAAGAAGGCCAGGAGCGAGAACATCGTCGCCTGCGCGGGATCGAAGACCGCCTCCGACATGAAGCGGAACCAGGTCCCCTCGGCGTCGTGCGCGCCGGCCGGATTGAGCGAGAAGTCGGTCTTCAGCTTCAACGCTCCGGTGATGAGCGTGAAGAGGAACCCGAACAGGGTGACGCTGGCGAAGAACCGCGCGCCGCCGCGGTGACGGCTGGCCTTGACCAGGTGCGTCCGCAGGAGATTGCCGCCTCCCAGGATGAAGGCGAAGGCGGCGACGATGTTGAAGTAGTTCGAGAAGTTCTCGTCGAGCGCGGCGAACGGCTGCGCCGGAATGAAGATCGCGGCGACCAAGATGGCGCCGACGATCGCCGTGATCAGAGTGGGGATGAGTACTTTGACCATGATCAGAAGTTCGTCGCGAAGAAACGGCGCATGAATTCACTGAAGGCGAGGAACGGCGATCCCCACGGACCGAGACGACCGATCGTCTCCACCGTGGCGCCGGTCAGGATCGCGACCATGGCCAGCGCCTTGCCGATGTCCTGCCCGCGCAGGCTCCCGAGGAGTCCCGGGTTCTTCGAGAGATAGGCGGAGGCGGCGAACAACTCCTCGCCGATCAGCGTGTAGTCGCAGGCGGCGACGAAGAACGGCAACTGCGTCGGTTGGGCGGTGCCGGCGATCTGGATGGCGCCGATCGAGTTGCCGGTTTCGGCCAGGATGAGGCTCTCGGCGAAGAACGCCCCCATGTAGAAGCAGGCGGCCGGCCGCTCCCGCACCATGTACCCGTCCACCGCCGCGACGTAGCCGAACTGTTCATCGGTGACGTAGTGCACGATGTCGTCGTTGTACAGGTCGGGACGCCCCGCCGCGGTGTAGGCCTCTTTCACCGTTTCACGCGCGGTCGACATGACGAGCGAGCGGGCGACCGGCACCTCCAGCGGCGCTTCGTACTGTGCAATGAGCTGCGCCATCGACCCCAAAATGGTGATGCCGGCGACCGTCTGCACGTTGTCCATGTCCTGGATGCCGGGCACGAAGAGGACCGGCCGGCCCATCTCGGTCGCGCGTCCGACCGCTTCCTCGACCGCGTCGAGTCCCGCGATCTTGCGGATGTAGAACACATGTCCCCGCGCCGCCATCACCACGCTCCCGATGATCGCGCCCGAGAGCACCAACAGGTTCAACAGCAGGAAGCCCTTGGCCGAGTGGAACCACTGCACCGTCGGCACGGCCGGCTGCTGGATCGTCACGACCGAGAGCGGGGTCGTGGCTTGCATCGACGCGACGGCGTAACGATAGGGACGATTCTTCTCCAATCCGCTGTCGCGGTAGCTCGTCGTCAGGCGGGGTAGGGTGGCGCTGACTGTCCAGCCGGCCGGCGGAAACGGATCGCCGAAGCTCCACACCGCGGGTTCTCCGACCGCCTGCTGCCGCAGGACGACGTAGGCCGTAACTCTGTACGGTCCAGCGGGTTCTGCTTCCGCTGGGGCGGCCGTCCACTCGATGAGCGCGGAGTCGCCGGAGTCGTTGGGGGCGTCGCCCGCGCGGACGGCGGCGGCCTCGGTTTCCCGGCCGGGCGGAGGGGGCGTGGCGGTCGTCGTCGAGTCGATCTGTGCGGAGACCACGCTCGCCGCGAGGAGGGCGGCGAGAAGTGTGGCCAGGACTTGTCGCACCACTACCCCCGCTCGACGATCAACCCCGCGACTTCCGGCGGCGGCAGTCTAGCAGGCCGCGACGGGCGCTGCGTTACTTCTGCACGACCTCATCGAAGAACGAACGCATCGCGGCCCAGGCGCGTCGAGCGGCGAGGGGATCGTACGCGGCGCCCTGGGATGGATCGTTCCCCGCGTCCGGATCGGTGAAACTGTGCACCGCGCCGCCGTACGAAACGAGTTGCCACTCGACACCGCCCTCGCGCATCTCCTTCTGGAAACCGGCCAGCTCTTCCGCGCTGACGAACGGATCGTCCGCACCGTGCAGCGCGAGGACGTGCGCCTTGATCTTCTTCGCATCGGCCGGCGTGGGCGATCCGAGTCCGCCGTGGAAGCTCACGACGCCGTCCAAGTCGGCGCCGCTGCGAGCGAGCTCCAGCACCGTCATGCCGCCGAAGCAGTAGCCGATGGCGGCGAGACGGGCGCTGTCGGTCTGGCTTTGTCGCTTCAATTCGTCCAGCCCGGCGTTGACGCGCGCGCGCAGGAGAGGACGGTCGCCGCGGTAGATCCCGGACGTCTTCGCGGCGTCTTCCATGGTCGAAGGACGAACTCCCTTCCCGTAGATGTCGGCGGCGAAGGCGACATAGCCGAGCCCGGCCAGCTCTTCACAACTGCGCTTCGAGTGGGCGTCGAGTCCCTTCCAAGCATGCACGACGAGAACGCCGGGCCGCCGGTCGTTCGTGGCGTCGTCGTAGGCGAGATACCCCTCGCAGACGGTGTCGCCCGCCTTGTACTCGACGGTCTTCGTGACGAGTGCGGCCTGTGCGGCGCTCGGGGCCAGCGTTGCGATCGCTGCGATCGCTGCGATCGAGGTCAGCGCGGCGAGTGCCGCGATCAGAGAGGAGCGTCGCCGGGGGCGGCGAGTCGAATCAGACATGGAGTCTCCCTTCGAGCTTGAATCAGCGAGAGATCGTCGGCCCGTCCAGATAGATGCTGGTGAGCCCGCCGCTGTCTCGCACCTGCAACCGCGCCATCCGTTGGCCGGTCTTGCCGAACACCGTGGAGGTTTGCTTGTTGGTCGACCACGACGTGTCCCAATTGCCGTCGTTGTCGAAATCCCAGCGCACCTCGAGCCGGCTGGGATCGTCGCGATCGTCGCGCGAGCCGGAGGCGTCGAGTCGGAAGGAGGTGTCCGGCTTTCCGCGTTTCGGGGAGACCGAGAAGCTGGCGAAAGGTCGCTGATTCCCACCGGTGGCCGCGGGATTCGGATTGACCCGTTCCGGAGGCGGCGCGCTCGGCGGCGGCTGAGAGGGCGTCGCGGGAACGTCGGTTCGCGTTGTCGACTGCGGCGGGTCCGTTCCTTCGGTGGTCGTCGTCGCCGGCTTGCGCGGAGCCGGCGACGAGCGCTTCGCCGCCGCGGTGAGCGGTTCGGGCGGTTCGGCCGCGGGAGGAGTCGCCACAGCAACCGGCTCGGCCTCCTTCGGCTTGCGCAGTTCGTTGACGAGCGCCGCGCCGAGTCCCGCCAGCAACACGAGCGGGAGGATCCACATCCACGGCTGGATGGATGAGCGCGCGGAGCGTCGCGGGCTTGCCGCTCCCGGCGGCGTGGCCGACCGCAGACTGTCCACCCAGGGCGCGGGGGTCGGCGGCAGTTCGGCGGAGTGGCCTAGATCGATCGGCGGCGGTCCCGTCGTCGGCCCCGGAGGCGGTCCCGCGGCCGGCAACGCCGTGAGGATCGAAATTCGCGGTTGGTTCGGAATCAACGTCGGCGCCGGGATCAAGCTCGGAGTCGGAATCGGATTGGCGCCCGAGCCGAACGCCGCCGAGGAGACGAAGGGATCGTGCTCGGCGCCGTCGGGAGAGAGCGCCGCCACGAACTCTTCCATCGTGGTGAACCGCTCGTCCCGATTCTTGCGGATCGCGCGCGAGATGGCGGCGCGCAGATGCGACGGCGCGTCCGGCCGGAGCTCGTCGAGGCTCTCGGGCTCGCGGCTCTTCTGTTGGTTGTACAGATCGATGGCGCTCTGCGCGTCGAACATCTGCCGGCCGGTCAGCATCTCCCAACCGATCACGCCGAGTCCGTATTGATCCGAGCGGCCGTCGATGCGGAATGCGTTCTCCCACTGCTCCGGCGCCATGTAGCGGGGCGTCCCCAGATTCGTGAAGTTCAGCGTGAGCGCCGTCTGGTCGGAGGTGAAGACCTTGGCGATGCCGAAATCGGCCAAGAACGAGCGACTGGTGCCGGAGTCGATCAGGATGTTCTCTGGCTTCACGTCGCGGTGCACGACGCCGGTGCGATGCGAGAAGGCGAGCGCGTCGCCCATCTCTCGCAAGATCCGCTGCACCGTCGTGAGCGACGGATTCGGCTCGTTCGCCAGGAAGACACGAAGATTCGGTCCATTGATGTACGGCATCAGGATGAAGAGCAGCCCCTCGGCTTCACGCACATCGAGAATCGGCACGATGTGCGGATGGAGGAGCCGGCTCTGCGTGCGCGCCTCTTGGCGGAATCGCGCGGTCAGGTCGTGCGCGGTTCCGACATTCGGCAGCAGGACCTTGATGACGATCTCTCGGTCCAGCCGGAGTTGTCGCGCCAGGTAGGCCGCGCCCATCGCGCCGCGACCGAGTTCGCGCACGATCTGGAACTCATCCCGGATCGACTTCTGCAGTCGCTCACGGATCTCGTCGACCGCCGACGGCGCGTCGACCTCGATCGAGGCGCCGCAGTCCGGGCAGAACCGCGCGGTATCGGGAAGCGCCGAGGCGCAGCGAGGACAGGCAGGCATGAGTTCCTTGCGTCGGGGTTTCTGGACCGCGGGAACCCTACCCTCACGCCAGGCGGGGGGCAAGACCGCGGCCGACGCCAGGGGGCCCGCCTCACCTCTCGCCGAGCGAGTCCTTCGTCCAGACCCAGTCCGCGGACTCCTCCTTGCCGTTCATCGTCCCTTCGATCCGCGCGTGCATCCGCCCTTCGTCATCGAGCCAGTAGAGAATCCGCTGCGGAAAGTCATGCGTCGGGTTCTCGAAGACGACGCGGTTTGCTTCGAGCTGTTTCACCGGGAACGGAGTCGGCGGGCGCCCACCGGGGCTCGCGAGATAGGCGAGACCCGTCTCGACCGAGGTGATCCTGAGGAACTCGAACGCGACCTTCCCTCCCGGCGCGACATCGCGGTGCATGCCGACCATGCTTCCGCCCAGCGGCGCCATCCAATGCTCCTCGGTGCGCGCTCCGTCGGTTTCGCTCGCCCAGGAACCGGCCATCCACGCCAACGCCTCGATCTGACTCCGGGGCGGCTCCGCGCTGGAGGCAGCGCCTGGACCCAGCGCGACAGCCAGGAACGGGAGAGCGAGGAACAAGAAATCCGACGTCATGCGAGGACCTCCTCGAGAGGGACGATTGCTTCGATACGGCGCTGGGTAACCACCAGGCAGATGGTAAGAGGGAGCGCGTCGACCGGGATTGAAGAAATGCGTCGTTTCAGTCGCCGGTGAAGTAACCGGACAGACGCTGTTGCGAGGGAGCGGAACTCCCGCACCAAGTGGCTCTGGTCCACGAAGCCGAACTCGAGCGCTAGATCGGCCCAGGGCGCGGTCGACTCACTCCGCATGCGGGCCAGGAGCGCGTTCAACCGCACCGTCCGCCCGAATCGCTTCGGCGTCGACCCGACAGCGTGGCGGAGGGCCGGATGAGGCCCGGGCCTGCGCGTCATGCGCTCGCGCAGCCAGGTGGTCGCCCGGGAGACGCGGTCGGTGGGGTCCGTCGCGTCCAGAATCTGGTTCGTCGACTCGGCGCCTGCGAGTCCGAGGAACTCCTCGAGCGGCGCGGCCCGATCCAGGAGCTCGTGCCGCGGGAGATGCAGCACCTGCCTCGCCGCGCCCGGTCGAAAACGGACCCCGAACGTGTCGACCGTCCGCCCCGGCTGCAGTAGCAGGATCTGCGTCCGGGGCCTCCGGGGCACTGCGGAGGCTCCACATGCATCCGACGACCCGGGCGAGGTCGGACGGCGGCGGATACTCGACGTAGCGGATGGACGACTCCTTGGTAGGCGATCGATGGGGCGCGCCATCGCCGCGGCGCAGGATGACGATAGCGCGCGCGCCGTGTCCGACCCTCTGTGTAGTTCCGGCAATCGCGTGCGTGTAGCGGATGCAATTTCTATCCAAGAAATGCAGAGATTTCTCGTCATCGGCGCGACCGGTTCGCGTGGTTCGAACTCCGCGGAAATCGAAGAACGGCCCACGTCGCGATTCGACACGCGGTTGGCGGATCGCTCCAAGGCAGCCGTCCGTCGGACCGGTGTTGGCATCGATCCTGCTGCTGCTCCGGCGAGTTCGATCGCCGGACGCGCGCGCCGACAACCCGTCGAACAGCGCGAATTCCGGCGACAGGTGAAGGAGCGAGCAAGTGGCGGATCAGAAGAAGAAGACTGACGCGAAGTCTTCCCCCGGCGGAGCGCGTCGCCCCTCGAAGACGGCCGGTCCGCTCGATGCCAAGGGGGACCCCGATCGTCGGCGAGAGGATGAAGGGGATGTCCACCAAGGGCTCGACGAGCGCGCGATCGTACGGAAGAACGCCAAGCCACGAAGCGCGCGCCAGAGCCTGAAGGGTCCGAACAACCGCAAGGGCTAGGCGAGAGCAAGCGAGAGCCAAGAGATTCGGCCGGAGCGCTGTGAGCGTTCCTACGCATGTCCATCCAACGCGATGATTCGATCGTCGCAGTTAGGGCAAACCACACTGCGATCCCGGCCAGCGCCCCGGGTCCCCAAGGGGATCCGGGGCGTATTTTGTCTACTTGAAGAGTCCGAAGTTGCCCAGCAACCACCAGAGCAACAAGAAGACGACGATGGTGCTCAGGCAACCGCCGCCGAGCTTCTTGGCGCCCCAACCCGCCGCCAGTCCGCGTAGTAATTTGCTCATCGATCCCTCGCTCTTCTCTCGGTTCCCGTGAACGATGCAGCGCGCATCGACGATTTGGGGTCGTGGCCCCGGCCATCGGGATGACCGTAACGGGGTTGGAGTGCGGCGTCGATCCCCAGCGAGGGAGAGAACTAGGCGTCGACCTCACGGCCCAAGAAGAATCCGTCGTCCCCCAAGCCTTGATAGAGCGGCAAGAAGAGGATCCCGTCCCACGGCGCCTTGATCTCGCCGCGGCAATCGCGGGCCAAGACCTCGCCGGCCTGCACGAGATGGATGTTGGCGTAGCCCGGCTTCATGCGGAACTGGTCCTCCAGCGTGATCGCGTGGCGATGCACGACTTCCATGAAGTGGGGGAGGCCGGTGCTGGATCCGATGAGGAGGGCGCGGGAGCGTTCGAACTCGGGGAGGTCGTCGGCGTCGACCAAGCCGGCGGAGACGAGCGCGATCCAGAGGGCCGCCTCGTGGTGATCGATCGAACGTTCGTCGTCGTTCTGTCCGCCTTCGATGCCGAAGCAGGTGCAGCCCAACTCCGCCATGTACTTCAAGAGCACACCGTCGACGACGTCGAGGAGCCCGAGGATGACCGGCAGCGGGAAATTGCGCGCGAACCGGCGCTGCTCCACTCGATTCTGGATCATCGCGAAGGGATAGCCGGCTGAGGAAGTCGTGTGGAGATCGATGAAGAAGAGCCCGCCGCGGCTATCGGAGAGAACGCCGTCGATGGCGCGCGCGAGATCGAGTTCTTCGCGGTCCTCGTGGGTGAGCGTCTCGTGCTTGTCGCGATCGGCGAGTTGCTCGAGCCCTTCGACGGTCCAGTGGCGGTTGAGATCACGATCGAGGAATCGACGGCCCTTCTGCAGCGCCTGCATGTTCCCTTGGAGCGCCGCGAACTCACCGCTCAACGGCGCGCCGAGTTCGGCCAGGCGCGCGAGCACGCGCTGCGCGGCGAAGACTCCGGCCGGTTCATTGCCGTGAATGCCGGCGACCGCGACCAGCGTTGGTCCGGGGAGATCGCCGACGATGCGGCCGATCATGCGGGACCCTTCGCCGGGTCTCGTCGACTCTTGCGTCTCGTCGAGCGTGGGATCCTTCATGCCGAGTCGTTCATGAGTTCAGCTTCTGCTCCAGGAGTTCCGCCGCGATGTCCATGAAGTCGTGCTCGGTCACGATCCCGACGAGCCGACCGCCGGTCACGACCGGCAAGCAGCCGATCTGGTGGCGTCGCATGGTCGAGATCGCCTCCAGCGTCGGCGTGTCGGGGCCGACGGTGATGAGTTCGTTCGCCTTCTTCATGATATCGGCCGCCGAAACCAGGGACGTGCGCTTCTCCATGCGACCTCGAGCCAAAAGACGCAGCACGGCGCGGTGGGAGATGAGCCCCAGGAGGCGGTGCTCGGAGTCCTCCACCGGGACATACCGAATCTTCTCCCACTCCATCAGGTTGGCGACCAGGTCGACCGATTCGTCCTCGCGTACGGAGAAGATGTCGGTCGACATGTACTGCTCGACCTTGAAGTAGTTGTGCTTCCAGCCTCCGGCCTCGGACAGCTTGGCGGGCTCCCACTCATGCACCGGCGCGCCTCCCTTCTGCCGAGCCACCGTTCCAGCGGTGAGCGCGTTGAGCCGCTCGCCCATTGTCCCCTCGCTCTTCATCCCGGCCAATGAACTGAGCAGCCAGCGTGAGCCGGTCCTGGCCGTGCGCACGCGCTGCTCGATCACGCTCAGGTAGCGCTTGATGTCGGCTTCGCGGATCCCGCGCTTGCTCAGTCCCTCTTCAGCCATCGGCAACAGCTCGTCGAGGATGAGGTTCGACGCGATCGTCTCCTTCCCCTCCAGCCAGGTGATCGGCGAATGGAGGCCGAGACGGGCGCCGCCGACGAAGTTCGCCTTGGCGTGGTCGAAGTCCATCACCTTGGTGATGTCATCGTAGCGGTGGGAGAGCGTGATGATGAGGCCGTACCAGAGCGCCGCGTTGGCCACTTCGTCCAACACGGTCGGGCCGGACGGGAGCACGCGGTTCTCGATCCGCAGGTGCGGCTTGCCGTCGGTGATGCCGTAGCAGGCGCGGTTCCACCGATAGACGGTTCCGTTGTGCAGCCGGAGCACGCGCAGGTCGGGCGTCTCTCCGGCGCGCAGGCGCGCGAACGGATCTTCGTCGAGGTCGGTGCCGATCAAGGTGCGGAAGCGCGTGATGTCCTCGCGATACAGCTCGAGCACCGACTTCTTCACCCAGTCTTTGCCGAAGGTGACGCGCGGGCTGGTGTCGCGCATGTGATGGTGCGAGGCGCGCGTGTCGACCGACTGCGCGAAGAGAGCGATTCGCGTCTCGGCCCAGAGGCGGCGCCCGAAGAGCAGCGGCGAGTTGGTCGCGGCGGCGAGGGTCGGGCCGGCCGCGGCCTGCGCCACGTTGTACAGATTGGCGAATTCCGCCGCGCCCACCTGGAAATGGAGCTGGAAGCTGGTATTGCACGCCTCGACCATGACCGAGTCGTGCTTGACCAGGAGCTCGTCGGTCCCCTTGATCTGGAACTCGTAGTCGCCGCCGCGCAACTCGCGGAGCGCGCGGTTGATCGCGAGATAGCGCGGCTTGGGCGTCATGTTCTCGAGACCCAGGTCCGACTTACGGATGGTCGGGAGGATCCCCGTCAAGCAGACCTCGAGATCGAGGTCGTTGGCCACGCCGCGCGCCTTGTCGACGAGCTGGTTCAACTGCAACTCCAACCTCGAGAGGCAGTCGTCGCCGAAGACCAACGGATCGAGGTTCGCTTCCAGGTTGAAGAGGCCCAACTCCGTCGTGTAGTGCGAGTCGTCGATCCGCTCGAGCATCTCCATCGCCGCCGGCGCCGGTCTCCAACTGCGGTCACAGAGGAACATCTCCTGCTCGGCGCCGATCCGGCGAATGCCCTCTTCGAGCATGCCGCCTTCGAGGATCATCTCCAGCGCTTGCAGATCGTCGAGCAGCGCCCGCATGAACTCGCGGCGGCGCTCTCCGGTGAAGGCTTCGTCGACCTGATTCGGCTTCATGCGCTCAGGTCATCTCCCCGAGATACTTGGGCAGCATGTTCCGCCAGGTCGGCCAGTCGTGCGTCCAGTCGGGTCCCCATGAGTCGACGCGATTCGGAACGCCGCGCTGACCGAGGATCTGCGCCAACCGCCACGACTCTCCGATGTCCTCGGCCTTCCCTTCGCCCGAGGCCAACAGGATGAACCGTTCGCGCAGCGGCGCGACGACGCTGTCGGGGGCGTCCGGCAGAAAGTGCACCGGCGACGCGTAGTGGAAGTCGGCGGTCGGTTGACCGTCGAAGAAACGCGTCAGGTCGTACGTGCCGCTCATCCCGATCGCATGGGTGAACGCGTCCGGGTAGCGACAGGTGACCGCGACGGCGTTGAAGGCGCCGATCGAGGAGCCGGCGGCGATGATTCCCATCTCGGGGTCACCGCAGTCCATGCGGATGGCCGGGACCAACTCGTGTCGGATGAAGTCTTGGAACCGACCCCACATCGCGCACTGATGGCGGAGATTCCCCTCGCCCTTCAGGAGCACGCTGCCCGCGACGCTATCGCACGAATAGACCTTGATGCGGCCAGCGTCGATCAACTCCTGCAACACGCGGATGACGTGGAAGCGCTCGATCTCTTCCGCGTCGCCGCCGGCCGTCGGGAAGATGAGCACCGGCTTGCCGAAGTGACCCCACCGGACGGTCGTGACTTCACGCCCGACTCGCGGGGAGTACCAAGTCGTCGACTCTTTCACTGGGTCCTCCTGTTCACCGGGACCTCTTCGGCTTCTGTCCCAGCTCCGCGTCTTTGCGCCAGAGCTGGATCCGCTCCCAGAACAGCTCGGTGAACGACTCGATCTCGTGCGCAGGATAGAGCGCGGTCACTTTCTGTCGGATGGCGTCCTTCGCGGTCGGCGTCCGGAAGAACTCGAAGGCGACCTCATCGAGATGCGAGAGGTGCGTCGCGCAGAACTCCTCGAAGCGATCGGCCTCCAAACGGCGACGCGCGATCTTGGCGTACTCGACCAAACGCTCGGCATACGGCAGTTGGCGCGACGCGACTTCGTAGTATGGCGCCCAATCGAGCGTCTTGCGCATCGGCCGGCGCGACGCGGCGACGAAGAGCGACCAGCGCAGGTTGGCCATGACCAGCCACGGGAAGTGATAGTGCAGCGAGGTCACCTGCGAATCGGGGCAGGCATTGGCGAAGTCGATCGGGAACCACTGGCCGTCTTGTCGGAGCGCTTCGCAGCTGTTGAAGTCCCAACCGAAGAAGGTGTTGATGGTGAGCGTCATGTCGGCCAGCGCCTGCAACTCGTCGGCGGGGGCGAACCCGGTCTCCATCGTGTAACGATCGTGGAGCGGCGCGCTCGGGTCGTACTTCACGAAATAGGTTTGCGGACCGAACCCGATGCAGCGCACGAACAGATCGAAAGGATGCACGGCCTTCTGCAGATGCATGACGTTGCGCCCGCTCTGCTCGTAGGCGCTGCGCAGCTCCGCTTCATCGTCGATCTTGCTCACGCCCTTCCAGCCGCCGCCGTCGAAAGGCTTCATGAACATCGGATACCCGAGCTTGCCGCCGACTACACCGAGATCGAACAGCTTGGCGTAGCGCTCCAAGGTCGGCTGCAGGTCGTCCTTCGGCTCGTATTCCTTGGGCGGAACCATCCAGGTGTCGGGGATGGGCAGGCCGAGCGCCATCATCGCGCAGTAGGTCGTGTGCTTCTCCATCGACTGCACCGACCAAGGATTGTTGAAGACGTAGAGGCCGTCCATCAGGACCGACTTCTTTATCCACTCGCGACTCGTGTGATACCAGTGCGTGAGTCGGTCGACGACCAGGTCGTACCGGCAGGGCTGGCGCAGGTCGAACGGCTCGATCGTGACGCGGTCGACCTCGAAGCGGACCGTCTCGCCCCCGATCGGGAGCGCCAGATCGAGCCGCTTCATCATCTCTTCGTAGCAGATCGGCCAGCAGATATCGGCTCCGAGCGAGAGGCCGATCTTGCGCGTAGCGGTCGCCATGGTGCTCAGCTCCCTCGTGAATGGAAGCGCAGAAGCTACACGATGGTACGGAAGTCTGGAAGGGCCGGGGACGAGGAAGAGCGGCTGCTCGTGCGGACCACGCGGACCGGGATCTGGTCAGCGGAAACCGAGCTTGATCCGCCCCCAACTGTGTTGCTCGACGGCGGGCCACGGACCGCAGTAGCTCTCGGAACACGGGATCCCGTCCCCCTGGAACACGATCCCGATTTCCTTGCACTCCTCGGGCGTCAGAACTGCGCACGAGTCGACGTCCGTCGAGAGGCGGCAGGCGCTGGGGGGTTGAGCGCACGGATTGGGCCGGCAGTCCGTCTCGCCTGGCGTGAACTCGCCTCCTTGTTCGGCGCACGCCTCCGCGATGAGGACCGCGCAGCTCCCGTCGGAAGCGAAGCAGCAGCGTCCGGCCGCCGGGCAAGGCGCGGGTTCGCACGGGACGAGATCCCCCTGGTACACGCCGCCGCGAGCGGAGCAGCGCTCATTGGTTGCTCCCGAGCAGACTCCGTTTTCGAAGCAGCACGCGCCCTGCGGGGCCACCTCGCACGAGACCTGGAGGCAACTGAGCAAGTCATCCTCGTGGAAGAACCCGCCTTTCTCCTCGCAACCCTCCCGCGAGGCGTAGAGGCAGATGTCTCCAGGTAGACAGCACGGGTTCAGATTCACGGAGCACGGAGCGTCGTCGCAGTCGGCGCCGGGCCCGGAGAAGATCGTGAAGAAGTCGAGCGCGTCACATTGTGAGCTGGTCAGGCGCTCGCACTGCCACTCCGGAGGGATGCAGCACGCGCCCAGCGGCTCGCCGCCGTCGGGGCAGGGTGTCGTCCCGGGGCGGAGGAACCCGAACACGCCGTAACCGGCGGCCTCGTCGTGGGCGGCGGGTTGCGCGTCGTCCGCGAGTGTCCAGTCGGAGAGGTTGTGCCGGAGCAGGGACACTCGAGCGCTCCACAGATCGTCTTGGTTCGAGACCGCGAGCCAGGCGACTCGCACGAGGCGATCACGGGCCGGCTCGTTCCACCGCAGTTCCACGTCGGAGCCTCTCTCCGGCCATTCGGGGTCGAGCAGCATCTCGTCGGCGCAGGAGCCGATCTCGGCGATGCTCGAGCGCTCTTCCGTCGCGACGGAGAATCGGACTTCCGTCATCCGAGGCGACGAGGCGACCGGAAACGCTGCGTAGATGGAGAGGATGACGATCTCGTTCCCTCGGCCGCTCGTCAGAGCCGATTCGCAGCTCTCGAGTAGCTCCAAGCCGCAAGGGTCGGAATCGTCCTGCGTGTACGTGATCGATGCCTCGCGGTGCAGGATCAGGGTCCCGCCCGCATGGGGACCCGATCGCGCCAGCGGCGCGTGCGACACGATGGCCGCGGCCGCTGCCAGGGTCCTGACGACTGGGGAAAGGCGTCGGTTCGGGCGGGTCTGCACGATTCGTCTCCGCGGTTAGAGCGGGGCGCCCACGAGTATCGCCTGCGATGCGGCGCCGCAGCCGAACGCTGTGGGATACTCGACGGCGCACGTTTCCGACCACCTCGTAGCCACACTCCCCGGAGAACCCCATGCGTCTCATCCTCGCCGCTGCCCTCCTCTCGCTCGCCGCTTCGGTTCAGGCGGTCGAGCTTCGCGATACACGGCACGACGACGGCCGCGGGACACCCCGGGCGCAGTTCGAGCCGATGTGGCAGGGGCAGGGGCAGGGAAGCGGCGCCGTCGGCGAGTCGCTGGCGCGGGAGTTCCTCTCCGTTCGCGCGGCGGACTACCAGATCGCCCCTGACCTCTCGAATCTCCGCTTCACGCGCGCGCAGGAGAGCCTGCTCGGCGAGCACTACCGCTTCCAGCAGGTGCTCGGTGGGTACGACGTCGAGGGCGCCGAGATCATCGTCTCGATCGCGAAGTCGGACGGGCGGATCTACCGCGTCTACAACAACACGTATCCCGCGAAGGCGCAGCCGAACGGTCCCCAATCCGTCCTCGCAGAGGCCCAGGGCTATGACCTCGCCTGGCAAGCGCTCCGCGCGCACGGCGACCTTGTCGCTCGCCCGAGCTACCGCGTGGCCTACGTCCCGGTCGACAGCGGTTTCGAACTGCAGTCGATCGTCTACCTCGAACTCTCCGCCCCGATGGGCGCCTGGGAAGTAAGGCTCGACGCGCAGACCGGCGGCTTGATCTCGATCCGCGAAACGGCGCTCGAGCGCATGAAGACGGAGGAGAGCGTCCGCCCCGCGGAGGAGCGGATCCAGGAGTACACGGGCGCGCTCGGTGATCGGTCGTCGGCGTTCCAGCGTTGGGCGCAGTTCGAGGCGGCGACGACGGGCTACGACGCGGCGGCCCGCGCGATGGGGACGGGCGTCGTCTTCGATCCCGACCCGCGAGCGACCTTGAACAACGCCACGCTCCAGGACAACTCGCCGGCGGGCTCGTTCGCCGGCGCCTACCTCACGCGCAACTTGCTCGACATCACGTTCAACGGATCGGTCTACTCACTCACCGGGCCGTGGATCAACATCATCAACTTCGAGAGTCCGAACACGCCGCCGAGCACCACGGCCAACGGTCAGTGGACTGCGAATCGGGGCGTCAACTCGTTCAACGATGCGCTCTGCTACTTCCACATCGACCAGAACCAAAGGTATATGCAGTCGCTCGGATTCGTCGGGGCGACCGGGATCCAGGATCTATCGATCGGCACGGACACCGACGGCCTCTCCGGCGCGGACAACTCGCACTACATCCCCGGATCGAACCGCATGGCGTTCGGACACGGCTGCGTCGACGACAGTGAGGACGCCGACGTCGTCCTCCATGAGTACGGCCATGCGATCCACTACGGCATCAACTCGAACTGGGGCGGCGGCGACGCCGGCGCGATGGGTGAGGGCTTCGGCGATTACTGGGCGGGGTCCTACAGCTACAGCACGCCGAACGGCCCGACCTTCCACCCCGAGTGGGTCTTCAGTTGGGACGGCCATGGGACGCCCGCACCCTGCTGGCCCGGACGAATCCTGAACGCGTTCGCGGCGCAGTACGATCCGTCGCAGACGTATGGCGCGCACCAAACGATTCCCGGCGGCTTCCAATCCGACGAGCTCTGGTCGACCCCGCTCTTCCAGTCGCTTCTGACGCTCGTCGGGATGGGGGAAACGCGCGCAGAGATCGACCAGATCGTCCTCGAGTCGCACTTCGGGATTGGCGCGGGGCCGCGCATGCCCGACCTCGCGACCGCGACCGTGCAGGCGGCGCAGATGCTCCAGCCGGCCGGCCCGCACGCGGACGTCTTCATCGACAAGTTCGTCGCGCAGAACATCCTCGATCTGCCGACGGTCTCGCTCGGGATCGACGGGACCAGCCTCGACCAGACCGGCGGGAACGGCGTGGCGGATCCCGGAGAGACGGTGCTCCTGACGATCGCGCTGGAGAACGCCGGCACGCTCGACGCGGTCGACGTCTCGGGCGAACTCTCGACGACGACTCCGGGCGTCTCGATCGACGTAGCCATCTCGGCGTACCCCGACCTCCCGATGGGCGCGGTCGAAGAAAACCTCGTCGCGTACGTGCTCAGCATCGACCCAGGCTTCGCGTGCGGCGGCGAGATCGATCTCTCGCTGGAGGTGACCTACGAAGGGGCGGCCCGCTCGACGGCGATCCTCTCACTCTCGATCGGGACCGGCGTCGTGCAAGGTGTCTCGCAGTCGGTGGCGCCGAACCTCGCCATCCCCGACAACAACGCCGTCGGCGTGACGAGCATCATGAACGTGAGCGGAACGGGCGCCAGCGTCACGGCGTCCTTCAACGTCGACGTCCACATCACGCACCCCTACATCGGGGACCTCGAGGTCTTCCTGAAGAGTCCGAACAGCACGCAGGTGACGCTGCACAATCGCACCGGCGGCAGCGGCGACAATATCTATGGAAACTACCCGCAGACCCTGACGCCGGCGGGCTCGCTCGCCGTCTTGATCGGTCAGCCGCTCGACGGGGCCTGGAGTTTGATCGTGCGCGATCGCGCCGGGCAGGACATCGGAGTGCTCGATTCGTGGGGAATCAACGACATCCAGGGGTACGACTGCGAGGCGACGGTCGGCGTAGCGGACGACGGAGCGGACGGCTCAGTGGACGGAAGTGTGACGCGTCGGTTCTCGCTCGCAGGCGCCACTCCCAACCCGTTCACGCGCCAGTCGACGCTCCGCTTCACCGTTGCGATCTCGGGCCCAGCCGTTTCGCTCGACGTGCTCGACGTGTCGGGCCGCATCGTGCGCACCCTCGCGTCGGGGACGCTCGCCGCGGGTGAACACGCGCGCGAGTGGGACGGCCGCGACAACCTCGGACATCCGGTTGGGGCGGGGGTCTACTTCGTCCGGCTGCGCCAGGGCGCGCAGAGCATCGAGCGCAAGACGATCCTGATTCGCTAGCGGTCGCGGGCTGCCCGATTACCACGAGCCCGACGCTCCGCCACCGCCGGCTTTGCCGCCGCCGCCTTCAAACCGAGGGCCGTCACTCGTGGTCGGCTTCGCCTCTGGGGACATCGTTCCGAGTGATGCCGCCGTCTCGAGGCGCGACGATTCCTCGGCGTCTTCGAAGATCGGATCGGCGGTGAATCCGCCGCGTTCGCGATCGGGCGCGTGGTCGAACCAACGGCGGAGCGAGAGACCGACCGCGAGGAACACGCCTCCACCGAGAATCAGAATCGCCCAGTGCGCGATCGTTGGCAGATGCCAGTGCAACGTCGCGATCGAAACCGCCGCTAAGAGCGTGCCCGCGTTGAGGAGCACTCGCCGACGCCATCGGATGCCAGACGCGAGCAACGCCAGCGGCACAAGCACCGTGCCCGCGATCGAGATCGGGCGGAACCAGGGAAGGAACGGCATCGGATCGCCGCCGCGGGAGAAGCGTTCGATCAGCGCGTAGCGGTAGCCGGTCCACTGCACCGAGAGATAGAGCGCGCCGATCGCGACGACGAGCGCGGCGAGCGCGGTGCGACGCTCCGACGGTGTGAGCGTCGGGAGCTTGGCGTCGGGCGCGACGTGCGACATCCGGCTGAACAGCACGACGAGCGCGCTGGCCAAGACGAGCCACGACACTCGCGCGTAGGGAAACTGCCCCAAGAAGAAGAAGAAGAAGGCGCAGGCCAGTGCGCCGAGGAGCCAATGTCCCCAGCGCCAGGCGGCGGCGGCCCAGAGCAGCGCGCCTAGCGCCAGGAGGGGGCGGACGAGCGAGTCGCCGCGCCAGGCGCCGACATCCTCGAGGAGTTGAATCATCCCGGCGAGGAAGAGCGCGACGCCGAGGAACGACGCGGCCAGCTCGAATCCCCCTGCGGCGTGGCGTTGCGCCCGCGCGCGCCACTCGGTCGCGGCCAAGAGCGCGAGGCCGATGAAGAGGAGCGGGCGCAGGCCGCCACCGCTGAAGATCAAGAAGTACAGCGAGGTCGCGGCCCCGATTCCGATGGCGGAGAAGACGGCGCCCATCACTTGGAAGACGCGCGACGGGCGGACGGAATGCTTGGCGCCTGGCTCGTCGTCCGACATCAGCGCCCGCGCGGCCGCCGCGTTGGCCGGCGGAATCAGCTCGGCGCGAATCCAGCGCTCGGTTTGCTCGCGCATCTCGTGCGCGCGGTCGGAGGCGGCCAGCGCACGGATCATGGCTGCGCCTCGTTCAGCTTCGTCGCCTCTTGCCAGCGACGACCCTTGCGGATGAGCAGCGCCATGACCGCGATCGAACTCAGGAGAAACCAGAGCGCCTGGGCGATGTCGTCCCGCAAGAACTGAGTCACGAAACGGCCGGCGCCGACGTAGGCGCCGGCGACCCCGAGGGCGAAGAGCCAGTAGCGACGCACGCGCGAACCCAGCACCGCGAGGCCGACGCCGGTCACCGTGAGCAGCGGCCACGAGAGTCGGAAGAGCGCTCCCAGGACCAGCATCCACCCGAGATAGGTCGCGCTCGGTTCGAAGTGCGCCTTTCGCTTCGTGCGCAGCAGCAGCCAACCGACGCCGACGAAGAGGACGCCACAGCCGAGCGAGTTGAGGCTCACGCCGCGGTAGGACGAGGCCCAGAACACTTGTTCGAGCGTGTTGGCCGAGACGCCGCGCCAGGCGGCGAATGAGGAGAGCCCCAGCGCGAAGACGGTGCGGGAGTCGAAGCGAGCGCCGAGAGCCACCGCGACGATCGACATCACGAGCAAGTGCAGCGCCCAGGCCGAGTCGAAGAGCGGAAAGGTCCGCTCGATGTAGGTGAGGTCGGCCGTGAGCAGCAGCATCGACAGCAAGAGCACGTAGTCGATCGCCATGTGCTGGTCGGCGGCGCGTCCCCAGGTGAACGGCGCGGCGCGACGCGCGACATAGAAGAGGCAGGCGGCGGCGGCGAAGGCGAGAGAGAGGGAGATGCCGAGGGGGCCGATGCGCTCGAGGTTCTCTTTGATGAGGAGGCCGACGCCGGTGGAGATGAGGAGGACGGAGACGTAGAGGAAGAGGCGGAGTTCGGTGCGGATGGGGACGCGGGCGCCTTGGGCGATGCGGCGGAGTTTTTCGGAGGTAGCGGCGGGGAGGAGAGAGGCGCGCGTGAGACGATCAAGTGCGGCGAGAGACTCGGGGTTCATGCTCCAAGGGCCTCTCGAAGGGGTGACGGGAGCAGGATAGGAAACGGCGCGGCTGCTGCCGCGCCGTTGTTACTCATACACCATCCAAAATGGCCCTTCGAACAGCCAGGAGAGGCCTTCGCGGCAGCGGTCGCGCCAGGCTTCCCAATTGTGGGCGTCGCGCGACTCGGTGTACTTGACCTCCATGCCGGTCGATTGCAGGAGCGGTACGAGCGAGCGGTTCTCGTAGATGAGCGACTCGTAGATGCCGCAGCTCACGTAGGCGCGGTCGACGACGCGCGTCGGCTGCTTGCGATACTTGTTCATGAAAGCCACGACCGGATCGAAGACCGGGCCGCGCTCGTGGCGCTTGCCGATGTCGGTGAAGGCGAACGAGCCCGACTGCAAGAGCAGGCGTCCGAAGGCGCCCGGGTAGCGGACCGCGGTCGAGAGCGCGGCCACCGCGCCGAAGCTCGCGCCCATCATGCCGCGCGACGCGGGGTCCTTGCGCAGCGGGTAGTCGGCTTCGACTTTCGGCAGTAGTTCTTCCACCAGGAACCGCGCGTGCCGCTCGTCATTGCCGTATTCCACCAGGCGATCCTCCGGGTAGGTCAGCACCGCGATCAGCTCCGGGATCTCCAGCCGGTGGATCAGATTGTCGAGGACCACCTTCAGTCCCGAGTACTTCAGATAGTCGCCGCCGTCGTGCACGATCAGCACCGGATAGGTGCGGCTGCGGCGGAAGCGCGCGGGCAGATAGACCGTCACCTTGCGCTCATCGCCGAAGGCCGCGGAGCTGAAGAGGAAGTCTTCGAACGATCCCGTGCGCGTCTCAGAATCAGGCCGCGCCCACTCCGGCTCCTCATAGCCCGATCCGTGCACGACCGAGTTCGCGCCGAAGGGATCACGCGCGTGCAGCGGGTTGAGAGGATCCTCGATCCAGCGGCTGCCCGCGCGCGTCGCGACCTCGATCTTGTATTCCATCCGTGATTGCTCGGGCAGCTCCATCACGAGGAACCAGAGTTCGGTCCCGAGCACGCGCTGGAACGGCTGCGCCGAGGGCAGCCCGAAGATGAAGCTGCGCAGTACGACCGAGTCGGCTTCTCCGCGATAGAGGAACGTGCAGCTCGTGCCTTTCACGAAGGGGAACGTGTGCTCCCGCAGGAACTGGTCGACCGCGCCGCGATCCAGCGGTCGGTGCTGCAGCAACTCGTGGATGGCCGAGCGGCCGTCGATCGTCGCGGCGGCGGCGGGCTGCGCCGGCTGCGGCGGATGGCCGCCGTCTCGGTTGGAGAGCTTTCGTTCCATCTGTTCGGCGCGCGTCGCTCAGGCGACGACCACGCTCCCGATCTCCTCCAGTTCGCCGCTCGTCTGGATCCGTTTCATCCCGGGTGAGCCGTTCCATCCTTCGGGCGACCAATCGAGCCGGGCGCTGTCTTCCATGGCGACGCAGGTGGACGGCAGGAACCGCCGGGCCAACCGACCGAGCCGCGCCCGATCGTCCATTTCCAGGCGGCGCCAGGCATGGGGCAGGGGAACGACCCCGGTGCAGAGGCCCAGGCCGGCGTCGAGCACCTCGGCGTTTCCGGCGCCCTGCGGAGGAGAGTCGTGGAACAAGATCACCCGTTCAGAGGCGATCATCGCCCCGGCCGACCAGGCAAAGACGGTCCGCTCCGCGATCTGAGCGCCGACGTCGAAGAGGCGTAACCTGTTGAGCAGCACCGCGACATGCCCTCCGGAGATCGCGACGGCGTCGACGTGACGGAGCACGCGCCCGATCTCCTCACGGTGGCGCCCGACGTCGGGCCGGTCTCCCGGCCGCCAGCGGGCCTCGAACCTGGCGTGGATGTCCTGGACCCGCTGGAGGTGGTGGGCGTCGAGTTGGCGGACCGCTTCGACGGCAGCCTCACGTTCTCCGTCCAGGAGGCGCGCGTCCCCCTTCATGCCGTCCAGCGACGTAACCGCTTCCATGGCATGAAGTAACCGCACCTGATAGGCGCCTTGGAGCAGCCGCAGCCGCTCCTGCCGCTCCTTGTGGGCGGCCGCGAGCTCCAGATCTCGACGGAAGATCTCCTCGGCCCGCTCCCAGAGGCGCAGGTTGATCGTCCGGCCGTCGAGATGGCTGTGCAGCTCCTGGTCGTCCGGCTCGCGTTCCTGCCAGCCGGCGGTGATGGTCGCGATCTTTCCTTCGATCTCGAGGGACCTGACCGCCTCGCCTAGGGTTGGCTTGAAGCGCTGCGGTCCGAGCAGCACGAGTTGCATTTTCTGGGGTCCGACCATCGCGGGACAGAATACGGCAGCGGGAAGCTCGGAGCGAGAGTCGGCTCTACTCCGATTCCGGGGATTGCCGCCCGCCGGATCGACGCGCACAATCGCCGGCACCTCGTCCGGGACCGAGGTCCCCGAGAGGCCTTCCCTGAAGGGACACCGACATGCCATCGCAACTCCGTTTCTTCGCGACCGTGTTCGCTTCCCTGCTTGCCGCTCCAGGAGTCGCCGATGCCGCCACGGACGGCGCACTCGTGGTGCGCCTCCCGGAGCGGGCGCGACTGTCGTCGGATGCGAGGTCCACGGGGATAGCGGCGGTGGACGCGGAGTTGGCGAGGTTCGATGTCGCGAGGATCACGCCGGTCTTCGACGGTTCGATGGATCCTGAGGCGCATCGAGCAGCGGGCCTGGACCGGTTCTACCGAATCGAAGTGGGGGCAGGGCAGAGCAGCAGCGCGGCGGCCGCGCTGCTGCGACGGGTCGAATCGGTCGAGATCGAGCAGCCGATGCGCAAGCTCGAGGTGGTCCCCAACGACCCGCAGTTTTCCGGGCAGTGGGCGCTGGAGAATCGCAATCTCGGTTGGCTGATCGATACCGACATCGACTGTGAGAGCGCATGGGCGATCACGACCGGCTCGGCGTCTCTCATCGTGGCCATCCTCGATACCGGAATCGACCTCGGACACCCGGAGTTCGCCGGACGGATGGTGGCGGGCATCGACATCGTGAACGGCGACGCCAGCGCCGATGACGACGAGGGGCACGGCACCGCCTGCGCCGGGATCGCCGCGGCCGGCGGCAACAACGGCGTGGGCCTGGCCGGTGTCGCCTGGTTGGTCAAGATCATGCCGGTCAAGGTGCTCGACGAATTCGGCGACGGCAATACCACGTTGACCGCGCAAGGGATCACTTGGGCGGCGGACAACGGCGCCAAGATCCTCTCGCTCAGTCTCGGCGGCGTGAGCGGAAGTCCCACTTTGCTCGCCGCGGTCGACTACGCGCACGCCACGAAGGGATGCTTGCTCTTCTGCGCCACGGGCAACGACAACGACCCCAGTCTGCAATTCCCGGCCGCGTACACCAATGCGATCGGCGTCGGCGCCCTCTCTCCCTGCAACGAACGGAAGAGCCCTTCGAGCTGCGACGGCGAGAACTGGTGGGGATCGAATTACGGCGTCGGTCTCGAGTTCCTCGCGCCGGGTGTGAAGATCAACACCACCGACATTCGCGGAACGGCCGGCCTGAGTTCGGGGGATTACTACAGCTCGTTCAACGGAACGTCGGCGGCGACGCCGGTCGCCGCGGGAATCGCCGCCTTGGTCTGGTCCGCGCGGCCGGAACTCACAAATAACGCGCTGCTGGCGGTCCTGCGTGCTTCCTGTGTCGATATGGGCGCGAACGGATACGACACGATGACCGGCTACGGGCGGATCAACGCCGCGAACGCCCTCGAGTCCGCGTTCTATTCCGACGTGAGCTCCCCCGATCTCTCCGCCGTCGGCGATGGGCGAGGCGTCGCGTGGGGTGACTACGACGCGGACGGCGACGCCGACGCCTACATCTCGTACGGCTCCGGCCAGGCGAATCGGCTCCTGCGCAACGACGCCGGCGTGCTCGAGAACGCCACCGTCGCGCCGCTGGGAGATACGGGCGAAGGTCGCGGCGTTGCGTGGGCCGACTACGACAACGACGGCGACCTGGATCTACTCGTGGGAAACGAAGGGCAAGACCGACTCTTCCGCAACGATCAGAACGGCTTCAGCCTCGTCAACAACGCGCCCGCGAGCGGCGCCGATCCGACCAACGGCGTCGCGTGGGCCGACTACGACAGAGATGGTGATCTCGACGTCTACCTGGTGAACTACGGGACCGGAAACAAGCTCGTCCGCAACGACGGCGGCGGCGTGTTCACCGATGTCACCGCCGCGCCGCTCCCGAACGGCGGACTCGGGAACACGGGCGCCTGGGCCGATTCCGATCAGGACGGCGACCTCGACCTGTACCTTTCCAACGACGACGGGCCGAATCGCCTCTTCCGCAACAACGGGAACGGGACGTTCAACGGCGTCACCTCGGCGCCGATGAACGACAGCAACAGCGGCGTCGGCGCGGCGTGGGGTGATTTCGATGACAACGGTCGCGTCGATCTCTACCTCGTCAACAACGACGCGCCGAATCGTCTGTTCCGCAGCAACGGGGGCAACTCTTGGACCGACGTCGCGGTCGGCGACGCCGCCTGGGCGACGGACGGCGCCGCGGCCGCCTGGGGCGATGTCGACAACGACGGCGATCTCGACCTGTTCCTGACGAGCGCATCGGCCCCGTGTCGCCTGCTCCGCAACGAAGGTTCCCTCAGTTTCTCCAGCGTGCTCGGCAACGGTGTCATCTCGGCGCCGGTGACGGGCGGGCGCGGCGCGGCGTTGGCCGACTACGATCGAGACGGCGATCTCGATTTCTTGGTCGTGCGCAGCGGGGCCCCGAGCCAGCTCATCCGCAATGATTGGCCGGCGGTGCATCACTGGTTGCAGGTTCAGCTCGTCGGGGTCGGTTCGAACCGCGACGGCATTGGCGCTCGCGTTCGCGTGAAGGTGAACGGGAAGTGGCGCGGGCGGCAGATCGACGGCGGTTCGAATTTCCTCTCGCAGAACGAGCCGGTCGCGCACTTCGGACTGGGGGTCGCCGGTTCGATCGATTCGGTCGAGGTGGTCTGGCCGACCGGTCCGACGCAGCAGCTCGCGTCGGTCGGGATCGACCAGCGTATCGTCATCACCCAAGGGGTTTCGACTTCGGTGGAAGGCGGCGCACGGCTCGATCTCACGCGACTGGAGCCATCGGGACCGAATCCGTTCGGCGCGGGCGTCGGAGTCGGCGAGACCACGGTCTCGTTCCGGTTGGCCCGCTCCGGCAGTCTCGCGTTGCGCGTCTATGCGACCGATGGACGTCTCGTTCGGACGCTCTACGACGGCGAACGCTCGGCCGGTTTGCACTCCGAGCGCTGGGACGGCAGAGATGACGGAGGCCGCGAACTCGCAGCCGGCGTCTACTTCGTCCGCCTCGCCGCCGCCCAGAACGATCAGCGGAAGTTACTTCTTCTACGATGATGAGCGGCTTGCTCGCCGTACTCGCGGCGACCTGCCTCTGCGCGCCGGCCATCGCCTCGGTCGACGCGCTCACAACCCAACGCGTCGCGCGCGATCTGCACTTTCCCGTCTACGTCTGCGCGCCGCCCGGCGACGCCCGCCTCTTCATCGTCGAACAGACCGGACGGATCCGGATCTCCGAGGACGGGCAGCTTCGGCCGATCCCCTTCCTCGACGTGGGGACGCTCCTGCCCGATGTCACGGGCGAAGATGAGCGCGGGTTGCTCGGCTTGACGTTTCATCCCGACTACCGGACGAATCGGTTCTTCTATGTGAACTACACCGATCGCCAGGGCCGGACGGTCGTCGCGCGCTACACGACGCTGGTCATCGACCCACACCGCGCCGATCCCGCGTCGGCGTTGGAGATCCTGAGAATCGACCAGCCGTATGCGAACCACAACGGCGGCTGCCTCCAGTTCGGTCCCGACGGCTATCTCTACATCGGGATGGGCGACGGCGGCGCCGCGGGGGATCCCGAGAACCGCGCGCAGAATCCGCTGGAGTTGCTGGGGAAGCTGCTCCGCATCGACGTCGACGTCGAAACCTCTCCGAGCCGGCCGTACTCGATTCCGCCCGACAATCCGTTTGTCGGGTCGCCCGGCGCTCGGCCCGAGATCTTCGCTCTCGGACTCCGCAATCCATGGAGATTCTCGTTCGACCGTGGAACGGGCGATCTCTGGATCGGCGACGTCGGGCAACGAACGAGAGAAGAGGTCGATCTCTTGCCGTCCGGGACGAGCGGACAGAATTTCGGTTGGCGTCTGATGGAGGGAGACGGCTGCTACGAACCGCCGTCGAACTGCGATCCGGGTGGGTTGACCGCGCCGGTCTGGGTCTATCCACGAGCGAGCGGAGGGTCGATCACCGGCGGATACATCTACCGTGGCTCGTTGCTGCCCGAGCTCTCGGGGACCTACTTCTTCGCCGACTATGTCAGCAATCGGATCTGGTCGTTCCGATTCGCGGGGGGGGCGCCGAGCGAGTTCGCCGAACGGACGTCGGAATTGGATCCCGTCGGGACCTCTCGGATCGCGCAGATCTCGTCGTTCGGTGAAGACGGTTTCGGCGAGTTGTACATTGTCGATCGCGGCTTCGGAACGAGCGGCGAGGTGTACAAGCTCGTGCCCGGCGAACCGCCCGACTCGGTCGAGACCACGCCGATCTGGACGGTGGGCGCCCCCACGCCGAACCCGTTTCGCGACTCCACGCGCATTCCCATTCGACTGGAGCGCTCCGGCCCACTCTCCGCGGACATCCTGGATGTTGCGGGGCGGCAGGTGCGAGGTCTCGCCGCGGGGCCGCGCGGCCCGGGGCAGTTTGATCTCACCTGGGATGGCAGGAATGTCGCGAACGCGTCGGTCCCGGCGGGGAGCTACATCCTGCGGGTCCGGTTCGACGGACTGGAGACGCGACGTCCGGTCCGGGTCGTGCGCTAGAGGTCCCAGTGGAGAGGAGGGTCGAGATGAGGAGAAGCGCCGGCCGAGGGCATAAAAAAGAGCCTGCGGCGTTGCGAGGTGAGGGCGCAACGCCGCAGGCTCGGAGGAACTTCGAGTTCGAAGGCAGGGACCCGTAGAGGGTGGTCCCGTCAGACGGGCCGACGTCCCTGGATAATGCGAATGAGGACCGTGGCCACGGCGAGCACTAGCAGCACATGCAAGAAGCCGCCCATGGTGTAACTACTGACCATTCCCAAGAGCCAGAGCACGAGCAACACGACTGCGATAGTCCACAACATTTCCGAGCCCCCTCGTTGTGAGTCCCTACGCTTCGAAGATCGATCGAAACGAGTCCGGTCGTCTCTCCGAGCGTCGCCGCTTTCGCGGAGCGCCCGGCATCGGCGATCGAGAAGCACTCGGCGTGCCAACGACCGCGAGTGTCGCAACCGGCTGTGGTGCATAGGAGGAGAGGGGTGTCGGGGATCGCGTCGGGCGGACCCCGGCGGATTTTTTCAGGTCGCGTTGTAGGAACTACTCCGCGCGGACTTTCACGGTCTCGCCAACCGCATCGAGCATGCGCCGCAGCTCGTCGTAGTCGGGGTGACGCATCCGGACCCAGGCGTTGGCCATGTACCCTGCCTCGACCGGCTGAGTGCCGTGTCCCACCGGAGGCAAGTGGTAGTCGACGATCCACTCTCCGAAGGCGCGTTGGATGGCCTCGAGCCCCTCGTAGCGCGCGATGCGGCCGTCGCGATCGGGGCGCAGCGTGACGATGCCGGCGGCGAAGCGACGGGAGGCGGCCTGCGACCGCTTTCCGAAGCAGACCGCGAGCGCCCACTCGACGTAGAGGTCCATCTCGTTGGCGGCGCCGTAGAGATCCCAGGCGCGCACGCCGGGCGGCCGACAGCCGATCTCGGAGAACTTCAGACCCTTCGAACCGTAGAACCACTCCATGTGCGTGGCCGACGAGCCGATGCCGAGGGCCGCGATCACGCGCCGACCCATCTCCTTCACCTCGTCGTAGCCCTGGGCGTCGATCCGATTGGTCGTGATGAACTGGGGCGAGATCCAGCGGGTGCGCATCGCCTCGAGCACGTTCGGGTAGTAGTGCGTGACGAACTCGTGCACCGGCTCCCCATCGACCGCGATCGTGTCGTAGAAGCCTTCGTGTCCGTCGATGAACTCTTCGATCGCGATGTTCGCGCCGCGAGAGAGTCCGCTGGCGACCAGCGCCTGTTCGAACTCTTCCGGGTTGTCGACCTTGTAGGTCCCCGACGCGCCGGCGCCGCTGCGCGGCTTCAAGATCAGGGGGTACCCGACCTGTTCGGCGAACGCCCGCGCCTCGTCCATGGAGGCCGTGCCGGTCGACTGAGCGCAGGGAATGTCGGCCTGCCGCAGCACCTCTTTCATGGTCGGCTTGTCTCGGCAGAGCCACGCGGTCTGCAGCGACGTTCCGGCGATCCCACAGGCCTCGCGCACCCGCGCGGTCGAGAGGATGTGCGCCTCCACCGTCGCCTCGATGCGATCCACCGGCATCCGCTCCTGGATCCACCGGACCGTCTTGACCACCGCCTCTTCGTTCACGACCGACGGAACCTGCTCGTAGTGATACAGCCAGCGACGCAAGTCTTCGTCGAAGGAGCTGAACGGAGACTCCCCGATCCCGGTGACGCGCACGCCGATCTGATGCAGCGCGCGGACGAATTCCCGCTGATTCGCGGGAAAGTGGGGTTCGACGAAGACGACGTGCATCGAGAGCCTCCTGTTTGCGCGGCGCGGCAGGTTAGCACAGCCACCGAACCGTCGACAGACCGGCGCGAGGGCCGGTCGGTTCGTGCGCCTGGGCGATCGAGCCGGAGCGCCGGCGGCGCGGCGGTGTTGCCCGTGGCCGAGCGCATCGCTAGGCTGCCCAGTCGAATCCCACCCCACACCATGGAGGTCGCCATGAAACTCGTCGTCATTCCCGCCCTCGTTCTGCTCCTCGCCGCCTGTTCTTCCGGCGGCAACCACCAGGCGGGCTCGGCCGACCCCACCGCCTCGAAAGCTGCGACCAACACCGCTGGGACGACCGCGACCCCTTCGACCTCGACGACCACCCTGGCCGACGGCGTCGAGATGGTGTTGACCGGAACCTCGGGTTGCGGGCACTGCAACTTCCACATCGGCGACTCGTGCGCGATGGGTCTACAGACGGCCGACGGAAAGATCTACATCCTCGAGGGCCCAGGCGTCGGCGCGGAGACTCAGATCTGGAACGACCGGATGGAGAGCAAGCCGCTGAAGGTGAAGGGAAAGGTCTCGGAACGTAACGGCCAGGCCTACGTGACGGTTGCGTCGGTCGAGTCGAACTGACCGGCCGCGCGAGCCCGACCTCCGCCGAACAGGAACCGATGCGTAACGTCGTCTTCAACGCTCCGTTCTTCCTCGAGACCACGCTTCGATTCGTCGAGGCGGTCGTCGATCTCCCCGACGTCCGCCTCGGCCTCATCAGTCAGGATGCGGCCGAGAAGCTGCCGCGAGCCCTCTGGAGCAAGCTGGCGGCGCACTATCGTGTTGAGGATGCGCTCGATGTGGGTCACATCGTTCGCGCGACCGATGCGCTCGCGCACCGACTCGGGCCGATCCACCGCGCGTTGGGCACGCTGGAAGAGCTCCAGGTTCCGATGGCCGAGGCGCGCGAGTACCTCCGGATCGAGGGGATGGGAGCGCAGGCGGCTCGCAATTTCCGCGACAAGGCGCTGATGAAGTCGGTCTTGGCCGAACACGGGTTGCCGTGCGCGCGCCATCGCCTGGTCGAGTCCCCGCAGGAAGCGCGCGAGTTCGTGACCGAGGTGGGATATCCGGTCATCGCCAAACCACCCGCCGGCTCGGGCGCCCGCGGCACCTTCCGGATCGACCGGCCCGAGGCGCTCAGCCAATTCTTCACGGTCAGTCCGCTGAACGCCGATCGTCCGGTGCTCTTCGAAGAGTTCATCGTGGGCGAAGAGCACTCCTTCGACAGCGTCTTCCTGCAGGGTCGGCCGGTTTGGTTCTCGATCAACCACTACTACCCGACCCCGCTCGAGGTGCTGCAGAGCCCGTGGATCCAGTGGTGCGTGCTGCTCCCGCGCGAGGTGATGTCTCCGATCTACGACGACATCCGCAGCGTCGCGTTCCGCGCGCTGGAGGTCCTGGGAATGCGCAGCGGCTTCAGTCATATGGAGTGGTTTCGTCGGCGTGACGGTTCGGCGGCGATCTCCGAAGTCGGCGCCCGTCCGCCGGGAGCGCAATTCATGACACTCATCTCTCACGCGCACGACCTCGACATGTACCGCGCGTGGGCGCGCCTCATGGTGACCGACGAGTTCGACCCGCCGGTTCGTCGCTACGCGGCGGGCGCCGCGTACCTGCGCGGACAGGGCGAGGGGCGCGTCCGTGCGATCCACGGGCTCCAGCAGGCCCAACAGGAGCTGGGCGATCTAGTCGTCGAAGCGAAACTGCCGCGCGAGGGCCAGTCCGCGAGCGGCACCTACGAAGGCGAAGGCTTCGTCATCGTGCGTCACCCCGAGACCCGCGTCGTCGAGGACGCGCTGCGACGCTTGGTCACCATCCTGCGCGTCGAGCTGGGCTAGACCGATGTTGGAACGCCGCGCCGCAGTCTTGCCCGTCGCACTCTTCGCGATCCTCGGCTTCCTCGCGCCGATCGTCGCCCACGCGTTGGGCGGCGCCTGTTGGGTGTACCTCCCGGCGCACTTTCCGGCGTTGTTGGCGGGACTCTCCCTCGGGCCGTTGGCCGGCGGACTCGTCGCCCTCGCGACCGGAGTCGCGGAGCTGTTCGCGGTCGACGGAGAACCGGGCGCCAGGCTCCGTATCGCGGTCGAGATCCTCGTCTATGGATTGGCGGCCGGCGCGTTCTCGCGTCCCGGGGCTGGTTGGACGGAGCGGCTCGTGGCCCTCGTGACGGCGATGCTGCTCGGCCGCGTGGTCCATCTCGGCTTCGCCTCGCTGCAGGGAATGCATCCTCGCGCCCTCCTCGGTCCGCTCTTCGCGGACGCCTGGCCGGGCATCTGGATACAAATTTTCACCCTACCGTGGCTGGCCTACCTCGTGGAGCGGTGGACCGGCGCGGCGGGCGCCGCGCCCCTTGCCATCCCGCCCGCGAGCGCCGAAACTCCGTCGGCCTCGAGATCTACGACCGACGAAAGGGAAAGCGGATGAACGTCCTCATGCTCTCGCCCGGATTTCCGGTCGAGCAGAACTACTTCACGCGCGGACTCGCCCAGGTCGGCGTCAACGTCATCGGAGTGGGCGATCAACATGAGTCGGCGCTCCCGCCCATGGTGCGCGAATCGCTCAGCGGCTACTTCCAGGTCAACTTCGGCGATGAGCAGGGGATGGTCGAGGAGATCCAACGCATCTCGCGGCAGGTCCGCATCGACCAACTGGAGGCGCTCTGGGAGCCGCTCATGATCCCCGCCGCGCGCGCCCGCGAGGCGCTCGGACTTCCCGGGATGACCGTGGCCGAGACGATTCCGTTTCGCGACAAGGAAGAGATGAAACGCGTACTGGATCGGGCCGGGATCCGCACGCCGGGTCACGCCAGCGCGCACACCGCGGAAGGATGTCGCGAGGCGCTGAGGTCGATCGGATTCCCGGCGGTGGTCAAGCCGATCGACGGCGCCGGCTCGATGGACACCTACCGACTCGCCAACTGGCAGGAGTTCGAGCAGGTGGTCCCGCGACTTCGTCACGTGACCGAAGTAAGCGTGGAGGAGTTCATCGAGGGAGAGGACTTCACGTTCGACACGATCTGTGTCGACGGCAGGATCCTCTATTATAACGTGTCGTTCTACCGGCCCCGCGCGCTGGTCTCACGCAATCTGGAATGGGTCAGTCAACAGACCATCTCCATCCGCGACGTGAATGGCGTGGATGTCGCGGCGGGAGTGAAAATGGGGCGCGAGGTGCTGCTGGCGCTCGGTTTCAAGACCGGGTTCACGCACATGGAGTGGTACCGCAAGCCGGACGGCGAGGCGATCTTCGGCGAGATCGGATGCCGTCCGCCGGGCGCCCGCACGGTCGACGTGATGAACTGGGCGAGTGACCTGGATCTCTTCCGCGGCTGGGCCGAGGCGGCCTGCCACGGAGTCTTCACGCAGCCGATCGAGCGCAAGTACAACGCCGCTGCGGTCTTCAAACGTGCTCGCGGGGAAGGGCGAATCCAGCGGATCGACGGTTTGGCGCGAATCCTCTCCGAACTCGGGCCGCACATCGCGGCTGTCGACCTGACGCCGATCGGGCAACCGCGCCGCGACTGGCGCAGGAGCGTTATCTCGGACGGCTTCATCATGGTGCGACACCCCGACTTGGCCACAATGCTGCACATGGCCGACCGCATCGGAGCCGAAGTGCAGTTGATCGCCGGTTGAGCCCGGCCCGGCCCGCTCGGTCTCGATTTCAGCCCACCCCGGCAATTTGGCCGAGGCGACTCCCGTGCTTGCCCGCGAGCGTCGCCCGCGTCAGACTCCGGATTCAAACTACTCGGAGACTCTCGTTGATGATGATGCCCGTGTCCCCCACCCAGGATCCGTCGCTGCGCGCGTATCTCGATGGATTGGTCGAGGAGGCCGCGAACTCGTCCGGTCAGCGCGCCCGCCAGCGAATCCTGAGTTGGTGTTTCTTGGCGCTCTTCCGGTGGTACGAGGAGCGCGCCATCCGGAAGCGCAACTGGAGCCCCGACGCGTCGTTCGACTGGACGGAGGGCGTTCTCGACCACAACGAGGACTTCTCGCGGCTCGTCGTCGGTTTCTTTGCCGTCGAGCAGTACGCGCCCGACTACACGGCCGAGCTGTGCCGTCTGGTCCGCGACAACTACGGACAATCGCAGTTCCAATTGCGATGGGGCATGGAGGAGTCGCGCCACGCAGGACTCTGGCGGAATGTCATCTCGAGTCGCGAGATCATGGCGCCCGGAGAACTCGATGAGTACGCGGTCGACCTGCGGAAGCGAAGTTGGACGCCGCCGCATGACACGCCGCTCTCCATGCTCATCTACACCGTCTTCCAGGAACGGGCGACGCAGATCACCTACAACAACTTCCTGCGCTACCTGAATCCCCCCGAACGATCGGCCGAGAGCGGGAATCAGCCCGACCCGAAGCTGCTCGGCCCCGTGCGCGCCATCATCGCGGACGAGGTCGCGCACTTTCACTTCTTCCTGGAGGGGGCGCGCATCTACCTCGCGCTCTATCCGGACGAGACGTTGGAGACGATCCGCGACGTCGTCGAGACGTTCGAGATGCCCGGCGTCGAGTTGGTCCCGGAGTACGATCTCTACGCCGAGACGATCTATCGCAATCGCATCTTCTCGCGCCTCCAGCACGGTCGCTCGGTCGTGCGGTTCGTTCTGGAGAGTCTGCGCGTGCCGAAGTCGAAGAAGCGCGACACGGCGGTCAGCGCCAGCGTGACGGAGACCCCACTCGACCGACATGCGCCGCTCGGGTTCCTCAGCCCGCCCGATCCGGAGATCTTGCGTTCGCTCGTGGAGCGCTTCTCGCTCCGGGAGGCGGCCGCGCTCCTCCCCGCTTCCTGATCGCAGAAGCGACTGCGTCAGAACCGCCAGAACACTGGGTGGGATGAACCACCGGGGCGCCGCGCGCCCGGTCGGGGTCCACGCCGCGTGTCGCAGCGCGGGCGGACTTCTTGCACGGTCGGGCGCCCCCTGACTGCGAACTGCACGGACGCTCCGAAACGATCCGGCGAGTCGCCTTGGATCGCTCCCGGCGGGAGTGCGATTTCCGTGCTGGGAGCGCCGCGAATCGTCGTCAGCGCCACAAGTTCGGTCGAGGTTCGACCGATCCCCACCAGAGTCGGCGCTGGCACGGCGTTTGGCTGTCCGTCTCGGGATGATATCGGTTCGGTCGGGCCTTCTCTCGGGCTCGGGCCGCCCCGATCGCCCGGTGGCGAGGTGTCGCGTGCGAGCAATTCCACGGTTCCTTCCGCAAACTCTGCGGTCCCGCGTGCTCAGCGTCTATCTCGTCTCGTTGCTCGCCTCGTCGCTCGTCTTCGCGCTCGTCATCTGGATCCAGTTCCGGCAGACGGTCCGCCGGGAGTTCGAACATCGAGGCGCGGCCATCGCGCATGTGCTCGCCACCAACGCGTCGCTCACGCTCCACTCGGGCGAACTCGATCTGCTGCGCGCCGAAGTCGCGCTCTTGGTGCGCGAGGAAGGCGTCCGCTATGTGATCGTGCAGGACGGTCGCGGCGACATCGTCGCGCAGGCGATCTCTCCGGCCGTGCCCGAACGTTGGATGAGAAGTCGCCTCGTGGCTCGATCCTGGCGACCCGTGCAAGCGGAGTCGTTCGAACTGCCGTCCCCCGACGGCGGCGCGTTGATGAACTTCGTCGCGCCGCTGGAGACGACCTCGGCGACCGGCGTGCAGGGCTTCGTCCGTTTCGGGCTCTCCAGCGACCAGACGTTCGCGCAGATGCGCGGAGCGCTGGGCTGGAGTCTCGGCTGCGGCGTGGCGCTGAGCGGGCTCGGCCTGGTCGTCCTGTTCTTCCTCACGGGATGGGCGCTACGGCCGCTTCGTCGCATGGCGGAGGTCGCGCGCGGCATCGCCCGCGGCGACCTCTCGCAGCGCGTCGGCGTCGACACGAATGACGAGGTCGGCGAGTTGGCGCGCGTCTTCGACGAGATGTCGGGGAGCCTCGCGCAGAGTCGCGCGGAGCTGGCCCGTCGCAACGAGGAGTTGAGCGAAGCGATCGGTCGACTGGCGCACTCCGAGGAGTCGCGGCGGCAAGACCGACTTCGCACCGTCGGTCAGATGGCCAGCGGCATCGCGCACAACTTCAACAACATCCTCTCCGTCATCATCGGGCGCGTGCAGGTCATGCGGATCAAGATGCTGCGTCAGGCCGCCTCTCCCGCCGAGCTCGAGGCCGGGCTCGGAGTGATCGAGCACGCGGGCCTCGACGGCGCCGAGACCGTGCGGCGCATGCAGGAGTTCAGCCGCGGCGAGAGCAGCGAGACCTTCGTCCTCGCCGACCTGAACGACATCGTGCGAGGCGTCGTCGAGATCACGCGTCCCCGCTGGAAAGATCAGGCCCAACAGGCGGGCGCGCAGATCGAACTGACGCTCGACCTCGGTCGAGTGCCGCCGATCTCCTGCGCTCCGACCGAGCTGCGCGAGGTGCTGACCAACCTGATCTTCAACTCCGTCGACGCCATGCCGCAGGGCGGCGAGATCACCATCCGCACGGAGACCACGTCCGGAGCGGCGCGCGTCGTCGTCCGAGACACCGGCGCCGGCATGTCGGCCCGGGTGCGCGAGCGCATCTTCGACCCCTTCTACACGACGAAGGGAGTGAGCGGGACGGGTCTGGGCCTCTCGACGGTTTTCGGCATCGTGAAGCGCCATCGAGGAGTCGTCGAGGTCGAGAGCGAGGAAGGGCGCGGAACCAGTTTCATCGTCACCCTGCCGGTGGAAAGTTCCGGGTCGCCGCAGCGGAAGGAGGATCTGATGTCGAATGATTCGCACTGGCGCGTCTTGGTCGGCGACGACGAGGCGAACGTGCGCGAAGTGTTGGCGGAACTGCTGCGCCTCCTCGGGCACGAGGTCTGCGAAGCCAGCGGCGGGCTGGAGACGGTGGAGCGATTCCGCGAGGGGCATTTCGATCTCGTCTTCACCGACTTGGGCATGCCCGACCTGAACGGATGGGAGGTCGCCACCGAGATCCGCAAGCTCGACCTCCGCGTCCCCATCGTGCTCGCCACCGGGTGGGGGACGCAGATCGATCGCGACGAGGCGCAACTGCGCGGCATCACGCGCGTCCTGGCGAAGCCGTTCACCGTGCAGAAGATCTCGTCGCTCGTGGCCGAGCTCCAGGGCCAAGCCAAGGCCGCGTGAACCGAGGGACCCGCTGATGTCGCTGCGCTCGCGTCTGATCCTCTCCCGCACGCTCGTCATCGTGGCCGTCGCGGCGGCGGTGGCGTTCGCCGCGCTCGCTCGGCCGTCGCGTCCATGGAGCACCGCTTCGGATGAGGCGCTCGCACAGTACGACCGCGGGATGGAGAACCTCCTGCAGGTGCACAACGAACGCGCGAAGAAATGCTTCGAGCAGGCGCTGGAGGCCGACCCGGACTTCGCCATGGCCATGGTTCGCCTGGCGCAGCTCGACCTGGACACCGGACGGATCGAGAGCGCGCTCGGCTGGACCGATCGAGCGGAGCAGCTGACCCCGCGACTCTCCGAGGAGGAGCGCTGGCGCGTGGCGTTGGTGCGGGCGCGTCTGCGATCGGATCTGCCGGCCTCTCGCCGGATCTGCGAGCAGGCCATCGCGGACGATCCGAGCGATCCCGAGGCGTACGACTGGTTGGCGCGGACCTGTTTGGAGGAGGGTCGGATCGAAGAAGCGTGCGGACTGCTGCTCCGTGTCATCGAGATCGACCCGACTCGGACCGACGCCTACAACTCGCTCGGCTACTTCCTGGCCGACCTCGGTCGTTGGGACGAGAGCATGGAGGCGCTGAGCAAGTACGCCTTCATCTGCGCCGACCATCCAAACCCGCAGGACAGTCTCGGTGAGCTCTGCGAGCGCACCGGACGCTTCGACGACGCGCTGACCTACTACGCTCGCGCCATCGAGATCGATTCGACCTTCGCCCACGCCTATCTGGCGCGGGCGCGCGCGCTGGCGAAGCTCGGGCGATTCGCCGAAGCAGAGCAGACGCTGGCCGACTGCAACCGCGCCGCGCCCCCCGCCACGGACGATGTGATGCGCGAGCTGGCTTTCGTCTATCTGGAGATAGAGCGGGATGGCTTGGCCGACGCGGTCGCCCGGATCGAGGCGTGGCTCGCCCGCGACACGCGGAGCACCGCGATGGTCTTCGCGCTCGCGCAAGCGAACTCAGCCGCAGGCGACCCCGCCGCGACCGCTCGAGCCGCCGAGTGGAGACGGAGCCTGTGGATGGACCGCCACCCCGGCGCTTCACCCGACACGGCGTCGATGCCCACGATCCGAGCGCTCGATGCGCTCCTTCCGGCTGCGAACGGCGATCACCGCGCGGCCGCGGCTGCCTATGAAACCCTGCTGACAGACCCGGCGATCTCGTGGGACTGGCGGGAGGAGCTCGAGATCGACTGCGTCCGTTCCTGGATTCTGGCCGGTGAGCCGGCGCGAGCGTTGGCGTTGATCCACACGTCAGCCGAACGCGCTCCGTGGCTCGGAGAGATGCAGTACTGGCGCGCGCGCGCCCTCGAGAGTTCGGGGCAGCTCGACGCCGCGGTCGTCGCCTATGCCGAAACTCTGGAGTTCTTCTCCTCGGCCGATCCCGAGCACACGCTGCGCGAGGACGCGCGGGAGAGGCGCGAGCGCTTGCTGCGGCGAGCCTAGTCAGCGAGCCTGATCAGCGAGCCTGATCGGCGCGATCGATCCGGACATCCTCGATCGGGTCACCCTCGCCTGGCGCGAGGAAGAGATTGCGCTCGAGCCCCTGCTGCTTCGTATAAAGGTCGAAGTAGCGACCGCGCAGCGCGTACAGCTCTTCGTGGGTTCCTCGTTCGGCGATCAGCCCGGCCTCCACTACCAAGATCTGGTCGGCTCGCCGAATCGTCGAGAGTCGGTGGGCGATGACGAAGGTAGTCCGTCCGCGCACGAGCGCCTCGAGCCCCTGCTGAATCCGCGCTTCGGATTCCGAGTCGAGGCTCGACGTCGCTTCGTCGAGGATGAGGATGCGCGGCCGCGCCAAGAGAGCGCGCGCGATCGACACGCGCTGCTTCTGGCCGCCCGAGAGCTTCACGCCGCGCTCGCCCACCATCGTGTCGTACCCATCCGGAAAGTCCAGCACGAACTCATCGACCGCGGCGATCCGGCAGACCTCCTCGATCTCCTCGGCGGTCGCGGCGGGCCGCGCGAACGCGACGTTCTCCTTGATCGTGCCGTCGAAGAGAAACGTGTCCTGCAAGACCACGCCGAGTTGCGGTCGGTACGAGTCGAGCCGCGCGGTCGACAGGTCCACGCCGTCGACCAAGACACGCCCCGAGGTGGGGGAATGGAAGGCGGAGACGAGGCCGATGATGGTCGACTTGCCCGAGCCCGACGGACCGACGAACGCCGTCACCGTGCCGGGCGGCGAGTGGAACGACACGCCGTGCAGCACCTCCTTCTCGGGCGCGTAGGCGAAGCGGACATCCTCGAAGTCGACCTCTCCGCGAAGGTCCGGGAGCGACACGGTGCGCCGCGGATCCTCGTCCTCGGGACGCTCCCGCAACACTTCGCGGGTGCGCTCGAGTCCCGCCAGCGCCTCCGTCAGTTGCGTGCCGATTGCCACGACCTGGAAGACCGGCGCGATCAGGAATCCGAGGAACATGGTGTAGGTGAAGAAACCGCCCAGCGTCATCTTGTCGGCCAGCACCTGCTGCGCGCCGACGTACATCACGACTGCGCCGACGATCCCCATGAGCAGGGTCGAGGAGAGACCCATGACCGACGTCGCGGTCAGAGTCTTGAACACGTTCTCCAGGAGTCGCTCGACGCCCGCGGCGAAGACCCCCGCTTCACGCCGCTCGGCGTGATACCCCTTCACCACGCGGATCGCGGCCAGCGACTCGGTCAGGCGGCCGGTGACTTCGCCGTAGATCTTGCCCCGTTCGCGAAAGATCGGACGGATCGTGGCGAACGCCTTCTGCAGCACCACGACGAAGACGATGAGCACGGCGAGGGTGAGGAGCGTGAGCACAGGACTGAGTCGGATGAGGATGACCAACGAGAGGATGGCCGTCAGGATGCCGCCCGCGAACTCGACCAGGCCGGTCCCGATCAGATTTCGGATCCCCTCGACGTCGTTCATGATCCGCGAGACGAGCGCGCCGGTCTTGTTCGAGTCGAAGTACGAGACCGAGAGCCGGCCGATGTGCCCCTGCACCCGTCGTCGCATCTCGGCGATGAGACGTTGCGCTTCCTTCGAGAGCAGTTGCGTCAGCGCGAATGAGGTCGCCCCTTGGATCGCGGTGGCGCAGGCGACCGCGCCGATGATCGGGAGCAGCAGGTCGACCTTCTTGGCCCCGATCACGTCATCAACGAGGAACTTGGTCGACGACGGCAGCACCAGGCCGGCCACCCGGTTCACGATCATCAGGAACATCCCGAGCGCCAGGAGACCGCGTCGCGGCCGGACCAACGCCAAGATCTCGGGCAAGAGCGCGCGGACCCGTTCGACCGGCGGCGTCTTGGAGACGCTCTCGCCCTCTCGAGCGGCCCGACGGGGCGCGCCGGTTCGGTCCGAGGGAAAGCTGGCGGGACCGCGTGTGGATCGACCGGGCATAGGGGCGCGAGGATAGCAGCGCGTCTCCGGAGGGGTGCGGGTATCATCCCGCGACCCGGCGACAGGCGCCGCCGGTGATCGTGGATCAGCAGAAGGAGTGAGAGCAGACGATGCAAGACGCGGAACGACTTCTGGGCGCGCTCCTCGGGGGCGGCCTCTCGGGAAGAAGCAGCAAGCAGGCGATGCGAGGGCTCGGCGGAGGTCTCGGCAAAGGGCTGGGTCGAGTCGTGACCTCGCCGCAAGGTCTCACCATCCTGGGCGGGATCGCGATCGCCGCGATCGAGCATTTCCGTGGTGCGAAGCAGGGCGCGAGCGCGCCGCAGTCGCAGCCGCAGCCGCAGTCGCCGCCGCCGATGCCGACATCGCCGGTCTCGATGACCCCGCCGCCGTTGCCGCCGGCCGCGACGTCCACCGGTCCTGGGGAGCGCGCGTCGCTCCTCGTGCGGGCCATGCTGGCCGCAGCGCGGGCCGACGGGACGATCGATGAGACGGAGCGCGCGCGGATCACTTCGCGTCTGGGCGAAGAGGGTGTGAGCGACGAGGACTCGCGGTGGCTCGAGGCCGAGCTGGCGCGTCCCGTCGACCTCGATGGGTTACTGCGCGAAGTGGACAGTCCGGTGGCCGCCGCCGAGGTCTATCTGGTTTCGCTGCTCTCCATCGACGCCGACACCACGGCGGAGCGCGCCTACCTGGCGCTCTTGGCCGCTCGTCTCGGCCTCGACGACGCCACCGTCGGTCGACTCCAGGCGGACGTAGACACGCTCCGTCAGACCGATTCCGGAACCGACGCCACCAACTGACCTCTCGGCCTGACAACGGCCGATCGAGAACGGAGGATGCTGTGAGCCAGTGGTATTTCGCCGTCAATGGACAACAGACAGGACCGTTGGATTCCGCGCAGGCGCACGAGTTCGCCTCGAAGAACCCGCCGGCGCTCTGTTGGAAGCCCGGATTCAGCGAGTGGATCCCCGCTTCGCGCGTGGCGGAGCTGTCCGGCGTGGGCGGTGCGGGCGCCGCGGCGCCGCCTCCCATCTCCAACGCCGCGATCAGCGCGCGCGCCGCGATGGCCGATGACATCGACTTCAAGATCGTCGGTCAGGAGATGCAGTTCGTCGAAGTCGAACTCGATCCGGGCGAGAGCGCGGTCGCCGAAGCCGGCGCGATGATGTACAAGGACGCCGCGATCACGATGAACACCATCTTCGGCGACGGCTCGGCGCAAGCGACCGGCGGCGGCTTCCTCGACAAGTTGGTC
>CAZVYN010000019.1:0-54479 GCA_964631125.1 uncultured bacterium | reverse complement strand
GAGGTCGATGCCGATGGAGCGCATGTTGCGCAGGATCTGCGCGCTTGATTCCTCGTAGGCGAAAAGCAGCGCCCGCTCGCCGCGACGACACGTGGCCTCCGCGAATTTCGCGCCGATGCTGCTCTTGCCCGTGCCCGGCGCGCCGGAGACGAGCACGCTGCTGCCGCGGAAGACGCCCTGGCCGCCGAGCATGTCATCCAGCCGCGCGATGCCCGTGGAAAGGCGCTCGGCCGGCGCCGCGTGATCGAGCCGCAGCGAGGTGATCGGCAGCACCGAGAAGCCGCGCTCGCCGATGAGAAAGGGGTATTCGTTCGTGCCGTGCGCCGAGCCGCGATACTTCAGCACGCGCAGCCGGCGGGTGGAGATCTGCTCCTTCACGCGGTGGTCGAGCGTGATCACGCAATCGGCCACATACTCCTCCAGCCCGTAGCGCGTGATCGCATTGCCCTCGCCCTTCTCGCCGGTGATGATCGCCGTCATCCCGCGATCCTTGAGCCAGCGGAAAAGCCGGCGCAATTCCGCGCGGAGGATGGCGTGATTCGGCAGCCCGGCGAAGAGCGCCTCCACGGTATCGAGCACCACGCGTTTCGCCCCGATGGAATCAATGGCGTGCCCGAGGCGGATGAAGAGCCCCTCGAGGTCATACTCGCCCGTCTCCTCGATCTCGCTGCGCTCGATCTGGACGTGATGGACCGCGATCTTTTTCTGCTGCACGAGCTGGTCCAGATCGAAGCCGAGCGAGCGGACATTGGCCGTCAGCTCCGCCGCATTCTCCTCGAACATCATGAACACGCCTGGCTCGCCAAACTCCACCGCGCCGCGCACGAGGAATTCCATGGCCATCATCGTCTTCCCGCACCCCGCGCTCCCGCAGACGAGCGTCGGCCGCCCGGCAGGGAGCCCACCGCCGGTGATTTCATCCAGGCCGGTGATGCCGGTGGGAGATTTGGGGAGACCCGGTGTCGCGCGCGGGCTTCTCTGCTTGTTCATGGCTGGGACCAATTCTCTGATCTTGGTAACTTTGGGCAACTGAACTCACCCCGATGAAATGGACACACAGCTTACTTGACCGGGGTCGTCTCGAAGTCGACCGGGCTGACGTACCCGAGGTGTGGATGCAGGCGTGGCGGATTGTAGAACATCTCGAGGTAGCTGAACACGAAGCTCTCGGAGCCGGAGCTGTATCTGGCGCAACACGCCGACAAGCTGGTCATCCTCGACGAGATCCAGCGGACGCCGCAGCTCTTTCGTAGCCTGCGTGGCCTGATCGACGCTGGCCGGCGGCGTGGGCAGGGGAAGGGGCGCTTCCTCGTGCTGGGCTCGGCGTCGATTGATCTGCTGAAGCAGTCGAGGGAGTCGCTGGCGGGACGCATCCGGTATCTCGAACTCGCCCCGCTCTACTCGCCCAAGGTCTACGTCCGCGACAGTGGACTCGTGCCCGCGCTGCTCGGGTTGGGCGAGCGCGAGTGGGGCGCGGTCTTCGAGGCGGCGGCCAGGGCGGAGGCATCGGTGTACGGCGACCCGCGTACGGCTTGCTTCTATGCCCGTCGTGCGCTGGAGTTGGCGGTGAGCTGGGCCTACAAGCACGACCCTGCGTTGCGGCTTCCGTAGCAGGACAGCCTTTCGGCGCTGATCCACGAGCCGAGCTTCGATCAGGCGGTGGGCGAGGCGGTGTTCAGCAAGGCGCAGGTGATCAACACGCTCGGCAACCGCGCGGTCCACCGCCATCCTGCGGCGCCCGAGGCCGACGCGCCGGCGGCGGTCGCAAAGCAGACAGCCGAGCAGTTGCGGGCGCTGGAGGCGGGGCTCGCGGAGCGCGACGAGAAGCTCGCGGCGCTGCTCGCCGACAAGAACGCGCTCGACGACGAGTTGAAGCGGCTGCGCGCCGAGGTCGCGGAGGCGCGCAAGGCCGCCGCCGCCGAGATCGATACGCACGACTACTCCGAGGCGGAGACCCGCGACTACTTCATCGACCTGCTACTCAAAGAAGCCGGCTGGCTGCTGGATCAGCCGCGAGACCGAGAGTTCGAAGTCGCGGGCATGCCGAACGTCAAGAGTGCGGGCTTTGTGGATTACGTGCTCTGGGGCGACGACGGCCAACCGCTCGCGGTGGTCGAGGCCAAGCGCACGCGTCGCGACGGCCGCGCGGGCCAACAGCAAGCGAAGCTCTACGCGGACTGCCTCGAGCAACAGTTCGGCCAGCGGCCGGTCATCTTCTACTCCAACGGCTACGACCACTGGCTCTGGGACGACACGCGCTACCCGCCGCGCCGGGTACAAGGGTTCTACAAGAAGGCGGAACTCGAACTCCTGATCCAGCGGCGGCAATCGCGCCGGCCCTTGGGGCAGGCCCCGGTCAACGCCGCGATCGTCGAGCGCCACTACCAGACCCGCGCCATCCGCCGCATCGCCGAAGCGTTCGAGCGCGACCGCGATCGCAAGGCGCTGCTCGTCATGGCCACCGGGGCCGGCAAGACGCGCACGGTGATCGCGCTCGCCGACCTGCTCATGCGCTGCAACTGGGCCAAGCGCGTGCTCTTCCTCGCCGATCGGGTCGCGCTCGTGATCCAGGCGGTCAACGCCTTCAAGCGTCACCTACCCGATGCCTCGCCGGTGAATCTCGTCACCGACAAGGACGGCGTGCCGACCGACGCGTATGGGCTGGAGGAGGCGGTGCGGGACGGCTGCCTCGTGCCGGCCCCGGCCGTTTCGGTACCGCTCAGATTCCAGCGTGAGGGGATCACCTACGACGAGTTTTCGGAAGACGACGAGGACCAGTGGGACGCGCTGGAGTGGGACGACGATGGCGTCGTTCCCGACCGCGTCGGGGCCGAGGCCGTCAACAAGTGGCTCTTCAACAAGGACACCGTGGACAAGGTGCTCGAGCACCTGATGACGCGTGGCCTCGAGGTGGCCGGTGGTGACCGGCTGGGAAAGACGATCGTCTTCGCGAAGAACCAGCATCACGCCGAGTTCATCGCCGAGCGCTTCGACGCCAACTATCCGCACTACAAAGGCGAGTTTGCCCTCGTCATCACGTTCAAGACCGAGTACGCGCAGAGCCTGATCGACAGCTTCTCCAGCAGAGAGAAGGCGCCGCACATCGCCATCTCGGTCGACATGCTCGACACCGGCATCGACGTGCCGGAGGTCGTGAACCTCGTCTTCTTCAAGCTCGTGCGGTCGAAGACCAAGTTCTGGCAGATGCTCGGACGCGGCACGCGGCTCTGCCCCGACCTCTTCGGCCCGGGGCAGGACAAGGAGTCCTTCTTCCTCTTCGATTACTGCCAGAACCTCGAGTACCTCAGCCAAGACATCCCGGCGACGGAGGGCTCGGCGGTCGACTCGCTCGCCAAGCGCCTGTTCAACGTCCGGCTCGAGTTGATCGCAGCGCTCGATGGCTCGCGAGAAGCACTGGCGCAAGTAGTCAGGGAGCCAGCGGCGATCTACGGCGATCCGAAGACGAACGAGGAGGTCCGGCAGTCCGTCGCGGAGTTGCTCCAGCGCGAGGTGGCCGCGATGAATTTCGACAACTTCGTCGTGCGCCCCCACCGGCGCCTGGTCGAGAAGTACGCGCGGCCGGAAGCTTGGGCAGCGTTGGCCGCCGAGGCGCTCTCCGATCTCTCGCACGAAGTGGCGGGGCTCCCGGCGGAGCTCGATCCCGAGAGCGAGGAAGCGAAGCGCTTCGATCTGCTCGCCTTGGGTCTCCGGCGTGCTCTGTTGCGTTGCGAGCCCGGGTTCGAGCGGCTCCGCGACCGGGTGCAGCAAATCGCGCACCTGTTGGAGGAGAAGGATGCGATCCCGATGGTCCGCGAACAGATGGCGCTGATTCAGGACGTGCAGACCGACGAGTGGTGGCAGGACGTGACGGTGCCAATGCTGGAAGTGATGCGGCGTCGCTTGCGCGGGCTGGTGCAGTTGATCGACAAGCGCCAGCGCAAGCCGGTGTTCACTGACTTCGAGGACCTCTGGGGTGGGGAGACCGGCTTCGAGCTGCCGGGTTTCGCCCTCGGCGCCGGCCGTGCAAGATTCCTCGCCAAGGCCCGGGCCTTCCTTCGCAGGCGCCTGGACCACGTCGCCATCGAGAAGCTGCGGAAGAACAAGCCGCTGACCGCGACGGACCTGTCCGAACTCGAGCGAATGCTGGCGGAGAGCGGCGTCGGCGACGCGGAAGAGATTCGCCGCGCGGCGGCCGAGTCGCACGGGCTGGGACTCTTCGTGCGGTCGCTCGTGGGGCTCGACCGCGAAGCGGCCAAGGAGGCAATGGCCAGCTTCATCTCCGGCAAGCTCCTGTCCGCGAACCAGCTCGAGTTCATCAATCTCGTCACCGACGATCTCACCGAGCACGGCGTCATGGAGCCCGCGCGGCTCTACGAATCACCCTTCACTGACCTCACGCCACGCGGCCCGGATGCGCTGTTCAAAGCGGCCGAGCTGGACGAGCTGATGCGGATACTCGACGGCGTGCGCGCGACGGCGGCGGCGTGACTGGTTGCGACGGGCTGCTGACAAGGGCATGCTGCGGACGGCGTCGCTCGCCGACGCAGATGTTGGGCGTTGGGCGCACTGCAGGACCATAGGGGGCGATCACGGTGCCTGTTATCTCCGTGTTCTTTGGAATCGTGATCCGCATGTTCTATCGCGAGCACGGGGTTGCTCACTTCCACGCGGAACACCACGGACAACAGGCCACGTTCACGTTTGACGGGAAGCTGCTCGCCGGTACGCTCAGCTCTCGGACCGCACTCCGGTTGATCTCGGAGTGGGCGACTGCGCACGGCCCAGAGTTGCAGGCTAATTGGGACCTGATGAAGACAGGCCATTCGCTCGAGCGAATTGAGCCCTTGGACTGAGGAGGTGCTATGGAGTTCCTGCCCACAGTGACACGCGCCGAATACCGTGGGGGACACCGCATTCATCTGACGTTCCATGACGGGACGTCGAGCACGATCGACTTCGACCAGTGGCTCGTGGGCCCGATCTTCGAACCGCTCGAGGACGCCGAGTATTTCCAGCGATTCTTTCTCGACGGAGGGACCGTCTCGTGGCCGAACGGCGCGGACATCGCGCCCGAAACTCTGTACGCGCTGGCAAAATCGAGCGAAGCGACCTAGCTCGGCGATGCAGCGGTCCGAGTGCGCCAGCCGCTGATCGGGAGCGTTGAACCGAGACGAGTAGCCAGGAGGTCAGAAGTGGGCAATACCTGGATGACGGACATGAGGCACTTCCTCGACGAGACTGGAGCTCTCCCGGACCTGCCCAACCAGGCGCTGAGTCTCGTCCTACATCTGGGTGCGATCGTGGCCTGGATGACGAATCACCGTTACGACCTGGAGCAACGGACGAACGTGACCTGTCGGCGAAGCCCGGGACGGCGCCGCTGCGGCGGCGAGATCCATGCATCCTTTCAAGGCGATCCGTTTGGGATCACCTGGTTCTGTCCGCGTTGCAGCGACAACGGCCTGATCTACGGATGGGAAGGAACGTCGTGGGATCGCGGGAACTGGAAGACGTCCCGTCCAACACGCGCGTGAACTCGCCGGTCCGCCGGTCCGCCGGTCCCCCGGTCGCCGGCCCTGCCGGTGCAAGGCCCGCGCCTTCCCGGCCCGCGCGTTACGCACAGCGTTCCGCCCGCACGCGACCCGCAAGTTGGGGCACGTCGACCTGGCCACGTCATTGGACGACCCGGAGGCGCCGCCGGGGAATCGAGCGCACGCACTGAAAGGCGACCCATGACGTACCCAATGCTCGGTCGATAAACGTCGGCGTCGGAGCGCGGGATGATCGAAACGGTGCTCGTCGAGAGACGGATCGCGGTCGCCGATGGGGTCGTGAGGGCGAGACGTTACCGATTGCGAGATAGTCAGTTGTGCTGAATCGCGACAAATCGCGACACGAATCGCGTCACCAATCCCGCCGTGAGGGAGCGCTGCTGTTGTCGCCGCTCGTGGTTCGGTCTCGCTCCGAGCGATCCGTGCAATTCTGGAGGCGCGCTCCACAATTGCACGGTTGATTCCCCGCCGACATCTTCCGGCGCTGACGGAGACGAATCCGTCCGAGCTCGAGCGGATGACGGCGGAGAGCGGTGTCGGCGACACGGAAGAGATCCGGCGCGCGGCGGACGAGTCGCGATGCATCGAACGCCAAGTGATACGCGCCAACGGTGGTCGCGGGGCACTTGGCGTTCGCCGCGGCGGAGACCTTGTTCAGCCCAACCGGCAGCGCGAGGATCGGACAGATGTTGAGGGACACGCTGACGAAGCTTCTAGAACTCCCGGCAGAATCGGGCCGCCGCCGCGGCCACGTGATCGGCTCGCCGGGCGACGTTGTGTGTTGCTTTCCTGTACGGTCGACCTGATCTTCTCCGGCGTCGGAATGGCTGCGCTGCCCAACCGAGTTCCACAGTTGGGGTTTTCCCTCTGATCCTGGCGAGAAACGGAGGAGTATCGCGCCACGATGCGGGTTCTTGGATGGATCACCGGCCTCGTCCGCGGCCTGCTGTTCGTCCCGCTCATCGGCATCCCGCTTTCGGCGCCTCTCCAGATCGGGATGCTCGGGGCGTTCGTTTTCAACTGCGTCCTCGTCCTGATCGGCTATCTCGTCGCGGTGTCCCCAGCCGGCGCGCCACCAGCGGCGTGGGAAGTCTGGGAGACGTTTGCTCGCGGCTTGCTCACCGGGGATCAACTCCGCCACCGACCTCCTCCTGCCGATCTGCTTGACGCTCTGCGTCGGAGCGCTCGCGGGCATCGTCACAGGCAGACTGCGCGCGACACGCTGCCCCCTCCCGGGCCTGCTGACCCCGCTGCAACAACTGCCGCTCTGATAGTCACCGACGGAAAGGACCCACGATGGGACTGAAGATCATCTCCGGATACCTCGAGCCGAGGAAGGGATTCCGGAATGGAGGCCGGGTGGGACTGGATCTCCTCAGCGCCAGGCTCGAAGACGCGGAAGCAGCTCGCTTCCTGGATCGCGCCGTCGTCGGGAGCGGCGCCTACATCCGCAGACCGTGTGTGACGGTCGCTCTCCGCCGCGTCCGGGTATGCGTCACGGACGTCAAGGCGCCCGACACGACGGACCTCAACGTGGATGACGAGCTCCTCCCGAGCAACTCCGCCCCCCGTTCGCTGGTCGTGGAGTGGCACACCCGCCATCGCCTCGGCGGTGCCGTGGTCCCGGTCCTCGGGGGCGAGATCCGAGAGATCTCGGTCCTCGTCATCGGTGAGACGGCGGACCCAGCCGTCGCCGCACCGGGCCGGATCCGTCCTGAACGACCGGGAGGCGAGCGCGCTCCCAGCCAGGTCAGCGGACGGCGAACTCGCGGGGAGCGCAAGCGCTAGCTCCGGGATGTGACGCGGACGCGAGTTCGTCCCGTAGCTTCATCCTCAGGTCGATAAGTTGGCCAAGCGGCTCGGCGTGAGCCGCAGTGAGTTCTACCAGCGAGCTCTCGCGACGTACGTTGAACGACACGACGACGTGGCTGTCACCGCAGTTCTCGACGAGATTTACTCGGAGTCGAACCGAGAGGAGCGGCTTGATCCGGTCCTGGCGGAGATGCAGCCTCGTACGGCGGGCCGCGAAGAGTGGCAGTACGCCGGGGAGACATTTGGTGGGCGACTCTGGGCGACGCACAAGGCTCCGAGCCTGGTTTCCGGCGTCCCGTACTCGTCGTTCAGTCCGACGCGTTCAATCGCAGCCGAATTCCAACCGTTGTGGCGGCAGTCGGAACCTCGAACCTGCGCGTGGGAGATGCTCCGGGGAACCTGCGTCTAACTCGTCGAGCAAGCCGCCTGCCGCAAGAGTCGGTCGTCAACGTCTCGCAACTGTTGACGTTGGATCGTGAGTTTCTGGATGACAAGATCGGGCGATTGCCGGCCGCAACCATGTCCGATGTCGAAGACGGTCTGAAACTCGTGCTCGGGCTGCGTGGAACAGCGTGACCCAGCATCACCACGCGATGCAGACGGACGACACTCCGCGTCGCCGCTGATCGGGAGCGTTCTCCCCGCACGCGCTGAAAGGCGACCCATGATCGCACCGAACGCGCGGTCGATGAAGCGGCGGCCTACGCATCCGGGGGAGATGCTGCGGGAAGACTTCATGGCGGACTATGGGTTGACCGTGGCGGGGCTCGCGGAGGCGCTCGGAGTGCCCCGCCAGTCCATCAACGGGTTGTTGCGGGAGTGTCCCGCCGTGAGCGCGGAGATGGCGTTGCGGTTGTCGCGACTGTTCGGCAACAGCCCGGAGTTCTGGCTCGATGCGCAGCGCAGCGTGGATCTCTGGGACGCGGGGCGAGCGATCAAGGCCGACGTGGCCCGCATCAGGCCGTTGCGGGTCGCGTGACAAAGCGTGGCAGCAGTCGAGCGGGCGACCGGGTGCTCGCTTAGTTCCCTCTGGTGCCTCCGCGACAAACCGATCGTCGGCGTTGGAGCGCGGGACGATCGAAGAGGTGCTCGTCGAGAGACGGATCGCGGTCCGCGCAATTCTGGAGGCGCGCTCGACAATTGCAGGGATGATTCCCCGCCGACATTTTTCCGGCGCTGGCGGAGAGCGGCGTCGGCGACCCGGAAGAGATCCGCCGCGCGGCGGTCGAGTCGCACGGGCTGGGACTCTTCGTACGGTCGCTCGTGGGGCTCGACCGCGAAGCGGCCAAGGCGGCAATGGCCGGCTTCATCGCCGGCAAGCTCCTGTCCGCGAACCAGCTCGAGTTCATCAATCTCGTCACCGACGATCTCACCGAGCACGGCGTCATGGAACCTGCGCGGCTCTTCGAATCACCCTTCACCGACCTGACGCCACGCGGCCCGGATGCCGTGTTCGAGGCGGCCGATCTAGATGAGCTGATGAGGATTCTCGACGGCGTGCGCGCGACGGCGGTGGCGGCATGACCGGTTGCGACGGGCTGCTGACAAGGGCATGCTGCGGACGGCGTCGCTCGCCGGCGCAGATGTTGGGCGTTAGTCTCTCGGCAGGCGGCGTGAACGCCCATCCCGAGACGCCGGCTGCCGAGTCGCGGTAGAGTTTTGGCCAGGAGGTGCCTTCATGAAGCGGGACTTCAGCGTGATCATCGAGCGTGACGCCGAGGGTTTCTATGTAGCAACAGTACCCGGACTTCGGGGATGCCACACCCAGGCGCTCTCTCTCGACGACCTGATGAGTCGTGTGAAGGAGGCGATTCACGTCTGCCTGGAAGCGGAAGGCGACGAAGCAGCGCCTCTCGACTTCATCGGTGTGCAGCGGATCACTCTCGCATCATGACCCGCCTGCCTCGTGTAACAGGCAAGGAGGTCATCGCTGCACTTGCCAGAGCAGATTTCGTGGTTGTTCGTGTTCGGGGTAGCCATCACTTTCTTCGCCACAGCGACGGGCGGGCCATCGTCGTCCCGGTTCACGCCGACGAGACCATCGGGCCAGGACTCATGTCGAAGATACTGCGGGCCTGTGAACTTACGCTCGATGAGGTCGTAACCCTTCTGGGCTGAGGATCGAGGCGAGGGGTTCCCACCGGATATCGCACCGCGCGGCCCGCAAGTAGGGGTGCGTCAACCCGGCCACGCCATTGGACGACCTCGAGGCGCCGCGGGGAATCGACTGGCCACGCTGAAAGGCTACTCGTGAGCGTACCCAATGCGCGGTCGATGAAGCGGCCGCCCGCGCATCCCGGCGAGATGCTGCATGAAGACTTCCTGCCGGAACATGCGTTGACCGAGGCGCACCTCGCGAAGGCGCTCGGCGTGTCTCGCCAGTCCATCAACGAGTTGTTGCGGGACGCCGGGCAGGCGACCAAGGCCGACGTGGCCCGCATCAAGCCGTTGCGCGTCGCAGAGCGGAGCGTTGCAGCAGTCGGGCGGGCGACCGGGAGCTCCCTTCGTTCCCTCTGTTGCATCGAGCAACTCACACAACGGCTCTTTGGCGCGTCCACCAAGGATCGGCCCGGGCTACTCGGTCTGAGATACCAACTCTTGACTGCTTGCGCGAGAGCCCTCTCCGAGGCCGAACGAGAGGGCTGTTCGAGGGCGATCATGCTCGTGCATGAGTTCATCACTTCGAAGACGACCGACGCGAAGCACGCTCGGAAATCGGCCGCTCTGCTCGCGTTCGTGAACGCCATCTCCGGTACGGAGCACTCCGCGCTGGCGCCTGACACTCTGTACGGTGCAGTCAGACTTCCGGGATTGAGCAAAGCAAGTGTCGAGTTGTTCGTCGGCAAAGTCAGTCGCAACCTGCGCGGCGTTGGGCCGTCGGCGATCGCTCAGCTCGGACGCTAGGAGTTCATCGTGGACCTGATGACGACGAATGACGCCGCAAGGATACCGAGACTCCGACTCGGTTTCTTCCTGTGGCTGGCCGGCATGTTCGGCGTGGTCGTCGTCACGGCCACGGTGCTGCCCCAACTGTTGGGTGAGGTGGTCCTCCCTGCGCCCCTGTGGGTCATTTCATTGGCGAGCCTCGCGCAGAGCGCGCTCCTCGTCGCGCTTGCCGTGTGGTCGGGCGTTGCGCTCGCGCCGAAGGTTGGCCTCCGCGCGCCTGCGTTCGAGGCTGCGGTGTCTTCCCGGTCGATCGCGTCGGCCCTCCGACCGCAGTGTCTGCCCGGTCTTGTCGCGGGGATCTTGGGCGGGCTGTCGCTCTTCGCGGTTGGCGGTTACGCCGCACCCGCGGCCGTCGCTGAGGTACAGCAGCGGTATGCCTTGCCGATTCTTGCCCGCGTGCTCTATGGCGGCGTCACAGAAGAGTTGCTCTTGCGGTGGGGGCTCATGACGGCGCTGGTTTGGCTCGCGTGGCGACTGCTGCAACATCGGATGGGTGCTCCACGGGCCATCTACATCTGGCTCGCCATCGTCGTGTCCGCGTTGCTGTTCGGCGCGGGTCACCTGCCGGCGGCGGGGGCGCTGGTCGGGGAGTTGACGGGCGATGTCGTGCTTTTCGTCGTCGGTGTGAACTCCGCTTTCGGAGTGCTGTTCGGTTACCTGTTCTGGCGATACGGCCTGGAAGCGGCAATTATCGCTCACGGGACTGCGCACGTAGTGAGTTTTGCCGCAGGTCTGCTGTGAGGCGGGAGCGGCCGAACGAGGCGCTGCACCCGACCAGGGTGGCATGTTCGGCAGGACTGAGGAGTCAGGGCTGAATGCCCAGAGTAAAACGCATCCCTGGTCCGTATCGGTTCTACTTCACGAGTTTCGACTGCGTGGAGCCGCCGCACGTCTCGGACCATCGCGCATCGATCATGGAGGCTTGGCGTGAGCACTGTGGCGGGTAGTGAAGCTCGAATCCAACAGGTCCGGGTGACCCGCGACCAGATCGTCGCGCAGTTGGTCGATGGACGGGTGATAAGCGTTCCGCTCGCATGGTCGTGGCGGCTCTCAGAGGCGACGCCAGAGCAACGATCGCACTACCGAATCGTCGGGACTGGGCAGGGCATCCATTGGCCCGATGTGGACGAGGACATCAGCGTTGAGGGAATGCTCCACGGGACACCTGCCCCGCGTCCCAGGTCAGTCGAGCAATCAGTAGTGAGAGAGAAGGGCGGAGGGGTCGCAGCGCCGGAGACCGGTGTGAAGCCGTCGGTTCGCAAGGCGCGCCGCAGTTGATGACGCGCGGTCGGGTGCGTGGAGTTCTGGCGGCGCTCATCATGCTTGCGGTTGTCCCAGCAGCGTCAGGCGCGACGGAGCGGGACGTGGCGGGATCGGGGGTGAGCGACAGCACCAATGGTGCGCCTGCACGGCTGCGGTACGAGACGGTGCGCTCCATCCTCGAGGACAGCAAGGGGAACTACTGGTTCGGGAGTTGGAACGAGGGGGTGTGCCGCTTCGACGGCGAGAGCCTCACCTATTTCACGATGGAAGACGGACTGAGCGACGGCCAGATCCGGTCGATCCAGGAGGATCGAGCCGGAGTTGTTTGGTTCGAGGGAGGCTCCAGAGTCAGCGGCTTCGATGGGGAGAGGATCATCATCCCCTCGAACAAGAACTACGCTTCGAAGCAAGACTGGCGGCTGGGTGCGGGAGACCTGTGGTTCAAGGAGGAAGGGGGGATGGGGGCGATCGAGATCGAAGCGCAGCCGGGCGTCTATCGGTACGACGGAAAGACCTTCACCTACCTGGCGTACTCCGTCCCCGCGGATCCCACGCGCGTCAGCGCCTACGCGACCACGGGCATGGCCAAGGGCAAGAGCGGGAGGCTCTGGTTCGCGACCTACACGACGGTGTTCGGATACGACGGCGAGTCGTTCACCGTCATCGATGACAAGAGCCTGGGACTCGACGAGAACACCGGTTGGCTGCATGTCCGTTCCGTCTTCGAGGACAGCAAGGAAAGGCTCTGGATCGGCAACAATGGCGTCGGAGTCTTCCTGTATGACGGACACGTCGCCACCCATTTCACGCAGGAGATGGGGCTTGGCAAGTTGGGTTCGCACGGCGGGAGAACGACGCCTCAGCCTGGAGACGTGACGGATGGTTCCGCCACGCTGCACCGGGTGTTCTCGATCGGAGAAGACCGTGATGGGAACATCTGGTTCGGCACGGTCGAGCATGGCGCCTGGCGCTACGACGGCAAGTCGTTGAGGAACTACTCGGCCGACGACGGTCTGACGAGCAAGGACATCATGTGCATCTACACGGATCGCCGTGGCGACCTGTGGTTGGCCGGGAATGGCGTGTTCAAGTTCAACGGAGCGTCGTTCGACCGGATTCACTGACACGGTCTGCAACGCGCTCAGCCACGGAGGAATCCCAAACCAACCATGACTCTTCCACTCGAAGCTGCCGCACCGAATGACTTCGACTTCATCATTGGCGATTGGAGTGTCAAGCACAGGCGTCTGAATGAGCGCCTGTCCGGCTGCACCGAATGGACTGAATTCTCCGGGCGCTCCTCCACGCGCAAAACGCTTGGCGGGTTCGGCAATCTGGAAGACAACATACTCGACTTCCCAGAAGGCGCGTTTCGGGCTGTAGCACTACGCTCCTACTGCCAAGAGTCCAGGACTTGGTCCATCTGGTGGCTCGACGGTCGCAACCCGACCCGCCTCGACAAGCCAGTCGTCGGTCAGTTCAATGCGAACACAGGCTTGTTCTATGCAGACGACGTGTTCGATGCGAAGCCGATCAAGATCCGGTTCACTTGGACTTCAGTTCCGAATGAGGGCCCTCGTTGGGAGCAGGCTTTCTCCGATGACGCTGGTTCGACGTGGGAAACAAACTGGACAATGCAGTTTGTTCGAGTCGGGGACGATGCCTGACCCTGGCATCGGCGGCCGGTCAACCGGCCCACGGTTGCCGATGACCCGAGCCAATCGCCGGTGGAACGCGAGATTTCCCGTCTGCTCTCGGCAGCGATCCGTTGAGCAGCCTGCCGATGACGGTATGACGCACCAGCAACTGGTAGCTGGCGAACGATAGCGCGAGCGTGGAGAACGTCGAGATCGCGAACTTCGCTGTCCAGTGGATCGGCATGTCGAGCAACTGGTACTGGATCGCGAAGAGTAATGGCAGGTGTACGAGGTAGACCCAGTAGGACGCGTCGGCGAGCCAGCGGAGGGTCGCGCTGGTTCCATCCAGCCATTGCCTTGCGGCCTGCAGGCAGCAGAGCGTCATCCAGAATCCCGCGTACGCTTGCAGCACGGCATGCAGGAAGTGCCGTAGGGGCGCGTGCCGGGTCGGGGCCAGGCCGTCGGTCAACCAGAAGAGCGCAGCATAGGCTGCGAAGGCGCCGCTCAACAGGAAGGGCGACTGCGAACGCAGGCGATCGAGGATGGCGCTCCCGTGGTGCGTCTGGTAGCCAATCGCGAAATAGACCCCGAAGAACACTAGCGCCCACAGGGCCGGGACGAACGATTCGGGCGCAGGCCAGGGGACGCTGACGCAGGCCAGCGCGGGCGCCAGCAGCAATGGCGTCGCCAACGGCAACACGGTCGGATGCAGCGCTGCGATCCTGTCGCCGATGCGCCTGAGCTCGAGCGCAGACGCTACCCAGACCAGCAGCGTGAAGAGCAGCAGATAGAACAGGAACCACAGATGCGCCCAACCCGACGCGGAAGGGATCGCGCCGTGCTCGTCGACGTAGGCGCGGATCCAGGCCAGGGCCGGCGACGGATGTACGGCAGTGGCGGCGGCATTCACGGTCAGCCACTGGAGGCTGGCCAGGACCAGTGGCAAGAACAGCAGCAACGGCGCCAGCACGCGCGCGCATCGGTTTTGGAACAAGCCTCCCATGCCCCGACGAGCCGCTAGCAAGGCCGCGAAGTAGCCCGCGACGACGAAGAACAGCGGCATCCGGAACGCATGCAGGAACCAGGCGCCTGCGTCGACGGCGATCGATCTTCCTGCATCGGCCAGCGGCCAGAAGGGATGCATCAACGGGCTGTAGGCGAGCGCAGCGTGGAAGACCACGCCGACCAGCATGGCCAGCGCCCGCAGGTTGTCCATGTAGTGGATGCGTTCGCCGGCCGGCGTCTCGACTGCGCTCACAGGAACGACGACTTCCGGGAGTGGACCCAACTGGTGACGAAGATCGTGATCGCGATCACCGCCAGTTCTGCGCCGAGCAGGCCGACGACGGGGGCGCTCCAGACCATGTCGTCGGTCTTCAGGTACGGGGCGATTCCGTCGAGGCGGCTCACCCAATAGATGAACGGACCGATCAGCGTCATCAACGCGAGCATCGTGAAGGTATTCCAGCCTTCGGAGTCGAGCGCGATCGCCACGCACAACGACACGCAGAAGATCACCAGCATGAACGTCGCGATGACCACCACCCACGTCACGGCGCCGTCGGGACTGGGCGTCGTCAAGATCAGCGCGAGCAAGCCGCCGGTGACCAGGAGGAACGGCGCCAGATAGATGACCAGGTTGGCGAGCAGCTTGCCCCAGTAGAAATCCATCGGCGTCACCGGCAGACTCATGACGAAGGGCACGGTCTGCTGCTTGCGTTCGGTCATGACCGAAGACTCGATCGCGAAGGATCCCACCACCACGAGCAGCACCAGCAGCAGCAGGGCGCCGGCCGAGGCCATCCACGGCGTGCCCATGCCGATCAGGCCGAGCGCGAACAGCATTGCGGCGAGGTATACGGCGAGTTGCTTCTGGTAGACCTGCCAGTCCTTGACGATCAGCTTCCTGACCATTCCGGCATCGGATGCGAACCAGCTCATGGGTTGTGGCCTCCCCGGACGGTGGTGACGAAAATGTCTTCCAGCGACATTGGCTCGACCGAACTCACGGCGAGCCCGAGCGCCTGCAGCGCGGGCAGGGTGGAATCGTCGAAGGCGCCGGTCTTGAGCTCGATCAATGACGCGCTCCTGCGGACCGAGACCACGCCCGCCGGGCGCCGCGCGTCGTCCGGCCACTCGCCCTGGCACAGGATCCGGCGCCAACTGTCGAGGAACGATTCCTTGTCTCGGGAGGCGACGATCCCGCCGGCGTGGATGAAGGTGATCGAATCGGCGATCTGCTCGACGTCCGCCGTGTTGTGCGACGAGAACAAGATCGAGCGTCGCTCGTCGTGGAGCACGTCGGACAGCGCGGCGAGCACCTCGCCACGCGCAACCGGATCCAGCCCCGTGGTCGGCTCATCCAGCAGCAACAGTCGCGGATGCCGAGCGAAGATCAGCAGGAGCAGCGCCTTGACGCGCTGGCCGTGGGAGTAACCCGCCAGCTTCTGCTGCGGCTTCAGATCGAACCGCGCGAGCAGGTCCTGCGCATAGGTTTCATCCCAGCCGGGATAGATGCTGCGAATGAAGTTCATGTGCCAACGCAGCGTCTGGCCGCCGTACAGGCGCATGTCGTCCGAGGCGTAGCCGATGTCCCGCTTCACCGCAACCTGCGCTCGAGGCAGTCGCTGCGCGAGCACTTCGACCTCGCCGCCGTCGGCGCGGATGAGCCCCATCAGCAGGCGCAGCAGCGTTGACTTGCCGGCGCCGTTGACGCCGACCAGGCCCATGACTTGGCCGGTCGGCAGTTCGAGGTCGATGTCGCGCAGGGCGAACCCGTCGTACTGCTTGCAGACGCCTTTCAGCGCGATGGCGGGGCTCATTCCGGTTTCCTTCGGTTGGGTTCGGTGGATGGTTGCGAAGCTTCAGGCTGACCGGACAGCGCCTGCTCGACCCGGCCGACGATCTCCTGCCGGCTGAGCCCTCGCGTCCTGGCCGCGTCCAGCAGCGCTTTCAATTGCGCCTGGAATTCGTCGGCGGCGCGGGTCCGCATCGCGTCGAGCGCGTGGGCCACGAAAGACCCCTTCCCCTGCCAGGTGACGATCACGCCCGCCCGCTCCAGCTCCAGATAGGCGCGCTTCACCGTGATCACGCTGACTCGGCTGTCGCCCGCGAGCTCGCGGATCGAAGGCAGCGGATCGCCCTCCTGCCACTCCCCTGCGAGCACTTTGGCGACAATCTGCTCCACGATCTGGGCGTACATCGGCGTGCTGGAGTGCGGGGAGAGGAGCAGTTCGGTTCCCATGCGATCCTCCGGTTGACTGTGCATAGTGAGTATACTCAGACATTCCCGGTCGTCAACCCCTGGGTTGTGGAACCAAGAACTGCGCTGCTCCCCGGGGCTCCCGACGGTCGGCCCCCGCACGGCGATCGCTCGGCCGGCGCTGCTCCAGCAGGCGGCCAAGCTGACGGGCGTCTCCGAGAAGACCTCGCTCGTGCGGATGGGGCTGGAGGCTCTGATCGCGGCCGCCAGTGCGCGGCGCCTGGCCGACCTCGGCGGGAGCGAGCCGAAGCTTCGTCCGATTCCGAGAAGGCGGTCCGGGCGGGCGGCGTGATCCTGGTCGACACGTCGGTATGGGTCGACCATCTTCGTCGTGGCAACCGGGAACTGAAGGCCCTGCTGCTCGAGAGCAAGGTTCTAGGTCATCCGTTCGTCGCGGGCGAGTTGGCGTGTGGCTCGCTGAAGAACCGCCAGGAGCTGCTGACGCTGATGAACTCACTTCCTCAAGCCGAAGTGACGGAGAGTCACGAGGTGTTGCGGATGATCGAGGACGCCAAGTTGCCTGGCCGCGGCATCGGTTGGGTGGACGCACACCTCCTGGCGTCGACCCTACTCTCGCGGTCTCTGCTCTGGACGCTCGATCGTCAGCTTGCCGCGATGGCGAAGGCCCTGCGGGTCTCGGTCTGAGGGGACGGGGAAGTGAGGCGACGATGCGGAGGCCGAGATTCGCGAGGCGATCGAATCGCGGCCGGCGCCGCTGATCGCGGGCGTTGGGCGTCACCACTAGCTTTGCGGGCGTCCGGTAGCCCTGGCACTCATCCTCGAGTAACGCCACCGGACCTCTGCAGTTGAGCGAGCGTAGCGGACAGCAGAGGAGCGTGCTCGCGCAGCCCACCGATCTAGTGGTGGCCGGCCTGAGCGTGGCGGCCTTGTGCAATTTGCTCTTCGAGCTATTTGAGCGTCGCTGGCTCCGGAGCGCGCTTCTCGAGCTCCCGGAGCAACCGGGAGGCTGGCTCGGCGCTGTCGCGTTGGTGGCCTGCTGGCCTGGAGCGCATTCCAATGGTTCGAATGCTTCACAGATCTTGCTCTGCTCTTCGCCACCAGGAAAGTGCCAGGCGACGCGAGGGTCTCGAGTCATCCGAGTAGGTCGGTTGGATCATCCACCCAAGTTGAAGGCGGCCACCCACCGCCATTCGCTGCGGGCGACAACTCCCGCCGCCTTCACCTCGGCTCGGCTCGCGGGTGTTGCGACTGAGCTCATTTCCGCTAGCCCGCTCAGCGGGGCGACCGCGGAGGCGGTGTTCGACGCAACTGTGTACCGGAGATAGATTCCAAACCATGAACTGGCAAGAGCAGATTTCGGGGAGTCCAGCGGTGCGCAGCGCGGCATCGCCGAAAGTGTCGATGCCCTGGCGGCCAAGACGCTTCCCGGCCTGCAGCGCTCCGTGAAGTGGGGCATGTCGCACTATGGCGTCGGCGACGGCTGGTGCTTCTGTTGCGGCGGCGTCGCCGGCCACGTCAAGCTCATGTTCGTCAACGGCGCGGCGCTCGAGCCTGTACCGCCGGTGACGCCGGTAGGGATGGGCAAGTCTACGCGGGGCGTGGAGCTCGAATCCGTGGACGACCTCGACGAACGTCAGATCGCGGCGTGGATGAAACAAGTCGCGGCCGTGCCCGGCGTCGGGGGGAAGAAGCGATACGCCCGAAGTCGGCCGCGAGGGCGAAGGTGACGTCGGAGCCGAGTGTCCAGCGCCATGCCCGGCGAGGTCGGCGTGATCGGGAACTCGACATTCGACGGTGGTATGACCTGGGTTATACTTGCGCCATGAAGACAGCCATTTCGATCCCGGACACGATGTTCCAAGCTGCCGAGCGCATGGCCCGACGCCTGGGAATCAGTCGTAGCCAGTTGTTTCAGCAAGCGGTGCAGAGGTACATGGAGGAGCAGCGAAAGCTCGGGGTGACCGAGGCCCTGGACGAGATTTACGGCGACGCCCGAGCCGCCAACCAGATCGATCCCGTATTGAGTCGGCTGCTACTGGCGTCGCTACCGCGGGAAGACTGGTGATGAAGCGGGGTGAGATCTGGTGGGCTTCTCTGCCAATCGCCGAAGGCTCGGATCCCGGTTATCGGCGCCCGGTTGTCATCGTCCAATCAAACTCGTTCAACCGAAGCCGTATCCAAACCGTGGTGGTCGCCGCAATCACGTCGAACACTCGCCTCGCCCAGGCTCCCGGCAACGTCTCGCTGACCCGACGTGAGAGCCGTCTCGCCAAGGAGTCCGCGGTCAACGTTTCGCAACTTCTCACCCTGGATAAGTCGTTCCTTGTTGAGCGTGTAGGACGGATCTCGGCGGCATCCATGGGAGCTGTTGATGAGGGACTACGTCTGGTCCTTGCACTGTAGGCTGTCCAACCAGGCCGTGCACCTGCCAGCCGCTTCGTGTCTGCAGGTGACGCCCAGCGTTGGAGTCTCAGCATGAGAAGCAAGCCCCGGCGTGGTGAGGCCTCCGCATGAGCGCGAGTGCTCTGCCTTCCGTCGGATTGCTGACCGTCGTGCTTCGATCCTTCGTGCCGCAAGATGCGCCCAAGGTTCATGCGATGAGTCAGGAGTCGGGCTTGCGCCGCGTCCCCGGCTCGCCAGTCTCCGCGCCCTATGTCCTCGCAGTCTGCCTCAGGGGTTCGTCGGAACTGATCGGACACGTTGGGCTCAGTCCGCTCTACGGAGAAGTCGAGGTCGGATACGCCATCGAAGAGAAGCATCAAGGCAGAGGGTTCGCGTCCGAGGCGGTGGGGACCATGGTGAATTGCGCCCTGCAGCGCTTCGACCTGCCGCGAGTTCTTGGAATCGTCGGTAAGGACAACGCCGCTTCTTGCCGAGTGCTCGAGAACGCAGGCTTCGCGCTGACATCCGAGGCAATGGGCAGCCTCCACGGTCGACCTGGACTCATACGGACCTACGACAGAGCGCGGCGCGTTGGCGCGGTGAACGAATGCGATCCTGCGTGAGAGAGCTGGCCCTGCCTCCTGAAGCGCCACGAACCGGCCGAAGCGAATATGGCTCCAGATGCCCCGGTCCAAACGCGCCGGGGAGCAAGTCGGCGACGGTTTCTCCGCCACGCGGCTGGCGGGAGGTTCCCCAGGTGACGGTTGCGTCGGGGGCGAATTCGGCGAGCACCTGAAGGCAGGCGCCGCACGGTGGTCCCGCGTCCTCTGTTCCACGCGATCCACCGCGGAGCACGACCTGGCGGATGTCGAGGCGGCGGCGGAGCGGGGAGTTAGTCGTGACGCGAGGGGGCGGGAGCGTGAGGAGGGCTTCGTAGATCGCGGCGCGTTCGGCGCATTGGCCGACGCCGACGGCGCCTGGGTCGGGGGAGGTGGGTGCGGAGATGATGCGTGCGGCGCGACCGATGACGAGGGCGGCGCCGCGGGGATGGGGGGCATCGAGTCGGGCGGAGAGGCGCGCGGCGAGAGTGGCGGCGTTGATCGCGTCGGGACTGGGGGCGATCGACGCGGCGGAAGTCGCGGCGCGGCCCGTGGTCTTCATGCGATCCCTGCTGGCTCTGCCACTGCTTGACCGATCTTCTCGACGCGGCCGTCCGCGAGGCGCTCGAAGAATTCGGTTACGCGCGCTTGGAGACCGGAGCGCGTCTCCTCTCCCATCAGCGAACTTCGCAAGTTGGCGATGTACGGCGTTCCGCGCAGATACCCAGAGAGGTGCTTGCGCATTTCGCGGACGCCGCGGGCTTCGCCCTTGGCTTCGATCTCGTCGTCGAGGAGGCCGAAGTAGATCTCGAGGCGTTCGGGCAGGGTCGGCGGGCCGGGGTCGGGTTCTCCGCGCAGGAGGGCTTGCGCGCGCTCGAAGATCCACGGGTTGCCGATGGCGGCCCGGCCGATCATGACGGCGTCGCAGCCGGTGTGGTCGAACATGCGCAGGACATCGAGCGGCTCGCGGACGTCGCCGTTGCCGAAGACGGGGATCGAGACCGCTTGCTTGACCCGGGCGATCCAGTCCCAGGCGGCTTCGCCCTTGAACATCTGGCTGCGGGTGCGGGCGTGGAGCGTGAGGGCCTTGACGCCCAAGTCCTCGAGCCGCCGAGCGAGGTCGACGATGATGATGCTGCTCTCGTCCCAACCCAGACGCGTCTTGACCGTGACCGGGAGCGGGCTCGCTTCGATCACCGCCCGCGTCAGCGAGAGCAGAAGGTCGGGCTCCTTCAACAGGCCCGAGCCCGCGCCGCTCTTGCAGGCAATCTTCTTCACGGGGCAGCCGAAGTTGATGTCGATCAGGTCGGGCTGCATGGCGACCGAGAGGTGCGTCGCCTCGACCAACGCCTCCGCCCGGCTGCCGTAGAGCTGGATCCCGACCGGGTGCTCGTCCGGCGCCAACACGATCTTGTCCAGTGTCCGGACCGCCTCGCGGATCAACCCTTCGGAGCTGACGAACTCCGTGTAGACCATGTCGGCCCCGAAACGACGGCAGAGCCGACGGAACGGACGTTCGGAGACCGCTTCCATCGGGGCGAGGAAGACGGCGCGGTCGAAACTGAGTGAGCCGATTCGGAACATCGTGACAGGGTAGGAAGGGGCTTCCGGTACTGTCAACGCGCGCGAGCGGCGGGAGGAGGAGGCGAGAGGTGCTGGAGTCGGCGGCGTACGAAGAGATCGCGGCCATCTTGGAAGAGCCGGATATCGATCGCAAGCTCGCGGCCGCCACGCGTCTGACCTCCCGGGCCGAAAAGGTCGGGCTCGCGGGTCGAGATTCCGCGGCTCGTGCGCCGCTCACTGCACGGACTCCCGCGCGTCCCGCGCAGTGGCAGGTCGGCGGCGCCTTCGACCAGCCCGCGCGCCCGAGCACCGGCAGCCCCGAGGGGCGCTATCGCCTGATGCACTCCGTCGCCAACATCGAACTCTCCGCGGTCGAACTGGCGCTGCTCACCGCCGCCGACTTCGACGGCTTTCCCGTCGAGTACTACCGCGACTGGCTGCGCGTCGCGGGGGAAGAGGTGCTGCACGCGCGAAAGGTGCAGGAGCGATTGCGGCAGATGGGGGGCGAGTTCGGCGACCGGCCGATCCACCGGTCGCTCTGGGAAACGGCGAGCGCCTACCCAGATCCGATCGAGCGACTCGGCGTCGTGCCGCGCATCCTCGAGGCGCGAGGTCTGGATGTCTCGGGTCGCCTCCGCACGCAGCTTCGATCGGCCGGCGACTCCGAGAGCGCGAACCTCCTCGAACTCATCTATCGCGACGAGATCGGCCATGTCGCGACCGGCTCCCGCTGGTTCGCCTGGACCTGCCGCGCGCACGGGCTCGACCCGGAGAGCAGGTTCCTGGACCTCTGGCGCGACTTCGTCCGCGAGCGCGGCGGCCGTCCGCCGAACTTGGACCGAGCGGGACGCCTCGCGGCCGGATTCAGCGAGCGTGAACTCGAGGGACTCTCGGCCGCCGTCCGCTGAGATCAACGCTGGACGATGATCAACGCTGGACGATGATCCGCACCGCGTCGGCTGCGCTACCGGGACCGTCGAGCCGCGCGAAGTAGACGCCGCTCGCGACCGACTCGCCGGAGTCATCGCGCAAGTCCCACGACGCCGTGTGCCGGCCGACGCGGTCGTCGGCCTCGACCAGTCGCCGCACTCGACGCCCACGCACGTCGAAGATCTCCAGGTCCGCTGCGCCGCGCGTAACGGCGTAGCGGATCTCGCTCACGTCCGCGGTGACCGAAGGGATCGCCAGCTCGACGCGTGAGGCGAGCGGCAGCGAAGGGAGCGTGAGGATCTCCCGCAGAAGCCACTGATCCGGATCGACCTCGACCGAGACCGGTCGCCAGGGAAGGGTCTCCTCGAAATCGACGAAACGCTCGGTCTGCTCGACGACGAAGGAGAGCGAGTCGCCGGCGGCGGAGCGAGCGCGCACTTCCCAGAGCGTCGGATAGATCGATGGGCTGCGCGGCGTCGGTTCACCGTTCGGGTAGACGACGGGCGGCTGCGTCTGCGCCAAATTGAGGACGAGCCGACTCCCGGCGCCTGTCTCGACCGCGCTCCACCCGACCTGGAGTTCGATGCGCCCCTCGCCGTAGAGCCACGGGCTGAAGAATCCGTCGAGGTCTTCGCCGAGCTGCTCCTCGCAGTGGACGATGAAGCCGAGGGTCGTCGTCGAACCATGCCGCTGGTCCAGCGCGTTCGCGTAGGTGTGCAACAGTTCGGCGAACGCTGCGTCGCCCGCGGTCGCATCGCCCGTCTCGGCCAGGCGCGCGAGTCGCAGCCGCCCACGCAGCATGTGCAGGACCCACGCCCCTTTCTGATAGACGGTCGAGCCGTAGATCGCCTCGGGATCGACGACGGGGCCACGGAACGTCGGCGCCCGACGCTCCTGCTGCAGCCAAGCGTGGTAGGCGGGGAGTCCGCCGCGATTCTCGGCGAAGAGCGCCTCGCAATAGGTGGCGAAGCCTTCGTTCAGCCACATGTCGCGATAGTCCACGAGCGAGATCGAGTTGCCGAACCACTGGTGCGAGAGCTCGTGCGCGACGGCCCAGTCGCTCGTGTTGCGTCCGTTGATGAAGCCGCTCCCGAGGTGCGTCATCGTCTGGTGCTCCATGGCGGAGTTCCAACTCACCTCGGCGTGTCCATACTTCTCGACGCCGGGGACGGGATCGGCGAAGGGATAGGCGCCGAAGAGTCGTTCGAACAACGTCATCGCCTCGCCGGTCACGGACAGATCGGCGCGCGCGTCCAACGAGTCCTCGCGGAAGACGTAGTTGACGATCGGGATCGATCGACCGTGGAGTTCCGAGACGTACGTGTCGGTCCAGCTCACGTACTCGGCGAGCGCGAACGAGACGTTGTAGGTCACCATCGGATAGGCCGTGCGCCAGTGCGTGGTGGCGGTTCCGTCACCGTTCTCCACGCGATCGATCAAGAGTCCGTTCGACGCACAGGTGAAGAGGGCGGGCGCGGTGATGCGCGTCTCGCTCGTCGCCTTGTCTTCCGGCAGGTCCTTGCAGGGCCACCAGGTGTGCGCGCGGTCGGGAACGCTCAGGCTCTGGACGACCGGCTCTACGCGGTTGTGCACGGCGAAGAAGCGATAGCCGGAGAGGAAGGCCGGACCCGGCTGCCCCCCGAAGACGACCGCCAACGTATCGACGGCGTTCTCACCGAGCGAGGCGGGGAGGACGCATTCGATCTGATGTTTGTTCAAGCGCGTGACGGTGCACGGCCCGGACCTGCTCGTGACAGAGGTCGGGCCGAGGTTGTCACCGCAATCCAGGACGACCCGGAGCAGCTCGGTCTCGGCCCGCAAGGCGATCCGCACCGTTCCGTCGAACCGGGCGTCGTCGAGGTCGACCGTCAGATCGAGGGCATAATGTAAAACGTCGTAGTCGAGACGAGGGTCATCCGGCGCAATTCTTGCTAGGGCAATAGCTCCATCCTCGAATAGAGTTTGGGTTCGAGTTGGCGCGTCCCCAGGGAGCCGCCCCATCGCGGGGCGGGTGGATGGACCAAGAAGTAGGAAGGTCATCAGGGCGAGCCCGAGCGCCGTCTGGGCCAACGCATTGAGCAAGGAGATACTCATGACCGGTTTCAGCAAAGACCTCACGCGCGCACTCTCCCGAGTCGCGATGGCATCCCTCGTCTCCCTCAGCCTCTTCGCCGTGGGGTGTAGCGATGACAACCCGACGACCGAACCGGCCGACGAGTTCGCGCCTCCGACCAATCTGACGTACGTGAATGACAGCAATTCCGTGCTCCTCGCTTGGACCGCCACCCCGGACGCGAGCATCGACGAGTTCGCCGGCTATCACGTCTACCGCGACATCGTGAGCATGGCCAATTTGACCGATGCGCAGCTCGTCGCCAAGAAGATCACCGCGACCCCGATCCAGACCACCTCTCGCTCCGATGGGAGCGCGGTCAACGGCACGAAGTACTTCTATGCGGTTCGGGCGGTGAAGGACAACGGCGATATCAGCGAATCGACCAATGAGATCAACACGGCGCCTCGGGCCGGCGAAACCGGGATCGTGGTGGCGGAACGAACCGTGCCGTCGCTCCCGAGCGGCCTCGGCTTGTCCGAGGGTCAGGCCTTCGCCCTCCAGAGTGAAGGAGTTCCGGACAATCGCCCCTTCATCGACGTCTACCTCGGCACGAACGCCGCCAACGATGCGGGGAGCGGACAGCTCACGTTGAAGAGTCCGCATCTGGTGGACGGAGCGAGCAACACCTGGTCCCGTGTGGCCGGGTTGAAGATCCTCGACTCGTTCGACGCCCCGACCACGACCGACTCCGGCTGGCAGGAAGAGGTCTCGCTCGGCGTCGGCAACGCGGTCGTCGGCAAGGTGATCGCGATCAAGACGCCGATCGAAGGCTCGAACTACCACTACGCCAAGGTCCGGGTGACCGGGTTCAACGGCGCCGCCGGCGGCGAGCGGACGATCACGGTCGAGACGGCCTACCAGTCGATTCCGGACTTCATCCGCTTCACGCGGCGTTAGTCCCTAGGCCGACCGGCCGTGCTCCGACCGGCCGCGGTTTCATTTCAGAACCCGCCTCTCCCGCCCGACGGTGGGGGAGGCGGGTTTCGAGTTGGTGGTCTCGGGGGGCTTTGGTAGCCTGCGCAGCGTGTGGGTTCCCGGCTGCCGAGCCGGCCGCGCGAGGAGTGCTGTTCTATGGTCCCACTCGATCCTGTGCCGCCCGGCGCCTCGCGCCTCTCTCTCGAAGGAGCCACCGGTCCCGAGATCCGCGCGCTCGTCTCGCTCCTCGGGGACGACGACCCCAAGATCTTCGCCATGGTCTGGGACCACCTGCTCGACCTCGGCATGTCGGCCGCCGGCTACTTGCGTGACGTGAGCGAGTCGCGTGAACCTCGCCTTCGGTTGCGAGCGCGGCAGTTGCTCTCGAGGATCCATCTCGACGACATCGGGCGGCAGCTCGAGGAGCTGGGACGGCTGGAGGATTCGGAACTCGATCTCGAGCGCGGCTTGCATCTCATCGCCCGACTCGAGCATGCCGATCTGCCGCGCGAGACCATCCGCGAGGCGCTCGACTCCATCGCCGAGGCGATCAGGCCGCGCCTCCACCCGGGACAGACCGGGTTGGAGAGGGTGCGCGCATTCAATCAGGTTTTCTTCGACGAACTGCGCTTCGCCAGCAATCCGCACGAGCTCTACGAGTTCGACAGCATCTTGCTCGATCGAGTGCTCGCGCGGCGCAGCGGAACCCCGATCGCGCTGGCCTGCGCCTACCTCTTGGTCGCCAAGCGGCTCGGCCTGCCGTTCCACGGCATCGGCCTCCCGAACAACGTGCTCGTGCGTTACGCCGACGAAGGGGAAGAGATCGTCGTCGACCCGTACCTCGGGGGCAAATTGCTCTCGCGCAAGGATTGCCTGCAGCAGATGACCAGCTCGGGTTACTACCTGCCGCGTGAGTCTCACATCGTCGAGACGACTTCACGGGATCTGCTCATTCGCACCCTGCGGCACCTGGTCGTGATGTACGCCAAGCACTCCGACAAGACCCGCGTCCAGCGCCTGACGAGGTTTGTGGAGATATTGAATACCAGAGAACGCGCGCGCTAGCCGCGCGCGTTTCCGCTCCCTACAGCGCCCCCACTTCTTCCGTGACTTGGAGCGGGAGCCCCCTTCTCCTCAACGCCCCGATGTACTCCTCCCCCGGCACGACCGACTCCGCCGCCAACACCCCGCGCTCCGTGATCACGCCCCGCGCCAACATCAACGCCGTCTCCGACGCCGGAAACGCCGTCGTCCGCATCATCGCCGTCAGCCCTGTCGCCTCATCGAAGAAGTCGATCATCTCGTACTCTCGGCGGACGCTGCGTCCGCCGAGCTCCCCTTCGACCGTCACGCGAAGCACGACCAGATCGCGCACCTCCGGCACGCTCAACAGCGGCTCCAACACTCGCGCCAGCACATCCCGCGGCTCGATCTTCTGCCTTCCCAACGACAGCAACTCGGTTTCCAGAAACCCGAGTTCCTTCAAGAACGCCATCTTCTCCCAGTGCCCTGGATAGCGAACCGTCTTGTAGTCGAGTTCGCGCACGCGACTCTGTAGCGTCCACGGCAGCGTCGATGTGCCGCCGGAGGTATAGGCCGCCTCGCACTGACCGACCGGCGCGGCGAACGTGATCGGCTCGAGCCCGGTCAAGGTCGGCTGCCGCGTGATCTCGCCGCGCTCCAGCCCGACCGCGTCGCCCGCGTACTCGTTCAAGAGCCCATGGATCGAGAAGACGAGCGCGTACTTCAGCGTGCCCGTCGGATGCTGCGGCAGTCCGCCGACCCGCATGCGCACGGTCGCGCCGGGGGAGAGATCGCGGAGGCCGTGCGCCGCGAGAATGCCCGCCAGTCCCGGCGCCAGGCCTTGATCGGGGACGATGGCGCAACCGTTGGCGACGGCGTCTCGATCGAGCGCGCGTTGCGAGAAGACGACGTCGGTGTTCCCGCCGAGGTCGACCATGTGCACGCCCGCCTCGATCGCCGCGCGCGTGACCGCGAGGTTCAAGAAGTAGGGGATGGCGCTGAAGACGACGCGCGAGCCGCGCAGCGCCGCCGCCAGTTCGTTCGGATCACTCACCTCGAGTTTCCGTGTCTGGATCCGCGGATCGGGGAAGCGAGCACGCAGCGCTTCGAGCCGCGCGACGTCCGAATCCAAAACGAGGATCTCGGTCACGTCGGGTTGACCGAGCCAGTCGAGCAGGCAAGCCTGGCCTTGGAGGCCGCCGCCCAGGAGCGCCATTCGCATGTGAGTCGATCCTCCTCGGGGAGATGCAGAGATGGGACAGTTCGCGGCGTGCAGGATACGATTCGCGCGCTCGTTGGCAAGCGACAACCCCTCAGTCCGGAAGGAAGAAACCGAGACCGATGAAGACTCCGCTCAGCACTCGACGCAGCCGTCAGGCGCGCATCCTGCGGATCTGCCGTCGTATCCACCGTCTGCTCGGAATCTCGCTCTTCGCCTTCTTCTTCGTGGTCGGGACGACCGGACTGCTGCTGGGGTGGAAGAAGCACAGTGGTGGGCGGATCCTCCCGAAGTCGTATCAAGGTTCGTCGGAGAATCTCGGCGACTGGCTGCCGTTCGATGTCCTCCACGAGAAGGCCTGTCGCGCGCTGCGCGAAGAGGTTTCCCCCGACCTTTCGCTCGAGCTCGAGCGGATCGACGCCCGGCCCGAACAGGGGATGGTCAAGTTCGTCTTCGTCGAGGGCTTCTGGGGAATCCAACTCGATGGCGCGACGGGCGAGTTGTTGCATGTCGAGCGTCGCCGCTCCGACTTCATCGAGAACATCCACGATGGATCGATCCTCGATCACCTGCTGGGCACGAGCGGCGAACAGATCAAGCTCGTCTACACATCGGTCATGGGGACAGCATTGCTGACCTTCACGATGACCGGCTTCTGGCTCTGGATCGGCCCCAAACGGATGCGCGCGGCGGGGCGCGAACGGGTCGGCTCGGTTTGACCCTTCGGCGACTCGCTGTTAGCCTGCCGCGGCCCGCCTTCTCACAGCGCGCTCGACTCTTCTCCAAGGACCGCTTCTTCGATGGCCACTGATCGGATCGACGAATTGTTCGCGCCGACGGGCGCGCTCTCCCGTGTGCTCTCGCCGAACTACGAGTGGCGACCCGAGCAGGCGCGCCTCGCCATCGCCGTGACGAGGACGCTCTCGCGAGGGGGCGTGCTCTTGGCCGAGGCCCCGACCGGAGTCGGCAAGTCACTCGCCTATCTCCTGCCGGCGGTCCACCACTCGATCGAAGCCCGCGAGCCGGTGCTCATCTCGACGTTCACGCGCGCGCTGCAGGACCAGATCATCCAGAAGGAACTGCCGCGGATCCGTCGAGTCGTCGATCGCGAGGTGCGCGTCGCTGTCTGCAAGGGACGGTCGAACTACCTCTGCCGAAGCCGCTACGCGAACTTCGCCGAAGAGGCGCGCGGATCGATCGAAGCCGATCGCGCGTTGCGCACACTCGACGCCTGGGTGCAAGAGACGCAGACCGGCGATCTGAGCGACGCCCCGGCGGTGGAGCCGCGCGACGCCTGGGTGCTCGGGCGCATCTGCGGCGAGCAACGCTCCTGCTCCACCTCGCGCTGCTCGGCCGAGTCGGGCTGTTTCTACAAGCTCTCCCGCAAGGTCGCGCGCGAGGCGCATCTGGTCATCGTCAATCATGCGCTGCTGCTGACCGACCTCTTCGGCGTAGGCGGCGGGCTGCCGGAATGGACGACCGCGATCCTCGATGAGGCGCACCATCTCCCGCGCGCGACGGCCGAGCCGCTCAGCGTCGAGGTCTCGGCCACCGGCCTCGAGAATGCGCTGAAGGGAATGGGAGGGCGCGGCGATCCCGGCCTGACCGATGATCTGCGCCGCGCGCTCCGCGGACAGGGCGACAACGCGGACCGCGCAAAACTGCTGGGCCGACTGCGCGAGTTCGAGGAAGAGATCGGACGGCTCGTGGTCTCGGCGCGCGGCTTCTTCGATGAGTTGCGCGCGCAGAACTCGTTCCCGCCGGCCGGATCGCGACTGCGCTACGGACCGGCCGCAGAGATCCGTGATCCGTTCCCCGGTTCGGGGCGTGACTTCGCGCAGGCGGCGCGACTGCAGGTGCGCCCGATGCTGATGCGGATCGAAGAGGTCAAGACGCTGCTCGATCTGGAGTCGCGCCGCGAGCCGTCGCCGCCGGCGCTGCTCGAGGCGGAGCGACGCGCCGACGCGTTCGATGAGGAGATCTCCAAGCTCGAGCAACTGCTCACGCCGACCGAACGCGAGCGGGTCTATTGGATCGAACCGTCGATGAGTCGCGGCGTGATCATGAAGAGCATGCCGATCGAAGTTGGCGCGTACCTCGACGAGCATCTCTTCTCGACGCGGCGCGCGCTCGTGCTCACCTCGGCCACGCTCGCGATCGAGGGCCGCTTCGATCACATGGCGCGCAAGCTCGGGCTCGACGAGGGACGGTATGAGGGGCTCGCGCTGCCGAGTCCGTTCGCGCTGGAGGAACAGGTTTCGGGCTGGGTCCTGACCGGTGGGCCGGAGCCGGGGAGCCCCGCTTACGCCGAACATCTTGCCCAGGGCATCTTCGAAATCGCTCGAAAGGTCCGCCGTAAGTCACTGGTGCTCTTCACGTCCTACGAAATGCTGCGCGCGGTCGAATCGCGCGCGCGGCCGCTTCTGGCCGACACCGGCATCCGGCTGCATGCGCAGGGGGTCGATGGGGGACAGGCCGCGGTGCGGAGCGCCTTCCTCGAAGATGGCCCGGCCGTTCTCTTCGGCGCGGCCGGCTTCTGGGAGGGGATGGACTTCCCAGGCGCCGAGCTCGAAGTGCTGATCCTCGCGCGCCTGCCGTTCCTCGTGCCGACCGACCCGCTGGTCGAGGCGATCTCCGAACGCATCGAAGCGGACGGCGCTTCCGCGTTCACTACCTATTACCTTCCCGAGGCGGTCACACGTTTCCGCCAGGGGTTCGGCCGACTGATCCGCCGACGCGGCGACCGCGGCCTCTTCATCGTGACCGACTCGCGGCTGAAGGAGCGTGGCTACGGCCGCACCTTCCGGCAGAGCGTCGGCCTCGAGTTCCACGTCGCGCGCGGTTGGGACGACATCGTTTCTGGCGGACTGGCTTGGTTCGATCGGCGGTGAGTACCGTCCAGCCGACGGCCGGACTGACGGCGCTTCCTCGAAGCGAACGACGACGCCCTTCACTTCAGCTCCCGTTCGAGGAGACTCCCGATGTCGCCTGACCCCAAGACTCCGTCGCAGCCGCGTGTGATCCGCGCCCCGCGCGGCTCGCAGCTCTCTACGCTCGGGTGGCCGCAAGAGGCCGCGCTGCGCATGCTGATGAACAACCTCGATCCCGAGGTGGCGGAGCGTCCCGAGGACCTTGTCGTCTACGGCGGGACCGGCAAGGCGGCGCGCAACTGGGAGTGTTTCGACGCGATCGTCGCTGCACTGAAGACGCTGGCCTCGGACGAGACGCTGCTCGTGCAGTCGGGCAAGCCGGTCGGGATCTTTCGCACGCAGGCCGAAGCGCCGCGCGTGCTGATCGCGAATTCGAATCTCGTGGGGAAGTGGGCGACGTGGGAGCACTTCCGCGAGCTAGAGGCGAAGGGCCTCATGATGTACGGACAGATGACCGCGGGCTCGTGGATCTACATCGGCACGCAGGGAATTTTGCAGGGCACCTACGAGACGGTGATGGAGGCGGGACGGCAGCACTTCGGCGCCGATCTGGCGGGACGTTGGCTGCTCACCGCAGGGCTCGGCGGCATGGGCGGCGCGCAGCCTCTCGCGGTGACGATGGCCGGCGGTGTCGCGTTGTGCGTGGAAGTAGATCCGACGCGGATCGCGCGTCGGATAGAGACTCGCTACCTCGACAAGAGCACTGTTTCACTCGATGAAGCTCTCGAGTGGACCCGTCAAGCGGTGTCCAGCAGGACACCGCTCTCCATCGGTCTCCTGGGCAACGCCGCGGAAGTCCTGCCCGAGTTGGTGCGTCGTCGCGTGAAGCCTGACCTCGTCACCGACCAGACCTCCGCCCACGATGAACTCCGCGGCTACATCCCCGCCGGCTTGCCGCTGGCGGACGCACTGCGCCTGCGCGAATCAGATCCCTCCGCCTACATCGCCCGCTCGATGCAATCGATGGCGGACCACTGCCGCGCCATGGTCGACCTGCAGAAGCTGGGCTCGATCGTCTTCGACTACGGCAACAACTTGCGCGCGCAGGCGCAGACCGCCGGCTTCGCCGAGGCCTACAGCTTTCCCGGGTTCGTGCCCGCCTACATCCGGCCGCTCTTCTGTCGCGGCAAGGGACCGTTCCGTTGGGTCGCGCTCTCCGGCGATCCCGCCGACATCCACCGCACCGACCGCGCGATCTTGGAGACCTTCCCCGACGATCCGGTCCTCGCGCGCTGGATCCCGATGGCGCAGGAGCGCGTCGCCTTCCAGGGACTGCCCGCTCGGATCTGTTGGCTCGGGTACGGAGAGCGCGCCAAGTTCGGCCTCGTCTTGAACGACCTCGTGCGACGCGGCGAACTGAAGGCGCCGATCGTGATCGGCCGCGATCATCTCGACTCCGGCTCGGTCGCCTCGCCCAATCGCGAAACCGAAGCGATGCGAGACGGCTCCGATGCCGTGGCCGACTGGCCGATCTTGAACGCGCTCGTCAACACCGCCGCCGGCGCGCACTGGGTTTCGTTCCATCACGGCGGCGGCGTCGGCATCGGCTACTCGTTGCACGCGGGGATGGTGGTCGTGGCGGATGGAAGCGACGAGGCGGAGCGGCGGTTGGAGCGCGTGCTCACTTCGGACCCAGGAATGGGCGTGATCCGCCACGTCGATGCGGGCTACGAAGAGGCGATCGCGGCCGCGCGTGAGCTGGGGGTGCGGGTGCCGATGGGGTTGGGCGCAATCGACTAGCGAACTGGTATCACCTGTGATACCGTGTCGATGTGGCGACAATCCGGGCGGTTCTGGACACCAATGTTTTGGTCTCGGCCATTCGATCGAAGCTAGGGGCGTCGCTCGAGTTGCTCTCCGAGGTCGGAGCCGGCGCGTTCGACATCGTTGTTTCCGTGCCGTTGGTCTTCGAGTACGAGGACGCGCTCCTGCGGAACCGCGGTCGGTTGAGTGAGGCGAATGTGCGTCAGATCGTCGACTACCTATGTGCGATCGCTGTCCCTCAGCCGATCTTTTTTCTCTGGCGGCCGATGCTACGAGACCCCAAGGACGACATGGTCGCGGAGGTGGCCTTTGCTTCGAGCTGTGACTATCTCGTGACACACAATCGCAAAGACTTCTCTGGGGTCGAGACCCTGGGTGTGCGGGTGGTATCGCCGGCGCAGTTCCTCGAAAGGATCGGAAAGTCATGAGTACCCTGAGTCTCCGGCTCCCGGAATCGCTTCACCGCAAGCTCAGTGAGATCGCCTTGCAGGAAGGAATCTCGATCAACCAGATGATAGCTTCCGCCGTGGCGGAGAAACTCGCGGCGCTGATGACGGAGGAGTACCTCCAGACTCGCGGCAAGCGAGCGAGCCGCTCCAAGTTCCTCGCAGTGCTGGCGAAGGTCCCCGACGTGGAGTCGGAGGTTGCCGATCGTCCCGCACGACGAACTGGGTCCGGACGCAGTTCCGGGGCGATGAGTGCCGCGAAGAGACCTGCGGAGAAACCGACGAAGAGACCCGCACAGAGGCCCGCACAGAGACCCGCGAAGAGGGCCACGTCGCGAGTGGCCGGTTCGCGGACGCGGACGCGGGCGCGGACGCAGGCGCCGTGAAGTCGCCACCACCTGGTGACTGATCTCCCGGGGCGGTCGCTCCAGGTCCCTTCTCATCTTTTGGCTGGAGCACTCGCGGGCCTGCTCTGCTCGGGGCTGCTGCCGCATCCGTCTGTCGTGTTCGGGATCATCGGCGTTGCGGTGGGCGCGACCTTTGCCTTCGTCCTGCGCTTGACGAACGCTGACTCCGCCGCGCGCGACGTGCCCGCTGAGGTCGCGCTCATCCCGGTCCGCACGACCCTGGCCACGCTCGACCGCTTCGCGCCTTGGTGCGTGCTCCTCTTCTTCATTCCCGTTCTCCGACTGGCGGTCGCGCCGGGGGCCGACATGGCGATGTACGGCGGCATCGCGCGCGCGCTCCTCGACCGCGGCGCGAACCTGTCGGCGGCGTGGGGGACGATCGACGTAACGGCCTATCCGCGCGGATTCCCGATGCTCATCGCGCTGCTCGCACTGCCGTTCGGAATGGCGAAGGCGACGCTCCTGTCGGCGGCGCTGGCCTACGTCGTGTACTTCGCTGGACTCGCGTTCTTCCTCCGCGCATTGCGTGTCCCGGCGGCGAATCTGATCGCCGCGATCTGTCTCATCGTCTCGAAGAGTCCGCAGAGTTTCTTCGGATGGGGCGGGAATCCGACGGTGATGGCGATCGGGTTGGGGATGTTGGCGGCGGGATGGGTGGTGAAGGCGGGTGAATGGAAAGTATGGAAAGTTCGGGGGGCGAGGGGTTCGAGGAGCGGAAGCGGTGCGGCGGCAGCGCCGGCGCTGCTACTGGGCGCCGCTGCTGCGTGTCATCCGGTCGGTGCGCTCGCGGGTGGGCTGGTGGTGGCGACCGCCCCGATCCTGGCTACGCGGAACGCGCGCTCCGGCTCGATCGTCGTCGCCCTGATCGGACTCTTTGGCTTGTTTGCTGCGCTCGCCTGGCTGAGCGCGGCTGGTCCGCACCTGTCAGCGGCCGAACGCGCCTGGATCCACGACTACCAGTTGACCACGGAGCCGGTGGTCCGCGCGCCGCGGTGGTGGCCGCCGATCGGGCTCCTGGCGGCTCTGCCCCAGCGATTGGGAGATCCATTCTGCGCGGTCGTCCTCCTCGCGGCCGGTCTTGCGGCGTTGGGGCGGGTGAATCGAAAACTGCTGTGGACGACCGCCGGTCTCTTCACCGTGCTCTCGATCTTGCTGGTCGTCGGGCCCGAGTTGCCCGTGGTCGGGACGCTGCTGTTTCCGGCGCGGTTCACGCCGCTCTTGCCCCTCTTGTTCGCGCCGCTGCTCGGGATCGGGCTCGTGCGGGCGGCGGGAAATCGGCGCCACTCGCGACTGGCGATCGGGATGCTCTGCGCGCTCTTCGCGATCGGCGGATGGAGACACGTCGGTTGGTACCAGACCCGTCCCGCGCTCGCGAGCGCCGCGGATCTGGAGGTGCTCGCGTGCCTGTCGCAGCTGGCCATCGAGGAGACCGTGATCGACGGCGCCTACGACGACGCCGCGCAGTGGGCCCCGGCCTTGATCGGCGTTCCCGTCACACATCCGCACGTGCACATCTCACTCGACGACGAGACGCGCGGCTACCTCGAGGGGCTGAGTCCGACGCATCGGTTCATCGGAGAGCGGCAGGCGAGCGTAGCGGATGAGGAATCGCGAGACCTCGACGAGAGCGAACGCGTGACGCAAGGGGATGGCGCCGTCTGTCGCGCCGGTCGATCCGTCGCCTACCGCATCACCGCCGATCGCGCCGCCGTGGCGCCCGCCCCATGAGACTCCCCATCGCATTGGCCGCCCTCCTCGCGCTCGCCAAGTGCGCGTTCCTCGTTTCGTTCCCGCTGCGCAACCTCTGTATGACGCCGTGGCTGTTGGATGACGCGTTCATCACGATGCGCATCGCGCGCAATCTCGCGACGGGGCGCGGGTACAGCTTCGACGGATTGCATCCGACCAGCGGGTCGCCGCTCCTCTGGACGGTGCTCACCTCGCTGAATCATCTCTGGCTCTCGCGCGATGTCGCGGCGCTGGTGACGCTGATCGAGTCGGTGCTCCTGGGGGCGGTCGCGACCGTCCTGACCTTCACGCTGGCCGCGGCCACGACCGGCGACCGTCGGATCGCGTGGGCGGCCTTCGCGCTCTGTTCGCTCTCCACTTCGCTCTTCGTAGCGGGATGGAACGGAATGGAGACGACCGCCTTCACCTGTCTCGGACTGTTCGCCGTGCTCCTCTACCACCGACTCTGCTCGGCCGAGCGTGGCGCGGCGGCGTATGGCGTCCTCGGGGTCGTGCTCGGTCTGCTCATGCTGGCGCGGGCCGACGGTGTCTTTGTCGCTCTCGCGATCGTCTTGCTGGAATTGGATCGGTGGCGAAGGTCGCCCGCGACGCTTCGGAAGCCTAGAGGATGGCGCATCGCTTTGCTCGCCGCTCTCTGCGCCGCCGCCGCGTCGCCGGTGGCGCTCTGGTCGATCTACTCGGATGGCGCGCTGACGCCGGCGAATCAGTCGGGCCGGCGCTTGCTGGCTTGGGACGGCGTCTGGAACCCGGCGGGACAGCTCATCTGGTCCGCGTATGCGCGCAAGGTATCGAACAGCGTGCTGGAGCTGGTTCGCCTCTACACCATCACAACAGGAGCCGCCGTCGTGGCGCTGTTCGGTCTGGTCGCGATCTGGAATCGCCCGCGAACGCGCGAACTGAGTCGCTTCGTCGCGACCTACCTCTCGCTCTATGGCGCGGGACTGGTTCTCTATCAGGGGTACTTCCCGGACTTTCACGGTCTCCGTTACTTGGCGTTCCCTGGACACCTCGCGAGCATCGCGGTCGCGGCGTTCTGCGTCGATTTCGCCGAGCGAGTGTTTCCCGAACCCCGCCAACGCGTCGCGCGACGCCTGACCGTGATCGCCGCAGTCCTCTTGTTGCTCGCCTCGGCCCTCACTTCGTACAAGGACCTCGTGCAGCGCGGCGGGTGGACGGAAGGAATGCGGATCGTTCCCCGCTACCAGGACTCCGAGGTGGACGCATGGTGGCGAGTGATCGAATCGGCTCGACGCGATCTGCCGCCGGAGAGCGTGATCGCAGCGAAGGATCATGGCCGCCTGGCCTACTTCACCGAGTTTCGCGTCGTTGATCTCGCCGGCATCCTCGACCCCACGGTGACCAGACGACTACGCGAGGGGCGTCTCGGCGCGTACCTGCACGAGCAAGGGGTCACGCATGTCCTCCTCCCGCCCCGAGGGGGCTCGCAGGTGGAGCGGGCCGTGCGCGCGACGCTCGATCTCCAGCCCACGACCGGTCCGGTCTCGCCAGGCGCGCAACACTCGCAGATCTATCGTGTCGATTGGACCGGCTCTGGGGCCGAGTAGGAGAATCCTACGGCGCGAGGGTGGACCAGAGTTCATGATCGCAGCGAGACGATCGCAACGAGACGATCGCGCTTGTGAAAAATGGTGCAACTGTTGCCGGCAATAGTTGCACCATTTTTCACAAGCCGATCCCACGACTACAAAGGCAAGAGCGGGGACGACGTTGGATAGAAAATCAGGATCGCCAGCGGGGGGCGACGCGGAGCGCGGGTTCGACCGGGACTCGAGAGCCACGCTGCGGATCGACAACATCGGACAGTTGGGAACCGCGCCGGTCGGCGCCGCCGCCAACGCGTGGGGAGTGCACGAGAACGTCGCGATCGCGATCGCGGGCGAACGCATCCTCGCTCTCGGTCCGCAAGAGGAGATCGCCGGCGCGTATCCGGTCCGTCCGGATCAGCGCATCGACGCGCGGAGCGGCGTGGTCTTGCCGGGATGGATCGATCCGCATACGCACCTGCTCTTCGCGGGCTCACGCGAGAACGAGTTCGAGTTGCGTTGCGGCGGCGCGACCTACCAGGAGATCGCGGCGGGGGGCGGCGGGATCCGCAAGAGTGTCCGGGACTTTCGCGCCGCCAGCGATGTCGAGCTGCTCGCGCAGTCGCGCCGTCGGCTCGATCGGATGTTCGCGTGCGGCGCGACCACGGTCGAGGTCAAGTCGGGCTACGGCCTCTCGCTCGACGAAGAACTGCGCGCGCTGCGGCTGATCCGCGAGCTGGACCGCACGCACCCGGTCGATCTGGTGCCGACGTTCATGGGCGCGCATGAGACGCCGGACGAGCATCGCTCCGATCGCGCCGGCTACATTCGGCTGGTGACCGAGGAGATGATCCCGCTCGTCGCGCGCGAGAAGCTGGCGGTCTTCTGCGATGTGTTCTGCGAGGCGGAGGTGTTCGACGTCGCGGAGACGCGGACGATCTTGGAGGCGGCGCGGCGACACGGGCTCGAGCTCAAGCTGCACGCGGAGGAGTTCGAGCCGATCGGCGGCGTCTCGCTCGGAGTGGAGCTGGGCGCGACGTCGGTCGATCACCTGATCGCCGTCGACGCGGCGGGAATTCAAGCGCTGGTCTGGGCCGCGAGTCGACCGCAACGACGTCCGGTCGCCGTCCTGCTTCCCTCGACGTCCTTCACGCTCGCCAAGGGACGGTACGCGCCGGCGCGCGAGCTGCTCGACCGCGGGGCGTTGGTCGCCCTCGCGACCGACTGCAATCCCGGCTCGTCGCACAACGACTCGATGCCGTTCGTGGTGCAGTTGGCGGTGCTCCAGATGAATCTGCATCCCGCGGAAGCGATGGCGGCCGCCACGCGTCACGCCGCCCTCGCCTGCGGAGTGGGGGAGGATCGCGGCGTGCTCGCGCCGGGGTATCTGGCCGACCTCCAGATCCTCGATGCGCCGTCGTGGCTCTGGGTCGCGTCGGCTCTGGGGCTCCCGCACGTTCGCACGGTGGTGAAGCGCGGTCGCGCGTTCGAGATTCCTCGCTGGTCGAGCCGCGCCTAGTTCGACTCGCCGTCCGCGCCGCCGTCCGCGCCGCCGCTCGCGCCGCCTTCGCGGATCACCTCGAGGAACGCCGCCCCATACCGCTGGAGCTTGGCCGGCCCGATCCCTGGAACCGCCAACAGCTCCCGCTCGTCGCGCGGCATCCGCGCCGCCAAGTTCCGCAGCACTGCGTCATTGAAGACGATGTACGCGGGCACGTTCTCGGCCTCGGCCAGTCGGCGACGCAGGGCGCGCAGTCGCTCGAACAGTTTCGCGTCGAACTCCCCTTCTTCCGGAGTCGAGCCGGGATTGCTCGCTCCCGCGGAGCGTGACCTGCTCGCCGCGGCGAATCCGGCCGGCGCCGGCGTGATCAAGGCGTCGACGTCGATCCCGCGGCATCGGTCGCACGACTCGCCGCACGGTTCGATCTCCTCGTCGAAGTAGCGGCAGGCCGCTTGGTGGCGGCACCCGCCGGCGTCGAGCAGTCGGAAGAGCTCGACCGTGCGCTGACGGGTCTCGGCCCGCAGCGCGAGATCCTCCCCTCCCTCCAGGAACCGGTCGTAGGCGATCACGTCGGCCCACGAGTAGTAGAGGACGCAGTCGGCGATGAGTCCGTCGCGGCCGGCGCGCCCGATCTCCTGGTACCAGGCCTCGATGCTGCGCGGCATGTCGCGATGCACGACCAGGCGCACGTTGCTCTTGTCGATCCCCATGCCGAACGCGACGGTCGCGACCACCACGTCGATGTCGTCGCGGGCGAACTCGTCCTGGGTGCGGGCGCGCAGTTCGTCGGAGAGGCCGGCGTGGTACGGCGCGGCGCGAACGCCGTGCTCCGCCAGGAACGCCGCGGTCGCATCGACCGAGCGGCGACTCAGGCAGTAGACGATCGCGCTCTCGCCCGAGTGACGCCGCAGCAGACCCAAGAGATCGCGCCGGACGTTGCGCGCCTTCGCGGCGACGGCGCCGGCGCCGGAGGCGGCGAACGTGGGGCGAGGCTCTCCCTTCTTGACCACCGTGATGTGGAGATTCGGACGCAGGAACGATCCCTTGAAGCCATCCGGCTTCTGCATGCCGAGCTGCCGCAGGATGTCGGCGGCCACGCGGCGCGTCGCGGTCGCGGTCAATGCGAGAACGGGAATGTTCCCCAACTCCGCTTTCAGTCCGGAGAGGTTTCGGTAGGCGGGGCGGAAGTCGTGTCCCCATTGGCTGATGCAGTGCGCTTCGTCCACCACGACGAGACTGACGGGACAGCCCGCGATCAGCCCACGCAGCGAGCCTTCCAGCGCTTCCGGCGCCAGATAGACCACCTCGACCTCACCGCGGCGCAAGGCGCCGAGTCGTCGTTTCCGCTCCTCGAAATCGATCGTCGAGTTGATCGAGATCGCGCGGAAGCCGAGACGAATCAGTCCGTCGACCTGGTCTTTCATCAGAGAGAGGAGCGGCGAGAGGACCAGCACCGCGCCGGGCATTATTTTGGCCGGGATCTGGAAGGTGAGCGACTTGCCCGCGCCGGTCGGCATCACCGCGATGCAGTCGCGCCCCGCGAGCACGGCGTCGATGATGCGGCGTTGACCGGGACGGAACTCGTCGAAGCCGAAGATCGCCCGCAGGACCTCCTCGGGATCATCGAATCGAGTCGAGGGCTGGAGCGGCGCGCCGAAATCGAGCAAGAGAGGAGCCTCCTGGAGGGAACCCGGGTCGGGCGGACCGCGGCACGGTAGCCGAATGGTCGAACGAGCCAACAGTCAAGCTCCGCCCAATCCCGGCCGAATCCGTGGGATGGAGCCCGCTGGGCGGGCGGAAGAAATCGGCCGAGGGTCGCGTTCGACACGCGGCTTACCGGTCTAGATCCCTCTCGGAGGGGTCGATAACCGGTGACAGGAGCCCACCCGGGGGCTCTCACAGGCGCGGCGTTGCGAGCCGACGCCAGGGGACGAGCTGACCGTCGGGAGTTGCGGAGATCGTCTTGGAGAAAAGCATCCTCGCTCGGAGAAAAGCCCAGAAGCTGGCCCGCGATGGCCAGTCGCGGCTTGCCGTCGACGAAATGCGTCGGCTATTGGCCGAGGGCGAAGTCGATCCCTACGACCACGTCTATCTCGGCGACCTGCTCATGCGGGTGGGCGAGAACGAAGAGGCGGTGTCCGCCTATTCGGAAGCGGTCCGCTCGTACGAGACGGTCGGACTCTTCCGCAACGCCATCGCGGTGGGGAAGCGAGTGCTGCGCATCGACGGCTCGCGCGCGCGCATCCACCGAACGCTGGGCGAGCTCTACGACCGCGAGGGGCTGAAGAGCGAAGCGGTCCCGCACTATCTTGCGTATCTCGATTCGTTCCGCGGTGAGGCGCTGCCGCCCGAGGAGTTCTTCGAGACGCTGGAGCGAACCTCCAGTCTCACGGGGCACCAGACCGAGGTGGCGCTCCGCTTGGTGGAGCACTTCGTGCGCGTGAGGCAGGGGGACCGCGCCGCGGGCTTCCTCCGCGAAGTCGCGGCGCAGGTCGAATTGAACGGCACCCCCGACCTGGCCGAGGAACTCCGTCGCCGCGCCGACGAAGTGGCGGGCCTGGCTCCGGCCAATGGTCACGTGAACGCCGGTCCGACGCCGACCACGACGCCGACCACGACCTCGATGCTCGAACCTGCGACCGGCATCGAGATCAGCGCGGAGAACGATGATCTCCTCCTGAGCGCGCTGCCGCCGCCTCTCTCCCAGGTCTCGCCGGATGCGTCGTCCGCTTCGGCCATCGCGGCCGCCGATCTCACGGCGCGCAGCTTCGACATCCTCGACTTCGGCGACCGCGATCTCTCCGCTCTGCCGGCTGCGCGAGAGGCGGACCTTCCTTCCGACGACGACGGCGGCGAGCCGTCGGAGAACGCGAGCCCGATCTTCGAGATCGCGGGCGACGAAGCTCCGCTGACCGAACTCGAAGCCGGCGCCGACGTCGAAATCGAGCCGTCGGTCGAGGCGCCTTCGCACTCCTCCGGCATCGCGCTGGCGCGACGGGCGGAAGACGCATTCCTCGCCGGGGACTGGGACACGGCGCGTTCGCTCTACCAACAGTTGCACCGCGCGGACCCAGAACACCGCGCGCATCTCGGTCGGCTGGTCGAGATCTCCCACAAGCAGAATGATCCCGCCGGCGAGACGCTGTATCTGGGATTCCTCGGCGACATCTGGATCCAAGAAGGGGCGATGGAGCGCGCGGTGAACATCTTCCGCGACATCCTGCGGATCGATCCCGAGAACCAGACGGCGCAGCGGCGGCTGAAGCGGTTGCGCGAACTGGGTATTCCCGGCGCGGGGCCGAACCTTCCGGGCCGGATCCCGAACGTGCTCGACTCCGGCGAAGCGATCGTCAACGTGAAGGACGAGAAGGATCGCAAGGAGACCGAGGAGTGGCTCGACCTCACGGGGCTGCTCGAGGAGTTCAAGGCCGGCCTCGAGAACCATGTGGACGCCTCGGACTTCCAGGCCCACTATGACCTGGCCGTGTCCCATCAACAGATGGGCCTGTTGGAAGAGGCGCTGGAAGAATTGGATCGAGTCTTCGCGTGCACGGAGCTCCCAGGGACGGTCGAGCAGCCTGCACGCGAGTTGCGCGGCCTCTGTCTGATGGGGCTCTCGCGCTTCCGCGAGGCGATTCACGAATTCCGCGAGGCAGTGGAGAACGCTACGTCGGTGGAGGCGCGCCGCACGGCGCTCTATCACCTGGCGCGGGCCTACGAATCGGTGGAGGAATGGGTCGAAGCCGGCGAGACATTCGGGGAGTTGGTCTCCGAAGCGCACGGCTTCCTCGATGCCGAGGTACGGTGGCAGCACTGTCGCCAGCAGGCTGCTTCCTCCTCTACTGCGCCGTCAGCGTAGCCGCCGGCATAGCCGTCGGCGAAGTCCGCGCCCAATCTCCCGACTCGTTGGCGTTCGCGCCGACCGACAGCAGTGCGTCGGTGCTTCCCGCGCCGGAACCGACGCCCGTCGCTCGCCCCGTTCTCTACTTCCGCGGTCTGACCGAGACTCCCGCGACCTGGTCCTCTCTCTCCGACACGGCGCTCGCCGGCGGCCATGACGGCACGCTGCGCGAGGCGCTCCCTTGGTCCACCGATCTGCGCCGCATTCCGAGCGGGTCGTACTATCAACCCGATCCCATGGACTGGGGAGATCTGCCGGGACGCGAACCGCCGGCCTGGGTCGAACAAGGCATGCCGCTCGGCGCGCCTTCGCATCCCGAGTCTCCGCCCGATCTCATCGGACCCCTGTGGGCCGAGCGAGCGGTGCTGCGACCCGCGGATCCGCTGACCTGGCCGAATCAGCCGACTGGCGGACCGCTCCTGGAGTGGGAGCTGCAGCGCGCCGACTCGAATCTGGCGCGCAGCGCGGTGCGACTCTCCAGCGGCACGAACGACACCCACACCGAGGAGTTCTTCCTCTCGCGGCCGCTCGCTCGCGGCGCGTTGGGTCTCTTCTACGCCGATCACAAGACGTTCGGGCGGATTCTGTACCTAGGCGAGAAAGGGGAGAACCTGCTCGCGCGTTTCGACCGTCCGACCTCGTGGGGCCGGTGGTCGGCGAGCGCGCGTCACCATCAGGCGCGTTCGCGGCTCATCCCTGACTCCCGCTGGCTCTTCGATCTCTCCGGATTCGAGCTCGAGGCGGTCCGTCCGATCGGGCGCTGGGAAGTTTCAGGGCAGAGCAGCTTCGCCTGGCAACGTCTCGCCCTGGAGAGCGACCCGTTCGCGCGCGCCGGTTCCGCCAAGCGAAAGGACGCGACGGTCCGCACGCTGGTGCGACTGCGCGGGCCGGCGCTCGACGTCGCGCCGCTGGCCGGTCTCCATCCGCGCCTGACGCTGGAGTGGGATCACACGCGGCTGCGCTACTACGAACCGGCCGTGCTCTCGCTCGACCGTCGGGACAATGGCCTGGGGCTTGCTATCGGAGTGGATGGAGTGACGAAGGGATGGCGGATGCGCGCGAGCGCGGGGCGCGCCGCCTTCGGCGGCGATCGCTCGGGCCTCACGGCGTCGATCGAGGGCGCACGGACGGTGCGAACGGCCACGCTGACGCTGCTAGCGCAGCGCGGTGTTCGTCCGCGCCTCGAGCCGCGGCTGGCCGATCGTCTCGACGTTCAGGTGCGCCAGGATCTGATCGCGCCGGATGTCGATCCGTCGGCGCCGCTCGAGGAACTGACGCAGTTCGAGATCGGAGTCGCGACGTCGCGCGAGCCGCGGCTGCGCGGCGAGGTTCGGCTCCGCGCGGTCCATTGGGAAGGACGCGTCGCGCCGCGACAGATCGACGTGTTGGCGTTGCACGGCGGGGCCGGCGGCCGGGTCTGGAAACGGCTGGAGTTCGAATTGCGCGCCGTCGTGCGTCACGCCGATCCGAGCTGGCGCGAGCAGCTCTGGGCGACGCCGTGGGAGATGTGGGGGACACTGTCGTGGTCGCAGGCGCTCTTCTCCGATCGGCTCCGCTCGCGGGCGTTCCTGCGCGCGGAGGCGCACGGCGAGCAGGCGACCCCCTTCGGACGACTGGGATCGTCGGAGCGATTCGACGGCGGGGTCGACCTCGATCTGGGCGCGGCGCAGATCTACTTCGTGCTCTTCAATCTGGAGGACGACATCGCGGCGGCGGCCGGCTACGACGACGGCTTCATGCTGCTGCCGTATCGCTCGTTCCGCATGGGCCTCACCTGGAGGTTCATCGACTGAGCTTCGCGCCGTGATCTTCACTCCGGATGAACGGCGCGCGCTCTTCGCCCTCGCCTCGCTCCTCTTCCTGGGACAGGTCGCGGCCAGCGTCCAACGGTGGCGCGAGGCGAAGCCCGACCGCGAGGTGAGCGCCTGGCTGGAGCGGTGGTCGGCCGCGGCGGAGTCCACTCGGCTCGCGCCCGTCGTCATCGACTCCTTCGCCACCGAGGCGACGGCCTCCGCGGAGCCGCTGCTGGGCTCTCCCGTCCACCGACCCGTCGTTCCGGTCCGCCCGCGCGAAGAAGCGCCGCCCGGAATCCTCGAGCACGGCCGACTACGGATCAACGAAGCGACCACCGAACAGCTCGAAGCGCTGCCGGGCGTCGGGCCGGCGTTGGCGCAGCGGATCGCCGAGGCGCGCGCCGAGGGGCCGTTCCTGCAGCCGGAAGACCTCCGGCGCGTCAAGGGAATCGGTCCCGCCAAGCTGGCCAAGATCGCGCCGTACGTCGATTGGGGGCTCTGATCGTGCAATCTGCACGGCCGCCGGACATGCCTCCCGCACGACTCGGCGTGCGCCGCGCATTTGCCCCTCAGCATGGGGGTCTTTCCGGCCGATTCCTCTACACATGCGTCCCGTCCGCGTAGCCGCGCGACGCAGTCAGGCCATGTAGTCCGGGCATGTAGTCCGGACATGTAGTCAGGCCATGTAGTCAGGCCATGCAGCCACATCGAGGGGGACTCCGCCAACATGAAGGTCGATGTCGGCCTACGTCTCATGCAGGCGGGCCTCGTTTCCGAAGAGAACCTGCGCAAGGCCAAACAGCTCGAGCAACAAGACGGCCAACCTCTCTCCTCGACCCTGGTCAAGCTCGGGCTCCTGACCGAAGACAGCCTGCTCGCGTTCCTCTCCGAGTTGTACGAGACGCCCGGCGTCAACCTGGACACGCTCACGATCGACCCAGCCGTGGCGAAGGTGCTGCCGTCGGACGTCGCCTCGAAGTTCCAGGTGATCCCGGTGTCGCGCAACGGACGCAGCCTCAAAATCGCCATGGTCAACCCGGCGAATTTCTTCGCCATCGACGACATCGGCTTCATCACCGGTCTGCAGATCGAGGTCTGCGTCGCGACCGAAGGCCAGATCAAGCGCGCGATCGACAAGTTCTACGACTCGGCCGACTCCATGGCGAATGTCATGGCCGGGATGGAAGATCTCGAGATCGTCGAGACGGCGGAGGAAGAACCGCTCAACGACGGCGGCGGCAACCTCTCCGACGAGGCGCCGGTCGTCAAATTCGTCAACTCGCTCATCTCCGAGGCGGTCCGGCGCGGCGCGTCGGACATCCACATCGAACCGTACGAGAAGAAGCTGCGGGTGCGCTTCCGCATCGACGGCGTGCTCTACGAGATGATGTCGCCGCCCCTGAAGATGAAAGCGGCCATCCTCTCGCGGCTCAAGATCATGGCCGAGCTCGACATCGCGGAGAAGCGGATCCCGCAGGACGGCCGCATCAAGGTGAAGGTGGCCAAGCGCGCCATCGATCTGCGTGTTTCCAGCCTGCCGACGATCTTCGGCGAGAAGATCGTGCTCCGTATCCTCGACAAGGGAAACCTGTCGCTCGACCTGACCAAGCTCGGTTTCGAACCGAAACCGCTGGCTGATTTCCTCAAGGTGATCGAGTCGCCCTACGGTCTCGTGCTGGTGACCGGGCCGACGGGAAGCGGCAAGACGACTTCGCTCTACTCGGCGCTCTCGCGCATCAATCTGCCGGGCGTGAACATCATGACGGCCGAGGATCCGGTCGAGTACAACCTCGAGGGGATCAACCAGGTCAACGTCCACGAGGCGATCGGACTGACCTTCTCGGCCGCTCTGAAGGCGTTCCTCCGCCAGGACCCGAACATCATCATGGTGGGCGAGATCCGCGACAAGGACACCGCCTCCATCGCGGTGAAAGCCGCGCTCACCGGGCACTTGGTGCTCTCTACCGTGCACACCAACGACGCCGCGTCGACGCTGAACCGGCTGATCGACATGGGGATCGAGCCGTTCCTGGTGGCCTCGGCCACGAACCTGATCTTAGCGCAGCGACTCATCCGCAAGATCTGCGTGAAGTGCAAAGAACAGATCACGCTGCCCGATGAGGTGCTGCACGAGTTGCAGCTCTCGAAGGCGGCGGCGTCCGCCGCGACCATCTCGAAGGGACGCGGCTGTTACGACTGCAACAACACCGGCTATCGCGGCCGCGCCGGCATCTACGAGGTCATGGTCATCTCGACCAAGATCCGCGACATGATCCTGGAGCACCGGCCCTCCAGCGAGATCAAGAACACCGCCATCCGCGAGGGCATGTCGACGCTGCGCATGGACGCCCTGGAGAAACTGAAGCGGGGCGTGACCACGGCCGAGGAGGTGCTGAAGGAGTCCTCGTCGGACGACGAGCCCGTGGGGGCCTAGACCGGGCTGAAGGCCGGTCCCTGAACTGCCGAAAAGGAGAGTCGGCGGGCGTATGTCCCGCGGGCCTGAATCCGGAGGGTGCATGACCAGTCTGCAGAAGCTGCTCGAAGAGATCGTGGAGATGAAAGCGTCGGATCTCCACCTGACGGCCGGCATCCCGCCGCAATTCCGGATCGACGGCGAGATCCGTCCGAGCAGCCACGAGCCGCTCACCCCCGAGATGTGCGAGACCTTGATCTACTCGGTGCTGCGCGACGACCAGAAGAAGCGCTTCGAGATGAACAAGGAGCTGGATCTCTCCTTCGGCGTCAAAGGCCTCTGCCGATTCCGGATGAACGTCTTCCTCCAACGCGGCGCCGCCGCCGCCGCCGTCCGGATGATCCCGTACACGATCCCGGACTTCGACAAGCTCGGACTCCCGGCGGTCGTGCGCAGCTTCGCCGATATGCCGAACGGGCTCGTCCTGGTGACCGGACCGACCGGGAGCGGTAAGTCGACGACGCTGGCCGCGCTCATCGACCGGATCAATTCGCGTCGGGCCGGGCACATCATCACCATCGAAGACCCGATCGAGTACGTGCACACCCACAAGATGTGCATCGTCAACCAGCGCGAGGTGAACTCCGACACCAAGAGTTTCCCCGAGGCGCTCAAGTACGTCCTGCGTCAGGATCCCGACGTCATCCTGATCGGAGAGATGAGAGACCTGGAGACGATCCAGGCGGCGCTGACCATCGCGGAGACGGGGCACTTGGTCTTCGCCACTCTGCACACCAACTCGACCTACGAATCGATCAACCGCATCGTCGACGTCTTCCCGGCCAGCCAGCAGAAGCAGATCCTCGCGCAGCTCGCCTTCGTCCTGCGCGGAGTCGTGACGCAGCAGCTCGTCGTGCGCAAAGGCGGCGTCGGACGGATCAACATCTCCGAGGTGCTCGTCTGCACGCCGGCCGTCAACGCCGTGGTGCGTGAGGCGAAGACGCACCAGATCTACTCGCTCATGCAGGCCGGGCAGAAATTCGGCATGCAGACGATGAACCAGGGACTCTTCGACGCCTACTCGACGCGCAAGATCACGTTGGAAGAGGCGCTCAATCGCTCCTCGAACCGACTCGAACTCGAGACGATGGTGCAGAAGTCCGACCCCGGCTACCGCATGCAGAGCACCAACATCAGCTCGCGATAGGAGCCAACCAACATGGCGGTCTACGTCTACAAGGGAAAGACAGCGGGCGGCGCGCTCGAGTCGGGGGAGCTGACCTTCGCTTCGCGCGACGAGGCGCTGAACTATCTGCGGCGCAAGCGCGTCACCATCGCGGAGCTGAAGGAGAAGCCGACCGGCTTCCGCTTCAAGATGCCGGTCGGCGGCGTCTCGATCCGCGACATGGTCATCTTCGCCCGCCAGTTCGCCACCATGGTCAACGCCGGTCTTCCGCTGGTGCAGTGCCTGGACATTCTCTCGAAGCAGGCCGAGTCGGCGCGCTTCCGGCAGGTCATCGCCGACGTCATGCACGATGTGGAGTCGGGATCGACGCTGGCCGAGGCGCTGGGGAAGCGACCGAACGTCTTCGATTCGCTCTTCATCAACATGGTCGACGCCGGTGAGGCGGGCGGTATCCTCGACGAGATCCTCTCGCGACTGGCCAGCTATCTGGAGAAGGCCGAGGCGCTCCGCCGCAAGGTGATGAGCGCGATGACCTATCCGGCCGTCGTCTTGATCGTGGCGCTGGGCGCGACCACCTTCATGCTGCTGTTCATCATCCCGACCTTCGCCAAGATCTTCGCCGACTTCGGCGGGGAGCTGCCGATGCCGACGCGCATCGTCCTGGGGATGTCCGACCTCTTGAAGGCGTTCTGGTGGGTGGGCGTGCTCGGAGCCATCGGCGCGACCATCGCCATCAAGCAGCACTACAAGACGCAGACCGGACGGCTGCAGATCGACACGATGATCCTGCGGATCCCCGTCCTCGGCGACATCATGCGCAAGGCGGCCATCGCGCGGTTCACGCGCACGCTCGGCACCATGATCTCTTCCGGCGTGCCGATCCTGACCGCGCTCGATATCACGGCCCGCACCGCCGGCAACAAGGTGATCGAAAACGCCATCCTCGCCACCAAGGGGTCGATCGGCGAGGGCGAGACCATCTCCGCGCCGCTACGCGAGTCGAAGGCCTTCCCGGCCATGGTCGTGCAGATGATCTCGGTCGGAGAAGAGACCGGCGCCCTCGACAAGATGCTCGACAAGATCGCCTCGTTCTACGACGAGGAGGTCAACGTCGCCGTGGACACGCTCACTTCGATCATCGAGCCTGTGATGATCGTCGTGATGGGCAGCCTGGTCGGAGGCATGGTCGTCGCCATGTACCTGCCGATGTTCAAGCTGATCAACGTGGTCGGCGGGCAGAAGTAGTCGGCCGGGTCCGGCGAGGATTCGATGCACGATCTCTCGCGCTTGCGCCTTCCACGGGTGGCGTTGCTTCTGGCCGTGACGGTGCTGGTGGCGGGGGTTCCGGCGGTCCCCTTCGGCGACCGGATGCGGATCGCCGCAGCGTTCCTCGTCCTCGCCTCGCTCGGACTGGCGGCGAGCGAGCGGCTCGCGCCGCCGCTGCGACACGGAACCTGGCTCCTGGCGCTCGCGCTGGAGACGACCGCGCACGTCGTCGTCGTCGTGCAGATGTCCGGCGCGGGTCGGCCGTTCTTGCTGTTGTTGGCGCTCCCGGTTTTCGTCTGGGGGCTGTTGCGCGGATTGCCGGGCGGGCTGCTCGCAGCCGGACTCGTCATCCTCGTGCCGTTGTCGGCCGCGATCCCCGCGATGCAGGGCGCCGGGCCGTGGCTCGCGCCCGAGGCGATCTCCGGCCTCTCCGCCGCGCTGGCGCTGTTCCTCCTGGGACTCTGCTCCGGCTTCCTCGGACGGCGGATCCAACGCGCGGAGCAGGCGCACCGCGAGACGCAGCGCGAGTTGGAGGAGACGCGACTCGACGCCGAGTCGATCGTGGCCTGTCTCTCCACCGGACTCCTCTGCTTCGACGGGAGCGGCCGGATCCGCCGGGTCAACGGTCGGATCGCGAACATCCTGAGAGGTCGGCCCGGCCTCGTCTCGGGCGGAGATCTCGAGACGCTCGGGGCCGATCCCTTCCTGCGTCCACTCGTCGATCACCTACGCGAGTCGCTCCGGTGGCGTTGGGAGACGACCGCGGAGCTCGAACTCTCCGAGTCCGATTCCTCCGAGGAGCCGCTGCCGCTCGAGGTGACGACCGCGCCGATGTTGGCGGGCGACGGCTCGGTCCACGGTCTGGTCGTCTTGTTGAGCGATCTGACCGAACGCCGCGGGCGCGACCGCGAGGAAAAGCGAACGGAGAAGCTCGCCTGGATCGGCCAGTTGTCCGCCGGTCTCGCGCACGAGATCCGCAATTCACTCAAGCCGATCACCGGCTCGGTGGAGCTGCTCCGCGATGAACTCGAGTCGGGCGACGTCGCGTCGAGCGCCGAGAGTCTGGCCAGGTCGACCGCCACGCGCGCGCGTCTCATGGAGATCATCCTGCAAGAAGCAGAGGCGTTGGAGAGCTTCTTGACCGAGTTCCTCGGCTTCGCGAGGGACAAGAGGCTCAAGCTCGAGCCCCACACTCTCGAAACCATGATCGAGGGCGAACGCGCCACGCTCGAGGCGTTGATCGACCGCCCGATCGCCTTCCGCCGCCGAGACGCGGAGACGCTTCCGGTGCGGGTCGACGCTTCGGCTCTGCGACAGGTGCTCCGAAATCTGGTCCTCAATGCGGCCGAGGCTGGGGCCGGCGAGTTGGAGTTGGAGGTCGCGCGCGACGGGCGGTTGGGTGTGATCACCCTCCGCGATCACGGGGAGGGTGTCCCGGATGACGTTCGCGAGCGAGTCTTCGATCCCTTCTTCACGACCAAGCCGCGCGGAACGGGACTCGGACTCTCGATCGCGCGGGACCTGGTCGATCGGCACGGTGGGTCGATTCGTCTGGAGCCGGCGGAAGGAGGCGGCACGCGCGCGCGTGTCCGTCTGCCGCTCGCGGCCTGAGTAGGAAAGGACCCGATGAACGACACCGAGTCAGCCCGCATCCTGGTCGTAGACGACGAAGAGAGCATGCGCCGGTTCCTCACGATCCTCCTGGAGAAGGAGGGTCACGTCGTCACCTGCCTGCGCAGCGGCGGCGAGGCGCTCGCCCGACTCCAGCAAGAGAGTTGCGACGTCCTCATCACCGACCTGCGGATGCCCGGCATGTCCGGCGTCGAGCTGTTGGAGAAGGCGCGGGAGCTGGATCCGACCCTGCCGGTCATCGTCCTGACCGCCTTCGCCTCCGAGGCCTCCTCGGTCGATGCAATGGCGAAAGGCGCGTTCCAATACGTCGAGAAGAAGGCGAAGAACGACGAGATCAACCTCGTCGTCAAGAACGCGCTCTCGATGCGGCGGCTCCAGTCGGAGAACCTCGTCCTCAAGACCCAACTCAAGACCACCCACAACGAGCGCAAGATCGTCGGCACCTCCGACGAGATGGCGAAGGTCTTCAAGATGGTCGACCGCGTCGCCGCGACCGACGCGACCATCCTCATCCACGGCGAGAGCGGCACCGGTAAGGAGCTGATCGCGCGGGAGATCCACTACCGCAGCCACCGCAGCAACGGTCCCTTCGTCTCGATCAACTGCGGAGCGCTGCCCAAGGATCTCCTGGAGTCGAACCTCTTCGGTCACATCCGCGGTTCGTTCACCGGCGCCATCAAGGATCAGCAGGGCCTGTTCACGGTCTCCGAGAACGGCACCTTCTTCCTCGACGAAGTGGGGGAGATGACGGCCGCCACGCAGGTGAAGCTGCTCCGCGCGTTACAGGAGCGCGAGATCATCCCGGTCGGCGGGACCAAGCCGATCAAGATCAACGTGCGGCTGATCGCCGCGACCAACGCCGATCTGGAGCGCGAGGTGGCCGAAGGCCGCTTCCGCACCGACCTCTTCTATCGCCTCAACGTCATTCCGATCAGCCTGCCGCCGCTGCGCAGCCGGCGGGACGACATACCTCTGCTGGTCGACCACTTCCTGCGCCGGTTCGCGCAGGGAGAGCCGAAGAAGATCTCTCGAGACGCGCTCGAGTCGCTCATGCGTTACGACTGGCCCGGCAATGTGCGCGAGTTGGAGAACGTGATCGAGCGCGCGGTCATCCTCAACGACGGCGGACCGGTCGAGCAGGTCGACTTGCCCGAGAAAGTCGTCCAGGGACCGAGTCGCAAGGGGCGGCTGGTCATCGACACGCCCTGTCTCACGCTGGACGAGCTGGAGCGCGAGTACATCACCAAGGTGCTCCAGTACACGAGCTGGCAGAAGAAGCGCGCGAGCGAGATCCTCGGGATCAATCCCTCCACCCTCTATCGCAAGTTGCTCTCCTGGGGCATGGCGGAGAAGGGCGAAGGGGGCGCGGACGACCCGACGGGCGATTCGCTCGAAGCTGGAGCGTCCGATTCCACTCCGAACGAGGTCCTGCGGGACCTGGACCGCGCGGCGTGAACCGGCTGCCGGCTGATTGCCGAGTGTCGTGCAGCGTGCACGAAGCGCCGGCGGACGGTGCGGGACGCGGCGAGTCGATGCGCACTGCATCGCGGTCGGCCCGCTCCGAGTCCCGCCCGCCTACGGACTATTCCACCCAATGCGCATCTGAGCAACGCGTTGCAAGCGATGTCGGCGCGAGCCCTCCCTCCGGCACGCACCTTGTGTGGAGTCCGAGCAGAAGCGATCGAGGCTTCATCGTGGTAGCGGCCCGAAAGGCATGAATCCGCGGGTCGCGTGCCGAAAGAGAGTCCCATCCTTGGAGGTGTGTCGTGTTGAGAAGCAACAAGAAGGGCTTTACGCTCATCGAGCTCATGATCGTCGTCGTGATCATCGGTATCTTGGCCGCCATCGCGATTCCGAACTACGTGAGCATGCAGGACCGGGCGCGTGAGTCGAGCGTGAAGGGTAACGCCCACGCCGGCCAGCTGAAGGCCGAAGACGAGGCCGTCAAGAACAACGGCACGTACCCTGACGGCATCGCGGACGACATGAACCTCGTCAGCAACATCATCAATCCGTTCGGCGGCGACGCCTTCTCCGACGGCGCCCCGGGCGCTGACGCCGGCGTCTGCTACTACGAGGTCGGCGACCCGGCCACGAGCTACGTCATCGTGGCGAATGGCAAGGAAGGCACCGAGATCCTCAACCTGACAAACAACGCCCAGTAGTCGCCCCGCTCTAGGGTGGGACAGTCGAACGAGGCGGCCCTGCGAGGGGCCGCCTCGTTCGCGTTCGGCCCTTTTCACATGCGTCTCCTCCCCGACGCTAAGGGTCCCGCGCGCCGCCGCCGATCCCTGGAAGACGATGCGACACATCCTCGAACTCGAACAATTGCAGAAGACCTACCAACCGGGACTGCTGCGCAAGCCGGTCATCGCGCTGCGGGGGCTCGACCTCTCGGTCCGTCAGGGCGAGGTCTACGGGTTCCTCGGGGCGAACGGCGCCGGCAAGACGACCACCTTCAAGCTGCTGCTGGGCCTGCTGCGGCCGACCGGGGGACGCGGGCATCTGCTCGGGCTGCCGCTGGGCGACCGCCATGCGCGGCGTCGACTCGGCTTCCTGCCGGAACTGCCGGCCTATTACCCGCACCTCACGCCGCGCGAACTGCTCCGCTTCGCGCGCGCGCTCTCCGGGCTGAAGGCGGACGACGCGTCGGACCTGAGGCTCCTGGAGGAACTGGGTCTCGGCGCGCTCGGCGACCGTTCGCTCAACCGGATGTCGAAGGGACAGGTGCAGCGGCTCGGACTGGCGCAGGCGCTGGTGCATGAACCGGAGCTGCTCATCTTGGACGAGCCGATGAGCGGGCTCGATCCGCTGGCGCGCGCGGTGGTCAAGGATCGCATCCGGCGCGAACGCGCGCGCGGATGCACGGTGATCCTCTCGACCCACGTTCTGGCCGATGTCGAAGTGCTCTGCGACACGGTGGGCCTGTTGCGCGACGGACAACTCGCGCTCGAAGGGGCGCCGAGCGAACTGTTGCGCACGGCCGTGCGAGAAGTCGTGATCGAAGTCACCGGCGCGGTGCACGCGGGCGTCTTGGCGGGAATGCCGGAGGGATCGACCTTGGTCAACGTGACCGAAGACGGCGAAGAGTGGCAGGTGAAGTTGACGCGGCCCGAGCCGTTCCAGGTCGACGGTTGCCTGCGGCGCCTCTTGACCGGCGGCGCCGTCGTGACCGGCGTGGAGACGCGTCGACAGGATCTGGAGGATCTCTTCCTGCGCGTAACGACTGGTCCCGGAGTTGACGGGAGGGCGCAGTCTTGAGAGTGATCGGCGCGCTCGGCTGGCACACCTTCCTCGAAGCGGTCCGCGACCGAATCCTCTATCTGCTCGTCTTCTTCGGGATCTTCGTCTTCGGTCTCTCGCGGCTGCTCTCTCCGCTCGCCCTCGGCGAGGGCAGGCGCATCACGATCGATGTCGGACTGGTCTCACTGTCGGCCTTCGGCTGCCTGCTGACCATCTTCGTCGGCCACCAGTTGATCTTCCGAGAGATCGAGCGCAAGACCCTCTACTTCCTCTTCTCTCGCCCGATTCGCCGCGCCGATTTCGTGGTGGGGAAGTATCTCGGACTGCTCATGGTCCTCGCCGTCTGTCTGACCGCGATGGGCTCGATCCTGGCGGGCGTGCTCGTGCTCTCGAAGTACGCGTTCGGCTGGGCCTTCCTGCAGGCGATCTTCATGACCTTCCTCGAGCTCTCGATCGTCGCCGCGCTGGCCATCTTGCTGGCGAGTTTCACCACCCCGGTGCTGGCGGGACTGCTGACCCTGGCGGCCTACCTGATCGGGCACGGCAGCGGCGACCTGCTCACCTTCCTGCAAGGGAACGAAACTTCGACCACTCGGATCTTCGAACGCATCTTCGCCGTGCTCGTGCCGCGACTCGATCTCTACAACGACAGCCTGCCCGTCCTGACCGGAATGCTCTGGTCTCCCGAGCAGTGTCTGTATGGAGCGCTCTATGCCGTCTGCTATGCGGGCGCCTGCCTCTTCTTCGCCACCGTCGTCCTCTCGCGCCGCGAACTCGCCCTCTAGCGGGCTGATGGTCGAGGCGGCGCGCGTGGGCCGCGGTCGCACGCGCCGCGTCACGACGATCGGGCTGACGGCTTGCGCGGCCTTGCTCGTGGCGGCGAGTTTCACCGGTGCGCAGTGGGATCGAGCCACGCCGCCCCGTGAGCCGGGGGCCGAGCTGGCGCTCTTCCCGAACGGTCCGTGGGTCAAACCGCTGTTGCTGGGACGCGCGCGGCTCGTGGCCGACTTCGCCTGGTTGGAGGCGATCCAGTACTACGGCGCACATCGCAAGACCGACCGCCGCTATCCATACGCCGAGACGCTCTTCCGCACGCTCGTCGGACTCGACCCGTCCTTCGAGAATGCCTACATCCTCGGCGCGCTCATCCTCGCCGACGACGCGAAGAAGTTCGACGCCGCCGACGCGCTGCTCAGCAGCGGCATGGCGGCCAATCCGACGAGCTGGCGCCTCGCCTTCGAACGCGGGTTCCTCCACTATCTGCGCGGCCCCGATCGAGTCGTCGCGGCTCAGTTCCTGGCGAAGGCCTCCGTCATCGAGGGGGCGCCCGAGAGTGTGCAGCGTCTCGCCGCCTACGTGGCGGGACGGTCGGGCGATCGCGAACTCGCGATCCGCCTCTGGCGCGACGTCCTCGTGCAATCCGACAACCCCGAGATCCGACGCGTGGCCGAGGACTACCTCCGCGATCTCGGCGCCGCGGCGCCGGTCGACGGCGAAGGAACACAGCGATGAACGACTGGGCGC
>CAZVYN010000018.1:0-55412 GCA_964631125.1 uncultured bacterium | reverse complement strand
TCGCGCCGTTGCGATTGCCGCGTCACATTCCTCTCGTGGTGGAGAGCAACGGCGCCATCGCCGGCTTCGCCAGGCTGAGCGGCGCGTCTCGGTGGCGCGCCGCCGCCGCCGGCTGGTGCGAAGAGGCGCTGCTGCGCGAGGCCGACGCGATCGGCGTCGTCAGTCTCTCGGTCCGAGGTGCGCTCGGCCTGGACGACGACACGAGAGTCCGCGTGATTCCCAATGGAGTCTGGCTCCCCCCGCTCTCGGCGGATCCGGACATCGTTCGCGCCGAGGCCGGGGCGCGTCCCGGTGACTTCGTGATCGTCTTCGCCGGAAACCTCTCGGCGGTCCAAGGACTCAGTCGCTTGCTCGCGGCGCTCGCCCGGCTGGGCTCGGCGTACACCTGCTGGGTCGTGGGAGAGGGCGCTCAGCGCGCGAGACTCGAGCACGAGCACGTGGAGCGGTGGATGGCGGCGATTCGCGCCCCGGCCGGGCTGGAATTCGTGGGGCCGGTCTCGGAAGAGCGGTGCGCCGAACTGGTCGGCGCGGCGCAGTTGGTCGTCGCCCCCTACGACGCGCGGGTGAGCGGATCCGTCGGGCTCGATTCACTTAAACTGCTCCAGGCGTTCGCGTGCGATCGTCCCATCCTGGTGAGCGAATCGGTGACGTCGGCGCCGCTGGAGGAGTGGGGTATCGGAGAACAGTTACCGGCGGACGATAGCGATGCCTGGATCGCCGCGGTCGTTCGGTGGCGAGAGCGGTGGGTGCAGGCGGGGCAGCCGTTGCGCGACTGGCCGTGGCCGCGCGGGACCGGGCGCGGGCGGAAGTATGTCGAGAGCGAACGGACGTGGGATCACACGGCCGCGGAGTGGGAGAAGACCTTCGCTTCGGTCAGCGCCGCGAGAGCGCGATGATCGAGATGATGAGTGCGCTCGCACTGGAGAGCGGGGCGAGCAGCGTGTTGAACTTGTACGTGCGCCGCTCCGGCACGCGCAGCGTGGAGCCCGCGTCGACGAAAGCGCTCGGCTCGACCGCGTGCGCAGATTCATCCCCCCGTCGAATCGTCCAGCCGTCGCTGCGCCCGAGTTCGGTCGGCCCGCCGGCCAGCGACACGTAGTCGCCGACCCGCATGCCAGGTAGATGCGGATAGCGTCCGGGCATCCTCACCGCGCCGGTCAGGTAGACCCAACGCGCCGCGTACTCCAGTTCGAGGATGTCTCCCGGCGCCACCGGCTGCGCTCGATCCGCCGCGCGCGCGAGGGAGAGCAGCCGCGCGTCTTCGCCCGCGCGGCGGAGCGTGACCACCCCAGTCGCTCGATCCGAAGCGCCCCCCGCCAGCCCGAGGATCGTCGCGACCGAATCGCCGGGCAGCCACTCCACGCGCAGATCCGGCTCCTCTTCGGGACGATCGGCGAAACGCGCGGGAGTGACCGGCGTCGTCTGGAACGCCGCTCGCCCCTGCACGGGACCGCGCACGCGAACGGTCGGGCCGATCGGCGGAATCTCGAGCGCGAGACCCGAGGCGAGGAATGGGTTCGCCGCCAACTCGCCCCCGAGCAGCCATCGCGCCAGATCGATCTCCTCGGTCGGACCGTCATGGTCGAGCGGCGCGAGGCGCAGTCGTCGCACCGAGCCGCCCGGTCGGATTCCGCCCGCCTGTTCCAGCAGGGACGAGACGCGATCGAGGCTCGATGTCTCGTAGACGCCGGGCCGTTCGACCAGGCCGGTCACCGGGACGCGGAAACGTCCCGGCTCCAAGAGTCGCAGCGAAACCGAGGAGCGCGGATAGAGCGGGCGGAAGGCCTCGACGAGACGACTCTGCGCTTCGCGGAGTGAGAGTCCCGCCACCTGGATCGGCCCGACGTCCGGAACCAGCAGCGCGCCTTCCGGACCGACGCGCAGGGTGAACGCGCGCGCCCCCTCTCCCCAGGCGCCGACATGCACGAGATCGCCCGGGAGCACTCGGTAGAGATCGGGATCGACAGGCTGCTCCAGCGCCCAGTCGGCGGGGCCTACTTCGATCGGATCCTCGGCGCCGCCGGACCCGCGAGGGAGATCGCGCAACGATTCCATGAGACCCGCCGGCGCACTCTGCGCCGCCGCCGTGCTGATCGCGCCGAGGGTCGGCCCGAGGCTCAGCGAGAGCGCGAGGATGAGCGCGAGGCAACGTCGCGCGGAGGAGGAGATCAGGTGGATCTGCACGGTGGAGCGGGAGGATACGCGAGGCCCCACGCGGCGCAAAGAGGGAGGGCCGCCATCCTGGGGAGGGATGGCGGCCCCGTGGGCCGAGTCAGGGCAAACCCGGCGGAGGAATGCTGAGGGGATGTTCGATCGACGAAGGTTCGGGTTCGGTCATCGTCCTCCTTTCGCCTACCAACCGGCGCGGTAGGTGGAGAAGTGGTCCAGGGTCGCGGTGAGGGTCTTGGTGACCGGGTTGTAGACACCGCCGACGTTCTCCCAGGCACGGGTGGCCTCGTTCCACCAGTAGAGGTTGATGCCGTCACCGTCGACGTCGCCCGCGCGGCCGATTCCGCGGACGATCGACGTTCCCTGCAGGTTGATGCTGATCACGACCGGGACGTCGAACTCCGATCCGTGCGGTCCCAGCTCGACGGCCGCTTCGGGGCCGGCCACCGGCTTCACGCTGTAGAGGGCGATGTGGTCGAGGGCCAGCGGCGGTACGACCAGCGCGTACTTCGTGTGCTGCACGACTCCGCCGAGCAGCGGGGAGATGAACTTCGCCGTCATGACGGCGGAGCTCAGCCCGTCGCCGGCGAGGCCGCTATTGACGGAGCCGCCGACCCCGGTCGACTCCCGGGCTCCCGCGTCGGAGGCGGAGGGCACGGAGTCGGACGGCTCCAAACCAAGATTCGAGGTGTCGACCGGCGCCATCGGGTCGTGCGAGCCGCATCCAACGAGTCCGAACGCGCCGACGAGACTCGTAGCAAGCAGGAACAGACCGAGTCCCGACCAACGATGGCTGACGGCGCGTTCACCCTTGCGCGGGCTTTGACCGTTGCGTGCGATTCCCAGGATCGACCAGATGGTTCGCTTCACGGTTCGAATCCTCCCTTCGGTTGTCCGCCTTGTCACAACGCGTGTGCCATTGACGCAACCCGATGGGAGCGAACGCCCTACGGGCGATAGAGCGATCGGATGAGTGTGGAAAGCCCCGAGTAGGACGGTGGATTCGTCGCGTCGTGGGACGCAATCAGAAGCACAGCAATTAGATACGGAGTTTTCCGCCTTGGAGCCCATTCGCGCCCCCCTGCTCACGCCGCCGTTGACCCCTCGGCGAGTCGTTGCCTAGGATCCGCGCCGTGACGATGTCTGGAGCGCCCCGCATGCGGGTAACACAGGGAAGGATCCCTTCCGCGGCCGGCGCAGCCCCTCTCGGGTTGAGCATCCTCTTCGTTGGTCTCGCGTTGCTCGCCGTCGGCTGCGGGCTGCGGGAATCGGAGGTGACCAACCCCGAGAGTCAGCGCGATCCACTGCCGTCGGCGGCCGAGACATTGATCGTCGCCGCGCCGATCGCAGATCGCACCTATCGCCCCGAGGACGCCACCGGGACGGCCACGAATCTCAAGGTCTTGCGGACCGGCCAGAGCGAGAGCATCGCCTACCTGCGATTCGGACTCTCCTCGATCTCCGACACCACCGGGCTGCTCGACGGAGATCTGGATCTGCATGTGCAACAGGGCGGAGTTTCGCCGGTGCGCATCGCGGCGTACGAAGTCGATCCGACCGCCGCCGAGTGGACCGAGAGCGATCTGCGGCCGCCGGGCCGCACGCTCCTGCCAACGCCGTTCTTCGTCGGCAAGAACACGCTCAACCCACTGCCCGGCGACACGCTCTTCGTGGAGGGCGCCGTCACGATTCCCTCGTCGCTCCTGCGAAGGTGGAAGAACGATCCGAGCAGCAATCGCGGCATCGCGATCCGTCTCGCGTCGAACTCTGAAGAGGGCCGACTCGACATTCTCTCTGCGGAATCGGTCGTGCTGGATACCGCGAACGCGGCGATGCTAACGCCGCGATTGATCCTGCGGCGGGCCGGCGAACTCGCCGATGCGAGCGAAGAGCCGACCGACGACGCCTACGTCTTCAACGATCCGACTCCCGTCGCCAGCGGCGCGGAGTCGACCTTGGTCGTCGATGCGTTCCCGGCGCGGCGTCCGCTCCTTCGTTTCGAGTTCGACGCGCCCACCGACGCGTCGTCGCTCAGGCGCGGCGACGTCATCCACCGGGCGCGCCTCCGCGCTCACGTCATCCCCGGAGGACTCGCCGCCGACGACTCGTTCCAAGTCGAGGTCTGGAGCATCGAGACCGATTGGAGCGAGACGAGCGAGCCGGACTCGATCGTGCGCGGCATTCTGCACAGCATCACGATGGTCCGGGCCGACACCGACACACTGCAGGTCGAGTGCGCGAGCGCCGTGCAGCGCTGGTTGGACGGCCGCGGCAACTTCGGTCTGTTGTTACGCGCCCGGCGAGAAGGAACCGAATCGTTCGGCGTCGAGATCGGCTCGCGCGAGTCGGCGTCGCCTCCTTCGCTGCAGATTCTCTACACGTCGCGCCTGAAGCCGCGCTGGGAAGGCGAGGAAGACCCGCGATGAGGAGCGTCACTTCGCGATCGACCGGGACGTTGCGCTCTCTCGCCCTCTGCGCGACCGGCCTCGCGGTGATCTGCGGGATGGCCGAGCCTTCGCGCGCGCAATCTCTCTTCGCCCGCGAAGGGATCGGCGTCTGGCGCGAGGGATACAGTCTGGCGGCGCGCGGCGCCGGCGGTACCGCCATCGGACGGATCGAGCGGTTTCCCTCCAGCCCGCTCAATCCCGCCTCCGCGGCCTTCGCCACCACTGCGCAATTCCACGCGGCGCTCCTGACCGAACAGTCGTGGAGCACGACCGAGGCGGGGAAGGGCGGACGCTCCGGCCTGCTTCGCATCCCCGGACTGCGCGTGGTCGTGCCGCTCGGCGCGGAGATCCATCTCGCCCTCGGGTATCGCGACCTGACCGAAGGCGCCTACCGAGTCGAGGAGACAGTCAACCCCGCAACGGGCGACGAGCTGACGCGAAAGCTCGAAGGGCGCGGGGCGTTGGGCGGGTACACGGTCGGCCTCGCGCGCAAGTTCTTCGCGGACCGGCTCGCGGTGGGGGCCGAGGCGGGCCTGGCGCGCGGCACGCTGCAAGAAGAGGTCGAACTCGATTTCACCGCGGCGGAATTGCGCGACGCGACCGAACTGCTCCGCACGCGGATGGAAGACGGCAATCTGTGGACGATCGGTTTCCAGGCGCGCGTGCTCGAGCCGCTCAGCCTCGGCGCATTCTGGCAGGCCTCCAGTCGCGTGCGTCTGACCAGTCTCTACGAGAACGGCAGCGGCGTGGGGCTCGAGGAGCGTGCGCGGCTGGGACTGCCGACGGGTTTCGGAATCGGCGCGGCCTGGAGCGTTCGACCCGGCGCCGTCCTCGCCTGCGACTATGTGAGTCGCGCCTGGAGCGACGTCGAGTTCTCGCTTCGACCGGGTGGCGGGCTCAGCGGCGCGGAGCAGGCGGCGGCCTCGAATCTGGACGAGCTCCCGGACGCGTCGCGCTTGGGGCTCGGGATCACGCTCCAACATCCCGGTCTCCAAGCGAACGATCCCTTCTCCAAGCGGATCATCTGGCGCGCGGGGCTTACGCGCGAGGAGTTGAGCGTGCCGACTTCGACCGGCGAGCCGGTGGTGGCGCGCAACGGTTCGTTCGGTGTGGGATTGCCGGTGCAGCGCGATCGCGGCTCGATCGATCTGCTCTTCGAGTTCGGAAGTCGCGGCGACACCGAGGAGATCGGGCTGTCCGAGAAGTTCTTCCGCTTCGGCGTGGGCGTCGGATTCGGAACTCTGCAGCCCGCGTTCTAGCGTCGGGCGGCGTCAGGCGGCGTTACGCTCGGATTCCGGCGGCGCCGAGAAGAGCGCAGCGATGGCGCCGGTCTCATCCGCATTCTGCGCGAGATGGGCATCCCGCAGGGCGCGACAGGCGAGGAACGTCGCGAGCAGGTCGCCGTCTCTCGCCGCATCCTCCAGCGTCCGGCCCAGATCGGTGAAGTGCGGCAGCCGCACCCCGCCTCCCGAGCCTTTCAAGCTGTGCCCGATCCTGGCAAGCGTGGTCAAGTCGCGCTTCGCGACGAGTCCGTCCATGGCGGCCAGCTGATCCCGCAGGTGCTCGAAGAAGAACGCCTGCAACTCCGCCCAATCGATGGTGTCGTCGAAGTCGTCGTTCGCCGCGTTTTGCGTGTCGTCTCCGGGTCGGCCTGTGTTCGGATCGGTCGCCACGTCGGTCCCCCTTGTCGGTCCTCCCGACCCCAGCAGGATCGACCCCGGCCCGCCGCTTCCTTAGTGCGCCGCGCCGGTCACTTCACCAAGAGGATGTTCTGACGGGCCTCGACCCGTCCGTTGACCAGGAGCTGGAAGAAGTAGGCGCCCGACGGCGAGGCGCGCCCGTCGTCGGTCTCGCCGTCCCAGGAGATGGCGTAGAGGCCGGTGGGCATCGGGCCGTCCAGGAGCCGCCGGACCCGTCCACCGCGGACATCGAGCACCTCCAGACGGATCGGGGTCGGACGTCGTAACACGAAGCTGAGCGTGCGCTTAGGGTCGAGAGAGGAAGGCAGTCGGTCGCCGAGCGTGCCGGTTTCGACGTCCGCGCGGACGGAGCCTCGATTCGAGCTCGAGTCGACTGGACCGACCGGCCGCGCGACCGGAACGCCCGGCGCGCCGGGCACACCGTCACGCCCGCGCCCCGAACGGGGCCAAGCGGCATCCGCGGCCCGCCCGAGCGTGTGGAGCGCCACAATCTGCGGGCGTCCCGCCAACGCGACCAGCAGCTCGCTCAGACCGTCTCCGTCCAGATCGGCCACGGTCAGGCCGCCCCCGTAGCCGAAGCAGTCGGTGAACTCCACGGGGAAGCCGGGCAGCGTCTCTCCATCGGGATGGAAGGCGAAGAGCAAGGCCCCGGTGCCGTACTCGGCGAGGGCGCCCAGCGCGAGGATCTCCGGACCGTCCCGACCATCGATGTCGGCCAGCACGACACCCGAGTCGAAACTGGTGCGGCGAAAGGTGCGTGGCCAACCCGGGAGCGCGGAGCCGTCGGCGCGTAGCGCATGGATCTGTGCGTCGCCTCCCAACGTCGCGACGACGATCTCGAGTCCAGCGCGTCCATCGAGATCTCCGAGCGCGACGCCGTCGTTCACCGCGAAGCCGACCTCGACCGGCCACCCCCGTCGCATCGTCCCGTCGCCGCTCCAGACCGCGACGCGCGCCTCGCCGGGGAAGCCGCGATCACTCGCCGCGATCAGTTCCAGCCGACCATCGCTCCCCAGATCGGCCGCTTGGATTCTTCCGAACCCGACGCGGCGCTGCGCGCTGAGATCCCGGGGCCAACCCGAGAACGCGCGCCCCGACTTGGCCGCGACATGGACGTCGCCGCTGTTGGAGCCGAGGACCAGTTCGACTCGACCGTCAAGGTCCAGATCGCCGCCGGTCGGCGAGGCGTAGCAACTCGTCCGATTGAACACTTCGCGCCAGGCCGTCGCTCGAAACGGCCAGCCCCGGCGCACCTGTCCCCGACGATCGAGTAGATGCACCGTGCCCCGGGTCGCGGCGACAGCGAGCGACGGTTCCTCGTTGTCCTCCAAGACGGCGCTGGTCGGCGTCGACCAGAGTGTTTCGCCCTCGGGAGTGTCGAGTTCGACCGGCCAGCCCGCCAACTCGACTCCACCCGGACCGACGCAGTGCACCGTCCCGCCGATCGTCGCCGCGACGATCTCCGGCTCGCCGTCACGGTCCAAGTCGCAGACACCCGGTGCGTCTCGCAGCGGGCCGTCGAGCAGTACCGGCCACCCGGCCGCTTCGCCGCCGTCGTAGGTGAGCGCCGCGAGCTGACCATCCTCCAACGCGACGATGATCTCCGCGACACCGTCCCCCTCCAGGTCGACGACCGCGGGAGGCCCGGTCGGCTCCGAGGCGAGCCGCACCGGCCAGTTCGGCAGCGGCCGGAGACAGGCGGGCCAAGGGACGTCGGCCGCGAGCGCTTCGAGGGGTCGACCTCCCAAGGAAGTGAGATCGCTCGTCAAGTCGACCGGAGGAAGGAACGCGAGCAGTCGGCCCGATTCGACGCGGTAGAGCCAGGTGCCGTCGGGTCGATCGAGGAGGACGATGCGAGGGTCGCCCGGCGCGACGGTCGACTCGACCGAGACGGGGACGTCGAGCGGAAGGATCCAGCGGGCGACGCTGTCCGCGGCGGGCGCGGCGGATGGGGATGCGAGGACGAGAGCGAGCGCGGCGGCATGCGCGGCGGCGGCCGCGGCGGCATGGGCGGCGGCGGAGAACGCGGAGTCGCGCGCACGGTCGGACGCGCGGTCGCGCACGATGACTGGGTCACGGCTTGCGAAGCGTGCGATGGGGCGCTCCTCCAGAGGCGCAGCGTACGGGGCCGTTCCGAGCTTCGCAACCAACGCGCTTTCCCACCTTGCGCTCGAGGCGCCGTGAAGCTCACGCTCTCCCGCGTGCTCCTCCATTCGCGAAAGCCGACGTCCGGCGTCCGTCGGGCTCACGTGCTCCGGCCGTCGGTCGGCGTGATTGGCGTCCTCGGCGTCCTCGGCGTCCTCGGCTTGCTGGGCTGTTCGCAGGATGAGACCGTCGCGCCGCCGCTCAGTCGTCCCGCGGTCGACTTCGGCGTACAGGTGAACCGGCGGGGGACGGAAGGCGCCGACCCGCTCTTCGTCGAGGCGTACCAAGATCTGACCGTCGCGTCGCTCGACCTCGCGCAGTGCGCGATCGACTGGGGCGAGATCCAAATGGTGGCGGGAGTCGAGTTCTGGGAGCCGTTCGACGCGCATGTGCGCCGCGCGATCGCCGATGAGATCCCGCTCTCGGTGCAACTGCTCGTCATCGACAATCAGGCGCGCGGCGCGATCCCGGTGGATGTCGATATGTTCTGGATCGACGAAGGTTTCCTGCGCGAACGGATCGCCCGCTTCTCCCGTGACCTGATCGTGCGGGGGCGGGGGCGTGTGCAGTACGTCTGGATCGGACGCGAAGTCGACGCCTACCTCGTGGAGAACCGCGGCGAGATCGCCTTCCATCAGGCGTTGCTCTCGGCCTGTCGCGATTCGATTGGACGGGTCGATCCCGCCGTGCGGGTCGGCACGACCGTGAACTGGACCGAAGCGGTCGCGCGCGGGAGGATGGACGTCGTCGAGGCGATCGCCGCATACTCGCCCGTGCTCGGGCTGTCGATCGAACCATGGGATGTCAATTTCGCGCAGGTGTACTCGCCCACTGCCGTCATCAGCGACCTCCGAGCCGCCGTCGATCACTTCCCTGCGCACACTCTGGCGGTGACGGAAGTGCACTATCCGACGCTGGAGGGGGACCAAGGTCCGAAGGAACAGTTCGTCCGCGAATTGGTCGCGTATCTCGCCGATGCGCCCGCGTCGCTCCAGGCGATCGTCTGGTTCCCGCTGCATGACTTCTCGCCGTCCGCGGCCGCCGTGCGCGCTCTCCGGCTCTATGGCGGTGAAGCGCCGCGAGAAGAGAACTACCGACAGCGCTTGCGCACGGTCGGACTCAAGGCCGTCAACGCCGCGCCGACGCCGGCGTGGTTGACGTTGCGGGATTGGGCGCGGGGGAGGCCGGAGGAGTAGGGCGAGGAGTTGGCGAGGAGTGGGCGGCGGAGCTGGCGGTGGAGCTGACGGTGGAGTGGGCCGGAGGAGCTGGCCCGAGGGGCGCGCCCGCGGGGTGCGCCGGCGGCGGCCGCCGGTCGCCGATGCGTGGTTCGGTCGTCAACCCCTGGCGCGGTCAACTCGTTTTGAAACGAGTTCGAGTTGCTCCGAGAATGGGACGCGGCGGATCGGAGTGGCGCGGCTGCGACTTCGGCTGCGACTTCGGCTGCGAGCACGAGCACGAGCGCGGCAGCGCAATGACTCCCGCCGGCCCGCACGGCTCATCCAAACGTGCAAGTTCATGCCGAGCGGATCAGTTTCTTCTATACGGTCATAAATATACTTGTTGACACATATATAATTGATCGAGTTTCGAAACCGAGGACAGGGTGCAGCGATTGCGATCAGGGGTCACCTCGAGCCTCTGGAGCGGTGATCGAAGCGATCTGTGAGGCAGCGTGCTCCGCAGCGTCGAACGCCCTGTGTGCGGGTCGCCCGAGTGTCGAAAAGGGGCATGTTAGAAGGAGTGTATGAACAATCTCATCGCCTCGAACCATGTCCTACGTCTCGACTTCATTGCCGAACTTCCCGATGACCTACTGCTCGATCGTGTCCGCGAACTGGCCGCGCGAGCACGGCTCTCCACCGCCGAGCTCGTCGCGCACCTGGCCGAGGTCGATCTGCGGCGGCTCTACCTTGGCCGCGGCTGCTCGTCGATGTTTACCTACTGCACCGAAGTGCTCCACCTCTCGGAATCCGCCGCCTACACGCGGATCGAAGTCGCGCGCGCCGTGCGGCGTCTGCCTCGGCTACTCCAACTCCTCGCAGATGGGTCGCTCTCGCTGACCGCGATCCGACGTCTCGCGTCGGTGCTCACCACCGCGAACTTCGATCGTGTGGTCCTCGCGGCGCGGCATCGGACGGCGCGTGAAGTGGACGAGTTGATCGCGCGCGAGCGGCCGAAGTCCAACGTTCCCTCGACGATCCGACGACTGCCGCGACAGGCCGAACTCGTCTCGAGACGAGTTGCGAACCGCGCTTCACGCGAGCCGAGGGCGGACGATCAGAGCCTCGGCTTTAATTCTGTGATCAGCCCCACTCTCGACCGAGACCGCGCGTCGATCCAGCCGCTCGCGACGGAGCGTCACCGGGTCCAGTTCACCGCGAGCGGCGAGATGCGCGATCGGATCCAGCGACTGCAGGATCTCCTTCGTCACCGGATTCCGGACGGAGACATCGCCGCGGTGATCGACACGGCGCTGATCGAACTGCTGGCGAAGCTCGAGCAGCAGAAGTGCGGCGCCGCCTCGGAGCGAAAGGCGCGGAGGGATAGACTCGATGCGGACACCGCCGCGTCGAAGCCGCCGACGAGGACCATCCCGCGCGCGCTCCGTCTGGCTGTCTGGCGGCGCGACGCGGGACGTTGCGCATTCGTCTCCACGGAAGCGAAGCGTTGTTCGGCCACCGGGTTCCTGGAGTTCCACCATGTCGCTGCGTTCGCGCGCGGAGGTGGGACAACGGCGGCGAATCTCGAGCTGCGCTGCAGAGCACACAATGTCTACGAGGCGGAACTCGCGGGGCTCGGGCGACGGGTTCGTCACGCGAAGTGGAACTCGCGACGTGACGCCTGGGAGGGAGCGGATCCGCCGGGTTGACGCCAGCCGCGCACCCCGCGCCACCCGCGCGCCCTCGCCCTCGCCCTCGCCCTCGCCCTCGCCCACGCCGCGTGCTTGCCTGACTTGCCCGACCGCAACCCCTCCCGTAACCTCCCGGGCTGGGACAGCCGAGCCGACGGTTCTGCTCCAGGGACGGGGCGTGGATGGGACAACAGGTCGAGAGGACGGAGCCGATGATCTTCGAGCAGTTCAAGCAGCAGCTTCCCGACATCGATGCGCAAGAGACGATGGAGTGGGTGGAGGCGCTCGATCAGGTGGTCGAGCGAGAGGGCAAGGGCCGCGCCCAGTTCCTCCTCTACAAGCTGCTGAAGCGGGCCCGCATGCTGCACATCGGGCTGCCGCCGACGGTGGCGACGCGGTACATCAACACGATCAGCCCGGAGCAGGAGCCGCCGTTCCCGGGCGACGAGCAGATGGAACTGAAGATCCGGCGACTGATCCGTTGGAACGCGGCGGTGATGGTCCACCGGGCGAACGAGCGCTTCCCGGGGATCGGCGGGCACCTCTCGACCTACGCTTCGACCGCCACGCTCTACGAAGTCGGCTTCAATCACTTCTTCCGCGGTAAATCCGGCGAGACGCTCGGCGATCAGGTCTCCTTCCAGGGACACGGCGCGCCCGGTATCTACGCGCGCGCGTTCCTGGAGGGGCGTCTCACCAGTGATCAGCTCGATCACTTCCGCCGCGAAGTGCGCGGGGAGGGACTCTCCAGCTATCCGCACCCGCGTCTCATGCCGTCGTTCTGGGAGTACCCGACGGTCTCGATGGGACTCGGCCCGATCAGCGCGATCTATCAGGCGCGCTTCAATCGCTACTTGCACAACCGCGGGATCGCCGACATGACCGGCCGCAAGGTCTGGTGCTTCATCGGCGACGGCGAGACCGACGAACCGGAGACCTTGGGCGCGCTCTCGCTCGCCGCGCGCGAGGGGCTCGACAATCTGATCTTCGTCGTCAACTGCAACCTGCAACGACTCGACGGACCGGTGCGCGGCAACGGCAAGATCATCCAGGAACTCGAGTCGGTCTTCCGCGGCGCCTCCTGGAACGTCATCAAGGTGGTCTGGGGGCGCGAGTGGGATCAACTCCTGGAGCACGACACCGAGGGCGTCTTGGTCGAGAAGATGAACGAGACCTTGGACGGCGACTACCAGCGCTTCTCGGTCGAGAGCGGCGCATACATCCGCGAGCATTTCTTCGGACCCGATCCGCGCCTGCAGGCGATGGTCGCTCATCTCTCCGATGACGATCTCGTGCGGCTGCGGCGCGGCGGGCATGACCATCGCAAGGTCTACGCCGCGTACAAGGCGGCCACCGAGAACGTGGGCGCTCCGACTTGCATCTTGGCCAAGACGGTGAAGGGATGGACGCTGGGGCGCGGTTTCGAGGCCCGCAATCCGACGCACCAGATGAAGAAGCTCTCGAAGGCGGAACTGCAGGTCTTCCGCGATCGGCTGGAGTTGCCGATTCCCGACGATCGGTTGGATGACGCGCCTTACTACCATCCGGGGCCGAAGAGCAGAGAGGTGGAGTACCTGTTGGAGCGACGGCGCGCTCTCGGCGGTTTCCTGCCCACGCGCATGATCTTCGACGGCAAGAAGCAGCCGGTCACGGTCAGCGTGCCGGGCGATGAGCTCTACGCGGAGTTCCGCGCCGGCACCGGGACGTCGCCGAAGGTTTCCACGACCATGGGCTTCGTCCGCCTGTTGCGGAAGATGCTCAAGGATCCGACGTTCGGTCGACACATTGTCCCGATCATCCCGGACGAAGCGCGCACCTTCGGGATGGAGTCGCTCTTCCGCGAGTTCAAGATCTACGCCGCGATGGGCCAGCAGTACCGGCCGGTCGACGCCGACATGCTGCTCTCCTACACCGAATCCAGAGATGGGCAGATCCTGGAGGAAGGGATCACCGAGGCGGGCTCGATGGCCTCGTTCATCGCCGCCGGCACGAGCTACGCCAGCCACGGACAGCCGATGATCCCGTTCTTCATCTTCTACTCGATGTTCGGATTCCAGCGAGTGGGGGACCTGATCTGGGCCGCAGCCGATGCGCGGGCGCGCGGATTCCTGATGGGAGCGACCGCGGGCCGCACGACGCTGAACGGCGAGGGACTCCAGCACGAAGACGGACACAGCCTCGTGCACGCGAGCACCGTTCCGAGTTGCATCTCCTACGATCCGGCCTTCGCCTACGAAGTTGCGACGATCGTCCAAGACGGCATGCATCGGATGTTCGTGGCCAACGAGGATGTCTTCTACTACCTGACGGTCTACAACGAGAACTACGAGCAGCCGAAGATGCCGGAGGGAGCGGGCGAGGGGATCGTGCGCGGGCTCTATCGCTACTCCGCGGCCCCGGCTCTGGCCAAGGCGGTCTTGTCCGGGCGCGCCAAGAGCAACGGACACGGTGGGTCGCGTGAGCGCGGCAAGTCCGCGCGCGACGAGGCCTCCGCGGCGCCGTTGGTGCGGCTCTTGGGCAGCGGGCCGATCCTCCTGCAGGCGCTGCGGGCGCAGTCGATCCTGGCGGGGCAGTACGGAGTGGCGGCCGAGGTGTGGAGCGCGACGAGTTACACGGAGCTGAGGCGGGAGGCGCTCGAATGCGAAAGGTGGAATCGCCTCCATCCGGAGGCGACAGCGCGCACGCCGTACGTGACGCGCGCTCTCTCGCGTGAGCATGCGTCCGCGCCGATCGTGGCGGCGAGCGACTACGTCAAGACGATGCCCGATCTCATCGCGCGCTGGACCCCAGGGCCGTACACGACGCTCGGCTCCGACGGTTTCGGACGCAGCGACACGCGCGACGAGCTGCGTCGTTTCTTCGAGATCGACGCGGAACATATCGCCGTCGCCGCCCTCGCGTCACTGGCGCGCGCGGGCGCGTACGACACGGGCCGCGCGGCCAAGGCGCTGCGTGAGCTGGGGCTCGATCCGGAGGCCCCCGAGCCAGCCCGGCCCTGACGGCGGTCCATCGCTTCGGTTTCAGACGCGCGCTTCGACCGACCAGGCGCCGAGCGCGTTCGACGCGACGCCGAGTCCGCTGGACGGCTCGACCCAGTCCCGTCCCCGGCGCACGACGGAGATCCAGACCAGCTCGATGACGGCTTGCGCGACCAAGTCGTCTTCGAGTTCGGGTTCGTCGAACGCCAGGCTCCAGAGGAACGGAAGTAGCGGGCGGGCGTCCTCGGGCGAGAGGGCGATCGGCGTTTCGACCGGATCATCGGCGTCGCCGTCGCGCCACTCGCGGCCGCGGCGACTGAAGGAGGCGGAGAGGCTCCAGAGCGCGCGCGGATGGCGAGCGAGGGCGGCCGGAAGGAACACCGTCCGCGGCCCCTCTTCACACGGCACGACGAAACGATAGAACGGCAGGCTGCGCGGACGCGCGCCGCGAACGGCGCCGATCGGAGCACGCAGCCCGATCGCCTCGATCTCGCGGACCCCCTCGGGAGTCGCGCTGAAGACGCGATGACAGAGCGGGCAGACGAAGAGCTTCGCGCCGGCCGGGCAGTCCAGCGGCGAGGTGCAGCGATCGCAGACGAGCGTGGCGAGCGACTCGTCGGGCTGAGCGAAGCTCCACGCCGCAGGCGTCCCCGGACGCGCCTCCAACCGGTCGCGCAATCGATCGAGCGCGGCCAGGTCGAGCAGGACGCGGGGTCGCCCCGTCAGCCCGTCCAGGATCGCGGCGCCGTCGCCGTCCGGTCCGCGATACTCCACGACGACGTAGGGGTGATAGATCACTTGCATCGGACGCCGTCGAACGACCGCGCGCGCCGCATCGGGATCGCTGTCGATGGGGCGCTGCGCCTCGGCCAATGAGAGTTCCAGCCGTCGTTGCGCCTCCGCCGGATCCAATTCGCAGGCGAGTCGCGCGGGTATCGCGCCGGTCGCGCCCGTGGTCTGTGCGACCAACTCCTCGATCGGCGTCACTTGGAGAACGCGCGAGCGGACTCCGAGGGAGCGATCTCCCAAGTCGGTCGATGGCGCGCCGTCCAACGTCTGTTCCCAATCGCCGATGCGGAAGTGCACCGACTGCTCCGCTTCGCGCGGCGCCTGCATGCGCGGGCGGATGCGGGTGTAGGCGTTCGCCGAAGTCTCGTGGAAACCGCTGACCAGCCCAGAGAGCACCCAGGCGGGCCAGGCGTCTTCGCCGTGGGCGACCTCGGCCAGCTCGGCGCGCGACTCGTTCGACGAGGTGCGCCACCACGAGTGGATCGAGGCGGTCAGCCGATAGAAAGGCGCGTAGACGAGCCAAGGAGTGGAGAGCTCGCGGAGGCGAACGCCGCGATCGCGCAGCATGCGCTTGGCCGCGAGGGACCAACTCGCTTCCTCGCCGCGCGCGCGGAGGGCGAACCGAGCGCCGCTCTCGCGCCGGAGCACGGCGACGTGCAGACCACAATGACCGCAGGCCGCGGCGTGGTCGGCCTCGGAGTAGCGAAGCTCGGCGCCGCAGCCGGGGCAGCGTCGCTCGATGCGCAGCGGCGTCGGCCCGACAAGCGGCGTCCGGTGACTCATGGCGTTGGATCCGTCTTGTCGACCTGACGCGGTCCGCGCGGGACGCCGCACCCGGCGCAGAAACGGGCCCCCTCGGGATCGGCGTGTCCGCAGGCCGAACAGACCATGACCCGTTGTGGCGCGCTCGAGCGGGCGAGGTGAGGAAGGAGCGCCAGTCCGAGACTCGCGCCGACTCCGGCCTCCAAGGCGCTGGCCGCAATGTTCGATCCGCCGCCGCGCGCGCCGCTTCGAAGCGCAGGAACGCATCGAGGTCTCCGACCACGTTCATGCCTGAGCGATGATCGACCAACCGTTGGACCTCTTCCGGCGGCGTGATGGAGTTGACGAAGAGGTCAGTCAGCTCGATCCCGTACCGTCGGAAGTCTTCGCGGATGCGCACCTTCATGGCCGCGGCGATCTCGTTGTAGCTGGCCGGCAGGTCGAAGAGGCTGCGCAGCTTCTCACCGAGGAAGTCGTTCAGGCGCGCGACGATCAGGTCCCGCAGGAACTCCTCCATCTCGTCGAGATGGTATTCGCCGCGCGGTCCGACCAGGGTGTTGACGAAGAGCATCGGCTCTTCGATCCGCAGCGCGAAGAGTCCGTAGCCGCGCAGCCGCACCAATCCCAACTCGGCGTCGCGGAAGACGACGGGATTCTTCGTGCCCCACTTGAGGTTGGTGAACACCTTCCGATTGACGAAGTAGACCGAGGCGCGGAACGGCGAGCGGAAGCCGTACGGCAGCATCAAGAGGTTGGTCAGCAGCGGAAGATTGAGCGTCGAGAGGACGTGCCGTCCCGGCCCGAGCGCATCGAGGCACTTCCCGTCCCGGAAGAAGAGCGCGGTCTGACTCTGCTGCACGATGAGCTGCGCGCCCATCTTGATGTCGGACGAGCCTTCGCCGGGAACGCGCCGCACCAACTCGTCGGGCGCACTGTCCGCCCACTCCAGGATCTCCATCGCGATCGACATGGGGCCCCCAATCTCGCGTTAGCAGTCGCCGAGCAGCTTGTCGCGTTGCACCAGCCGGGTCTCGATCCGCTCGATGCCGGTCTCGACCAGGTGGAAGAACTCGGTGAAGCCTTCCCGCGTCTTCGGCGGGAACGGCGCGCCGCGCACCAACTCGGAGAACTCATCCAGATCTTGGAACAGCAGCAGGTCGGCCTCGAGGATGTGCTCGAGCGTCGCCTCCTTGACCTTGTTGGCGTCGAAGAAGCCGGCGAAACCGTACGGGGCGTAGCGAACCGCGTCGGCCAGACCTTCCAAGCGGCGCAGCTTGCGATCGAGCGTGTCGGCCGCGGGATCGAGCGCGCCTTCGGCCAACTTCTCCAGCCGCTGTTCGAGGATCGCGCCGATCTCCCGCAGTCGCGTGAGCACGCGGCTGCGCAGCCGGGCGTCTTCCTCGCGCCTCAGTTCCTTGTCCTTGTAGCCCCGGTAGCCGGGCACCAGATAGGCGAGGTTCTCCAGGAACCGTCCCCCGGGCTGCGTGCGGGCGGGTGTCCGGTCGTCGACGTGTTTCATCTCGTCTCCGCTCCTACCTGGGCGCCGTGCGTCTCGAGCGCCGTCGTTGGGGTCGGTTGATGCAGGTTGCAAGTCGAAGGGCTCGGGAACGCGTTCCTGCAATGCTCGGTGCAGGAAGTCGATCCGACTCGGAAGGTCAGCCCTCGCGACCGCAGGTCGTGGCCTCGTCGCGGGTTACTCACTTCACGGGCGAATCGCATCGGCTCCATACGCCTCCCTTCGCGACAAGGGGCGTGCCGGGCCGAGTCGAGTAGGATGCGCGCATGCCGCTGGGACTTCCGGACTCCGCCCACCCTTCCGCAATTCCGCCCGATCGATGGCTCCCCAGCCGCGTGCTCCTGGTCGACGGGGAAGGGGCGGAAGCGAAGCGAGCGGCGCGGCGCTTGGAGTCAGAGGGCTTCGAAGTGACGGTGGTGGCGGACGATGTCCGCGCCTACAACGCGCTCGACGAAGGCTCTTGGGACGCGTTGGTGACGGAGACGCGCTCCGCCCGCATCGACGGGATCCGGCTGCTGCAGGTCGCGCGGCGCACCAACCCGGACCTCTGCGCGGTCTTGATCGCCGAACAGGATCAGATCGATGTCGCGACGCACGCGCTCTTCGAAGGCGCGCACGATCATCAGACGCGACCGCTCAACCTCGACAAGCTGATCGCCGTGCTGCGGCGGGCCGAGGAGACGGCGCGCCTGCGCGGGCGGATCCAGGAGCTGAACCGCCGCCTCGATCGGAAGTACGGGCTGCACAACATCGTCGGCAATTCCGCGGCGATCGCGGCGATCCTCGCGAAGGTGCCGCAGATCGGCGCGAGCGACGCGACGGTCTTGATCCTCGGGGAAACCGGTTCGGGCAAGGAGCTCCTGGCCACCGCTCTCCATCAGAACTCGAAACGTCGCAATGCGCCGCTGATCAAGCTCCACTGCGGAGATCTCAGTGAGGGATTGATCGAGAGCGAACTGTTCGGCCACGAGAAGGGCGCCTTCACGGGCGCCGTCCAATCGCGCGCGGGCCGATTCGAGATGGCCGACGGCGGGACCCTCTTCCTCGACGAGCTGGGTGACCTGTCGCTCAGCACGCAGGCCAAGCTGCTGCGCTTCATCCAAGAGCGGGAGCTCACCCGCCTGGGCGCGGAACGGCCGATCCGTGTCGATGTCCGACTCATCGTCTCGACGCAGCGCGATCTCCGCGCCGAGATCGAGGCGGGTCGCTTCCGCGAAGACCTGTTCTACCGGATCAACGTGGTCACCCTGGAGCTGCCTCCGCTGAGGCAGCGGCGGCAGGACATTCCCGTCCTGGTGGACCACTTCCTGCGCGAGGCGGCCAGTTCCGCGGGCACGCCGGTCGCGACCGCGACGCCGGCTGTCATGAGCCGACTGCTCCGCTACTCCTGGCCCGGGAATGTCCGTGAGTTGAAGAACACGATCACCGGGATGGTGCTGTCGGCCGACCCGGATGCGCCGCTGGAAGTCGGAGATCTTCCGCCGCAGCTCCAGGAGCTCCCGGATCCGTCTGAGGGAATCTGGATTCCGTTGGGCACGAGCGCGGAGGAGGCCGAGCGGCGGGTGATCGAGGCGACGTTCAAATCAGTGGATGGAGATATGTTTAGGGCGGCGCAGGTGCTCGGCGTGAGTCTGAGGACATTATATCGACGACTAAACATATATCGCGGCGAATAGCTGCAAACATATGCACTGTTATGAATGTAATGAATGAAATCGAATCCTGCGGCGGACCTCGAACGTCGCGGCGGAAGGCGTGTCGCAAAACAGAACCTCTTCCTCGGATTGTGCCATTATGGCAGAAGGGACCTCGGCGAGGCGCCGGTGTCCGTCTTCTCGTAATCACAGGCCCTGGAACATCGAATCGCGACGGGGGTTGAGTACTACGAACGCGGGACGCAAAGTTCTGACAGATTGACACGCGGCCGGCGTTCCACGATGGTACACCGGGTCCAGGGCAGCCCGGGTTCTTCGACGGGCGGATTGACCTCCAACGACTTAGGTCGACGGAGGCGGCTGGCACATCGGTTGTCATCACCACAACGAGCAGATCTCTTGACCCCCGTGCGCGCCGAATCTCGGGCGTCCAATTCACACCTCGGACGTACGCGGGTGGGTCAAGTACCTAGGGACCAACAGGATGGAGGAGCGAACCTAATGGCGAGCAAGACCGCCACGAAGATCCGGCCGCTGGGCGATCGGATCCTGGTGAAGCGTTTGGAAGAGGCGGAGCAGAAGCAGGGCGGGATCTATATCCCCGACACAGCCAAGGAAAAGCCGACGCAGGGCGAGGTGATCGCGGTCGGCGCGGGTCGCATCCTCGACGACGGCAAGGTGCAGAAGCTGGAGGTGAAGGTCGGAGACCGGATCCTGATGGGCAAGTACGCGGGCAGCGAGGTCAAGCTCGATGGCGATGAGTTCGTCATCCTCCGCGAAGACGACGTCCTCGGAATCCTCGAGAAGTAGTCCCTTCGCCCTCACGTCCGAGCGGAGGAACTCTTCCTACCGCCCAGAGAACAGATTCCAGGAGGTTCGATCCGATGCCTGCCAAGCAACTGCTCTTCAAGTCCGAAGCGCGCCACAAGATCATGGAAGGCGTGGAGCTCCTGAGCAAGGCCGTCAAGGTCACGCTCGGACCGCGCGGACGCAATGTCGTGCTGGAGAAGAAGTGGGGCTCCCCGACGATCACCAAGGACGGCGTCACCGTCGCCAAGGAGATCACGCTCGAGGATCCGTATCAGAACATGGGCGCCCAGATGGTGCGTGAGGTCGCTTCGAAGACCTCCGACGTCGCGGGCGACGGAACGACGACGGCGACGGTGCTGGCCGAGGCGATCTTCCGCGAAGGTCTCCGAATGGTCTCGGCCGGCTCGAACCCGATGCACATCAAGCGCGGGATCGACAAGGCGGTCATCGCCGCGGTCGAGGAGCTGAAGAAGCTCTCCCGTGACGTGAAGGACAACTCGCAGATCAAGCAGATCGCGACCATCTCGGCCAACGGCGACACGCTCATCGGCGACATCATCGCCGACGCGATGGAGAAGGTCGGCAAGGACGGCACGATCACGGTGGAAGAGGCGAAGTCGATGGAGACGACGCTCGAGTTGAAGGAAGGGATGCAGTTCGACAACGGCTACCTCTCTCCCTACTTCATCACCGACAAGGACTCGATGGAGGTCGTCTTCGAGAACGCCTACATCCTCCTGCACGAGAAGAAGGTCTCCAGCCTCCGCGACATCCTCCCGCTCTTGGAGAAGGTCTCGCAGGCGAACCGTCCGCTCGTGATCATCGCCGAGGACGTCGAGGGCGAGGCGCTCGCGACGCTCGTCGTGAACAAGCTGCGCGGCACGATCCAGGTGTGTGCGGTCAAGGCGCCGGGCTTCGGCGATCGTCGCAAGGCGATGCTCGAGGACATCTCGATCCTGACCGGCGGCAGTGTTGTCAGTGAAGACCTGGGACGCAAGCTCGAGTCGGTCCAGTTGACCGAGCTGGGTCGCGCCAAGCGGATCACGATCAGCAAGGAGAACACGACCATCATCGAGGGCGCCGGCAAGGCGGCCGACATCAAGGGTCGCACCGAGATGATCCGCAAGCAGGTCGAGGAGACCACCTCCGACTACGACCGCGAGAAGCTCCAGGAGCGTCTGGCCAAGTTGGTCGGCGGTGTCGCCGTCATCAATGTCGGCGCGGCCACCGAGACCGAGATGAAGGAGAAGAAGGCCCGCGTCGAAGACGCGCTCCACGCCACGCGCGCCGCGGTCGAAGAGGGCGTCGTGCCGGGCGGCGGCATCGCGCTGCTGCGCTGCATCCCCGCGCTCGACAAGGTCGTCGTGGTCGGTGACGAGGGCATCGGCATCGGCATCGTGAAGCGTGCGATGGAAGAGCCTCTCCGCACCCTGGCGAACAACGCCGGGATGGAGGGTTCGGTCGTCGTCATCGAAGTCAAGAAGCTGACCAAGAAGACGCAGGGCTACAACATCGACACCGGCGAGATCGTCGACATGCTGGAAGCCGGCATCATCGATCCGACCAAGGTGACCCGCTCGGCCCTCCAGAACGCCGCGTCCATCGCCGGCCTCATGCTCACGACCGAAGCCCTCATCGCCGAGATCCCCGAGAGGGAGAAGGCCTCCGCCGGTCCTGGCGGCGGCGGCGGCGGCGGTGGCGACTTCGGGGGTATGTACTAAAGACATCGGGCGAGCGAAGCTCGCCTGATTCCGCACCACCCAACTGCCGTCTCGAGACTTCAGTTGGCCGACCGCACCCCGGCCCACTCGCTCCAGCGAGTGGGCCGTTCTCTACTCCCCGCCGCAGACGGCTCTAGACCCACGCGAGCGCCGATAGGTAGCCTCGACCCGCCGCACCGAGCGACGCGAGATCCGACCGGCGCGCCGAGACAACGAGACACAAGGAGACACCACCATCCGACAACCGCAGAGCTACGAAGGCCGACCCACTCCCACCACGCGTGAGCAGAAGACGAGCGCGCCGCCGAGCAAGGCGCTCCTCGTCGGGCTGAAGGATCAAGAGAACAAGGACGAGACGCTCGACGAGTTGGCGTTCCTGGCGGAGACGGCCGGGGTCCAGGTGGTCGAGCGGCTGCTGCAGCGCAAGTCTTCCGTCGTTTCGGGGAAGTTTCTGAGTCCCGGCAAGATGGAAGAGGCGAAGAGCCTGATCGCGGAGACGGGGGCCGATCTCCTGCTCTGCGACGAGGATCTGAGTCCTTCGCAGGTGCGGAATCTGGAGAAGACGCTGGAGGTCCGCACCGTCGATCGCAGCGAGCTGATCCTCGACATCTTCTCGCAGCGGGCGCAGACCCGAGAGGCGCAGATCCAGGTGGAACTCGCGCAGCTCCGTTACTTGCTGCCGCGACTCGCGGGCATGTGGGGGCATCTCTCGCGCACCGGCGGTGGCATCGGGACGCGGGGTCCCGGAGAAACGCAGCTCGAGGTCGACCGGCGGCGGGTGCGCGAGAAGATCGCGGTGCTGGAGGAGCGTCTGGAGAAGGTCGAGGTCGAGCGCGAGACGCAGGCCAAGGGACGTAACCGCGCGTTCCGTGTGTCGCTGGTCGGCTACACCAACGTCGGCAAGTCGACCCTCTTCAATCGACTGACCGGCGCCAAGGTGCTGGCCGAGAACAAGCTCTTCGCCACGCTCGACACGACGACGCGGCGCATCCATCTGGGGAGCGAGCTGGAAGTGGTGATCTCCGACACGGTCGGATTCATCCGCAAGCTGCCGCACCATCTGGTCGCGTCGTTCAAGGCGACGCTGCGCGAAGTCGGGCATGCCGACCTGCTGCTGCATGTGGTCGATCTCGCGCATCCCGCGCATGCGGCGCAGATCCAGACGGTCGAGAAGGTCTTGGACGAGATCCTGACCGAGCCGATCCCGCGGCTCTTGGTCTTGAACAAGGTCGATCAGCTCACCGAGGACGATCGCTTGGTCGAGGCGCGGGTGCGCTATCCGGAGGCGATCATGATCAGCGCGTTCCGCGACGAAGATCTCGATCGGGTGCGCGAACGGATCGCGCGCGTCATCCGCGAATTGCGCACTCTGGTGCGGGTCGAGTGCACGTTCGACCGTAGCGACGAACTGCGCAAGCTGACGCCGCGGGCCGAGCGCGTGGCGGAGCAGCACATGGACGGACGGGTCTGGACGGAGCTCTGGGTGGAGAAGAGCGAGCTGGTGAAGCTGCGCCGCGCCGGCTTCCGCGTCGAGCTGCCCGGCGGATGATTCGGCCGCGCGGCCCGCGAGTCTCCACGCGTGCGTGGTCGCTTGCTCGGGCGCTGGCGTGGGTTGTTGTCGCTGTCGCGATCGCGCTGCCCGGTCTGTCGCGCTATGGACTGACTTGGGACGAGCCGACCTACTTTCGGTTCGCTCAATTGCAACGGGCTTGGCTGGGCGACGTCGTTTCGCAGCCGGGGGAGTGGCGCGAGCTGTTCGCTCGCACCACGATTGATCGCGTCTGGCTGCAGCATGCGGAGCGCAACGGCCACCCGCCGTTGCACGAGGTGTGGCAGGCGATCGGCGGGCTGCCGTTTCGCGCCGTCGGTTTCGCCGATCCGATCGCGTTCCGCGCGGCGAACGCGCTGCTCTTGGCGCTCACCGTCGGTGGGCTGTTTCTCTTGGTCGCGCCGCGACTAGGCAAGCTCTGCGGCGCAGTGGCCGCGCTCGTGTACCTGGGGGTCCCCGCTATCTGGGCGCACGGACATCTCGGCGCGACGGAGACGCTGCAGAACCTGGCGTGGGTGGCGTGCGCGCTGGCGTTGCCGCGGGTGTTGCGCGGGGACGAGGGCGGGGCCGAGGGTGGCGGCGAGCGCGGTGGCGAACGCTGGCGCTGGCGCGGTCTCGCGATCTGGGGTCTGATCGTCGCGCTGGCCTTCTGCTCCAAGTTCACCAACTTGCTGGCGCCGGCGTGGGCGCTCGGAGCGGCCGCGCTCGCGGGGGAGTGGCGACGGCCGCGTTTCTGGGTGGTTGGCGCCGTCACCGCCGTCGCGGCGCCCCTGGGACTCTTGCTCTTCGATCCGTACTTCTGGCCCTGGCTCGACGGATGGCCGCTGTTCCTGGATTACTTCCGTCAGACCACCACGCGCGGCGACTGGATGCCGATCAACGTCTTCTACCTCGGGAAGAGCTGGGGCTTCCATCCGCCCTGGCACTACCGACCGGTCGAGTTGCTGGCGGCGTTGTCGTGGCCGGTGCTGTTCTTCTTCGCCGTCGGAGTGATCGCGGTGATCGAACACGTTTCAAAACGTGTTCGGGATGTGTGGACGCCGATGTCCGCGGCGGCGCGCGCGGCGGCGCCCACGGCAGACGAGGGCTGGATTCCGCGCCTTGCGCTTTCCGGACTCGCCCTCACCTTCGTCGTCGGCTGGCTCCCTTCGACCCCGAATCACGACGGCACACGTCAGTTCGTCTATGTCTTCTTGGCCGTCGCGTTGGCCGCGGCGTGGGGCGTGCATCGTGTGAGGGAGCAGGTGTCGCGGGTGTCGAAGTTGTCGGGACTGTCGCCCCGCCCGTCGCTGCGCTCGCACATGGTCGGGATGGGCGCGCTGCTGCTGGCCGGCTTCGCCTTCGGTGTCTCGCTGGCGCGCGAACCCAACGGACTGGCCTACCGAGGGCCGGTCGTCGGCGGCGTCCGCGGCGCGGCGGAACGCGGGCTCGAGTTGTCGTACTGGGGTGATGCGGTCAACGGGAAGTTGCTCGCGGCGATCGCCGCGCACGGCGGCGCTGATGCCGGTGAGGCTGCCGGTGCGGACCTACCGAGCGTCTATACGATCCCGAAACTCGATTTCTGCCGCGATTCCGAGAACTTCTGGCAACCGCTGGTCCCTCTCGCGCTGCGCACACGCGATCGGCTGGGAATCGACGCCATTCCCGCCTACTGGGACGCCGCCATCACCGATGCCGATCGGCGTCGACTCGGGCCTGAATTGCGGATGAGCTTCCGCGAGCGTCCCGACTTCCTCGTCATCTTCTTCCGCAGGTCGACCGTGACGACCGACTTCATCGAGTTCCTCGATGATCTCGTGGCTCGCGGTGATCTCGTCGTTGTGGCGGAGAACCTCGAGGAGGGCGTGCCGCTGGCGCGGGTCTATCGCTTCGAGAAGATGGAGCAACGGCTGCTCGACACGGAGCAGCCGGGGAGGTTCTGGCAGCCGGCGTCGGTGGGGACGCAGCGGTAGTCGGGCGACGAGTCGCCGCGGTCGAACTCGTCTCGAGACGAGTTCGGAATTCCGACGGAGTTCCGACGGCAACGCGATGGAAACCGGGCGCTGGCGACGAGCGCACCCAGCGGCCTACACTCTCTGCGGTTGATTCCGACCCGGAGGGAGGCGCCGAGAGTGTCGACAATGCTTCCGTGGCATTCCGCGTCCACGTCGGGTGTGCGAACGGCCGTGTCGGGCATCGCCTCGCATCGCATCGCGTCGCATCGCATCACGTCGCTCCTCATCGCGGCGGTACTTCTCGCGCCAAGTCTTGCACTCGCGGGATCGGTTGTCGGCTGGGGCGCGAATGACGACGGCCAGCTCACGCCTCCACCTCCCAATGCGAATTTCATCGCGATTGGTGATGGGTATTGGCACAGCCTCGGACTGAGAGCAGACGGCACGATTGCCGCATGGGGCTCGAATCTCTACGGACAGTGCAACGTTCCGGCGCCGAACGAGAACTTCATCGCGATCGCGGGCCACGGCGATCAGAGCATGGGGCTGAAGGCGGATGGCGCCATCGTGGCGTGGGGCGACAACCAGTACGGGCAGTGCGACGTGCCGGCGCCGAACGACGACTTCATCGCGATCGCCGGCGGGTACCAGCATTCGTTGGGACTGAAGGCGGGCGGGACGATCGTGGCCTGGGGCCAGAACTCGCAGGGGCAGTGCAATCCGCCGTCGCCCAACATCGGATTCACAGCGATCGCAGGCGGGTACTACCACAGCCTCGCTCTCCGCGCCGACGGAAGCGTCGCGGCTTGGGGCTCGAATCAGTATGGGCAACGGAACGTGCCGGCGCCGAACGCGGGGTTCGTCGCCATTGCCGGCGGCTACAAACACAGCATCGGACTGAAGTCGAACGGGACGGTCGTCGTGTGGGGTTCGAACTCGCTGGGACAACACAACGTCCCGAGTCCGAACTCGGGTTTCGTGGCGATCGCGTCCGGCAACAGTCACAACCTCGGGGTCCGAGCGGACGGAACCGTTCGCGCGTGGGGTTGGAACGCGAGCAACCAGTGCAATGTGCCGGAGCCCAACTTTGGTTTCAGCGCGGTCGCGGGGGGCTCGGTCCACAGCCTCGCGCTTCGAATCGGCGGGGCCGGAGCGTGCTGCCGCATCACCGGCGGCTGTGTTCTCACGACGGAGGAGGACTGTGGGTCGCCCCACGTTTTCTTGGGCGAGGGATCGATTTGCCTCCCCGATCCATGCCCCGAGCCGCTCGGGGTGTGCTGTTCTCCGGACGGGTCGTGCTCACGGCTGACGTCCTCGGAATGCGAGAAGCTCGGCGGCGACTTCCTCGGAGCGCCCTGGCGGTGCGACCCCAACCCCTGTCCGCCGCCGACCGGCGCGTGCTGCTTCGGTGAGGACTGCGTCGAGTTGGACGCCGTTGCCTGCCTGGGATCCGGCGGTGTCTACCAAGGCCACCACGAGGAATGCACCGCGTCGTACTGCGAGACTTCGGGTGTGGAAGAAGACCTCGCGGGCGCGACGCTGCGGCCTCGCAGCTCGCCGAATCCCTCCACGGGCGGGATGCGGATCTCGTTCTTCGTCCCGACCGACGGGCCGACTTCGCTGCGCATCTTCGACGCAGCGGGGCGGACGGTGCGCACCTTGATCGACGGGCCCCATGCGGTCGGGCTGGCTTCGGTCGAATGGGATGGACGCGATGACGAGGGGCGTGACGCGCCCAGCGGGATCTACCTCATGCGAGTCGAGACCGGCGCGCGAGTTCAGATCGGGCGCGTGACGGTCGCGAGGTGAGGATCCGGGACGATCGCCGCAACTGGGTCCGGACCCAGTTCGCGCTTCAGCGAACGAGAACGACGCTGCGTGTGGTCGTGCGTCCAGCGGCGTGCGCACGGAGCCAATAGACACCCGACGGGAGTCGGCGGACCTGATCGACGGGGACGTCGATGTTGATCCAGGCGTCGGGGAGCGGACGGTAGACGTCTCTCCAGAGTCTGCGCCCGATGGGATCGAGGAGTTCGATCTCGATCGATCGCGAATCGTCGGCGCGCACGGCCGCCGTGATTCGACCGCGGCTGGGGTTCGACCCGATCAACCGCACCCGCGGAAAATCTCCCGCGCCCATCGTGGCGTACACGACCTGGTTCAATTCGACGTGAAGACCATCGGGGCGCAGGATGAGGAGATCTGAATCGCCGTCTCCATCGACGTCGCCGATGAGAGTCCGCACTCGAGGGCCGGTCGATGCTTCGGGTAGCAGGAACGTTTCTTCCCGAGGAGCGTCCTGCGGGTCTCGCACGATCGTGATCACGCCGCCTGCGGCCAACAACAGTTCGGGCAGACCGTCCGCTGCGAGGTCGGCCGCGCCGAGAATTCCGTCGTGGCTCGTGCGGATGAGATCCCAGAAGGCCTGTGCTCGAGGTCTCTGTCCGACCCCGGCGCACGACCAGGCTTCCGCCACATCGAAGTCGCTCCAGAACAGCTCCATCTGAGGATCGGAATCGAGATTCACCACTTCGGCGGTCCAAACGGTGTGAGTGCTGCCCGAAACCTGCCAGATCCGCTCGACGCGCCCGCTCTCGCGGTTGCAGTGGTGTGCGCTGAACCAACCGCGGTCCCAATCGACGATCTCCGCGCGCCCTCGCGCTCGCCCATGAAGAGCAGATCGTTCGTCCCATCGCCGTCGAAGTCGCCCGACTCGAGACGAAGCTCGCTTCGTTCCATCGCGATCGGCGCGGGAGGAAGGAACCATGGTGGATGGGGGATGCCCACGAAGAGATGGAATCGCCACGCATCCCCCGCGCGAAAGTCCGTGACCAGGTCTGTGATCCCGTCGCCGGTCAAGTCCTGGTAGAGCGTGTGATCCCTGCTCGGGAGGTTTCGAAGGAAATCGATCGGGAAGTCGACGGCGATGGGCTCGCCGGATCGTGCGATCGCGACGAGTGCGCCTTCCGGGTCGAGCAGCGTCTCGAGCGCGCCGGTCGCATCGCGCAGGATCCCGGCCAGCGAATTGCTGCCGATCAATGGCGGCAGGTTCTCCCAACGATCGACGACCACGGCCGAGCCGTCCTCCTCCAGTTGCGCGAGCCTCACCTCATCTCCGTTGCCGTTCCAGCCGACGGCCGCGAAGACGAACGGGTCGCTCGCGACCGCGACGTCGATTCCGAGGTTGTCGTATCTGCGCCAGTCCGGCGGAACGCCGTCGATCGGAACACCGCGGAAGACGATGCGTCCAGCCGCGTCGGGCTCGAGTCGATACAACGAGTCGGGCGGCTGCGCCCAGGTCCAAGTCTCCGGGCGTCCTCCGCGCACGATCGAGTTCAGACGGAACGGAACCCCGCGAGGGGGAGTCGGAGACTCCAGCCAAGTGCCGCCGTCCACGTCCACGGTCCAGGACCGGAGTTCCTCGTCCTCTCCTCTGTATTCCTCGACCAGCGCGAGCCCCGAATCACCCGAATCGACCCAGCCCCGGACGCGTGAACTCCGGACCTCGTCGGAGCAGAATCGTCGCTCCCACAGAAGGCGGAGGGTCGAGTCTGTGTCTCGTTGCAGTCGCGCGGCCCAGAGACATCCCGTGGTCCCCAGTCTTCCGAGGAGCATCACGCCCCCTACGGTTCCCGTGCGGGTGATGATCTCGGGGTGCGTGCTATCAGGGAGCACGACGGTCTCTCGCTCACGGAACCGTCCGCTCGACTCCTGACGGTAGAAGTGGAGTTCGGCCGGGCGCGAACCTCGGTCGGCCACGATGAGCAAATCCTGTAAGCCATCGCCGTCGAGGTCGAACACGTTCGGTTCGTAGGCGCTTCCGAGAAACCACAGGCTCTGCGAGACGCTCCAGCCGTCATCGTTTCGCCTGATGAAGTGCAACGCGCTCGTTCCGGACAACTCCAGAAGAGGTTCTCGGCCCTCGAGCAGACCCGTTCCGATGAGGACGAGCCCGGTGGCGGCGTCGTTGGCGAACGACATCGTCTGGACCTGGGCCGACCTGCCGAGCGCGATCACCGGCGCTGTTCCTCGGAAGGGGCGTCGCGGCTCGGGCTGCGCCGCAGAGAGTCCGGGCGACCAGACCGCTAGAACGAGGAAAGTCGATGCAGCGGCGTGCACCGAGCGGCGAGTGAGTCTGTGGTGGGGGCGCAACGAAGCTCCTCCGACGATCCGCGAGGCCGACGCGATCACAGGATCGATTCTACGCTGGGCGGATCCTGTCGATGGCGCCTTCTCCCGCCACCGTCGCCGCCGACCACGCCCATTGGAAGTTGAAGCCCCCGAGGCGGCCGTCGACATGCAGCACCTCGCCCGCGAGGTGCAAGCCGGGGAGGAGTCGGGACTCCAGTGCGTTGTCGAGTTCCTCCAACGGGACTCCGCCGGAAGTGACCTCGGCCTTCAGATAACCGAGGACATCGATGACGCCGAGGTTGTGTTGCGTCAGTTCGGTGATGACGCGACGACGGAGATCTCGCGGCGTCTGCGAGAGTCGCTGCGAGGCGCTCGCGCCCGCTCGCTCGGCCAAGGCCGTGAGCAGACGGTGGGGAAGTGCGATGTAGTGACTCTGGATGGTGGTGGCGGCATTCCGTTCGGCGGCGCGCAACCAGTCGGCGTCCACTTCTTCGAAAGTGAGATCGGGCAGGAACGACGCTTCCACATCGAGACGCACACTGGGCCGGTCGACGTGCGCGCGCGCCCAGTGGCCGCTGAGGTCGAGAGCGGCGGGGCCGCTGACACCGGTGTGCGTCCAGAGCATGGGGCCGCGCGCTCGCGCGGTGACTCGGCTGTCTTCTCGCAGTGTGAGCTGGGTCTCGAGGGCGATGCCGGAGAGAGGCGCGTGGAGGTCGCCCCCCAGCGCAAGCGGCGTGAGCGCGGGCATCGGCGCGACGATCGTGTGTCCGAGACGTCTGAGGATCTGCCAGCCGACGCCGTCGCTGCCGGTCTTGGGAAACGAGAGGCCGCCGGTGCTGACGATCACGCGTCGCGCGCGGATCGGCTCGTGGCGCACGCCGTCGGTGTCGTGGCCGGAGAGGACCCACTCCGCGCCGTAGCGCGCGAGGTCGTCGCACTTCCAATCGGTGACGAGCGTGACGCCGGCGTTGTGGACGGCGTTGAGCAACGCGGAGAGCACGCTGCGTGCGGAGTTGTCGGCGGGGAAGAGCTTGCCGGTGCTCTGCTCGATCTCGACGGGCAGGTTCATCTCCTCGGTGAAGATGCGGAGCGATTCCGTCGACGGGTGCGCTCGCAGGATGCGGGCAATTCGGTTGCGGTTGCCGCCGCGGTAGTCGTCGGGGCTGACGACGACGTGCGTGAGATTGCAGCGCGTGCCGCCCGACATGAGGATCTTGGCGCCGACGAGGCGGCGGCCGTCGAGCAGGAGGATGCGCAGCGGCGCTCCCGAGGCGGCGGCTCTCGCGGCCGCGGCACGGGCGGCCCAGAGGCCGGCGGCTCCGGCGCCGACGATGGCGAGATCGACTTCGCGAGCGGGTGGAGGGCCGTACCAAATTTCTGATTGGAGCGCCATATTGTCTCTTGTTGGAGCGAAAATACGTGGGCTAGGATCTGGGGGCGGGTTCAAACGGCATTTCTAGGTCGGATGTTTTGGCTTGGGTCGGACTCGGAACGATCCAACGAGGACATTGGATCGTAACTTGGAACGGTGGAAACGCTGACACTTTCGCTCCCCATCGATTCCGATTCGTCGGTGCCCGTCCCGCGGCAGGTCGCGGACGGACTGCGTCTCCTCATCGCCGATGGAGAACTCACGCCGGGCGCGAAACTACCGCCGTCTCGCGCGCTCGCCAAGGCGCTCGGCATTCCGCGGCGCGCCGTCGTGCAGGCGTTCGAGATCCTCGCGCATGACGGATGGGTCGACGCCGGAGTGGGGCGAGGGACATTCGTGCGGAGTCGGTTCGAGACGGGCGCCCGATCGGGCGCGAGCTTGAGCGTGAACTCGGCCGACGCCTCCGACCGATTCGCGTGGGACCAAGTGATCGCGGGTCGTGTCGCCGACGATGGCGGCATGTGGCGGACGGCGCGGCAGGGGGGCGACCAACAGAACTGGATCCGCTTCACCGGCGCGACCGCCGATCCGGCGCTCTTCCCGACCGAGGAGCTGCGCGCGATCGTCGATGAAGTGTTCGTTCGCCACGGATCGCAGGCGCTCGACTACGGGCCGCCCGAAGGACTCGCATCCCTGCGTGAAGTGCTCGCCGATCGCCTCGCGGCGCGGGGTGTCGATGTCTCCCCCGAGCAGGTGTTGATCGTGAACGGATCCCAACAGGGACTCGATCTCTTGTTGCGGCTGCTCGTGGTGCGCGGCGAGACGGTGTTCGTCGAGGAGCCCGGCTACGCGAACGGGTTCCGACTCTTTCGCGCGGCGGGGGCGCGGGTCGTCGGCGTGCCGATGGACGAGAGCGGACTCTCGCTGCCGCGTCTCGAGGAAGCGTGTCGTCGCGACGCCGGTCGCTTCCTCTATACCGTGCCCGCGTTCCAGAATCCGACCGGGATCTGTCTCGACGAGGAGAGGATCGAGCCGCTGCTCGCGCTGGCGCGTCGGCATTCGCTCCCGATCATCGAGGACCACTTCGACGGCGACCTGGTCTACGACGGAGAGGCGCCGCGATTGGTGAAGTCATTCGATCGACACGATCAGGTGATCCTGTTGGGGAGCTTTTCGAAGATCTTGTTCCCCGGCCTGCGTCTCGGTTGGCTCGTGGCGCCGCCGCCGCTGTTGGCGGCGTTGCGCGAACTGAAGGGGCTCGCTGACTTTTCCAGCGGACTTCTCGCGCAGCATGCTCTCGCCTTGTACTGCCAACGCGGATTGCTCGACCGGCATCTGGAGCGGACGCGGAAGATCTACGGCGATCGCCTGCGCGCCATGCTCGACGCGCTTGCACGAGAGATGCCGCCGGAGGTGAGTTGGACCCGCCCGCGCGGCGGGCTGACACTCTGGTTGCGTCTTCCGCCCAACGTCGACGCCTGGGATCTGCTCGCGCGCGCTCGCGCGGAAGGGGTCGACTTCTCGCCGGGGCCACTCTTCTTCCCGAGCGGCGGTGGGCGCGAGTTCATCCGTTTGGGATTCGTGCGAGAGCCGGTGGAGAACATCGAACGCGGGATTCGCGTGCTGGGGCAGTTGCTCGCTGCGCAGAGTCTGACGGAGCGAGCGAAGGTTCCGTCGTCACCGTTTTTCTAGGGACAGTGAGATAGGAGGAACGCCATGGAGACCGGAAGCCTTCGCTTGAAGACTGGCCTCGCCGAGATGTTGAAGGGCGGGGTCATCATGGACGTCGTGAACGCCGAGCAGGCGAAGATCGCGCAGGACGCGGGCGCGGTCGCGGTCATGGCGTTGGAGCGCGTGCCGTCCGATATCCGGCGGGATGGCGGCGTCGCGCGGATGGCGAGTCCGCGGAAGATCAAGGAGATCATGGCGGCGGTCTCGATTCCGGTCATGGCCAAGTGCCGGATCGGTCACTTCGCCGAAGCGCAGATCTTGCAGTCGCTCGGCGTCGACTTCATCGACGAGAGCGAAGTCCTGACGCCGGCCGACGAGGCGCACCACGTCGACAAGTTCGCCTTCACCGTTCCGTTCGTCTGCGGATGTCGTGACCTAGGGGAGGCGCTGCGGCGGATCGGCGAGGGCGCGGCGATGATCCGCACGAAAGGCGAGGCGGGCACCGGCAACGTCGTCGAAGCGGTGCGTCACATGCGCGCGATCGTGCAGGGCATGCGTGAACTGACGGTGCTGCCCCCCGAGATGTTGATGGCGAAGGCGAAGGAGATCGGCGCGCCGTACGAGTTGGTGCGTTGGGTCGCGAAGGAAGGTCGCCTGCCGGTGCCGAACTTCTCCGCCGGTGGATTGGCCACCCCCGCCGATGCGTCACTCATGATGCAGCTCGGGGCCGAGTCGGTCTTCGTCGGGTCAGGCATCTTCAAGTCGGAGGATCCGGCGCGGCGCGCGAAGGCGATGGTGCTGGCGACGACGCACTTCCGCGACGCGGAGATGCTGGCCAAGCTCTCGGAGGATCTCGGCGAGGCGATGCCGGGCCTCGATGTGACGAAGCTAGCGCCGAGTGAGCTGATGCAGACGCGAGGCTGGTGAGGTGACGTTGGGCGCGGTGGCGGTGGAGGTCGGCGTCCTCGCGTTGCAAGGCGACTTCGCCGCGCATACGCTCGCGCTGGAGTCGCTCGGCGTGTCTGTGCGCGAGGTGCGTCGACCCGCGCACTTGGACGGGCTTCGCGCGTTGGTGCTGCCTGGCGGCGAGAGCACCACGCTGCTCGAGCTCTTCGCGTTGGAGCGGCTGGACGAATCGATCGTGCGGTTCCATGCCGACGGCGGCGCGCTCTTCGGGACATGCGCGGGGTTGATCGTTTTGGCGCGCGAGGTCGTCGATCCGCCGCAAGAGAGCCTACGCCTCTTGGACTGCGTCGTCGCGCGCAATGCGTATGGGCGTCAGGTCAACAGCTTCTCTGAGCCGGGGCGAGTGGAGTTCGGGGAGAGTGAGCGCGGGGATGGTGACGGTGGAGAGCGCGGCGAGCGTGTCCTCGAGACGAACTTCGTGTTCATCCGCGCGCCGCGGATCGTCTCGGTTGGGCCGGAGGGCACGGTGTTGGCGCGGCGCGGTGACGATCCGGTCCTCGTCCGGTCGGGGCGCGTGCTCGGCGCGACGTTCCACCCGGAGTTGATCCGACCAGCGGCTGTTCATCGGTACTTCGTGCGTGAAGTGGCGGGGATGGAGCTGCCGGCCGGGTTGGTCGGTGGTTGAGCCGTCGACCCGTCGTCTCGTCTACCCGTCGTCTCAGCGACCAACCGACCAGCCGACACGTCGTCTCAACAGCGCACCGCCGCTCGGGGCCGCGAACCGGGCACGCATGGGATTGCCACGTTGGATGGGATCTCTTGGTCCGGCCGGGAGCGCCAGGTGAAGTAGATCGGCTACGTTTCGCCGATCGAGTCCGAATTTGCCTACCCACAGAAGACGAAGTGGCTCGAGGCGGTCGACGGGCGCACGCGACCGGGTCTCCGGGAAAAACGGCCGGTTCACGTTTTTCATTGACCTGCCTAGAGTTCGGCTCACCATTCCAGGGCGTTTCGATCTGTCCCGGTTTGACTCGGCCCAACCCGAGGAGCTGTCATGGCAGATGAAGGACTCACCTGCCAGCCCCGATACGGCTCCGGACCGGGAGTTCTTTCTCCTGGTGAATCACCAACGCACGCTCTATGACGATATTCTAAATGGCGTGGGCTCCTCATCTGGCACTATCGGCAGATCGGAGCAGGTAGTGCGGATGCCCTGCTTGATTTGGAGCACAGCTCTGGAAAATATGCGGATGGAGGAAGCGATTGGTGCCGCGATTTCCCGGCGGTTGCTTCACCAAGCGCCGGAGGGGACACGCTCGACTGTGCACCCACGATGCTATCCACCGCGTTTTTCCCCGGCGTGGGCGGGCTTCTGACTCCTCAGGGGTTTTCGAGACTAACGAATCCGTCCTCCAACCAGTATGGCGCGAGCCCAACGTCTCGGCGGTCTACTCAATCAGACACAACTGGTGTGTGGATAAGACAAATTAAGTCAATCGCCCTCACAGCAGGCAATTATAAGATTCAGTTCGATTTCGACGACTATTGAGAGGGGCTTGGGAGAGGAGATTGCTAACGTGGCCCACCAGCGTGCGAGAAGTCCCGGGTCAACGGTCAGTGGACACGACGCTATGATCAGCGCACGCGCGACTAGGCTCTGGCTAATCGCATACGTTCTAACTGCGTCTCATGCGAGTGCGACTGTAGTCGAAGTTCCCGGTGTGGGAGCGTCGACCATCCAACAAGGGCTTGACGTGGCTAGTGCGGGTGACTCCGTAGTTGTAGCTCCTGGAGTGTATACCGGTTTCGGCAACCGGGATCTGGACTTCAATGGGAAGGCGATCACGCTCATGGCCGATGGACCAGCGGCCTCGGTCACAATAGATTGCGAGTACGCTGGAAGTGCGGTGCGATTTCAGTCAGATGACCATGGGCCGTCCATCGTGAGCGGATTCGTGATCACACGTGCGCCGGAGTTTGCAGTTCTCGCGAGTGGAGCAGGGAACGTCAAAGTTACCGAGTGTGTCTTCACGGAAAACCAAGGAGGAGCCTGCGTGGTGGCTTCCGACGCCACCCTGGAGGTCACTGGATGTGTCTTCGAGGACAACGACACGCGAGGAATATTTGCTGAAGCGTCGGCGGTAATTATCCGAAACTCCATGTTTCGCGGAAATCGAGACGCGAACGGCGCCGGCGGAACGTTTGTGTATTGCGAGTTGGTTGCGATTGAGGAGTGCGTGTTTTCGGGGAACGCTGCGACTCAGCGCGGGGGCGCGCTGTACTTCGATGGATCTTGGAATCCTGGCGCCGTGACTGGATGTACGATTGTCGGGAACTCGGCCGGTGAAGTTTGCGGTGGGGTGTATCTTCATGCAGGCCAGTCTTTGGCGTTCGAGAGGACGATCTTGAGAGACAACTGCGCCCCAGAACCAGGGGTGGATTTGTTCCTCTTCGATTCGGATGACCTCAACTCGGTATCCATGACCTGCTGTGCGCTTTCGCTGGCCGGGATCTGCTGTGAGGGACAGGAAATCGAATTGATCGGCGCACAGGTCGAGGAGAAGCCGCAATTCTGTGACCCGATGGACTGTGGCACCGCTCCTACGTCCAGCGGCGACTACCGGCTTGCTCCATCATCGCCGTGTACAGCGGCGGCGTCACCGTGTGGGGAATGGGTAGGGGCGAATCTTGGGCTCTGTCTTCCCGCGGGCGCGCCGGTAGCGAACCTCCAAGAGACGCACCGCATACGCGTCCTCCCAAACCCGTCACGGGGGGCGTTCTCCATCGAGACCTTGAGTGTGCTTCCGCGTGCCAGCGAACTCGTGATCATTTCGGCGAATGGGCGGATTGCTCGGAGGGTCGGCGTCGAAGCCGGAGAGTCGCGGTGGGAATGGGATGGCCTCCTCGAGGACGGACGTTCAGCTCCGAATGGAGTCTATTTCCTCAGCATTCCCGGGGTCGTGTCGCCCAGCCCGTCGGGGGTGCTGCAGCGTTAGCCTCGATCAGTCGGGGCATCGCTAGCGTTGAGCCGATCTCACCCTGGATGCGATGCGAGCAAGGTCCCTAGGGAGTGGGGCGTTGATAGCGAGTTCGGTGCCTGCTACTTCCGGAGGAAGAATCAAGTGCGCCGCATGCAGACAGAGGCGCGACGCGCGCTGAATCCCGGGGGTCGCGCTGTGCGCCCGGAGTGATGCGATCGCCGGAAGTCGATAGCGGCGATCCCCCAGCACCGGAGTACCTCGCGCCGTCAGATGCACGCGAATCTGATGCGTGCGGCCGGTGCGCGGACGGACTCGCAGGATGGAGTGTTGCGCGAGACGCTGGACGGTTTCGTACTCGGTGGACGCTGTCATGCCGCGGGAATCCACGATCGTGCGACCCGACGCGTTGCGCGACAGCGCGAGCGCGATCGTGCCGCGTCGGGGGGACGGCCAACCGATGACGAGCGCCCAGTACTCTTTGCGGATGCGTCGCGCGCGAAAGGCATCGACGAGGGCGCGGTGTCTCCGGGTGCCGAGCGAGAAGATCAGGACGCCAGACGTATCTCGATCCAAGCGGTGGACGACGCCGGGGCGCGGCGTACTCGGCTCGTGCTCGGCCAGCCAGCGTTCGAGCTCCGCCAACACGCTCGAATCGTGACCGGGAGACGGACGCGACGGTAGGCGCGCGGGTTTGTCGATCGCGATCCAGTCGTTGCCTCGCGCGAGAATGTCGCGGGGAAGCACGAGTTCGGCGCGACGGGTCATGGTCGGGCGCCGAACAAGAGCGGTTGCTGGCCGGCCGATTCCAAGCGCAGGGCCTTGGTCAGCAACCCGGAGCGGCCGACCGCCGCGAGACCGTCGGCCTCGACCCAGCGTGTCTGTTCGTCGGTGGGTGGGGTCCACTTCGAGGCGACTTCCACACGCAGCAGGTCGAGCCGCAGTCGGTGATGCGTAATGGTGTGACTTACCTGTCCCAGCCAAGCGATCGATACGACCTCGTGCTTCGAGAGCAGCGAGCCTCCTCTGTTTGTGGCCCATAGGTCCTCAAAGCCTTCGCCGCGTGTCGACCGGTCGAGGATCGGCGGAAGCCAGAGCGAGTGCAGCCAGCGCCATCGCCCGCGTTCGAGGAGTAAACGTCCTTGCGAATCACGCACGAGAACGATCGTCCCTGGGACGTCGACCGGATCGGGGCGGCGTTTCTGAAGCGGATAGCGATCGACTACGCCGTCCGCGTACGCGCGGCACCAAGGCGAAACAGGGCAGGTCGGACAGACGGGCGAGAGCGGGGTGCAGACGGTCGCGCCCAACTCCATCATCGACTGATTGAAATCGCCCGGACGCGCGAGCGAGAGGAGCGACTGCGCGAGCACTTGCAGCCTCACGCCGCGATCGACGGGCGGATCGAGACGGTCGAGACGCGCGAGGACGCGTGCGACATTGCCGTCGACGACGGCGTGCGGCGCGCCGTATGCGATTGAGACCACAGCGGCCGCGGTGTAGGGGCCGACGCCCGGCAGCGCGAGCGCGTCGTCGAACTGATGAGGGAAGCGGCCGTCATGACGATCGTCGATGGCCTGCGCGCCAGCGCGGAGATTGCGCGCGCGCGAGTAGTAGCCGAGGCCGGACCAGAGCGCGAGCACCTGTTCCTCTTCGGCGCGCGCCAGGTCTCGCACCGTTGGGAAAGCTTCGAGGAATCGCTCGTAGTAAGGCGTCGCGGTTTCCACGCGCGTCTGCTGCAGCATCACTTCGGAGACCCAGATGGCGTAGGGATCACGCGTGCGTCGCCATGGAAGGTCGCGCCGACGCTCGTCGTACCAAGCGAGTAGCGCTGTCTGCAGTTGAGCTGCGAACTCCAGATCGTTCATCGCACCCGGACAACGCGGACCGGAGCGGGCCGCGAACGAGCGTTGGAGTCAGCCGGTCCGATCCAGTAGACGCCGGCGCCGCGGTCCCGGCCCCGGGCGTCGAGTCCGTTCCACAGGAGCGTGCGCTCGCCAGCGTCGCCGCCGGGTCCGCCCTCGCCGTCGCCGCCGCCGCCGCCACCACTACCGCCGCCATCCCCCGAGTTCAACGGCGAAATCGCCCGACCCATCGCGTCGAAGACCCAGATCTCGGGAGGGCGCGAGCCCGCGGGGTGAGTCGGCGGCCGCAGGATCAACCGCACCTCGCCCGTCGCGGGGTTGGGCCAAGGCGCGGAGAGCCGCCAGTTCGGCGACTCGTCGAACGACTCCGCGACGGGGGCGTCGGTCGGTCCCACGCTCATGCGCACTCGCTTCAAGATCCGATCGCGAGGATCGACGAGGACGCGGCGCGGCTCTTGCTCGAAGGAGAAGACGAAGCTCTGCACGCGTGTCGTATCCATCACGACGACGGTCTCGGGGTCGGCGGTCGCGAACTCCACGACCAGCTCGACCGGCAGTCGGAAGACCGGCTCATCCTGCAGTTGCTCGAGACGGAACTCGACGTCGACTCCGGCGCTCGTGAATTTCGGCGTCCAGAAGAGGGCGTAGATCGGGCGGCCGGTTCCGTAGACCCACGATGCGAAGAACTCCTCGAGATCGACTTCCGTCGAGCGCTCGACCGAGGCGCGGAACGATTCGGTCGAGGCGACGCCGAAGGCGAACTCCTGGCGATAGGTCCGCAGGGCGTGGAAGAACCCGTCATCGCCGAGTAGGCCGCGCAGCATGTGCAGAACCCAGGCGCCCTTCGAGTAGACCGTGTTGCTGAACCAGAAGTCGGGCGGAACGAGCGGGCCGACGAACTCGCCGTCGTTGAACGGCAGGCGAGACCGCAGGTGCGCGTGATACGCGGCATCGCCCCCGACTTCCTCGAACCAGAGCGCCTCGCCGTAGACCGCGAACCCTTCGTTCAACCAGATCTCGTCCCAAGTGGCCGGCGTGATCAAGTCGCCCCACCACTGGTGAGCGAGCTCGTGAGCGACGACGCGCTCGTTGCCGGCCAGGTCGGCGGCGAAGAGGTAGGTCCCCATGCTGGAGAGGGTCTGGTGCTCCATCGCGCCGCCCCAGTTGAACTCGGCCATGCCGTAGCGTTCGCGCACGAAGGGGTACTCGCCGAAGAGGCGGGCGAAGGCGCCGATCATCTGTGGCGTGCGCGCCCAGACTTCGCGCGCGCGCGCTTCGCTTTGCGGGTAGACGTAGTAGTCGATCGGCATGGGCGGGCCGCCGTCCATTGGCAGGTAGCTGTCGGACCAATGGACGAAGTTGGTCGCGACGACCGAGACCAGGTAGCTCGCGATCGGATAACTCACGCTGTGGTGAAAAGTGTTACGGCCCGGCCCGGCCGGCGTGATCTCGCGCAGGAGTCCGTTCGACGCCGCGGTCATGCTGTCCGGCACGGTCAGGTGCGTCTCCAGGGTGAACTTGTCGTAGGTGACCTCCTTGCAGGGCCACCAGGCCGAGGCGGAGTGCGTCTGACTGAGCGTGTGCACCATCGGCGCGCCTGGATCGTCGATGAATCCCTGGCGAGTGAACTCCATCCCGAGGAAGGCTTCACGGATGGGAGCGCCGTGGTAGTCGATGCGGATCTGCGCTGGGGACTGCGCGGGGATCGGGACCCGAGCGAAGACGCGCAGTCGACGATCCTCGTGTTCGAACTGCGCGGGATGGCCGTCGAGAGTCAGCGACGTGATCTGCATGGTGTCGACGAGATCGAGCAGGATCTCATCGACCGGCGTGAACGTGGTCCAGAGATCGAGCACGACCGAGCCTTTGATCGACGAGGAGTCGAAGTCGAAGTCCAGCGTGAGGTCGACCCCCACGAGGTCATAGTCGAGGTAGCGCGGATCGGCGTCGTCGTGCGGAGAGTCGCCGGAGAATCTCAGCGCGTCCCGTCCGCAGGAGGTCGGCGGTGACCAACCGTCCGGCGCGAGGCGGACGGCCGGGTCGGCGGCGACCTGAGCCGCGCAACAGAGCGTCGCCACGAGAGGGCCGAGCGTACGAGCGAGAGACAAGGTCGCCCCCTCGGAGCGCCTCAGGCGCGCGGGCTCGCGCTCTCCCGAGCGCCGTGGACCATCTCGGTCAGTTCCGCCTCCGGGACACCGCGGAAGGCGAGCAGGCGCCAGATCGTGCGGCCGGTCTCGCTGTTCGGCGTCGAGGCCCCGCTGGTCACGCCGATGACGAGCGGCGTCTCACCGGTGGCGCCTCTGCCCGCGGCCGCCAACCATCCCTGGGTCAGCACAGGCGATCTCTCGCCCAGCGGTTGGTGGCGGATCCAGTCCGGAGAGATGAGACAGTTCGCGTCTTCGACGTGATAGGCGGGCACGAGTTTGGCGGACATCTCGACCAGGTGCGTCGTGTTGCTGCTGTTGAATCCGCCGATCACCACCATGAGATCGACTCCGCCCTTGATCAAGTCGCCGACCGCGTCCTGACGCTCTTGCGTCGCGCTGCAGATCGTGTCGAAGCTGCGGAAATGCTCGGAGCGTTTCTCCTCGCCGAAGCGACGCGCCATCGAGCGCCCGATCATCTCGGCGATCTCCATGGATTCCGACGAGAGCATCGTCGTCTGGTTGGCGACTCCGATGCGGATCAGATCTCGCTCCGGATCGAACCCCTCGGACCACGAGTCGCCGAGGCGGGCGCGGAGTTCGTCGGCGGAGAGGCGTCCCTCCAGATAATCGCAGACCCAGTTCGCTTCCTCGCGATCGCGCAGGACGAGCCAGCGGCCGCCCGAGTGCTTGGTCACCTGAGAACAGGTGGCCCGCGTCTCCTCGTGTTGGACCTTTCCATGGACGACCGCGGTGTAGCCGTCCTTCGCGTAGCGCTCGACACTCTTCCAGACGTTCAGCACCGATCCGCAGGTGGTGTCGACCAAGATGGCGCCGCGGTCGCGCAACTTCAGGAAGTCGTCGTTCTCGACGCCGAAGGCGGGGATGAGGACGACATCTTCGGAGTCGATGACCGCGAGTCGATCGGCGACGGTTCCGGGGGGATCGAGGAAGCGGATCCCCATTTCCTCGAGCCGGCGATTCACCCAGGGATTGTGGATGATCTCGCCGGTGATCCAGATGCGACGATCAGGGAAGCGGTCACGCGAGGCGTAGGCGTACTCGACCGCACGATCGACGCCGTAGCAGAAACCGAATTCGTGGGCGAGACGCACTTCCGTCGAGTCGAAGCGGATGCGATGGTCATGGGCCTTCACGTACTCGATCAGGCTGTTGTGATAGTCGGCGTGCAGGAGCGGGGCGATCTGGTCGTGGTTGCCGAGCCCCTTGCGGAAGTAACGCGGATCGCTCATGACAGGCAGTATAGGCGAGCAGCGAGGGAGGTCGGAACGTGCGAGGCTGGGTGGTGATGATGGCGCTCTGGGGGGGGGCCGCGTTGGCGGCCGCTCCGCCCCCCGTCACGAGCGGATTCAGGGAACCGCGCGTCTCCCCCGACGGCAAGGCGGTGGCCTTCGTCTGCGGCGGCGATCTCTGGATCGCGTCGATCGGCGGCGGCGGCGGCGGCGGCGACGGCCTCGGCGGCGGCGCTGCCGCCGTCTCGGCGCGCCCGCTGACTCGCACACCCGAGGATGAGCGCTCCCCTGTCTGGCTCGCAGACGGCGACCGGCTCGCGTTCGCGCGGGAAGACGGCGGGGACTTCGACCTCTTCGTCCTGCGGATCGACTCGGGCGAAACACGCCAACTCACCTGGCATGAAGGGGACGATCGACCCACCTCGTGCGGCCCGGACGGCGAAGAGATCCTGTTCACCACGACGCGCGAGCGGGACGAGCCGAGGAGCTGGAAGGTCGCCGTGTCGGGCGGCGAGCCGCGTCCGATCACCTTCGACCTGGCGCGCGACGCCAGCCTCTCACGCGACGGTTCGCGGCTCCTCCTCGTGACGGGACTCTTGCCCCACTGGCAGCGCGGCTATCGCGGCGCCGGGGACACCGATGTCGCCATCTTGGATCTCGAGACGCGAGAGCTCACGAGGTTGACCGAGTTCGATGGGCCGGACCACTCGCCGCTCTGGGGGCGCGACGAAGAGAGCGTGCTCTATATCAGCGAAGAGTCGATCGTGCCGAATCTCTGGCGCTTCGACCTGGAGACCCGGACCCATCACCGAGTGACCGATCACACCGACGCGCCGGTGCGTTGGCCGAGCCTGCCCCGCGACGGGCGGCGCGTGGTGTACGAACAGGGCGGTGCGATCTGGATCCTCGAGTTGACGAGCGACCGGCCCGCCCCTCGGCGTCTCGAACTGCGAGCGACCCTTCCGCCCGAAGTGGCCTCCGCCGACACGCTGCGCTCCGGTCTGCGCGCGCTCGCGGTGTCGTCGCGCGGCCAAGTGGTGGTCGAGGCGGCGGGTGATCTGTTCGCGCTGGATCTCTCGGCGCTCGAACCGGCGCGCGAGCCGATTCTCGGGCGCCCGCTCGCGCCGCATCCCTACCGCGAGCGCGATCCAGTTTTCTCACCCGACGGCGCCGCGCTCTGTTTCGTCAGTGATCGCAGCGGAGACGAGGACCTGCTCCGACTGCCGTGGCCGTCGGGGTGGCCGTCAGCGTGGTCATCGGAGGATTCCGCGCAGGCGGTTCCCGTCGTCTTTCGAACTGGGACCGACGATCAGAGACTCCCGCGCTACTCGGGGGACGGTCGGCTGGTCGCCTACGTGCGACGGCGGGAGCGAGAGGAACTGCTCGTGGCCGACGCCTCCGGCGGGCGCGAGCGGGTCGTGGCCGACGCGGCGCGCTTCCACGGCTTCGATCTGTCACCCGACGGAGACTGGATCGCCTACGCAGCGGCCGACGACCGCGGTCGCGGTGAGATCTACCTGCGATCACTCCTCGTCGGCGACGCGTTCTCCTTCACCGATCCTCTGGCGCATGACATCGAGCCGCACTGGACGCGGGACGGCCGCGCGCTCGTCTACCTCTCGGATGCCGAGGGGAGTCTCGATCTCTGGGGCGCGAATCTCCTCGGCGCTACGGTGGACGCCGCGTCCGGCGCAGCGTCCCGCCCCCTGGCGGAATCGCGCGGCATCGCGATCGAACGCGCAGGTCTCGAGTTGCGGCGGGAACGGCTGACCGACTTTCCAGGAGACGAGGGGCCGTTCGAACTGGCGTGGGGGGGAGTGCTCTGCGGCGCCACGTTGTCGGGCGAGCGGGCGCTCTGGTGGATCGATCCGGAGCGTCTCGCTCCCGTCCGACTGACCGAAGGCGACATCGACTTGTGCGCGATCGCGGCGGACGGCAACAACACCGCCTATGCGCTGGACCGTCAGGGGCGTCTGCACACCGGGACACGTGAGGTAGGAAGCTGGCGGTCGATCGCGGTGGCGCTCCCTCGGAGGGTCGATCCTCGAGCGGAACGGGAACAGCTCTTCGCGGAGGCGTGGCGAAGTCTGCGCGATGGGTTCCATGACCGGGATCTCCACCTGCTCGACTGGCGGGCCGCGCGCAAGCGGTACGAGCCGCGACTCGACGCCATCGGGACTCGCGCCGGTCTCTCGGATCTGCTCGCGGATCTGGTCGGCGAGTTGGGCGCCTCGCATGTCGGGGACATCCTGCCGGGGCCGTCGCGTCGCAGCGGCGAGTTGGGTCTGGCGTTCGCACAGCGGCGCGGCCAGCGAGGGACGACGCGGCGAGCGCACGCGCTGTCCGGCGGCCCGATGGCGGAGTTGCTCGCGCGGCGCGGCGTCTCCGGCGAGAGCGTCTGGATCGAGTCGGTCGACGGAGTTACGCTCGGCGCCCGGCGTGCGCTCGAATCGATCTTGGACGGCCGCGCGCGCGGGCCCGTCGAAGTGGTCTGGTCGACGGGAGGCGAGGCGAGGCGCGACACGATCGTCGCGCTCGATGTCGAGACGATGCGGCAACGTGCTCGCGCGGAGCGCGACGCGGTGCGGGTCCGACGAACTGCGTCTTCGAGCCAGAACAGAGCGCGCTACGTGGCGCTTGCTCGCCTCGGGCCGCGTTCGCGCTTCGCGCTGGAGCGCGCGCTCGACGGCGCGCCGGGTCTCGTCGTCGACCTGCGCGGAAACGCCGGAGGGTCGGTCGATCTCGGCCTCCTCGATCTGTTGGCGCGCGTTCCGGTGGCGCGCGTTCGTTCGCGGGGAGGGGCGCCGGCGATGGCGCCCGCGCCGTCCCGCCTCGGTCCTCTGGCGCTCCTCGTGGATGAGCGGACCGCGAGCGCGGCGGAGATACTGGCGCATGGGGTGCGCACGCTCGACCTCGGCGCGTTGGTCGGAGAGACGACCGCCGGGGGGGTCCTCGGGACCGACGAGATCGAGTTGATGGACGGGAGCGGTTGGCGGATTCCGCGCACGGAGTGGACGCGGCTGCAGGGTTCCGCGCTGGAGTGGCGCGGGCTCGCGCCGGATGTCCAGGTCTCTACGCCGTACGAAAGCCTCGTGGGCAGAGACGAACTTCTCGGGGTTTCGGCGCCGCGACCGGAGGCGGATCAAGAGGACGCGGCGCTGGACGAAGCGGTGCGCGAGGTGTTGCGGCGCCAGAAGTCGCCGCGCTAGCCGCGCTCCTGCGCCTGCAGCGAGGTCGGTCTTGCCCTCCATCCCATTGCGCGCCACCCCGGCCATCCGCTCGGCCTCGGCGTTGAGGCGGATGTAGGCGAGGGTCTCGGCGTCCTTGACGAAGAGTCGAGGAAGGCGCGCGACTCTTCCACGAAGGGCGTCGCCTCGTCACAGACCCGCTGATGGGTCGGTTCGAAGCCGGAACGCTGCAATTTGTGCAGAACGAGCTCGGTGTCGGCGGCTGAATCTTCGATCACCAAGACGCTGAGAGGGCGCTTCATTCGTGACCTCACCTCTTCCTGGGTCGAAACGCCTCTGACCACCGCGCGGATTTACTCTCCTCTGGATCGGCCGTCCCAGGGTGCTCCTCGAGATCTTAGGTTCGGACCTCCGGACCGCTAGGATGCCGAGGCGACCGTTCGAGACGTGCTGGGAACGACAGGAGACCGCTGATGGATGACCCGACCGAGGACCCGACCGAGGACCCGACCGATCCCTCGCTGAAGGGGTTCCGCAGCGGTTACGTCGCTCTGGTCGGCGCGCCGAACGTCGGCAAGTCGACGCTGATGAATCGGCTCCTGGAGGAGCGGCTCGCAATCGTGACGCCGAAGCCGCAGACCACGCGGCGCCGCACGCTGGGCATCCTCAACGGGCCGGGGCATCAGATCATCCTGCTGGATACGCCTGGGTTGATGGAGCCGCGCTACGATCTGCACCGTGCGATGTTGAACGAGGCGAAGTCGGCCATCGACGATGCCGATCTCCTGCTCTGTCTGGTCGAGCCGGGCGCGCTCTTGGAGCCGCCGGCGATGGTGGCCGAGTCGAGCAAGCCGCGCTTCCTGGCGATCAACAAGGTCGACACGGTGCGGCCCAAGGAGGCGCTCCTTCCGGTGCTGACGCATTACGCAGCCACGGGACTCTTCGACGAACTCTTCCCGATCTCGGCCCGCGACGGCACGGGAGTCCGCGAGATGTTCGACGCCATGCTGCTGCGCCTGCCGGAGGCGCCGCCGTTCTATCCGGTCGATCAACTGGCCGATCAGTCGGAGCGCTTCTTCGTCGGCGAGCTGATCCGTGAGCGGATCCTGGAGCGTTACCGCGAAGAGGTGCCGTACGCCTGCGAGGTCGACATCGTGGAGTTCACCGAGCGGCCGGGCGCGAAGGACTACATCGAAGCCAATGTCGTGGTGGAGTCGCCGTCTCAGAAAGCGATCTTGATCGGCGCCGGGGCCGAGGCGATCCGCGCACTCGGGGAAGAAGCGCGGGTGGTCGTCGAGGAGTTCCTCGGACGGGCGGTCTATCTCTCGTTGCGAGTCAAGGTGATGCCGAAGTGGCGCAAGCGGGCCGGCGCGCTGCGCAGATTCGGTTATCGGTCCTAACGCATGGCGCTGCCGATGGGACAGCCGCTGATGGGACAGCCGCCGATGGGACAGGGCCATCCGTTCGATCACGCGACGGTCACGCGCGACGCGGAGATCTGCCACGCCTACTCGGCGGACGCATCGGGGCTGGCGCACGATCCGGAGGCGGTGGCCCGACCGACGACCGAGGCCGAGGTGGTCGATCTGATGCAGAGATGCGCGTCGCATGGCGTCGCGCTGACGCCGCAGGGCTTGCGTTCGAGCACGACCGGGGCGTCGGTGCCGGAGCGCGGCATCGCGCTCGCGCTGGAGCAGATGACCCGCATCGTCGAGATCGATCCGGTGCGGCGCATCGCGATCGCCGAGCCGGGCGTCGTCTTGGGTGAGTTCAAGCGGACGCTGCGCGAGGCGGGACTCTTCTATCCGCCCGATCCGACGAGCGAGAACGAATGCTCGTTGGGCGGGACGGTGGCTTGCAACGCGAGCGGCTCGCGCACCTACCGCTACGGCGCGACGCGTCCGTGGGTGCGCTCGCTGCGGATCGTCCTGGCCGACGGCACGCTGCAAACGGTGCGGCGCGCGGGCGCCAGCAAGAATACGACCGGCTACTACGGCTTCCAGGATCCGATCGACCTCTGGATCGGCTCCGAGGGGACGCTCGGGATCGTGACCCAAGTGGAGGTGCAGTGCTTGGCGGCGCCGGCCGCTGACTTCGGCGCGATGGCGTTCTTCCCGAGTTGGCGCGAGGCGATCGCGTTCGTCTTGGCGGCCGATGCGCTCCGCCTCCGCGGTGAGCTCGAGCCGCGCTGTCTCGAACTCTTCGATGCGACCTCGCTCGCGCTCATCCATCCCGAAGCGGGCGGCTTGCGCATTCCCGAGGGCGCCGGCGCGGCGGTCTTCTTCGAAGAAGAGGCGGAGCCGGGCAAGGAGATGGAGTCGTTCGAGCGCTGGTACGAGTTGATCGAGGCGCAACAGGGTTTGGCCGATCTCACCATCGTCGCCCAGAGCGAAGCGGAGAAGGCGGCGCTGCGGCGCCTGCGTCACGCCATTCCCGCGGGGATGAACGAACGCGGTTCGCGCGCGCAGCTCCACGGCGGCCGAAAGGTCTCGACCGACTTCGCCGTGCCGCTGGAACAGTTGCCGCTGCTGATGGAGGACTGCTTCGCCATCGGGCGCGATCTCTTCGGCGGGCTGACCGCCGGTTACGGACATGTCGGCAATGGGCATCCGCATTTCAATCTGATCGCGGAAGACGCCGCGTCCTTGGTCAAGGCGCAGGCCGCCGCGCGGAGGATGGCGATGCGCGCGCTCGAGTTGGGCGGCACGCTCTCGGCGGAGCACGGCATCGGGAAGATCAAGCGCTCGCTCTTGCGCGAGCTCTATCCGGCGTGGCAGCTGCGCGCGATGGCCTCACTCAAGCAGACGCTCGATCCGAAGGGACTGCTGGCGCCCGGCAATATCTTCGAGTAGGCAAATCTTCGAGTAGCCAGGCTTTTGACCGCTCAGTTCCTGCCGGGTGACGGGGAACAACTTGCCGCCCGCCGCTCCATCCCGCCCTTCCTTGCTTACTGTGATTCCTGAAGCAAGCCCCGTAACTCCTTTTCGCCTAGCTAACTGACGAGGCGACAAAAGTCGTTTGCGCACGTGGCATCCCCCTTGCCTTGGCTGGCACGACCCACTCTGGGTCCGGGCGCCCGGGAGCGGGGAGTCACTCCTCGCTCCCGGCCCTGTGGCTTCTCGACAGAGGCTCGGAAGAGGAAAGGAAGAGGCGCGCGATGATCCAGAAACTCCTCTTCGGCGGCGACTCGTGGGCGAACGCGAAGCGGGCGCTCGACGCCGGCGCCGAACGCCAACGTGTCCTCGCTTCCAATCTCGCCAACGTCGAGACGCCGGGCTATCGAGCCAAGGAAGTGGCGTTCGAAGAGATGCTGCGAGCCGAAGAGACCGGCTCGAAGTTGCCGCTCGCACGCACCGCGTCGGCGCATCTCGACGGGAGCACGCCCGCCGCGCCGCGCGCGCAGATCCGCGAGCGCGATGAGCCGACGCCGCCCGGCGCGATCAACAACCTTTCACTCGAGCGCGAGACGACGGAGATGGCGGAGAACACTCTGCATTTCCGCGCGCTCTCCCAGTTCCTCGCCAATCGTTACCGCGGCATCAAGGACGCCATCCGCCCCGGCGCGTGATCGCGTAAGAGAAAGAACTCCAGATGAAGGTCGCCTATTTGTCCGGGATGCACGTCTCCGCTTCGGCGCTCTTGGCGCAGCGTGAGGCGATGGATGTCGCGGCCGAGAACCTCGCCAACCAGAGCACGACGCGGACCGAGTCAGGCGAGCCGTATCGCCGTCAGGTCGTCTCGTTCCAAGCGGAGTCGCTCGCCACGAAGGCGACCGATGCGCCGGCCGCCGCGCAGACCGGCCGTCTCGACCTGACCGATCGAGCGCACCTCGACGTGTCCGCCGCCACGCCGTTGAGCGCGACCGAGAGTTCCACCGGCGTCACGACGAGCGTGGCCGCCGATCTGACCGAGTTCCCCGAGGTCTACGACCCGGGACATCCGGACGCCGACGCGAACGGCATGGTGCGGATGCCGAACGTCGACGTGGCGCAGGAGATGGTTTCGCTCATGGCGGCGTCGCGCGCCTACGAGGCCAACGTCGCGGCGCTGCGCGCTTCGCAGAAGTTGGCGGAGTCGGGACTCGATCTTGCTCGCTGACGCGCTCGCTGAGTTCGCTGACACAGGAGGTGTCTCGTGATCCATCCGATCGGCCCGCCCACCACCTTGCGAATGCCCGGAGAACTGTCGGGTCTCGGCGCGCCCGGCGCGCCGGCGGCCCCCGGCGCCTCGGTGGTTCCGAGCTTCGGCGAGACGATCAAGGAATTCGTCGGCGGCGCGAACGAACTGGCGCTGCGCTCCGAGGCCACGTTCCAGTCGTTCGTGCGCGGAGAGGTGCGCGACCTGCACCAAGTCGCGCTCGCGCAGCAAGAGGCCGGACTCGCCGTGCGCCTGGTCACCGAGATGCGCGACAAACTCCTCCAGTCATACCAAGAGGTCATGAGGATGCAAGTGTAGGACGTTGCCGCGCGCCGCGCGCGGCAACGTCCTATCCGCACTCAACCACGCCCACAGGAGCACGAACCACCTTGGCCTTCTCGACCCACACTTGCATCCGGGAGTTCAGCTAGATGGACCCCCTCTCCCACCTCACCGCCCTCTGGCGAAAACTCACCTCCACCCAACGCCTCGCCTTCGGCAGCGTCGGCGCGGTCTTCGTCTTGGTCGTCGTGCTGGTCGTCTCGTGGGCGAGCAAGCCGGAATACGCAGTCCTCTTCGCCAATCTCGATCCGGCGGACGGCTCCTCGATCCTCGATCGGCTGCGCACCGACAAGATCCCGTATGAGGTGCGCGGCGGAGGCCGCACCATCCTCGTCCCGTCGGATCAGGTCTACGAGACGCGCCTCGCCTTGGCGGGCGACGGCCTGCCCGGATCGGGCGCCGGTTTCGAACTGCTCGACACGAACAAGCTCGGTTGGACCGACTTCGTGCAGAAGGCGCAGTACCGCCGCGCGCTCGAAGGGGAGATCGCGCGCACGATCCAGACCCTCGAAGAGATCCAGGCGGCGCGCGTGCACCTCGTCGTGCCGGAGCAGAGCCTCTTCGTGGCCGAAGAGAAGCCGGCCACTTCGTCGGTCGTCCTGCGCATGAAGCCTGGCGCGCGTCTCACCCCCGGTCAGGTGCGCGGCATCGTGCATCTCGTCTCCTCGGCGGTCGAAGGACTCACGCCGGAGAACGTCGCGATTCTCGATGTGATGGGCAATCTATTGAGTCAGCCGCGTCAGGATCCGCTCATCGGCGCGACGTCGGAGCAGATCACGCTCGTGCGCGGCCTGGAGGAGCAACTCACCGGCAAGGTGCAGACTTTGTTGGAGACGGTGCTCGGTCCCGGCAAGGCGGTCGTGCGGATCGCCGCCGAGATGGACTTCGAGCGCAAGGAGCAGACGCTCGAGACCTATGACGCCGACAACCCGGTCGTACGTTCGGAAGACCGCAAGGAAGAGACGGCCGCCGACGGCTCCAAGGTCGAGGCCGCCACCACCAACTACGAGATCTCCAAGCGCATCGAGCATGTCTCCAAGCCGACCGGCGCGGTGCTTCGGTTGAGCGCGTCGATCTTCGTCGACGGCACCTATCAGGTGATCGGCAAAGGAGAGCGCGAGTATGTCGCGCGCACGCCGGACGAGCTGCGCAAGTACGAGAACATCATCAAGACGGCGATCGGATTCGACGCGGAGCGGGGCGACGAGGTCACGGTCGAGAACGTCGCCTTCGACACGACCGTGATGGACCGCGAACGCCAAGAGATCCAGCAGAGCGAACGCCTCGAGATGGGCATGCAGCTCGGCGGACGCATCGGATCGATCGTGATCGTCCTGGCGCTCTTCTTCTTCCTCCTCAAGTCGATGCGTCGCTTCGCGCCGGTCTCCACCGCTCGTCCCGGCGTCGACCTCCTGGTCGGCGGGTCGCCGGTGCAGTTGGGCCCCGGCACGCCGCCGCCGACCGAATTCGATCTGATCCAGTCGCGAATGCAGGAGCTGGCGAAGCAACGTCCCGATGACCTGGCCCGCCTGCTGCGCCTGTGGCTGCGCGAGTCGAACTGAGAGAACGGAACCCAGTGCCTCCTTCTGTCTCCCAAGCCAAGACCGCTTCCGTCCTCAGTGGAGGGCAGAAGGCCGCCGTTGTCCTCGTCGCGATGGGGAGCGAGGCGGCTGCGCGCCTGATGCAGTCGCTCGATGGCGATGAGGTCGAGCGGTTGACGATGGAAGTCGCCACGCTCGGGCGGGTCGCGCCCGAAGTGCGGACCGAAGTGCTGCGCGAGTTCGATCAGATCGTGCTGGCGCAGACCTACCTCTCTTCGGGCGGCTACGATGTGGCGCGGGAGATCTTGGTCCGCGCCATCGGCGAGGCGAAGGCGGGCGACGTGCTGGAGCGGCTGAAGGCGAAGGCGGCCGGCGACATGTTCCAGATGAACATGCTGAACGATGTCGACTCGAATCAGCTGGTCACCTTCATCCAGGGGGAACACCCTCAGACGATCGCGCTCATCCTCGTGCAGCTCAAGGGGGCGCAGGCGGCGAAGGTGCTCTCGATGCTGCCGGCCGATGTGCAGCCCGACGTTATCGCGCGGGTCGCCCAGATGGAGCAGATCTCGCCCGAGATGATCCGCGAGATCGAAGCGGTGCTGGAGCAGAACCTGGCCGGCATGGTCCGCGCGACCAAGAGCCGCCTCGGCGGTGTTCCCGCGGTGGCCGACATGCTCAACCAGGTCGATCGCTCGACGGAGAAGAACATCCTCTCAGCCATCGAGGCGCAGGATCCCGAGCTGGCGATCCAGATCCGCAACCTGCTCTTTGTTTTCGACGACCTCCAGATGCTGGAGGACAAGGACATCCAGAAGCTCCTCAAGGATGTCGATTCGCGCGACCTCGCGCTCGCGCTGAAGATCGCAGGCGAGGAGCTGAAGGAGAAGATCTACCGCAACCTCTCGCAGCGCGCCGCCGAGATGCTCAAAGACGAACTGGAGTTCCTCGGGCCGCAGCCGCTGCGCAACGTGGAAGAGGCGCAGCGCCGCATCGTCGATGCGGTCCGGCGACTGGAAGAGTCGGGCGAGATCCACCTGCAGCGCGGAGACGGAGGGGACCAGCTTGTCTAGCCTCCTACGCAATCCGTTGCTCGCCTGGGACACCTTCGAGCTCGAGGCCCCGGCCGACCCGAGATCCGCCGCGAGCGCCCGTGCGCTCGGGCTCGGGATCAGCCCGGCAGACGTCGAAGTCGAACGTCGTCGCGCCTTCGCCGAGGGTCGGGCCAGCGCCGAGGCGGAGTTCGCGGCGGAGCGCGAACGCTCGCGCTCCAGTGTCGCCGCATCGGTCGAACAGCTCCAACGAGTGGCGACCGCGTTGGCCGCCGCGCGCGCCGCGCTCTTGCGCGAGGCCGCCGAACAAGTGGTCGGGCTCGCCGCCGACTTGGGGCGTCGAATCGTGCGCCGCGAGCTGAGCGTCGATCCCGCGGCGGCCGTGCCGCTGGTGCGAGAGCTGCTGCTCCGGGTGGCGGCGGCCGAGCGCGTCGTCGTCAAGGTCTGCCCGAGGGATCTGCGCGCCTGTCGCGAGATCCTCGGCGGGTCGACCGAACTCTCGGAGAGCGCGCGGCTGATCGCCGATCCCGGACTCTCTCCGGGCGATTGTCTGGTCGAGACGGAACGAGGTCGCCTCGATGCGCGCATCGCGACGCAACTCGATCGAATGGAAGCGGCGCTCGGCGTGCAGCGGAAGCCGGACGAGACGGCAGACGACTCCGGGGACGCCGGCGATGCCGCCGACGAGACGAGGGTCGCGTCATGACGCCTCTCCTCGACCCGATCCTCGAGTCGGTCGTGAACGAACGGCGCGTCGCGCTGGCCGAGTGCGACACCGTGAGCGAGACCGGCGTCGTGGCGCGCGTCATCGGCCCGCTCGTCGAATCGAACGGCCCGCCCGCCTCGGTCGGAGAACTCTGCTCGATCCACAGTCACGAGAGCCGACCGCCGATCCACGCGGAGGTCGTCGGCTTCCGCGATCACCGCCTGCTGCTCATGGCCTACGGCTCCATGGATGGACTGCGCGCCGGCGCCGAAGTCTCGGCCAGCGGCGGTCCGCTCACGGTCCCGACCGGCGACGCACTACTCGGTCGGGTGCTCGACGCGCTCGGCCATCCGATCGATGGACTCGGCCCGCTCGGCGAGACGACGCGTCGTTCGGTCTCCGCGCCGCCGCCGCCGCCGATGGAGCGTCCGCGCATCGCCGAGCCGCTCGGCACCGGCATCCGCGCGCTCGACGGCTTTCTCACGGTCGGCCGCGGACAGCGGATGGGGATCTTCGCCGGCAGCGGCGTCGGCAAGTCGGTCCTACTCGGAACGATCGCGCGCCGCACCGACGCCGAGGTCTGTGTCGTCGGGTTGATCGGAGAACGCGGCCGTGAGGTGAAGGAGTTCTTGGAGCGCGATCTGACGGCCGAGGGGCTCGCGCGCTCCGTCGTGGTCGTCGCGACGTCCGATCAGCCGGCGCTCGTGCGCGTGAAGGCCGCGCTGGTCGCGACCTGCATTGCCGAGGCGTTCCGCGCACAGGGCAAGCATGTCCTCTTGCTGATGGATTCGCTCACGCGCTTCTCGATGGCGCAGCGCGAGGTCGGACTGATGGCGGGGGAACCGCCGACGACGAAGGGGTACACGCCGTCGGTCTTCGCGCTCTTGCCGCAGCTTCTGGAGCGGGCCGGCACCGACGCGCACGGTTCGGTCACCGGGCTCTACACCGTGTTGGTCGAGGGCGACGACCTGAACGATCCGATCGCCGACGCCGCGCGCTCCGTCCTGGACGGCCATTGCGTGCTCAGTCGCAAGCTCGCGGTGCGAAATCACTATCCCGCCATCGACGTCCTGGAATCGATCTCGCGCGTCATGCCCGACGTGACGAGCGACTCGCATCGCCGCGCCGCGGGGCAGGTGCGCGAATGGCTCAGCGCTTACAAGGAGGTCGAGGACCTGATCCACCTGGGGGCCTACGTCCCCGGGACCAATCCGATCGCCGATCAAGCGATCGATCGAGCCCCCGAGATCCTCCGTTTTCTGCGGCAGGCCTCGGGCGAGGGAACACCGTACGTGGAAACCGTCCAGTGGTTGGAAGACCTGACCGTGGGCGTGAGGGGAGGCACGGAGTGAAGAAGTTCCAGTTCGGACTCGAGGGGGTCGCGCGGGTGCGCAAACATGAGTTGAAGACGCGGCAGACGGCGCTGGCCGATGCGTCGCGCGAGCTGCAGGCGGCGGAAGAGACGCGCACGCGGTTGGTCGCGGTGCTGAAGGAGACGCTGGAGCAGAGCCCGCGCGGAAGCGTGGTCGATATCCGCGCGTTGCTGACCTTGGAGCGGGAGCGCGAGAGTCTGCGCCGGCAACTTCTGCGTGAGAACTTGCGCGTCGAGCAGAGTCTCGATCGGGTCGAGCGCGAGCGGCGCGACCTGCTGGAGTCGAAGCGTCGGTCCGAGGCGGTCGAACAGCTTCGCCAGACGCGCTACGCCGAGTTCGTCCGTGCCGTGCTGCGCGACGAACAGAAGGTGACCGACGAAGTGGCCGGAAAGAGCAGACTGCCGGGCGCCGCACTGGTGCGAGAGGCCGCGTGATCGACCGCCGGCGACAGGGAGCAGCCATGCTCCCCGCGCTCCTCGCCGTCATCGTCGGCGGGGGACTACTCATGCTGTCGGCCAGCATGATGGTGACCGGCGTCGCCCAGAAGGAACTCTGGCCGCGCCTGAAGGGCAAGGCGCGCGAGCTGCGCCAACAGATCGAAGCGACGACCGCCGGTTCGGCCGCGCCGACCGAGACTGCGCCCGCCCCAATGGCGGACGCGAGCCTCGCACCGTCGGCCAGTCCGGAGGATTCGCTCCGCTCGCTGCAGGCGCAGATCCAGACGCAGAGGCGTTTCTTGGAGGTCGAGAAGACGGAGCTCCAGGCGCTGCGCGCGTCGATCGACAGTCTGCTCACGCGCTACGACAGCGCGCAGAACGCGGAGGCGACGCGCCAGGCCAAGCTGCTCGCCGCCATGAAGCCGGCCGCCGCCGCGGCCATCCTCGCGCGCATGGATGACGCGTCGATGGACGCTGTCTTGGCCAGCATGAACGCCAAGTCAGCCAGCCGCGTCGTCGCCGCGCTCGACCCCGAGCGCATGGCGCGCCTCGCGATGGAAGGAATGACCGCCGACGCGCTCGCCGCTCTGCCGCTACCCGCCACTGCCGCCGCCCTATCCGTCTCCCAGCCGGCGCTCGAGGACGACGCCCAGTGACCCCGCCGTCGATCTTCACGGCGTTCCCGCCCCTCCGCGTTGCGTCGATCTCGACGTCGATGTCGACGTCGACCCCGACTCCGACCCCGACTCCGATCCCGACTCCGATGCCGTTGCCCGCGTCGTTCTCCGGCACACTCGTCGCCGCCCTGTTCGCTTCCGGCGCCGAAGCCACGCCGTCGACGCCCTCGCTGGCGCCGACGACGCCTGCGCCCGTGCCTGTGTCTGTACCTGCCGTGTCGGCGCCTACGCCTACGCCGAGTTTGTCGACCACTACGCCCTTGCCGTCACCGATGCCCTTGCCGTCGCACCCTGCTCCTCTGAACGCGGAACCGATCTCGGAGGAGACGCCGCCCTCGACGGCCCCTTCGATCGCTCCGCATCTACTCCCCCTGCTCGCCGGATATGCGCCGCACTTCGCGGTTCGCCCGCCGTCGCCGGTCGAGACGCCGGTGTCGGCTTTCGATTCGCAGGACGCGACCACGATTCACGCCGAGCACGACGACCTGATGTCCGACTCGCACGACGCGACTCCGCACTCGACCGCGCCTCTCACGCCAACGCCTGCTCTGACGTTCACGCCGACGACTACGTCTACGCCGACCGCACCCTCGACATCGGTCCCAGGACCGAC
>CAZVYN010000017.1:0-55954 GCA_964631125.1 uncultured bacterium | reverse complement strand
CCACCTCCCCCCGCGACCGCCTCATCGTCGCCCTCGACTTCCAAGACGCGCCCAGCGCCTTCGCCCTCGTCGATCTCCTCGGCGACCGCGTCCACTGGTACAAGGTCGGGATGGAGCTCTACTACGCCTCGGGAAACTCGCTCATCAGTGAACTACGGGCGCGCGACAAACAGGTCTTCCTCGATCTGAAGCTGCACGACATCCCGAGTACCATGTCCCACGCTCTGCGCAGCCTGGCGAAGCAATGCGTGGCTCTGACCACCGTCCACATTCCGGCGGGGGAGGAGGCGTTGCGGGCTGTGGCGGCGGCGGCTGCGTCGTTGCGGGAAGAGGAGCGTCCGCGGATTCTGGGCGTGACACGACTGACCAGCTTGCCGGCGCCCGACCCGGCCAAGCCTTGGGACGATGTCGTGCGCTTGGGGCGTCTCGGCATCAACTGCGGAATCGATGGTTGGATCGCGCCGGCGGGGGGCGCGAAACATCTGCGCGCCGCCTGTGGCGACGCCCCGCTCCTGGTTTGTCCCGGAATCCGACTGCCCGAGAATGATCGCGCCGACCAGGTGCAGGTCGGTCTGCCCGAGGACGCGGTTCGCGACGGCGCCGACTGGGTCGTCGTCGGTCGTCCCATCACGCAGGCGAGCGATCCACGCGCGGCGGTCGCGGCGATCGTCTCACGCTTCGTGTGAGCGGTGATCGACGAGCCGGGGTCAAGGCCGCGGACGTCAGGAAGGCGGTGGCCGAAGCGCGCAGACACGGCTGGCGGTCGTTCTCGACAGGCCGCTGGCGATGATCCCAACCCTTCGGATCGCGCCCCCGCTCGATTGACCCTCGTTCGCGGGCGCCAGTAGGATCACGCCTCGTTTGCCGCCTCGGCAGAGTCACAGAACAGGAGAGGGAATGCAGAAGATCGCAGTCGTGGGTACGGGCTACGTGGGCCTGGTCACAGGGGCCTGTCTCGCGGACTTCGGCAACCGGGTGATCTGCGTCGATCAGGTCGAGGCGAAGATCGCCTCTCTCAATCAAGGCAAACTCCCTTTCTACGAGTTCTCGTTGGGCGAGATCGTCGAGCGCAATGTCCGGGAGGGCCGGCTCTTCTTCAGCTCGGATCTCGCGGGCGCCATCCGTCAGAGCAAGGTCGTCTTCATCGCCGTCGGCACGCCCCCGGGGGAGGACGGCCACGCCGATCTCTCGCAGGTCTATACCTGCGCGCGGCAGATCGCGGAGAACCTGAACGGCTACAAGGTCGTCGTCCAGAAGAGCACGGTGCCGGTCGGGACGGGCGCCAAGGTGCATCAGATCATCGCGCAGCATCGGAAGAGCGCGATCGCCTACGACGTGGCGAGCAACCCTGAGTTCCTCCGCGAGGGCTCCGCCGTCGAAGATTTCATGCGTCCGAATCGCGTCGTCATCGGGGCCTGGTCGAAGAAGGCGTTCGATCTGCTCTCGGAGATCTACCGGCCGCTCTATCTGAGCGAGACTCCGATGGTGAAGACGACGGTCGAAACGGCGGAGCTGATCAAGTACGCCGCCAATGCCTTCCTCGCCACGAAGATCTCGTTCATCAACGAGATGGCCAACATCTGTGAAGCGGTCGGCGCCGACGTCAAGGTGGTGTCCAAGGGGATGGGTCTGGACAACCGCATCGGCGCGAAGTTCCTGCACGCCGGCCCCGGCTACGGTGGTTCCTGTTTCCCGAAGGACACTCTCGCGTTGGCGCATTTCGCGCGGCAGGCCGGCATTCCGAGCCGCATCGTCGAGGCCACGATCGACGTCAACCACCGCCAGCGGGAGCGGATGATCGAGAAGATCGAAAGCGCCGTCCCGAAGCTGAAGGGGGCGGAGATCGCGGTCCTCGGGCTCTCGTTCAAGCCGCAGACCGACGATGTCCGCGACTCGGTCGGGATCGAGTTGATCCGGATCTTGCAGAAGCGCGGCGCGAAGGTTCGCGCCTTCGATCCGGTGGCGATGGAGAAAGCGGCCGAGGAGCTGACGAAGGTCCGATTCGCCGACGACGCCTACGACGCGGCCCGCGGGGCCGACGCGCTCGTCATCGCGACGGAGTGGAACGAGTTCCGCATGCTCGATCTGAAGAAGCTGAAGCGATTGCTGAAGCGGCCGGTGGTGATCGACTGTCGCAATATCTATGAACCCGAGGCGATGGCCGCGGCTGGATTCAAGCACCTGGGGGTGGGACGCGGGCGCAAACCGGCGCCGTCGTCCGATCGACGCGCGGTGAAACCGAAGAAGGCGAAAGGGCGTTCCCGGTGATCGACGGAGTCGTGGTCAAGAAGCTCGTGGTCATCCCGGACGAGCGCGGGTATCTGATGGAGATCTTGCGCCGCGACGATCCGTTCTTCGAGCAGTTCGGCCAGGCGTACCTGACGGTGGTGTATCCCGACGCGGTCAAGGGCTGGCACTATCACAAGGAACAGACTGATCACTTCTGCGTCGTCAAGGGGCTGGCCAAGGTCGTGCTCTACGATGGACGCGACGGCTCGAAGACGAAGGGCGAGGTGAACGAGTACTTCATCGGCGAGAAGAACCCCTGTGTGCTGCGAATTCCCAAGGGGGTGTTGCACGGCATGAAGGGGGTGGGCGTCGAGCCGGCGCTCTTGCTGAACCTGCCGGACCAGATGTACGACCACGCCGCGCCGGACGAATATCGCGTCGCGCCCCACGACGGCAGCGTGCCGTACGACTGGGCTCGGAAGGACGGTTAGATTGACCCAGGGAGCCCGACCGGTCGAGACCGGACGCTACCTCGTGACCGGCGGCGCCGGGTTCATCGGCGCCAACTTCGTCCACGAGCTGATGCGGCGGCATCCGAAGGCGCGGGTCACCGTGCTGGACAAATTGACCTACGCGGGCAACCTGCGGAATCTCGATCCCGTCCGCGACGATCCGCGCTTCCGCTTCGTGCAGGGGGACATCGCCGACGAAGCGCAGGCCGAATCGCTGTTGGCGGAGGGGTTCGACTTCGTCCTCAATTTCGCCGCCGAGACCCACGTCGATCGTTCGATCGGGGACCCCTCCTCGTTCGTGAAGACCGACGTCTTCGGCGTCTACTCCTTGCTCGAGGCGATCCGCCGTCACCCCATCTCCCTCTTCGTGCAGATCTCGACCGATGAGGTGTATGGCGAGATCCTGGAGGGCGCGGCCACCGAGGAGGCGCCTCTCATGCCGCGGAATCCGTACGCCGCTTCGAAGGCGGGCGGCGACCGACTCGCCTACTCGTACTGGGCCACCTACGGAATCCCGGTGGTGGTGACCCGCTGCTCGAACAACTACGGGCCGTACCAGTATCCGGAGAAGCTGATCCCACTCTTCGTGACCAACGCGATCGACGATCAGAAGCTCCCGGTCTACGGCAACGGGAAGAACACACGCGATTGGATCCACGTGCGCGATCATTGCTCCGCGCTGCTCACCCTCCTGGAGACGCCCGGCATCGAGGGAGAGGTCTTCAATGTGGGGGCGGGCAACGAACGCGACGTACTGGAGATCGCCGACCGATTGCTGGCGCTGACCGGGAAACCGAAGTCGCTCGTCGCTCCCGTGGTCGACCGATTGGGGCACGACCGGCGCTATGCCGTCGACTTCGGAAAGCTCGGGCGGCGAACCGGCTGGAGACCGCAGGTGGACTTCGAGACCGGCCTGGCGGAGACTGCTGCCTGGTACCGAGAGAATGCCGACTGGTGGCGGCCGCTCAAGAGCGGCGAGTTCCTCGAGTACTACCGACGGAACTATCGATTCCTAGAGGAGAAGCGAACCTGACCCGATTCGACGCCGATCGCCCCGTGCTGGTGACAGGCGGGGCGGGCTTCATCGGTTCTCATCTCGTCGAAGAGCTTGCCCGAAGAGGCTGCGGCCACATCCGCGTCCTCGACGACCTCTCGAGCGGACAACTTGCGAACCTGACGACCGCTCACCAGTGCGGCCGCGTCGAGGTGGTGAACGGCTCCGTCCTCGACCGCGGCCTCCTGGCGTCGATGCTCGAAGGCTGCACGCACGTCTTCCATCTGGCGGCGTCGGTCGGAGTCGGCGCGGTCGTGGCTCACCCCAGGGATTGCCTGCGCAACAATCTGGAGGGATTCCAGTCGCTCTTCGCCGCGCTCGATCTGGTGCGGGGGAGCGGCTTGTGCGATCCACGCGTCGTTGTCTTCTCGAGTTCGGAGGTCTACGGCAGGTCGCTCGAATCGCCGCTGCGCGAAGACGGCGATCTCGTCCTCGGGCCGACCAACGTCCTGCGCTGGTCCTACGCCGCGGCCAAGTTGATGGGGGAGTTCATCGCGCGCACGGAGCATGTCACTCGCGGCGTCGATACCGTGGCCGTCCGCTGTTTCAATACCTGCGGACCTCGGCAGCTCCCGACCTACGGCATGGTGGTGCCTCGTTTCCTGGAGCAGGCGGGACGAGGCGAGCCGCTCACGGTCTACGGCGACGGCTCGCAGACCCGCTGCTTCAGCTACGTGGGGGATGTCGTCCGCGATGTCTTGGCGCTGGCCGAGCGTGACGATGTCTCCGGGGAGGTATTCAACCTCGGTTCCGACGAGGAGATCTCCGTCCTCGCTCTGGCGCGGGAGATCCTGCGCGTGACCGGCTCGAGAGGCGATGTTCGCTTCCTTCCGTTCGACGAGGTCTACGGCGAGGGATTCCAGGAAGTGCGCCGTCGACGCCCGGACCTGAGCAAGGCGCAGCGCTGGCTCGGCGAACGCTCGCGCCTGTCGTTGGAGTCGACGCTTCGCATGGTGCTGGGCGATATGGTGCTGGGCGATATGGTGCTGGGCGACGAGGCGGCTCCGGTCGTCGGCTTGCCCGGCGCGAAGAGCTGACCGTTCCTTCGTAGCGCGTGCCACCCGAAGCGGCCGCTCCTCTGCTCCTCCTGCTCGGAATCGCCGCGCTGGCGACGGCGCTCAGCTTTCCCCTGTGGACCCGACGGCTTCGCGGACCGCTCTGGCGCGACGAACCTCGTGTCGAGCGCCACCATGCCCGCGCCACTCCGACCACCGGCGGCGTCGCGTGGATGACCGGCTTCACGCTCGCGCTCGGCGCGGCCATCGCGTGGCCGAGCGACGCGAGCGATCGAGGCGTGCTCGTTCTGCTGCTCGTCGGCGCCGCGGCCGCCGCCCTCTTGGGTCGTCAGGACGATCTGGGGCGCGTCGGCCCGGCGCGCAAACAGGCGCTGCAGGCGGCGCTCCTGCTCGGCGCCTGGTTGGGCCTGCGTCGTCTGCTCACGATCGAGGGGCCGGAACCCGCCTGGCCCGCCGCTCTGCTCGGCGTCGGTCTCGCGCTCGCCCTGCAGCTCGCGCTCAATATCTGGGATCACCTCGACGGCAATCTGGTGACCGTCGCGGCGGCCGGATTTCTCGTCTTGGCGACGAGCGCCGTCGCCTCGCCCCTCGCAGTCGCGGCCGTCGTCGCGGCCGGCGCCAGCCTCGGATTCCTCGCCTGGAATCGACCGCCCGCGGCCGGCTTTCTCTCCAACCAAGGAAGTCAGCCGATCGCGTTCGTCGCCGCGCTCCTCGTCGGTTGGCGCCTGACCGACCCAGGCGATCGACCGATGCGCGGCGCGGCCGTGCTCTTGCCGTTCGCCTGGCCTCTGCTCGATCTCGGATTCGTGGTCGTGCGTCGGCTGCTCGAGCGTCGGGCGCCGTGGGAGGGAGGTCGCGATCACACGACGCACCTGCTCGCGCGCGCGCTCGGGTCGGATCGAGCCGCGTGGTTGTGCGTGCTCGGTTGTGCGTTCGCACTCGCCTTCGTCGCGCGCAACTGGCTCTCTCCCTGACGACCCGCCGGGGCTCGTCGCGCCGTCAGCCTGGCCCGGACCCCGCGTTGACCGCCCCATTGACGTGTGCTAGCGTCCCACCGCACAAAGAGTTGCCAGCTTCGGCCCAGGGAGAGGAGCGCCGCGGAGCCCCGATGCTCGATCTGAGGACCATCCGCCAAGAGCCGGATCGCGTGCGCGCGGGGCTCACCGCGAAGAAGGGGGGCGAGCATCTCGACGCCATCCTCGCGCTCGACGGCGAACATCGCCGACTGCTGCACGAGGTCGAGGCGAAGAAGGCGCTCCGCAACGCGCGCTCGCAGGACGTTCCCCGTCTGAAGCAGGAGGGCGGCGACGTCACGGCTTTGCTCGACGAGATGAAGTCGCTCGCCGAGGAGATCAAGGGCTTCGATACGCGCACCCGGGCCATCGAGATCGAGCTCGACGCGAAGCTGCAGTGGTTGCCGAATCTTCCGCACGACTCGGTCCCGCGCGGCGACGACGCCTCGGCCAATGTCGAGGTGCGGCGGTGGGGACAGATCCCACCCGAGAGCTTCCGTCCGAAACCCCACTGGGAGATCGGTGAGGAGTTGCGCCTGCTCGACTTGCGCGGCGCGACCAAGATCTCGGGCTCGGGGTTCGTCGTCTTCACCGGCGACGGCGCCCGGCTGCAGCGCGCGCTCATCCAATTCATGCTCGACTATCACCGTGAGCGGCACGGATTCCTCGAGGTTTCCACTCCATATCTCGTGCGTCGAGAGAGCATGTTCGGCACCGGTCAACTGCCCAAGATGGAAGAAGACATGTACCACTGCGGAGTGGACGACCTCTTCTTGATCCCGACGGCCGAGGTCTCGATCACCAATCTCTTCCGTGACGACGAGTCGCTCACCGCCGCGGATCTCCCGATCTATCGCATGGGCTACTCCCCCTGTTTCCGCCGCGAGGCCGGAACCTACGGCAAGGAGACGCGCGGTCTGGTCCGCGTTCATCAGTTCGACAAGGTCGAGTTGGTCAAGCTGACGACTCCCGAGCGGTCGTACGAGGAACTGGAGACGTTGGTCAATGCGGCCGAGGCGATCCTCCAGGCGCTCGAGCTGCCGTATCGCGTTCTCGCGCTCGCGACCGGGGATCTCTCCTTCGCCGCCGCCAAGTGCTACGACCTCGAAGTCTGGGCCGCCGCCGAGGGTCGGTGGTTGGAAGTTTCGTCGTGCAGCAACTTCGAGGCGTTTCAGGCGCGGCGCATGGGCCTCAGGTTTCGCAACGCGGAGGGGAAACTGATCCATCCGCACACGCTGAACGGTTCCGGGCTCGCGCTCTCACGCGTCTACGTAGCGCTGCTGGAGAACAACCAGACGGAGCGCGGGACCGTGCGGATCCCGACGGTGTTGCGTCCCTATCTCGGCGGCATGGAAGAGCTCGGCGGCGCCGCCTAGGCCGCGGCCGGACGGCCGGATCCCGACATGGCGGTCTCGCGCTCGAGCCTTCCCAACCTCCTGAAGGCGTATCTCTTCTTCGGGTCGGTCTTGCTCGTCGGTCTGGGCGTCTTCTACTCGACGAGCCGCATTCGCGGACTCAATCAACAGTCCGAAGCAGTGGCGACCTTGTTCGCGCGCTTCTGCGCGTTGGCGACCTTCACGGCGCTCGACAACCCGGATGTGCGGGAAATCTTCCGCGAAGTGGTCAAGCCTTCCGATTTCCCGATGATCTTGACCGATCCGGAGGGGCGCCCGTTCGTCTGGAAGCTGCCGGTCGAGATCGACTCGGTCGACATCTCCACCATCGCCGCGATGGACCCCGAGAATCCGCCGCCCGGGCCGTTGACGGAGCTGTCGAAGATCCTCCGTCGCTTCGACGAGCATCACGAACCGATTCCGATCCGTGAGCCGGGCGGGACACGCGTCTTCGGCTACGTGCACTACGGCGAGCCCGGGCTCGTGCGTGAGTTGCGGTGGGCGCCGTTCATCCAGGTAGGGGCGCTGCTGCTCTTCGTCGGGTTGGGGTATATCGGCTACCGCTCGATCAAGACGAGCGAACAGCGCGCGATCTGGATCGGACTCGCCAAGGAGACCGCGCACCAACTCGGAACTCCGATCTCGTCGCTCCTGGGATGGGTCGAGCTGCTGCGCGAGCGGCAACTGGACGCCGCAGCCGCGGGAGATCCGACCGCGATCGATCCCGCGTTCCTCTCCGAAGTGCTCGACGAGATGGAGAACGACGCCGAGCGACTCCAGAAAGTCGCCATGCGCTTCGGCCAGGTCGGTAGCCTGCCCAAGCTGGAGATGGGGGACATCGCTCCGATCGTCAGCGAAGCGGTGCGGTACTTCCGTCGTCGGATCCCGCATCTCGGCAAGGACGTCGAGATCCGCGAGCGGTATGAGCTGGTGCCGCCGGTCAGCCTGAACAAGGAGCTGATCGAGTGGGTCGTGGAGAACGTCTTGAAGAACGCAGTCGACGCCACCGACGGCGGCAAGGGCGCCATCGAGGTCGATGTGGTGCGCAGGCGCGAGACCGAATCGGTCGAAGTGCGCATCAGCGACCAGGGACGCGGCATGACCGCGGCCGAGATCAAACAGGCCTTCGAGCCCGGCTACACGACCAAGAAGCGCGGCTGGGGCCTCGGGCTGACCCTGGCCAAACGGATCGTCGAGGACTACCACGGCGGCCGCATCCGCGTGGACAAGAGCCTGCCCGGGCGCGGCTCGACCATCGTCATCTCGTTCCCGACCTAGGCGACGGAAGCCGGGAACGCCCCCGGCTGATCCGAAGTATGCGATCCTCTCGAACGAGGCTCCTCCGGAGGCTCCTCCCGAGGCTCCTCCTGAGGCGGCTGCGTCCGAGGCTCAGTCGGCCGCGGCGCGCAGAGAGGTGGAGGCTGGATCGGCCCGTGGGCATCACGGGCCGGACGAAAGGACGTCCCGTGGCGCTCGCCCATCGCAAGGTTCTCTGGGCCGACGACGAGATCGACATGCTCCGGCCGCACATCCTCTACCTCAGATCGAAGGGGTACGAGGTGGAGGCGGTCTCCAACGGTGAGGACGCGCTCGAATTCCTGGCCAAGGACCGCTTCGACGTCCTGCTCCTGGACGAGATGATGCCGGGCATGGGCGGCATCGCGACCCTCGGCGCCGTCCAGGAACGGCATCCGTCGCTGCCGGTCATCATGATCACCAAGAGTGAAGAAGAGCACTTGATGGACCAGGCGCTCGGCCGTCAGATCCGCGACTACCTGACCAAGCCGGTCAATCCGAGTCAGATCTTCCTCGCGATCAAGAAGCTCTTCGAGTCGGAGTCGCTGCAGCGCAGTCAGCGCACGCGCGACTACATTGCCGAGTTCCGCGAGACCGTCGCGCTGCGGCACGGCGCGCTCTCCCCGCGCGACTGGCTCGATCTCTACAACCGCGTGGTCGGCTGGGACGTGGAGTTGCACGGCATCGAAGACCAGTCGCTCGCGCAGACGCACCAGGACCAGCGCACGCAGCTGAATCGCGAGTTCTCGCGGTTCGTCGAGAAGAGCTATCCGACCTGGGTGCATGCGAAGCGAGAGGAGCGACCGACTCTCTCGACCGACGTCGTCCGGGAGTACGTGCTGCCGCATGTGCGCGCCGGCCGCAAGGTGGCGCTCGTCGTCATCGATTGCATGCGTCTCGATCAGTGGACGACGCTCGGGCCGCTCCTGGAGCCGTACTTCGATTTGAAGACCGATCTCTACTACTCGATCCTCCCGACCGCGACGCCCTACAGCCGCAACGCGATCTTCGCCGGGCTCTTCCCGCTGGAGATCCAACGCAAGTACCCGGAGTACTGGCAGGACGAGAAGGAGAAGGAGACGGGCCGCAACCGCTACGAGGCCGAACTGCTCCAGAAGCTGACGGCGCGAGAGGGGCTCGATCCGGATCTGATCCGCTACCAGAAGATCTACACGCAGACCGAGGGGAACAATCTGCGCAAGAAGATCGGCGCGCTCGGCGAGGTGCGGTTCCACGCCTTCGTCTTCAACTTCCTCGACATGCTCTCGCACGGACGCGCCGAGTCGGAGATCCTGCAGGAACTCGCGCCCGATGAAGAGGCGTTTCGCGGGCTGCTCCGCTCTTGGTTCCAACACTCGGTGCTCTTCGAAGTGCTCCGCGTGCTCTCACGGCGCGACACCGTCGTGGTGGTGACGACCGACCACGGCGCGGTGCTCGTTCGACGCGCCTCCGAGGTGCTCGGCAATCGCGACACCACGACCAGCGTCCGCTACAAGTACGGCGACAATCTGGTCTGCGACGAGCGCGAGGCGTTCCACGTGAAGGAACCGGAGAGCGTGCTCCTCCCGCGCGACGGCTTGCTCAAGCAGTACATCCTGGCGAAGGAGAACTTCTACTTCGTCTACCCGACCAACTTCCACAAGTACGAACGGCAGTACCGCGGCAGCTTCCAGCATGGCGGCATCTCGCTCGAGGAGATGATCCTGCCGGTGGCGACGTTGATGCCGCGCGCCTCCACGACCTAGCTGTGACCCAGTTGTGACCACCCAGTTGTGACCACCCAGTTGTGACCACCTAGCCATGGCAACCCGCGAGTGGTCGATCCGCGAATTCACGACGCGGAGCGAGGCGGAGACGGAGGCGCTGGGCGTCGAGATCGGCCGTCGGCTGACGCCCCCGGTCTGGATCGGGCTGCGCGGCGATCTAGGCGCCGGCAAGACGCGGATGGCAGCCGGCGTCGTGCGAGGTCTCGGCTATGAGGGGCGGGTGCGCAGCCCGACCTATGTGCTGGAGAACCGGTACCAGGGCCGCGTCGAAGTGCGGCATCTCGATCTCTATCGGCTCGAGGGCTCCGCCGATGATCTCGAGGAGGGCTGGGACGATCCGCAGAGCGTCGTCTTGGTGGAGTGGGCGGAACGCGTCTCGGATCCGCCGGCTCGCGCCATCTGGATCGACATCGAAGGCGCGGATGAGTCGGCCCGCTCCATTCGCGTTTCGTGGCCGGGCGACGCGCGCGTCCTCTCGGATGATCTGAGCGGGGTGCGCCTGTGATCGCAGGGTGGGTGCTCGGGCTCGAGACGTCGGGCGCCTGGACCGGAGTGGCGCTCGCGCAGGACGGAGTCTTGATGGGCGAGCGATCGTCGCGTCGACCGTCGTCGAGCCAGGAGCGGCTGCTCGCGTTCTCCGATGAGTTGTTGCGAGACGCGAATCTCACGCCGCGTGAACTCGCGCGCATCGCCGTCGCCGTCGGACCCGGTTCGTTCACCGGCTTGCGCGTCGGCATCGCCACCGCGCGCGGACTCGCGCTCGCGACCGGCATCGCCGTGGCGGGAGTTCCGAGCCACGAAGCATTGGCGGCGCCCTTCCGCGGGCTCGGGCGGGAGATCCTGCTGCTCAGCGGCGAGCGTCGCGGAACGGTGCTGGTCGAGGCGGGTCGTTGGGAAGGAGTCGACTGGCGCCCGAGTCTTCCCGCCGCCTGCGTCCCGGTCGAGGAATTGCGAGACCGGCTCGCGCCGATTCAGTCCCGGGGGGCGCCTTGGCTTCTCCTCGGCGAGGCGGTAGAGTCGGTCGCCATGAAGCAACCGTGGCTTGCGGCCATGGGGGAGTCGCCCCGCGATCCGCTCCTGGCGACGCGACGTCCCGCGTGGGTGGCTCTGTTGGGATCCGAGCCCGGGCGCATCGCTCATTCCGGACGAGCGATCGACGAGGTGCGGCCGCTCTACCTGCGGGCGGCCGACGCGAAGCGCCCGGCCCAGGTGTCGCTGATCGCGCCGCGGGGCTCGAGTCGATGAGACGCCCCTCGGAGCACGGCACGGGGCACAGCACTGGACACGGCGCTGGACACGGCACTGGAAACGGCACTGGAAACGGCACTGGGCCCCCCGCGGCGCCCGGTACCCCGCGCACTCGCGCCATGACCTTGGACGATCTCGAGCAAGTCGTCCGCTTGGAACGGATCTGCTTTCCCGATCCCTGGTCGGAGTACTCGTTCCGCCACGAACTGACCGACGCCGGCGACGCGGGATTCCCTCGCGTGATCGAACTCGACGGCCGGGTCGTCGGCTACCTCATCGGTTGGTACATCCTCGACGAGGCGCACCTGGCCAATCTCGCGCTCGATCCCGAGGTGCGCGGGCTGGGCTTGGCGGCCTCCCTGTTGGAGGAATTCCTGCGCGAAGGCGCCTCGCGCGGCTGCACGCTCGCGCTCCTGGAAGTGCGAGTGACGAATCATCCCGCCATCCGGCTCTACGAGCGGTTCGGATTCCGTGGGGTCAGCGTCCGCAAGAACTACTATGCCGCTCTGCGGGAAGACGCACTCGTGATGATGCGGCCGCTCGCTTCGGAGACGGAGGAGACCGATGGCTTCGGCCTTTGAACGCGCCAAGGAAGTGGTGACGGGCGGCGCCCGCCGCGAGAGCGTCGACGGGGTCTGGATCAAGTGCCCCGAGTGCTCGGAGATTCTCTTCCGCAAGGAAGTCGAGCAGAACCAATGGGTCTGCGTGAAGTGCTCCCACCACTTCCGGATCAACGCCGACGACTACGTGAAGGTGCTGGTCGATCCCGATTCGTTCGAGGAGAGATTCGGCGACATCCGCTCGGTCGATCCGCTCGACTTCAAGGACTCGAAGCGATACCGAGATCGTCTGAAGACCGCCGGGGACGCCGCGCGGCGCGATGCCGTCTTGACCGGCGTCGCGACGATCCAGAGTCATCCGCTCGCGCTGGCGGTGATGGAGTTCGCCTTCATGGGCGGGAGCATGGGCTCGGTGGTCGGTGAGAAACTGGCCCGCCTAGCCGGACTCGCGCACGACGAGGAGCTGCCTCTGGTCATCGTCTCCTGCTCGGGCGGCGCGCGCATGCAGGAGGGAATCCTCTCGCTCATGCAGATGGCCAAGACGAGCGCGCAGTTGGCGCGACTGGCCGAGCGGGGCATTCCCTATATCTCCGTTTTGACCGACCCGACGACCGGAGGGGTGACCGCCAGCTTCGCCATGCTGGGCGACATCATCTTGGCGGAGCCCAAAGCACTGATCGGCTTCGCGGGACCGCGCGTCATCGAGCAGACGATCCAACAAGAGTTGCCGAAGGGGTTCCAGCGGGCCGAGTTCCAGCGGGACCACGGGATGGTCGACCGCATCGTCTCGCGCAAGGAGCTGCGCGCGACGCTCTCCCAGATCTTGCGGTTCTTCCGCGAGGCTTCGCTCGCTCGACCGTGACGGCGAGCCTCCCGCCTCCCGCCTCCTACGAAGCCGCGAAGTCGTACCTCCTCGGGCTCGACGCTCGCGGGATCAAGCTGGACCTGGAGCGGATGCGCGCGAGCCTGGCCGCGCTCGGCTCTCCGGAGCGCTCGTTCCCGGCGATCCTGGTCGCGGGGACGAACGGCAAAGGATCCACCTCGGCGATGCTCGCCTCCGTGCTCGCCGCGGGCGGGCGGCGCGTCGGGCTCTTCACCTCGCCGCATCTGCTCGATCTGCGCGAACGCATCCGGGTCGATGGGCGTCTGCTCTCACCTCAGCAGGTGACCGAGCGCGTCGAACAGGATCGAGAGGTCTGGGAGAGGCATGAACTCTCCTTCTTCGAGGCGATGACCGCGCTCGGGCTTTCCGCATTTCGGGCGGCTCAGGTGGATGTCGCCGTCCTCGAGGTGGGCCTCGGCGGTCGCCTCGATGCGACGAACACGGTCGAGCCGACGCTCTCGATCATCACGTCGCTCGGGATGGACCACGCTGAGCTGCTCGGCGACACGCCCGCGGCGATCGCGCGCGAGAAGGCCGGGATCTTGCGGACTGGCGTGCCCGCGGTGGCGGCGGGCGGCCCGCCTCAGGCCGTGGCGGCGGTGCGCGCCCGCGCGGCCGAACTCGGGGCGCCGTTCCTGCTGCGTCGCGCCTGCCTCTCGGTGCGTCGCGCCGCCGGCGAGACAACTCCCGCGACCGAACGTTGGGAGATCCGAAGACGTGACGGAGCGCCCCCGCTCGTGGCGTTGTCGGAGAATCCACTCCGAGTTTCCGTCCCACTGGCCGGCTTCCACCAGGGAGTCAATGCCGCGACGGCCGTCCTCGCGCTGGCGGCTCTGCGCGGTCTCGGCTGGAAGATCTCCACCGACGAGATCACCGCGGGGATCGCTCGCGTGCGCTGGCCGGGCCGACTGGAGAGGCCGCTCGCCGAGCTCCCTCTGATCGCGGATGTCGCGCACAATCGCGAGGGGGCCGAGGCGATCGCGCGCGTCCTGGCGCCGATCGCGCGGCGTCGCGAGATCCGACCGGTGGTTGGAATGGTCGGCGGGAAGGATCACGCCGGCTTCTTCCACGCGCTCCGCCGTATCGCGACCCGCGTCTGGATCGCGTCGCCCGCGACGGCGCGCGCGGCGACGGTCGACGAGTTGCGCGCGGCCGCCCTCCGAGCCGGTCTCGAGGTCGCGGTCCATCCGTCGATTGCGGCCGCGCTGCGCGACGCGCTGCGAGGCGCGTCCGATCCCGTCGGGCCGCTCGTGCTCCTGGCCGGCTCATTCTTCACGTTGGAGGAGGGATACCGCGCTCTCGATCTGGGTCCTCGGGAATCGCTGTGGGAGGCGAGTTCGTGAGCGTTCCCTGGTCGGCCGGTTTCGACATCGGCGGCGCTTCGGTCAAGTGCGGCGCGTTGCTGACGGGCGCTCCCCCCGCGCCGAGTCGGAGCATCCCCACGCAGGCGACGCAGGGACCCGAAGCGCTCGTCTCTCGGATCGCCGCGTCGCTTCGAGCCGAGACAGAGAAACGCGGGGCGGCGCCGCTCGCGATCGGCGTCGGTTGCGCGGGGCTCATCGATCCCGCCCGAGGCGTGGTGGTCACTTCGCCCAACCTTCCGGGGTGGGAGGGGACCGAACTGCGTGGCCGGTTGGAGAACGCGGTCGGTCGAAGCATCACCCTGGTCAATGATGCGAACGCGTTCGTGCTGGCGGAGTCGCGCGTCGGCGCCGCGCGCGGTCGTCAAACGGTCTGCGGACTCGCGATCGGCACAGGGGTCGGCGGCGGCTTCGTCGCCGATGGAACTCTCTGGCTCGGCGCGCACGGGTTCGCGGGTGAATTCGGGCATTGGCCGTTCGCGCTCGACGGTCCGCGCTGCGCTTGCGGACAGATCGGCTGCCTGGAGGCGTTCATCGGTACTCCCGCCATCGTTGGCGCCTACCTCGCAGCATCCGACGAGGTCGCGACGCCCGAGGAGATCGCGCGGCGCGCGGGGGGCGGAGACGCGATGGCGCTCGCGGTCTTCGCCGAATTGGGCCGCATCCTCGGGACGGCATTGGCCGGTCTGACCGCGCTGTTCGATCCTGAGATCTTCGTCGTCGGCGGCGGCGTCGCGCAGGCCGAGGCGTACTTTCTGCCCCAGGCCCGGGCAGCGCTGCGGGCGCGCGCGCTGGCCCCGCCCGACGCGCTTCCTGACCTGGTCGCCGCCGCGCTCGGCCCCGACGCCGGTTGGATCGGCGCGGCGCTTCTGGCGGAGGACCGCGGGTGATCTCGAGACGTCTTCGCGCCATCGCAGTCGCGAGCTTCGTGGCGATCGGAATGTGGACGGGCGCGACCGTCGCGCCCACCCGAGCGCAATCCGGCGACGAGGAGCCCTGGACGATCGAGGGGGAAGCGCTGCGGGGAAGCCGCGTGGGCGGGACCGAACTCGATCGCCCGCGCATCACGCAAGGCCCGCTCGTCATCACGGCCGTGAGCGGGCGCCTGGACGCGTCGCGCGACGTGCTCTACCTGCGTGATTCGCTCCTCATAGTCGACGAAACGCGCGAGGTGGAGGCGGAGGAAGGGATCTATCGGCGCAGCCTCCGGCGCCTCGATCTGACCGGCGCGGTGCGTGGAAAGGGACCGGAAGGGCGCTTCACGGCCGGACGGCTCATCCACGATCGGGCGCGCGGGCTGCTGCAGCTGCGCGACTCACCCTTCGTCGCCGACTCCTTGCGCGATGTCTGGGCCCGCGCCATCGACTACGACGACGCTACCGGACTCGCCACGGCCGACGGGGATGTCCGCGTCTTCGTCCGCGCCGATTCCACCTGGATCACCGGACGCCAGGCGACGCTCGATCGCACCCGCAATCGCATCGTCATCGTCGGCGACCCGCGGGTGGAACGCTCGGGCGGGGCGCGCGACGGCGCGCTCGTCGTCCTCGCCGACACGCTCATCTTCGACGACGGCAGCGGGCGCGGAGAGGCGCGCGGCCATGTCCGCATCGAGCGAGGCGGCATTCGCGCACGGGGCGCGAATGCGGAGTTCGAGGCCGCGACCGATCGCATCTTCCTCTGGGGCGATCCGATCGCGTGGGAGTCCAGCGGTGTGATCTGGGCCGACACCTTGGTCGTACAGCAAGGCGCGGGCGGCGCCGATTGGTTGCGCGCGCTCGGCTCGGTTCGCGTGCGGTATCGAGCCGACGGCAAGCCCGACGAGGAGAACCTCCTGCTGGGAGACACGCTCGTCGCGCGGCTCTCCGAGGACACGCTCTCCGATCTCGAAGTGCACGGTGACGCGGTCAGCGTTTTCCTGCCCTCATGGGTCGATGTGCTCGCCGGCTCGGGGCGGAACTTGAGCACCGCGCGGGAGATCCGCGTCGACCTCGCGCGCGGGCGCGCCGTTCAGATCGAGTTGCAGGGGGATGGGGTCGGGCTCTTTCTCTATCCGAGCGAGACGTCGCGGGGGCGCCTGCGAAGAGACGGTCTCGTCGACTCTCTCCGCACTGCCACGGCCGACACGATGTCCGCGAGCGTCGACACGATCGCGCCGACACTCTCGCGCGCGCTCGCGTACATGGCGCGCGAGCGCACGCTCGATCTGCCCGACTCACTCCGCGCGCCGTCCGATTCGCTCTTCGACGAGCGCGTGGAGTATCAAGGCGACACCATCCGCTTCCTCGTCGACAGCGATCGCCTGGTGCTGTTGGGTCGCGGCGAGATCCGCTACCAGGGGAGTTCGCTCACGGCGCCGCGCATCGAGTATCTGGCGGAGAACGATCTCGTGCGCGCCGAGGGGGGCGCGGTCCTGAAGGACGCGAGCGGCGAGGTCAAAGGCGAGCGCATGACCTACCGCACCGACGAGCAGGAGGGATTCGTCTACCAGGGTAGAACCGCGTTCGAAGGGGGTTTCTACCGCGGCGCAGAGATCAAGAAACTGAGCGACGAGGCGCTCCTCGTGCGCGACGGCGACTACACGACGTGCGAGAACGATCCGCCGCACTACGAATTCCACTCCAGTCGCATGAAGATCATCCAGGGCGACAAGGTCGTCGCGCGTCCCGTCATCCTGCGAATCCTGGGGATTCCGGTCTTGGCGCTGCCGTTCTGGGTGTTCCCGATCGAGAAAGGGCGCCAGTCGGGGATCCTCCTGCCGGACGTGGAGGTCGGCTTCAATCGGAACCGCGGTCGGTTCTTCCGCAACCTCGGCTACTACTGGGCCATCTCCGACCACATGGATGCGCGCGCCTGGGTCGACTACTACGAGCGCGATCAGAGCCTCGACTTCAACGGCAACTACCGCTACCGCGTGCGCTATCTGCTCGACGGAACTCTCAACGCCACCTACGGCGACGACCGCACCCCGGGTCAGAAGAGGCGCCGCTACAGCGTGCAAGGCGCGCATCAGCAAGAGCTCGGCGAAGGCGCGACTCTGACCGGCCGAGCCGATTTCACCAGCGACCTGCGGTTCCGCGGCGATCGCGACTTCGGCGCCAGCATCGACGAGCAGTTGAATCGGACGCTTCGCTCCGACTTGGCCCTGAGGAAGAACTGGCAGCGCGCGAATCTCTCGGCCGAAGCCAGTCGCGTCGAGTACCTCGACGCCACCACCGGCTCGGGCGTGAAGGTGCAACAGAGTCTGCCGGCGGTCGACTTCAGCCTCGGACAGCGTGCGCTCGGGCGAGCGCCGGACGAACGCGGTCGCCACGGTCGTCTTCCGATTCTGTCGTCGGTCTATCTGTCGAGCACGTGGGCCTACCGCAATCTCTACACGAAGAGGTACGACGGAACGACGGAGACCAACCAAGCGGTCAGTGAGCGCCACTCGCTCTCCGACACGCGGAGACTGGGTCCGTACCTCAGGCTCTCTCCCTCGATCCAGATGAACGCGGCGGCCTTCGAACGCGACAACCTCGGCCGCCGCCATCGCGCGGGGGCGACCTGGAGCGGGTCGGCGCAGGCGAGCACCGCGTTCTACGGGACCTTTCCGATCGTGGCCGGGCCGCTGGCGGGAATGCGTCATGTCGTCGAGCCATCGGCCAGCTACTCGTACTCGCCCGAATTCCCTCGCTTGAACTACGCCGATTCGCTCGGTGTCGAGCGATCGCGCTTCCCCAATGTGGGAGGCATCTCGTTGGGTGGTTCGAAAGTCTCGTCCGTCGGCCTCAGCCTGTCGCAGCGCCTGCACCTGAAGTTCAGAAGGGGTGACAAGGTGTGGAAGCGCGAGAACGTCGCCACTTGGTCGACCTCGTCCGGGTACAACTTCGAAGCGACGCATCCGATCCGGCCCTGGTCCTCCATCGCCAACTCGCTCCGTGTTCGACCCGGGTCCCGGATGGACGTGAGCCTGGCCGTCTCTCACGGGGCCTACGATCTCCGTCCTCAGAACTTCTCGGTCGACACCGCCTTCCGCCTGGATCAAGCGCTCTTCCGGAGAGCCCCGCAGGACAGCGCGACTGCCGGCGCCGGCGTCGTCGGCGGCGCCGCCGCGACCGAATCGCCGCTCGAATACGGAGAGTTCGGCCAGACCGGGCTCTCCGGCGCCAACCTCGGGAATCGAGGGCGGACCTCCTCCACCGGCGCCCCCTGGCGGATCTCGATCGGCCACTCCTACCGCACCAGCCGGGGCGCCGATCGCCCGACCCACACCGCGAACCTCGGGCTCGACAACCTCCTGGCGACCGGCCACTGGAGTTGGAGCGGCAGCGTCTACTTCGATCTGGAAGAGCAAACGGTGACCCGCCACTCCTTCAGCCTCGGACGCGACCTCCACTGCTGGGAAGCCCGCTTCGAGTACCGCAGCAGCGGGGGACAGAGCGAGTACTACTTCCGCATCGCAGTGAAGGACCTCCCGGAACTCCAGTACGAGCGCGACCAACGCTGATTCCCGGCCGCCGGACCCGGCGAGTCCCGGGCAGGGTTCCCCGCCCCCGATCTGTGGCGTTCACCGCGCCCGCTTCAAGCCCCCGCTTGAGGGGGCCGAACAAGGGGTGTAGAGTCTCGGGCGACTTTGCCGATTGCCGGCAGAGTTCCCCCTAAGTTCAGGAGTTCAAAAGAGATGACGGTACGAATCCAGGCCCTCCTGGTCATGGTCGCGGCGGTTTGCGTCGCGCTGATCGAGGGATGCGCGGGCGGCTACAACGCCGATGGCGGCCGAGTCATGAATGCGGACGTGACGTTGCTCTCCTTCGGGACGGTCCAGGGCGAACTCGCCCCCTGTGGGTGACACTCTTCCCCGAAAGGGGGGTTGGCCCGTCGGGCCACCGTCATCGACTCGTTGATCGCCAAGGGAACACCGTTCCTGCATCTGGACCTCGGCAACTTCGCCAGCACCGATCAGGGTGTGGCCGACTTCAAGACACGCGCTCTCTGGGAGGCGATGGAGAGACTCAGCGTCACCGCGACGACTCCCGGATCGCGGGAGTTGAACGAGTGGCCCACCTATCGGGAGTTGATGCAGAAAGGCACGATCGCCGTCGTCTCGTCCAACCTCGTGATGAAGGACGGCGAGACGCGGACGCCGATCGGAGTCCGCACCAAGGTCGTCGAGATCAACGGCGTGAAGGTCGGGCTCTTCGGTCTGATCGGGGGGGATGAGTTCGCCATCGCCCGTCCGCCCGTCGGGGTGGAGTTCGAGTTCCTCGACCCGTTCCAAGTAGCGGCCCAAGTCGTGCCCGAATTGCTGGCCCAGTCCGAGATCGTCGTCCTGATGTCGTCGATGTCGAGCGACGACACGAAGCGACTGGTCGAGACCGTTCCCGGAATCGACGTCGCGTTGCTCGGCAAGCAGCCGCAGTGGATCGAGGACGCCAAGCTCGCGGGCCACACGATCACCAACGAGACCGGCATCCGCGGGCAGTACCTCGGCCATCTCATGCTGATCGTAGATCCCGCCGGTGAGATCGTCGACTACGGCTCGCTCAACGTCACGCTCGACAAGGCGGTGCCGGAGTCGGAAGAGATGAAGGCGATCGTGACCGAGGCGGAGGAGAAGGCGAAGCAGATGCAGCAAGAGCTGCGCGACAAGAAGCAGAGCCAACTCCACGACGAATCGACGCACGAGAAGTACCTCGGCGCGCAGAACTGCAAGCGGTGTCACGAGGCTCAGTACACGCAGTGGGATTCGACCCCCCACGCTCGCGCCTGGGCCACCCTCCAGAAGGACAACTCGCAAGCGAACCCCGCCTGCGTCGGTTGTCATGTCACCGGATTCGACGAGCCGGGCGGTTTCGTGGCCGAAGCGAGTGGGCAGGCCGAGCTGACGAACGTGCAGTGCGAGGCGTGCCACGGGCGCGGGACGGAGCATGATCGAACGCGGAATCAGGTCTGGTCGCCCGGCGCCTGCACCACGTGTCATTCGGGAGAGTTCGGCAAGGACTTCGACTTCGCGACGGCGTTGGAGTTGGTGAAACACTAGGTGCGCCGGCTGTCGGCAGGCTCGCGGATCGGAAGGGGAACGATGCCAGATCAGACGAATTCCGGCGGCGCGAACGGCCACGAGGCCGCGGACGCGAACAAGCAGGGTTCGGACCAACGCGGCCTCCGCTTCGCCGCGAGCATCCTGGAGACGATCGGGAACACTCCGCTCGTCCGGCTGAACAAGCTGACCCGCGGATTGAAGCGAGACGGACGCGAGCCGCTCGTGCTCGCCAAAGTCGAGTCGTTCAATCCGGGCGGAAGCGTCAAAGATCGCATCGGTCGCCACATCGTCGAACGGGCGGAGCAGTCGGGCGCGCTGAAGCCCGGCGGCACGATCGTGGAGGCGACTTCGGGGAACACCGGGCTCGGATTGGCGATGTCGGCCGCGGTCAAAGGGTACCGCTGCGTCTGCGTCATGCCCGACAAGATGAGCCAGGAGAAGCGCGACCTCCTCAAGGCGTACGGCGCCCGAGTCGTCATCTGCCCCACCAACGTTCCGCCCGACTCACCCGAGAGCAATTACGAGACGGCGAAGCGGATCGCGCGCGAGACGCCGGGCGGGTTCCTCGCCAACCAGTACTTCAATCCCCACAATCCCGAGACGCACTACCTCACGACGGGACCCGAGCTCTGGGAGCAGACCGGCGGTCGCATCACGCACTTCGTCGCCAGCATGGGCACGGGCGGAACGATCAGCGGGACCGGTAGATACCTGAAGGAGATGAACCCGTCCGTCCAGGTCATCGGGGCCGATCCGGTCGGTTCGATCCTGGCGGAGTACTTCCGCACCAAGACGATGGCCGAGGCGAAGAGCTACCTGGTCGAGGGTATCGGGGAAGACATCATCCCGGGCTCCACGCACTTCGAGTACATCGACGACGTCATCACGATCGGCGACCGCGAGTCGTTCCGCTACACCCGACGCCTCTCGCGGGAAGAAGGCATCCTCTGCGGCGGCTCGGCCGGGACCGCCGTCGCCGCCGCGCTCCAAGTGGCTTCGCGCGCCGACAGGGACGCGGTCATCGTGGTCATCCTGCCCGACACCGGGGAGCGCTACCTGAGTAAGGCGCACAACGACACCTGGCTGCGCGACAACGGCATGCTGGAGCCGGAAGACCTGCGGGTCTCCGACTTCCTCTACAAGAAGGTGAGCGAGATCCCGACGCTCTTGACCCTGGGTCGGGACGAGCCGCTCCGCCGCGCGCTCGCACTCGTGCGCGAGCACAACGTCTCGCAGATTCCGGTCATGGACTCCCAGGGGAACTGCGTCGGCACGGTACTGGAGAGCACCTTGATGTCCTCTCTCATCGACGGCCGCGCCCGTCTGGAGGATCCGATCTGGGGGATGATGGAGGCCGCGCTGCCGTTGGTCGGCGCGGAGGAGCCGCTCTCCAACGCCGTCGGCTTCTTGAGCGCCGGCACGAGCGCGGTGCTGGTGGAAGATCGAGGGGCCGACGAAGGAAATCGGCTCGTCGGCATCCTCTCGCGGTTCGACCTTATCGAGTTCGTCGCCAAGTAGTCGCGGGCAGGAAGGAATCCATGGGTATCGGCACCGACGCGGTTCACGCGGGGCAACAACCTGATCCGACCACCGGCGCGATCATGGTCCCGATCTACCAGACCTCTACCTATGTTCAAGAGGGACTGGGGCAGCACAAGGGATTCGAGTACGCGCGCACGCACAATCCGACGCGAGAGGCGTGGGAACGGTGCATCGCCGTCCTGGAGGGCGGCGCGCACGGCCTTGCCTTCTCCTCGGGACTCGCCGCCATCCACGCCATCGGACAGCTCCTCGCCCCCGGGGACCATGTCATCGTCTCCGACGACATGTACGGAGGCACCTACCGTCTCTTCGAACGGATTTTCCGTCCCCTCGGAATCGACTTCAGCTACGTAGACACTTCGGAGTCGAGCGCCGTCGAGGCCGCGGGCCGGAAGAACACTCGACTGCTCTTCATCGAGACACCGTCCAATCCGCTCATGAAGATCTCCGACCTTCGGCGTCTGGCCACCTACGCGCGTTCGCGGGGTTGGCTCAGCGTGGTGGACAACACCTTCCTGACGCCGTTCTTCCAACGGCCCCTCGAGCTGGGCGCCGACGTCGTCGTCCACTCCGTGACCAAATACCTCAATGGACACTCCGACATGATCGGCGGAGTCATCGTGACCTCGCATGCGGAGACGGCCGAACGGTTGCGCTTCCTGCAGAACGCGGCCGGGGCGGTGCCCGGACCGATGGACTGTTGGCTGGCGCTGCGCGGGGTCAAGACGCTCGCGGTGCGGATGCCGCGTCATGACGAGAACGCACGCGTGGTGGCCGATTTCCTCGCGCGACAGCCGCAGGTGCAGAAGCTCTACTATCCGGGTCTTCCCGAGCATCCGGGTCATGCCGTCGCGCGCGAACAGTCGCGCGGATTCGGCGGGATGGTCACGTTCGTCCTCTCCGGGCTCGAAGAGGCGCGGGAGTTCGCGTCGCGCACTCGACTCTTCGTGCTGGCCGAGAGCCTGGGCGGTGTCGAGAGCCTGCTCTGCCATCCGGCGAGCATGACGCACGGCTCGGTCCCCCGCGCGGAGCGAGAGAAGAAGGGCTTCACGGATGGACTCCTCCGTCTGTCGGTCGGGATCGAGGACGTCGATGACCTCCTCGCCGATCTCGAGACCGCGTTCGGTACTCGCGCTGCGCGCTGAGCGCGCGGCCGCCGACGCGCGACTTCTGCTGGGCTTGCTTCTGCTGGGCTTGCTCCTGCTGGGCGCCCCGCTCGATGTTGCGTTCGGGATCACGCCGCTCGTCCGCAATCTACTGGTGACCGATCGCACGGCCGATCCGCTTGGGCTCGGCGGCGAGCCCGGCGGCGTCTTCGTCCTGCGACTCGAATCCTCGAATCCCGTGCGCATCGGCTCGTTCGTACGCGAGTTCGTCGATCCGCAGACGGTGCTGCCCCTCTCGGATCGATCGTTCCTGGTGGTCGACTCCGGCGCCGATCCATTCTTCCTCGGACAGCCGGTGGGCGCGATCTGGGAGGTCGATCCCAGGCCCGGACTCAATGCGCAGGTCGCGGAGCTCGTCGCCGGTTCTGCGCTCTTCTTCGAACCCCTCGACGCACTCATCGAGCCCGAGGGGACCATCCTCGTGGTCGATGCGGAGGCGAATCCGAATCGAGCGTTGGGGAGGCCCGGCGCGATCTTCAGGATCGATCGAGAGACGCGCAGCGCGGAGGTCGTGGCCGCATCGACCGCGTTCATCCAGCCGCGGAGCTTGATCTGGGACCGGGACGGGAGCGTCCTGGTCCTCGACTCCGCGGCGAATCCCCTCAGGATTCCGGACGCGACCGGCGCCATCTTCCGCCTGAACCGGGAAACCGGCGTCGTCACACTATTCCGCGCGCTTCGCCGGCCGCTCCTCTCTCCCTCGGCCATCGCCCTGCTCCCCGACGGCGACATCTTGGTCAGTGATCGCAACGCCGATCCGCTGGGTCGCGGCGGCGCCCCCGGCGCCATCTTCCGTGTGCCGCGAGACGGCGGGCCGACGACGCACGCCTTCAGCGACCCTCAGTTCGTCGATCCCAACGATCTGATCGTGGCGGTCGACGGTGAAGTCTGGGTGCTCGACAACGGCGCGAATCCGCTCGGCCAAGGCGATGCGCGCGGCGCCCTCTTCAGCTTCGATCCCGACTCGGGAGTCCGTACACGCGTGATCACGTCATCGCTCTTCCGCACGCTGACCGGCTTGTCGCAGGTCGTCGGCGCGGAGGTCGACTCCTCTCGCGTCAGTTGGACCGACGAGGACCAGGGTCTCTTACGACCGGGCAACTTCCTGACGGTCCGAGCGGTGGTGCGCAATACCGGAACGGCGGTCGGGCGCGGAATCACCCTGGCCGATTCGCTCGGGGCGTTCTGGACCTACGTGGCTGGGTCGGACTCGGCCAGCCTCGGACAGATGACCTATCGTCCCGAGACCCGCACCGTCGGGTGGAGCGGAACACTCGGAGTCGGGGAAGAGGTGGCGCTCCGATTTCGCATCCGTCTCGATGAGGCGAGTCCCGCCGGGACGATGATCCAGTCGCTCGTCCTCTCGGTCGACGAGGCGGAAACCGTCTACAACTTCCGCGGCGTCGTGCGCCGCGGGTTGGAGGTCGGCACTCTCCTCTTCACCGACTATCTCAACATCGAGAACGAACAGGTCGGCGTCATCCACGAGATCGTCGCCGACACGCTCGCGCCGCGCATCCTGCACGCCGGCGCGCCGCTCGGGCGGCCGTCCGATCTGGTCTTCCTGGAGGACGACCGGCTCGCGATCCTCGATGTCCGCGCGTTCCCCGACCGGCTGGGCGGTCCCGAAGCGGTGTTCATCTACGACGCGTCGACCAGCCGGTTCGACACGCTGCTCGCCCGCTTCGAGGGAGACGGGCTCGTCTCGCCTCAGGGGATCACGCTGGATCTCGATGGTTCGCTGCTCTTGATCGACAAGGACGCGAACCCGCTGGGCTGCGCCGAGGGCGCACCCGGAGCGATCTTCCGCGTCGCGCTCGAGACCGGCGAACTCACATTGGTGGCGGCGAACTGCGAATTGCAGGAGCCTCTCGACGCGGTCGTCGACCGGCGCGGCCGGATCGTGGTGGCCGACTTCCGCGGCGCGCAACAAGGTCGCCTCTGGGAGTTCGATCGATCCCTCGGTCGTTGGACAGAGTTTCCGCCGCCCGAGAATCAAAACTGGTTCGTCGACCCGCTCGGCCTCGCGCTCGACATCTCCGACCGGATCTATGTCGCGGATCTCACCGGCAATCCGCGGCAATTCGCCGGCGACCACGGCTCGGTCTTCTTCGTACGTCGCTCGCCCGTCGCCTACCAGCTCGTCGCTTCGGAAGAACGGATGGTCGATCCGAATGACTGCTTCGTCGACGCTGGAGGCGAGGTGTACTTCACCGATCGCAACGCCGACCCCCTCGGCCTCGGCGGGGGCGATCCCGGCGCCGTTTTCGCGCTCAACCCGCAGACCAGCGAGGTCCGCCTCGTCACCGCGAGCGCGCTCCTGCATCGACCGGACGGCATCACCGGACTGCTCGCGCCCGTCCTGACCGGGACCCGCGCGGTCTACATCGACACGAACGGGGGCACGCCGGAACCGGGCGACACGCTCGATCTGCGACTGACGGTGTTCAATCGCAGTCCGCGCGCCGCGCCGCAGATGCTCGTTTCGGCGGACTTCGTCGAGTCGCTCCAACCGATCGATGGAACCGCTTCGGAAGGCGAGGTGCGTGTCGACCTCGCCGCGAGTCGCGCGTCCTGGTCGGGACGGTTCGCCGGCCACGACACGTTGATCGTGATTTTTCGTGCCGTCATCGCGGCCGACGCCTCTTACGGCGCGGAAGCACGCACCAACTTGCGAGTGGAGGGCGCAGGCCCGGACCTCAATCTGTCCGCGACGCTGCCGGTGCGCGCGCCATTCTCGCCCGGCAACATTGTCGTCTCGGATGCGTCGAGCGATCCTCGCTCGCTCGGCGGCTCGCCCGGCGCGATCTTCCGACTCCAGGATCTGGGAGAACCGGTCCGCTTGGTCACGAGCGTCCGCACTCTCGTGGGTCCCTCGGCCCTGGAGTGGAGCGAGACCGGTGAACTCCACATCGCCGCCCACATGGCCGGCGACTTGGGTTTGATCGCGAGACTCGAGACCGCGACCGGGGTCCTGACCCCGCTCGTGCAAATCGATCCACGTTTGAAGAGTCCCTCGGACCTGCTCCTGACGCCTCGCTCGGGCTTGCTCATCGTCGATCCGGACGCGGAAGGTGTGACCCCCGAATCGACGGGGCGCGTCTTCCGGCTCCCGCTGGGGACCTCGACGCTCCTGCCGTTTGCGCAGGATGCGCGGTTCCGCAAACTGTCGCAGCTCGCGTTCGATGGACGAGGCCGCCTCTTCCTCGCGGATCGCGACGCCGATCCAGGCGCGCTCGGCGGATCGAACCCGGCTGCGATCTTCGAACTCGATCCGACGAGCGGCGACGTCATCGGCGTCTTCCAGGACTCGGCGCTGGTCGAACCGATGGGATTGACCGCGCTCGGCGACAGCACTCTGCTGATCACCGATCAAGCGGCCGACCCGCTCGGATTGAACCGGCCGACGGGCGCGCTCTTCACGTACGACCCTTCGAACGCGAGCATCGATCTCCTCCTCGCGAGCGCCGGCCTCGCCGCCCCGAGGCGTACGCTCGTTCTGCCGTCGGGGCGGATGCTCGTCGTCGACGGCGAGGCTCAGCGCCCCGGACTCCCGGGCGGACACGGGGTGGTCTTCGAGTTCGATCCGGCGCAACGATCGCTGCGGTATTACGCCTTCTCCGACTCATTCCGCGCGTTGACCGACATCGCGTATCTGCCGAGTTCATTCGTGCAGTTCGATCGCTACGAGGTGACCGACCTGACCGCGCGCCCGCTCTATCCGGCGGACCGAATCCGAGTCGACGTGACTCTCTCGAACGGGGGATCGGAGGACGCGATCGGGATCGCGTTCGTCGACACCCTGCCTGCCCAGGGGGATCTCGTCGCCGAGAGCGTCAACGTAACGCGAGGCTTCGTCAGTGTGGAAGGAAACGTCCTTACCTGGGTCGGCGACCTCCGACCGGGGCAGACCGTCGAACTCTCGTACGAGCTGCAACTCCAGCCGTTCCGTTCGTCGGGGAAGGTGCTCGCCTTTCGCGGCGTTGTGCGCGACGAGGTCTCGGGAGAGTTGCGCCGAGCCGTGCGCCTGCCGGTTCAGGTGCCGCTGGAATCGGGCTTCTACTACGTGGCGGACGGCGATGCCGATCCGTACGGACTCGGGAGCTCTCCGGGCGCGGTGCTCCGAGTCGACCAGGTCAGCGGCGTGACTCTCCCGTTCTTCAGTGGGCCGCAGCTCCGCGAACCGCGGGACGTGGCGTTGGTGGGGACGCTGCGCCCGACCGTGCTCATCCTCGACTCGGAGGCGCGACCACGTCGAGGCACCGGGGCGCTCTATGGGCTTGATCCGAGCACGCAGACGCTCACCCTCATCGCCACCGATTCGACCTGGCTCGATCCGAACCGCCTCTTGGTCATCTCCGACGACGAGGTCTACGTTCTCGACACGGTGGCCGACCCGTTCCGACTCACGCCGGGACCGGGACCCGGGGCGATCTATCACGTCGACCTGCGCACCGGCGTCGTGGAGGCGGTCTTCTCCGACACGACACTCGTAACTCCGACGGCCATGGCCGCATTACCTGACGGCCGCATCGCGGTGGCGGACGCGAACGCCGACCCCGGGGGATTCCGAGATCGCAACGGCGCCATCTTCGCGGTCGACCCGATCGGCGGCACGATTTCGGTGTACGCCGTCTCCCCGGTTTTCCGGCATCCGATCGGGCTCGTGCGGCGACTCGACGGTGTGCTCATCGTGATCGATCGAGATGCGGACCCGACCGGCTTGGCGGCCGGAGTCGGCGCCGCCTTCGCGGTCGACCCGGCCGGCAATGTCGTGTTGCTCTCCGCCTCGCCCTCGTTCCGGTCGCTCTCCGGAGTCACCCTCGGTCCGACCGCGAATCCGGTGGTGTCCGATCTGACGGCCGATCCCTTCGGGCTCGGGGGAACGTTCGGCGCGCTCCACGAATGGAATCCGCGCGCGGCCGCGCTCTTCTCTCCGCTGGCGTCGACAACGCTCTTTGCCAGCCCGGGAGGGCTGTTCCTCTTCCGGGATCTGACCCCCGTCGAGTCGGTGGTCGTGGAGGCGGCGGGGACGCCGGACGGGGTCGAACTCCGAATCGTTGGTCCCGGGGAGGCCCCCGGCGCGCGTTTCCTGATCTACCGGACCGATCTCACGGGCCCCGACGACACCGGCCCCGAGTTTCCCGAAGGCTACGCGCTCGTGAGCGGCGACCAAGAACTACCGGCCCCGGGGCCGGTGACCTGGCTCGATCGAGAGGTCGAGATCGCCGGCTGGTATCGCTATGTCGTGGCCTGGGTGACCGACGATGGCGCCGTGCGGGCGTCCGCAGGAGTCACTGCGCAGGCGACGGGCGGCGGAGTTCGGCTGGCGCTTTCTCCTCCCGCGCCCAATCCTTCCAACGGGATGCTCGCCCTCAGGTTTTCGTTGCCGACCCCTTCGGATGTGCGGCTCACGCTCTACGACGTCCAGGGCCGCCGGGTGCGCGCTCTCGTCGATCGCAGACTGCCGGCCGGCTACCACGTCTTCATCTGGGATGGGCGCAACGGCGCCGGCCGGACAGCCGCAGCCGGGGTCTACTTCGCTCGGCTCGAGACCTCGCACGGTGCGCGGGCCCAACGGATCGTTCGCCTCGACTGATCCGCAGGCCATCGCGATCGTCGGCGACCTGTCCCGATCGGTCGGTTCGCCCGGCACACTGTCCCTCCGCGGACACCCCGACGGGGTCCGAGGCATCAACGCCCCCTGTGGCGCCGCCTGGAGCGCTCCCGCAAACGATTCGAGGTCGACTCGCAAGTCCACTCGCAACGAGCTGAACGGTAAGCGGTTGTGTGAATTGACCCCGCCACCTGGGCTCCCGATCGACCCGGCCAGTGAAACGCGCCGTCCCGCCACTGTCCCCTGGCACGGGAATCGACAAGTAGAACCGCCACGAACTAACGGATCGCGTCCGACCGCAGGCCGCGGCCAGACGGGGTCCAGCGACCCAGGAGGAGATTCCACATTATGCGCGCCAAGTACTCACTGATCGATCCAGCCGGCCCGGCCGCGATCCTCCTCTCGGCGGCCCTCATCCTGGCCTCCGGCTGCAGCGGGAACGATCCCGACTCCACCACTCCCGATCCGAACTCCACGGACGGCCGCATCGACCTCGATTCGGAATACGGCGGCTTCGACAGTCGCGACGAGGCGCCCGCCTTCGGGGATGCCTCGCTGGCCGCCAGCATCGGCATCGAGACCACCCTAGACGACCCGGCTCCGGTCGGATTCGAAGAAGGTATGGGCGACCCGGCCAGCCATCTGTACTCGGTCACCATCCGATGGGGCGTTTTCGGAGAGGGGATGGGTTCAGAGGGGGACCCGGACGATCCACTGGCCGACCCGACCGATTGGAACGGATCTCTCGCGGTCTCCCACGGTCAGCTCCAGATCGTTCGTGTGATTGCATGGGAGCGCGAGGACCGAATCGAACTTCCTCGCAGCAACCCGTCGCTGATCGAGTGGACGAGCACCACGCACGGCAACTACGACGGGATCCGCGTCCTCGTGCGCCGGCTGCCCACCCGCGCGGGGGCGCCGGACGACACGCTCACCTTCACGACCCCGCTCGTGACGAAGAGCTTCGCGTTCGCCGACCTCGGCGATCTGGAGTTGGAGGTCGAAACCGGGAACGCCAACGGTGAGATCGTGCGTTTCGAAGGCTGGGATGCCCCGCGCTTCATGACCAGTCGCGGGTTCGTCGGCGGATCCTGGGGCTCGGCCGAGGACGACTCCGTCGGTCACTTCGCGGGACGTTGGGTCGGCGTGCGCGGAGAGGTCTCGGGATTCCTCCGCGGCGTCTACGGCCACAACGATGCAGGTGAGCAGGTCTTCTTCGGGAAGTACATCGATCGCAGCGGCAACTTCCAGGGATTCGTGCGGGGCCACTGGGCTACGTCACGAGGCGTGGAAGGGGTCGGCCCCAGTCTCGGCTCGTTCCGTGGCGAGTGGCTGGACGGCGGCGCATCGCCCGAACGGATCGGCGCCCTCCACGGCGTCTGGCGACTGCAAGAGAACGGCCGCGGGGCCTTCGACGGACGCTGGTGCGTCGGGTGTCCGTGATCCAGCGGGGAGAGTGACGGGTCGGTCCGGTTTCGAGACCATGCCCCTTCGAAACTAGGGCCGTCGCGTCGACGGGGAGGAGTCCAACCGGACCCTCCCCGTTCTTGTTGACGTCGCGGCGCCCGGCGGCGTCAGATCGCACGCGCCGCCACCAGGAGCCCGAAGATGCCGGAAGGACGCCCCCGAAACCTCGAGTCGACCAGCGTCTGGATCGTAGACGGACACAACTCCATCTTCCGGATACCTGCTTGGAAGCGCCTCCACGTCGGCGGCGAACGACGGGCCGCTCGGCTCGCGTTGGAAGCGCTACTCGAGCGTTTCGGCCGCGCCGTGAGCCGGGAGGTGTGGGTCGTTTACGACGGCAACGAACTCGATCGAAATCCCGATCAGGTGCGGCGCTTCCATCTGCAGAGCCACTACTCGAATCCGCCCGAGGAAGCCGACGATCGGATCCGACACCTGGCGCAGGGAGTCTTGCGCGATCGTGGGCGGCCTGCCGTCGTGAGTTCGGACCGCCGCTTCACCGGGACGCTCGAACCGGGGGTGCGGGTCTATGAGGTCGAACGCTTCTTCGGAAACATCGTGCCCGACGCGCTGGTGATTCCGGAGAAGTGGGCGCCCGACGCGGCGGGGGCCGACGAACTATGGGGGCACTTCCTCCGGAGTTCTCCCCATGTCTCGGATCAGTTACTCGCAGACGAACTCGGGGACGAACTCGCGGACGATACGCGAACCTCCAGCCGCGACGGCTCGGACGGGGATTCGACGCCGGATCCTGGATGAGCGCCCACGATCCACAAAAGAAGAGGGCGACCGGAGGATTCCGGCCGCCCTTGCTCAGGAGGGTGTCAGCTTCGCCGACGGGGAACTTACTTCTTGCGGCGACGGGCCTGGAAGATGGCCGCGACGCCGACGCCGACGCCGAGGAGCGCCATCGATCCCGGCTCCGGGACCGGTCGGACCTCGATGGAGGTTTCGATCTCATCGTTGCCGCACCCCATGGTCCAGTGCAGCTTCAACGCGCCGGTCGGGTCGAGGAGATCCCGGTCGATGCGCGCCTCGATCGCGTAGCGACCCTGCCACGCGCTGTAGCTGAATCCGCTGATCGCAGCCGACTGATCCCAACTCGTCGCGAGCAGCGGGTCGGACACGCCGGCGAAGGCAGTGCCGCCGAACGTAGTCGGATTGGCGAGACCGAGGTTTCCGGAGCGCAGCGTGCCGCCGGCGCTGACGTCGACCGCGTGCTCGTAGGAGCCGTCGCCGCCTTCGTCGAGCAGAAGATCGCCGGCCTCGTAGAAGTCAGAGTAGAACTGGCGGCCGCCCGGCTGGAAGCCGGTGACCACCGCGATGTAGACGTAGTTGGCGTCGACGGCGAGGTAGGCGGCTTCGGCGTCGTACTCGTCACCGCCGTAACCCGGGTCGAGATAACCACCTCCACCGCTGGTCCAGTCTTCGACGACGTAGCTGAGGTTGGTCGGCGCCGAGCCGTTGGGCGCCCAGTTTCCGTACGTCACGCCCCAACTATCCAGGAAGAGGGCCGCCTGGGTCGCGCCCGGCAAGGCCACGAGAGTCGCAACTGCCAGCGAGCCGATGATTGCGCGAACCTTCATTGAGTCCTCCGTTGGTGGTGGGGTCTCTCGGACCCTCACCCGCCGATGTGTCGAGGCCGGTCTTTCGTGTTCGGAAGACTGTACGCGATGCGCCTTGTTATGTGTAAATAATTTATTACAGTACTAAGTAATTGACGATCAGTTTCTGATCGTTGCGGACAGGGAAGTCGGTCCGCTAGTTTGGCCCCGTTCCAGCGAAGGGAGATCTTTCGATGTTCCAGACCGGACCTCGCAGGCGCGCTATCTGTTTGTGCGCTGTTCTGTTCCTGGCGGCAGCGTCGATTCTCGAAGGAGAGGCGCGCGCGCAAAGTGGTCAGGAGAACGCCGCCCCGGAGTCACGGGAGCGGGAACTCAACGGCCGATTGGAGCGCGATCCGGGGGACGCCGAGGCTCACTACCTGTTGGGCAATTTCCACTATGACCGGTCCGAACGCGAACAAGCCGAAGTCGAGTACCGAGAGGCGCTTCGGATTCGCCCGGACTATCTGCAGGCGGTCGTCAATCTCGGCGTGGTCCTGAACGAGGGGGGGCGCTCCGAGGAAGCCCTGGTCCTCTTCGACCGGGCGCTCCTCTTGGCCCCGCGGGACGTCACCGCGCTCTGCAACAAAGGACAGGCGCTCTACGCGGTCGGGCGACACTCGGAGGCGGTCGCGCTCTACAAGCTCGCGACCGAGATCGATCCGACGAGCCAGCTCGCGCATTACTCTCTCGGCATCGCATTCGCCGACGCTGGAATCTACCGCGAGGCGATCCGCGACTGGCAGCGCGTCGTGGAGATCGATCCCACGAGCGAAGCGGGCAAGACCGCCAGCGAAGGGATCAAGGTGCTCCAGGAGCTGCTCGCTCGATGACCGACCGTATCCTCGTGGCGATGAGCGGCGGGGTCGACAGTTCCGTCGCCGCGGCGCTCCTCCAGCAGGCTGGATGGGAGGTGGCGGGCGTCACCTTCAAGCTGTTCTGCTACGGCGGGTCGGACGCCAGCGCGAAGGCGTGTTGTGGGTTGGAAGGGGTGCGCGACGCGCAGTCGACCGCGCGCAGACTGGGAATCACCCACACGGTGCTCGATCTCTCCGAGCTGTTCCGCGTGGCCGTCTACGACGACTTCGTCCGTGAATACACAGCGGGTCGCACCCCGAACCCCTGCGTGCAGTGCAACACGCACGTCAAGTTCGGACCGCTCGCGCGATGGGCGCGTGAGCGCGGGTTCTCGCACATCGCGACCGGCCACTACGTCCGCAGCGCGGTCTACCGGTGCGAGAGCGATCGGTCGGAGCGGCCCGTCCTCGCGCGCGCGCGCGACGCGCGCAAGGATCAGAGCTACGTCCTCTGGGGCCTACAGCCGGAGATCTTGTCGCGCGTGCAGTTCCCACTGGGTGAGATGACGAAGGACGAGATCCGCACTGAGGCGAGCCGACTCGAATTGCCGGTGTGGGACAAGGCAGAGAGCCAGGATCTCTGCTTCGCCGAAGGCGGAAGCTACGTCGATGTGCTCCGGCGGGAGCTGGGCGAGGAGCATGGCGTGTTCGCACCGGGCGAGATCCGCGATCTGGACGACCGAGTGCTCGGGCGGCATCTGGGATTGGCGAACTACACCGTCGGCCAGCGAAAGGGGCTCTCGCTGGGAGGAGGCGAGGCGTACCACGTCGCCGCGCTCGAGCCCGCTGGGAACGTCCTGCGGGTGGCGTCGGTCGCGGAAGTGAGCGCTCGGCGCGTCGAGCTGACCGAGGTGAACCTCTTCGTCCCTCGAGAGGAGATCCAGCGCGGGCCGGTCGAGGCGAAGATCCGCTACCGGCACACGGCGCAAGCGGCGGTGGTCTCATTCGACGGCGACGCCGCTCGGGTCATCTTCGATGAGCCGCAGTCCGCGGTCGCCCCCGGCCAGTCGTGCGTCTTCTACCGCGATGATCTGTTGTTGGGGGGCGGGAGGATCCTCTCGACCGATGCGGCGCGTGACCGAACGAATCGCTGACGCGCTCCGTTGACTCTCTCCGAAGGCGCCGCTAAGTTGTCCGCTCTCGGGAGGGATGGCCGAGTGGTTTAAGGCGGCGGTCTTGAAAACCGCAGGTCGCGAGACCCGTGGGTTCGAATCCTACTCCCTCCGCGTGGATCGTTCGGAGATGACGACTCTAGGTGGAGAGGTGGCCGAGTGGCTGAAGGCGGCACATTGCTAATGTGTTGTGGGCCAAAAGCTCACCGGGGGTTCGAATCCCCCCCTCTCCGCACCGTCATGAACTAGCCTCGCCCGATGAAACTGTCCTCGCCCGATGAAACTGTCCTCGCCCGATGAAACTGTGCGCCCATAGCTCAACTGGATAGAGCATCTGACTACGGATCAGAAGGTTGGGGGTTCGAATCCTCCTGGGCGCGCATCCTTTTTCCTCTGGGCATCTCGCGGCGGGTCGCCTGCCTAGAGCACCTGCCTAGAGCACCTGCGTAGAGAAGCCGCGCGGCCGCACGGCCCGCCGAACCGACCGGATTCCAGGGTGTCCAGCGCGCGCGCGTTCCGCATCCTCGTCGGGGAGCATGTGAGGCGGCGCAGAGGAGTGAGGACGTAAGGATGCACCCCATTTCGAGAGGTTCTCTCATCGCGGTTTCGATGACGGCGATCGCGATCTCCCTCATGGCTCTCGGTTGCAAGACGACCGGCGGGGCGGGAATTCGGCCCGCACGCGCGACGGTTTCGCCGACTTGGTCGTCGCTTTCGGTCAACACGCTCGCCTACCTGGGCGGCGCCGGCGCGACGATCACCGAGCTCGATCGCACGCTGGCCGAGGATCTGATCGAGCGCGATCTGCGGTCGGGGCAGAATCGATTCGTCGTCCTCGGCGCCTCGACGGTTCGCGAGCGGGCGCGCTCGGCCGGAGTGGCCGATGCCCTCGATCGGTGCCAGAAGGCGTGGCGCAGCAGTCGCAAGGTGGATCCCCTCGTCGCCAAACAGCTCTGCGAAAAATTCGGAGTCGACGGACTGATTCTCGCCGACATCTCCGATTGGCGGAAAGAGAAGGTGGCGTGGGACGAACAAGGGGCTTCGTTCACCGAGGTCTCCATCAGCCTGACGATCGTGAGCGCGCGGGACGGTGAGATCGTCTGGCAGGCCGAGAAGCGCGACCGCGCGGAGTCGGCCGCCTACATGCCCGGCCAAGGGGGCAGTGGAGTCTTCGAGGACGGGACCGGCGCGCAGAGAGCCGAGCGACCCAGTCGGTTGACGCCCGATCCGCCGCCGATCGAACCGCTGGCGGAGAGGGTCGTCGCCGCGCTGCTCGCGGCGTTTCCGCCGAAGGGATGATCGACGACGAAGTCTGGATGCGGCGGGCGCTGGAGCTCGCTTCGCGCGCGGGCGAGGCCGGGGACGTGCCGATCGGGGCCATCATCGTCCGTGAGGATCGCGTGCTCGGGCGCGGTTGGAATCAAGTCGAGCTGCTCGGTGATCCGACCGCGCATGCCGAAATGCTCGCCATCACCGCCGCCGTCGCGACTTCCGGCTACGGACGCTTGGTCGGCGCGCGAATCTACGTGACGGTGGAGCCGTGCCTCATGTGCGCGGGTGCGCTGCTGCTTGCGCGGGTGGAGGAAGTGGTCTACGGTGCGCGCGAGCCGAAGTTCGGAGCCTATGGCTCCCGGATCGATCTCGACGCCGTTCACGGCTTGAACCACAAGGTTCAGGTTCGTGGCGGCGTTCTCGCGGATGTAGCGGCGGGTCTCCTCACAGAGTTCTTCAAGCACGTGCGGAGAGGTGGCCGAGTGGTTGAAGGCGGCGGTCTCGAAAACCGCTGTGGGGGAAACTCCACCGAGGGTTCGAATCCCTCCCTCTCCGCCAGCTCACATCCTCGACCGGCGAGTGATCCGCAAGAGAGTCCTTGAGCCTTTCAGGATCGCTTTCCTAGAATCCGCCGCACGGTTCGAGCGGAGAGATGTCCGAGTGGTTTAAGGAGCACGCCTGGAAAGTGTGTAGGTCCAAAAGGCCTCCAGGGTTCGAATCCCTGTCTCTCCGCCATTCACTCCGGTTCGACCGTCGGTAGCTCGCCTGCCTCCGGGGCGCCCGAGTGGAGTTCCAGTCAGAGTTCGAGCATGTTTCGAGACAATTCGGGTTGGGGATGTAGCTCAGTTGGGAGAGCGCCTCGTTCGCAACGAGGAGGTCGTCGGTTCGATCCCGATCATCTCCACCAATCCTCCTACCGCCCTGCGCTGTTATTTCTCAGGCTGTTATTTCTCAGGCGGTTGTTTTCTCAGGCAACAGGCGAGCGAATGCAACGCGCGCCGACGCGATCGATCGATCTGACCGTGCTAGATGGGGAGTTAGCGGTGTCCTGTCGCCCGCAATCCGCTATAGCGGGGTCGAACTCCCTACGGAGGTCCCGTCCGGGAAACGGGGTGAACGCCAACGGGGCATCGACGGTCAGGCCCCACGCGACGAAGACCTGCCAACCCCGTCAGGACCGGAAGGTAGCAGCGGTACGCAGTGGCCTTCGGGCGCCGTGGAGTCGCCTGGCCTGAGCCACCGAGGAGTTCTCTCGCCGACCGGCGGATCGAAGTAGGGTGCACGGTCAGATCGACGAGCCGGGGGCGAATCCGTCCCCGGCTCGATTTTCGGAGCGCCGATGAGCTATCGCGTCCTCGCCCTCAAGTGGCGGCCGCAGACATTCGCCGACCTCACCGGCCAGACGCACGTCTCGCGCACGCTCTCCAATGCGCTGCGCACCGGCCGCGCGGCGCACGCCTACCTGTTCACCGGCCCGCGCGGCGTCGGCAAGACATCCATGGCGCGCATCCTGGCCAAGGCGATCAACTGCGAAAACGGGACGCACGAGGAGCCGTGCAACGTCTGTGACCCGTGCGTGGAGATCACCGCCGGGCGTTCGCTCGACGTGATCGAGATCGACGGCGCCTCGAACCGCGGGATCGACGACATCCGCGAGTTGCGGGAGAAGGTGCGGTACGCGCCGGCCCGACTGCGCACCAAGGTCTACATCATCGACGAAGTGCACATGCTCACCACCGACGCCTTCAACGCGCTCTTGAAGACGCTGGAGGAGCCGCCGCCGCACGTCGTCTTCGTGCTGGCCACGACCGAGCCGTTGAAGGTTCCCGCCACGATCCTCTCGCGTTGCCAGCGCTTCGACTTCGCGCGGCTGCGCGTGCGCGACGCCGTCGAGCGACTCGCGACGATCTGTCGCGTGGAGGAGATCGAAGCCGAGCCGGGAGTGCTCGAGCTGGTCGCCCGCAAGGGGGACGGATCGATGCGCGACGCGCTGACCCTGCTCGACCAGGTCGTGGCGACAGGGGAGAGCCCGCTGACGACGGTCGGAGTGCGCGCGGCCTTGGGGCTGATCGGTCGCGACGTGCTCTTCGAGTGGACCGGCGCCATGCGCGATCAAGATCCGGCCCGCGCGCTGCAAGCGCTGGCGCACTCGGCCGACCGCGGATCCAATCTGGTGGAGTTGGCCGACGAGTTCGTGCTGCACCTGCGAAATCTCCTGCTGGCCGCGACCGACCCGTCGCTCGAAGAGTGGATCGACGGAGCCGACGACGAACGGATGCAGTACCGGGAGCAAGCGGTGGGACTGCAAACGGGGGACCTCGTGCGCGCCTGCCGTATCGCGATGGACGCGGCGGTCCAGATGCGCCGGAGTCCGTCGCCGCGTGTGCATCTCGATGTCGCGCTGGCCGAAATCTGCCGACTGCCGCGTTCGCTCGATCTGCGTCGCTTCATCGAGGCGTCTCGGCGCGCGCTCGGCGCGGAGGAGATGACGGTCACTCGATCGGCGCCGGCCGTGACATCGCCCGATCTGTCGGCGCCTGCGCCGTCATCGACGACGGGACCAACGATCGGAGTGATCGCAGCGGCTGCGTCGTCGGCGGACGAACCTCCGCGCTGGAACGCAGTCGTGGCGGCCGTGGCGGCGCGCAGGCCGGCGCTCGCGGCGTATCTCTCCGGGTCTCACCTGCTGGAGCAGACCGGAACGTCGCTGCGGGTGGCGATGCCGGGAGCGAATGCCTTCACGATCGAACAGCTGGAGCGGAGCGAACCGAAGAAGCTCCTCGCCGAGATCGTCGAGGCGGCATTCGGAACGCGCCTCTCGCTCAAATGGGAAGCTGCACCCGCCGCGACCTCCGGCGCCGGCGCGGCTGCGGAGAGGGCCGAACGCAGCGCTTCGCCCCCGCCCGCATCCGCGGGCGCCGTGTCAGGCCCTGCGTCGGGCGATGCGGCGTCGCCGGAGCGCATCCACCGGATCGCGGATCTACTCGACGGAGACGTCATCGGGCCGGCGTGATCGGCCCAGTGCAATTGGGGAATCGACGGGAGGGGACGTGAAGAACATCCAACAGTTCGTCAAGCAGGCCGAGCAGATGCAGAAGAAGATGGCGGTGCTGCAGGAGAAGTTGGCCGACGAGCGCGTCGAGGCGAGCGCGGGCGGCGGAGTGGTGACGGCGGTCGTGAACGGGCGGCACGAATTGGTCAAGCTCACGATCAAACCGGAGGTCGTCGATCCGACCGATGTCGGGATGCTGGAGGACCTGATCGTCACCGCGATCAACGAAGCGCAGCGTCGGGCCGAAGAGCAGATCCAGTCGGAACTGGCGAAGGTGACCGGCGGGATGACCTTCCCCGGTCTCTTCTAGGCGCCGACGTTTGGAGTACAGCTCGAAGTACTTGGGCGATCTGATCGATCGCCTGGCGCGTCTGCCGTCGGTGGGAAGGAAGACCGCGCAACGTCTGGCGTTCCACCTGTTGAAGATCCCGGCCGAAGAGGCGCTCGAACTCGCGCGCGCCATTCAGCGGGTGCGCGAAGAGGTCGTTTCGTGCGAGACGTGCGGCAACATCGCCGAGACGCAGCCCTGTTATCTCTGCGCCGACCCCCAGCGTGATCCATCGATTCTCTGCGTGGTCGAACAACCGGGAGACGTCGTCGCGCTCGAACGAAGCGGCGCGTTTCGCGGTCGCTATCACGTGTTGCGAGGGAGTCTCGCGCCTCTCGACGGAGTCGGGCCGGGGGATATCCGCGTGAGTGAACTGCTGGAGCGACTCGGGCGCGAGCCGATCGCGGAAGTCATCGTGGCGACGAACCCGACGTCACAGGGGGAAGCGACGGCCCACTATCTGGCCGGTGTCATCCGGGAGCGATCGAAGGCGCACGTCAGTCGGATCGCGCGGGGCCTGCCGATCGGATCGGACCTCGAACTCTCGGATCAAGTCACGCTCGCGCGCGCGCTCGAAGGGCGCAAGGAGATCTGAAACGATGCGCGACTTCTGGATTCGCTGCGGATCGACCGTCTTCTTCACCGGGCACTTCCCGGTCGCGCCCGCGACGTTCACCTCCGCGATCGTCATCGCGCTCTGGCTCTGGCTCCCTCCGCTCGCGCTGCTGCCCTGGCTCGCACTCATGGCGGTGTTGATCGTCGGCGGCACCTGGGTGGCCGACCGCGCCGAGCGGATCTACGGCGAAGACGGGCATCCGATCACGATCGACGAAGTCGTGGGGCAGTTGCTGACCGTGGCGTTCCTGCCGCACACGTTGTGGGTGGCCGTGGTGGGATTCGTCTTGTTTCGCATCTTCGACATCGTGAAGCCGCCCCCCGCGTATCAGCTCCAATCGCTGCGTGGCGGCTATGGCATCATGGCCGACGACGTCATGGCGGGGATCTACGCTCATCTGCTCCTGCGCGCGGCCATCGCATTTTGGCCCGCGTTCTTCGCCTGACCGGCCGGGAGGCCGCTGACGTGCGCATCGAAGTCGTGACGATCGGGGGAGAGATCCTCTCGGGACGGATCCGAGACGAAAACTTCGTCTTCCTCGCGCGCGCACTCGCCTCTCGCGGTTTGGCGCCGTTTCGACACTCGACGGTGAGCGACGATCGAGCCGATCTCGATCCGGTCTTGCGACGCGCCTGGTCGGAGGCGGACGGCGTCGTCCTGACCGGGGGGCTCGGCGCTACTTCGGACGACCGCACTCGACCGGCCATCGCTGCGCTGCTCGGAGTCGAGACGGTCTTGCTGCCTGAGCTCTGGGCCGAGATGGAGCGTTGGTTCGTCGCGAAGGGACGCGCCGCGCCGCCGGTCGCGCGGGCCATGGCGGAATTGCCCCGAGGCGCCGAACCGATTCCGAATCCGTTGGGATTGGCCCCGGGGGTCTGGATCGACCGGGACGGCCGGTGGCTCTGTGCACTTCCCGGTGTGCCGCACGAAATGCGCGCCATGGTGGAACGATCCCTGCTACCCAAGATCGATGAGAAGGCGGGGAATCGACGGTCGCTGGAGCATGTCTTCAGGACTTCGGGGCTCTCCGAGACGGTGTTGGCGGAGTGGCTCGGGGCGCCGCCGTCCGCGGCGATGGAGATCGGCTTCCTCCCGCACGCGGGCGGGGTCGATCTGCGATTGCAGGGGAGGACGGGAGGCGACCCGGATCGATTCTCGGAGTGGGTGAGCGCGACGCGCGAACGGCTCGGAGACGCGGTCTTCTGCGAGACCGGTTCGGATGCGGGAGAGGAGAGCCTCGAGGCGGTGGTGGGCCGATTGCTGGTGGCGCAGGGCGCGCGTGTCGCGGTGGCGGAGTCTCTCTCCGGCGGCGCGCTCACGGCGAGGCTGGTTTCCGTGCCGGGGGCCTCGCGCTATATCGACGGTTCCATCGTCGCGTACGCCGATCGGGTGAAAGAGTCGTTCCTCGGAGTGTCGCCCGAGTTACTCGTCCGTCGCGGCGCGGTCAGCGCGGAGACGGCCGAGGCGATGGCCGAGGGGGTGCGAAAGAAATTCGGGGCCGAACTCGCGGTTTCGACGACGGGGATCGCCGGGCCGACCGGCGGCTCGGACGAAAAACCGGTCGGGCTGGTTTACACGGGGCTTGCGTGGGACGGCGGCGCGGCGCACTTGCGCCGGATCTATCCGGGAGGACGCGCGGAGATCATCGAACGGAGCGTGCAGACCGGATTGCTCGCGCTCTATCGCCACCTGCGTGGACTGCCGCTGGAGCCGACCTTGACCGAAACACGGCGATGACGACGGTGGCTCGTTTGACACTCCCCGAAGTGGAATCTAGCATCGCGCGGATCTCGCTCTTTCGCAGTCATCTACGTCCGCCAGGACCGCCTCTCTACGCCGTGCTGGAACGGGCGCTCGCCCGTCCGACGGAGTCCGCGACTCGAGCAGAGTGACATCGAACGAGAAGGAGTGTGACCGATGACGGCCGACGGATCGAAGGAGCGGACGAAGGAGCAGACAAAGGAGCGGACGAAGGCTTTCGACTTGGCGTTGGGCCAGCTCGAGAAGCAGTTCGGCAAGGGGAGCATCATCCGCCTCGGAGATGGGCGCGCGGTCCAGGACCTCGCGGTCATTCCGACCGGGTCACTCGGGCTCGACCTGGCGTTGGGTCTGGGCGGCCTGCCGCGCGGTCGCGTCATCGAGATCTTCGGCCCGGAATCCTCCGGCAAGACGACGCTGACGCTGAGCGTGATCGCGGAAGCCCAGAAACTCGGCGGTAACGCCGTCTTCATCGACGCGGAGCACGCGCTCCAGCCGTCGTACGCGAAGTTGCTCGGCGTGGACATCGACAATCTCTACGTCTCCCAACCGGACACCGGTGAAGAGGCGTTGGAGATTGCCGACCAACTCGTCCGCAGCGGCGCGGTCGATATCGTGGTCATCGACTCGGTCGCGGCGCTCGTGCCGCGGGCCGAGATCGAAGGGGAGATGGGCGACTCGCACGTCGGACTGCAGGCGCGTCTGATGTCGCAGGCGCTGCGCAAGCTGACCGGCTCGATCTCCAAGTCGCAGTGCATGGTCATCTTCATCAACCAGATCCGGATGAAGATCGGCGTGATGTTCGGGAATCCGGAGACGACCAGCGGCGGCAACGCGCTCAAGTTCTATGCGTCGGTGCGGCTCGACATCCGCCGGACCGGCAGCATCAAGGAAGGCGAAGAGGTGACCGGCAGCCGCACCAAGGTGCGCGTGGTGAAGAACAAGGTCGCCGCGCCGTTCCGCGCCGCCGAGTTCGACATCATGTACAAGGAAGGGATCTCGCATAACGGCGAGCTGATCGATCTCGGCATCGACGCGGGGCTCGTGCAGAAGAGCGGGACGTGGCTCTCGTACGGAGATCAGCGGCTCGGGCAGGGACGCGAGAACGCGCGTCAGACGCTGAAGGACAACCCGGAGATGGCGAGGCAGCTCGAGGGGCAGATCCGCGCGACCGCGGGCCTGCCGATGTTGGCCGCTCCGGCTGGCGCTCCGACCGGCGCTCCGACTGGTGAGACGGGCGGCGCCGACGGCAACAAGAAGTCGAAGGGGGATACCTCCGGATCGCGCTGGAAGGCGGGGGACGAGACGGTCTCTTCGACCTTGGTGGCGGCGGGCGAGTCGATCGAGGACGGCGCGGAGACGGCGTCGGCGGTGCGCGAGCGGCGCGGCGGACCGAAGAAGAGCTGAGGCGATCGCCGCGAGGCGGAGTTCAACCGCTCAGGCGGCCCCATGGAGCGATCCGTGGGGCCGTCGCAGTTCCGGCCCGGGGGAGAAATCGCCGCGCCGTGCCGCGCGGCCTCACGATATGCTGCCTCTCTTGTTTGTCCGTGACCCAGGTCTCGAATTCGAGTCCGCCGACCGCGCAGTAGCGCCCGAGGATCCGTGATGAGCCAGCTTGTCTCCCAGAGCCGCACCGCCAAGCATGTCCGCGAAGCGTTCCTCGCGTTCTACCGCGAGCGAGGACATCGCGTGCTGAAGGGCTCGCCGATCGTCCCCAAGGAAGACCCGACGCTTCTGTTCACCTCGGCCGGAATGGTCCAGTTCAAGAAGAACTACTCGACCCGCGAGCCGCTGGAGTTCCGGCGCGTGGCGACGATCCAGAAGTGTCTCCGCGCGACCGACCTGGAGTCGGTCGGACTCACGCCGCGGCATCTGACGTTCTTCGAGATGCTCGGGCACTTCTCTTTCGGCGACTACTTCAAGCGCGAAGCGATCCACTGGAATTGGGAGCTGTTTACCAAGGTGTTGGGGCTCCCGGTGGAGAAGCTGAAGGTCTCGGTCTATCTGGACGACGACGAGGCGTTCGAGATCTGGGAGAAGGAGATCGGCCTCTCGCCCGATCGCATCTATCGCCTCGGCAAAGAGGACAACTTCTGGGGGCCGGCGGGTGAGTCCGGGGCCTGCGGTCCGTGCAGCGAGGTCTACTACGACCTCGGCGAGGACCTCGATCCCGATCCGCGCTCGGGTCCCGGTTCACCGACCGATCGATGGATCGAGATCGGCAACTTCGTCTTCCCGCAGTTCGACATGCAGCCCGACAAGACGATGGCGCCGCTCGCCAATCGCGGCATCGACACCGGCATCGGCCTGGAGCGGCTGACGCTCGTGCTCGAAGGGAAGCGCTCCGTTTTCCACACGTCGATCTTCACACCGATCATCCAGCGGATCGAGGAGATGAGTGGCCGGGAGTACGGCGGCGGGTTGGAGTCGGCCTTCCATGTCATCGCCGATCACATCCGCACGCTGACCTTCGCGTTGACCGAAGGGGTGCTGCCGTCGAACGAGGGTCGGGGCTACGTCATCCGGCGCATCTTGCGGCGCGCCGCGGTGCAGGGCCATCGCTTGGGGCTCGATCGTCCTTTCTTGACCGATCTCTGCGAGACGGTCGTGGCCGAAATGGAAGATCCGTATCGCGAGATCCGTGAGGCGCTCCCGGCCGTGAAAGCGGCGTTGCGCGGCGAAGAGGAACGATTCGCCGTCACGTTGTCGTCGGGACTCGGTCGCTTCGAAGAGGCCGAGGCGCGGGTGCGGCGCGACTCAGGCAAGGTGATCCCGGGAGAGGTCGTCTTCCAGCTCTACGACACCTACGGATTTCCGACCGACCTGACCGAGGTGCTCGCGCGTGAACGCGGCCTCACCGTCGATCAGGCCGGCTTCCAGACGACCATGGAGGAACAGCGCGAGCGCTCCCGCAGTCGCGGTCGTTTCCAACAGGCCGGCAGCGACGGACTGACCTGGCGCGTGCTCTCCGACGGCGCGCATTCGGCCTTCCGCGGCTACGAGACGTTGGAGTTGGAGGCGCGCGTCCGCCGATTCGCCGCGATCGAGCCCACGGCGACGGCGACGGCGACGGCGTCGCGTCGGTATTGGATTGTGCTGGAAGAAACACCGTTCTACGCAGAGTCGGGTGGGCAGGTGGGAGATCGCGGTCTCTTCGTCGCGAAGGGATTCGCCGGCAAGGTGCTCGACACGCTTCGCGTCGACGATGAGATCCGCCACCGCGTCGAAGTCGAGAGCGGAACGGAACCGCCGGAGGTGGTCGAAGCGAAGGTCGACGCCGAGGCTCGCCACGCCACCATGCGCAATCACACCGCCACGCACCTGCTGCACGCCGCCCTGCGCACGGTGCTCGGCGCGCATGTCACGCAGGCCGGTTCGCTCGTCGCGCCCGATCGCCTGCGCTTCGACTTCACGCACTCGAAGGCGCTCACCGCCGAGGAGATCCGTCAGGTGGAGGATCTGGTCAACGGGGAGATCGTTCTCGACACCGCTGTGCGCATGGTCGAGAGCAGCTACGACGATGCGATCAAAGAAGGGGTCATGGCGCTCTTCGGCGAGAAGTATGGCGACTTGGTGCGCCGCATCGAGGTGGCGGAGTTCTCGCGCGAGTTGTGCGGAGGCACGCATGTTACGCGCTCCGGTCAGATCGGCGCGTTCCTCGTCCTGAGCGAGAGCGGGATCGCCGCCGGTACGCGTCGACTCGAAGCGATCTCGGGACTGGGCGCGATCCGCGAGGCCAGGAGGCTGCGCGACACGGTCGATCAGATCCGTCGCTTGGTGCCGGCTGCGGTCGAGGAGTTACCCGCGCGCGTCGGCTCGCTGCAAGAGGACATCACCAAGCTGAAGCGCGAGGTGAAGGAGCTCAAGACGCGCGGCGCCAGCGATGTGCTCGCCGATTTCGAGAAGTCGGTCGTGACCAGAGGCAGTGCTCGGGTCTTCGTCGGCGATGTCCAACTCGGGGAGGGGGAGGACGTCCGCGCGCTCGGCGACCAACTCCGGGTGAAGCTCGGCCAGGGCGCGGCGCTCGCCGTGGTGCATGCGGGCGTTAAGATCACGATCCTCGCGGTGGTGACGAAAGACCTGGTCGAGCGCGGACTGAGCGCGGCCGACATCGTGCGGACCGCGGCGAGCGCCGCGGGTGGAAAGGGCGGCGGCAAGCCCGATCTCGCCATGTCCGGAGTGGGCGATCCCTCGCTCGTCGACGCCGCGCGCGAAGCGGGCCGGGCCTTCATCCTCGGTTCGCTCGACTAGCTCGATGTCGCTCCGCGTGCTCGTCATCGGCGGATCGGGGCTGCTCGGCCGCGCGCTCGCGCGTCACACGCCGCCCGACGCGGTCTGTCTCGCGCCGTCCCGGACCGAGCTGCCGCTCGAAGCCGCGGACGCGATCACGCGGTTCGTCCGGGACCATGCGATCTCGCGAGTCCTGCTGCTGGCGGCGTGGACGCGGGTCGACGACTGCGAGGCCGATCCCGAGCGCGCGTTCCGCGTCAACGGGGTCTGGCCGGCGCGCGCGGCGAGGGCCGCCGTGGCAGCGGGCGCCTCGGTGCTCTTCCTCAGCACCGACTACGTCTTTGACGGACAGGCCGACCACGCCTACCGCGAGTACGATCGCACCGGGCCGCTCAATGTCTACGGCGCGAGCAAACTCTTCGGCGAAGAAGCGATCCGCGCGGCCTCGATCGGCGCGACGATCATTCGCACGAGCGGACTCTACGGAGCGGGAGGGCCTGATTTCGTCTCGGCCATCCGCGCGCGACTCGCCATGGAAGGACCGATCACCGTGGTGGATGATCAGATGCTGGCGCCGACTTCGGTGGAGGACTTGGCCCCGGCGCTCTGGACCATTGCGCGCGCGCCGGAGCCGGGCACGCTCCATCTCACCGCCACCGGCTCGGCCAGTTGGTGGGAGGTGGCGAGGGAGATCGCGCTGCGCGAGGGAGGCGACTCCAAGCGCGTCACGCCGATCTCTTCGGAGAGCCTGGCGCGCCCCGCGCGCCGTCCGAAGCATTCGGTGCTCTCGGTGCAGACCGCCCGCGAACTCTACGGGGTGACGCTTCCGCCCTGGCAGGACAGCATCGCGCGCCATCTCGCGGCGGGCGTGCAGCAGCGGGGAGGCGGCGCCCGATGATCAGCGACATCCTGCGTGAGATGCGCGTGCGGCAGTGGACGAAGAACCTGGTCGTCTTCGCGGGAGTCGTCTTCAGTCAGCACTTCACCGAGGCGACGGAACTGCTGCGAGCCGCGCAAGGATTCCTCGCGTTCTGCCTCTTGGCCTCTTCGGTCTACGTGCTCAACGACGTCCAAGATGTCGAACGCGATCGTGTCCATCCGAAGAAGAAGCACCGTCCGATTGCGGCGGGACGGATCTCGATGCCGGCGGCCTGGGGGTTGTGGGCGGCGCTGGTGGCCGGCGCGGTGCTCTTGGCCTGGCCGTTGGGGCTCGCGTTCTGCCGCATCCTCGGCGTGTATCTGATTCTCAACGTGGCCTACTCCTTCTGGCTGAAGCGGGTGGTGCTGCTCGACGTGATGATCATCGCGATCGGCTTCGTGCTCCGCGCGGTGGCCGGAGTGGCGGCTCTCTCCTCGGCCGAGCCGATTTCTCCGTGGCTCCTCGTCTGTACGCTCTTCCTCGCGCTCTTCCTCGCCGTCTCCAAGCGGCGCGCCGAACGAACGCTGCTGGCGGGGAGCGCCGGCGACCATCGGGCGACGCTGGAGGACTATCCGCCGGAACTGATCGATCAACTGGTGCCGGTCGTGACCGCGGCGACGGTGATCAGCTATGCGATCTACGCCGTAAGTCCGCAGACGGTCGAGCGACTCGGCACCGACGGACTGGTCTATACAGTGCCGTTCGTCGTCTATGGAGTCTTCCGGTATCTGTACCTGGTCTACCGACAGGGACGCGGCGGCTCGCCGTCCGAGGTGCTGCTCTCGGACCTGCCGACTCTGATCAACGTACTGCTCTGGGTGGCGAGCGTTCTCTTCACGTTGCGCTGGGCCGCTCGCTGAGCGCGCGTCGCATTCGGGCCGGAGATCGGATCCGGGTGCTCGCCCCGGCCAAGTTGAACCTCGGGCTGGAGATCCTCGACCGCCGGCCGGACGGTTGGCACGAACTGATCACGCTGCTGCAATCGATCACTCTGCGCGACCGCCTCGACCTCACGTTGGAAGAGTCTCCGGGCGTGCGCCTGACGGCACGTAGCTCCGGACTGGGGAGGGTCGATCTCGGCCCCGCCGAGATGAATCTCGCGGTCCGCGCCGCCGAGCGGCTGCGCATTCCGCGGGGACAACCGCGCGGGTTGCACATCGAGCTGCACAAGCGGATCCCCGTCGGCGCCGGTCTGGGCGGCGGGTCGGCCGATGCCGCGGCGGTGCTCGTGGGCGTCGATGCGTTGCGCGGTCTCGGCCTGTCGCGTCGCGCCCTCAGGGCGCACGCCGCCGCCCTGGGATCTGATGTCGCCTTCTGTCTCGAAGGTGGAACCGCTCTCGGCACGGGCCGCGGCGAGATCTTGGAGCCGTTGCCGCCGCTCCCATCGCGCTGGGTGGTGGTCGTCTATCCGAACCTGACCGTATCCACACGAGACGTATACCAGGCGTTCAAATTGGGATTGACACCCCTGGGACCGCTGCGTAGGTTGCTGAAGTCTCCGTATTCCATGGACTTTCGCCGTTTGGAACACTCCGGGCTGAGGAACGATCTCGAGCCGCTGGTGCTCGAACAGCACGCGACCGTCCGACGTGTGGTCCGGGAGTTGGGGAGACTCGGCTCTGGATTCGTCCGCGTCTCGGGGAGTGGTTCGAGTGTGTTCGGGTTCGCGCCCGATCGTGCGCTCGCGCTCCACTGGGCGGCGCGGCTGGCGCGAGAAGGTCATTGGACACGCGTCGTCCGCTTCGCTCGCCGAGGCTGTTCGGTCTCTCCCGGAGCGCGACACGAGGGGCCGCGATCTATACGGAGATAGATTTCGAGAGCGCACGGATGGCACGCGCAAGAACGACGAACGCACCGGCCGCAACTGGGTCGCTCGTCCGATTCCTCGACTCCAACTGGATCGCCTACGACTCGCCATGGGGATGCGCTCGGGTGGCGCGAGAAGAGGCGGTGAGTCCATGAACATCACGGAGATCCGAGTATCGCTCCGAGATGACGACAAGCTGAAGGCGTTCGTCTGCATCACGCTCGACAACTGCTTCGTGGTGCGTGGAATCAAGGTGATCCGCGGCGGCAAGGGGGAGTTTGTCGCCATGCCGAGTCGACGCAAGCCGGAGGGGGGATACCAGGATCTCTGCCATCCGATCGATCAGGACACGCGCCAGTGGATGGAGAACCTGATCCTCGGCAAGTACCACGAGGAAATAGGGCGCGGGGTGTTCGTGGAGGCGGGGCACGCCCCGTAGGGGCCCTGCGATCTCTTCGGCAGCGATTCCCGGCCGTTTGCGCCCCGAGACCAGCGCTCGGGGCGTTCTTTGTCTCGGGGCCGCAGGCGCGGGTTCCTTCTGGGGGGGGACTCGGCTATCCTCCAGCGCTCTTGGGGCGTCGCCAAGCGGTAAGGCATCGGATTTTGGATCCGACATTCGGAGGTTCGAATCCTCCCGCCCCAGATCGAGCGAGAGGGTCGGTCGCGTCCGCCCACGGCAGAACAGCCGGCAATAGAGAGAGTGAGGGAGCGAGACCGTGATCGATTCGCTGCGAGTCTTGGCCGGAAACGCCAATCCCGGCCTGGCGGCCGAGATTTGTCGCTACCTCGAGGTCGATCTCGGTGAGGCGGAAGTCGGTCGATTCGCCGACGGCGAGATCAACGTGAAGATCAACGAGAACATCCGCGGCTGCGACATCTTCATCCTGCAGCCGACGCTCGCGCCCGCGGACAATCTGATGGAGCTGCTCATCATGATCGACGCCGCGCGCCGATCTTCGGCGCAGCGCGTCACCGCGGTGGTTCCGTACTTCGGGTATGCGCGTCAGGATCGCAAGGACCAACCCCGCGTCCCGATCTCCGCCAAGCTCGTGGCCAATCTCATCACGGTGGCCGGAGCGAACCGCGTGCTCACGATGGATCTGCATTCGAGTCAGATCCAGGGCTTCTTTGATATTCCGTTCGATCATCTCTACGCGGCGCCGGTGCTGATCGATCACTTCCGCCAGATGAACATTCCCGACCTCACCGTGGTGGCGCCCGATCTCGGTTCGGTCAAGATGGCGCGTGCGTACGCCAGCCGTCTGGACGCATCGCTCGCCTTGGTCGACAAGAGGCGCACCCGCGCGGATGACGCCGAAGTGATGAACCTGATCGGGGATGTGCGGGGGCGGAATGTCGTCATCTTCGATGACGTCATTTCTACGGGCAAGACGATCGCGCGCGCGGCGATCGAACTGAAGGAGCGCGGCGCCGCCGAGATCTGGGTCGGGGCGACGCACGCTGTGTTTTCCCAGGAGTCGGCGGAGATCTTGGGATCGGCGCCGGTGCGCGAGATCGTCGTGACCGATTCGCTGCCGCAGCGACGCCTCGGCCCGGCCGGAGCGGCCTTGGAAGCGAAGCTGCGTGTGCTCTCCGTCAGTCGCCTCTTCGGCGAAGCGGTGCGGCGCATCCACGAGGAGCGGTCGTTGAGTTCCCTCTTCCTCTGACCTCGTGCGTCTCCCATGTGAGACGCGTGAGGGGCGAAGAGATCGTGTCAGGTGACCAGTCAGGAAGAGGGCGCGAACGTTCCGCCCGAGGAGGAGTTCGAGATGGCGACCGTTGAATTGATGGCGACAGGCCGTGTGACCAAGGGGAAGGGGGGCGCCCGCAAGGTGCGCGCCGCCGGCAACGTTCCGGGGATCGTCTACGGAGTGGGCGAGAGTCCGGTCGCGATCGCGATCGAGCGCGCGCGCTTCGATCAGCTCCTGCGGCGCGTCAGCTCCGGCAACGTCATCATCGACCTGAAGGTGTCCGGCCCCGGCGGCCAGGACATGAAGGCGCTGATCAAGGAAGTCCAGCGCGACCCGATCTCGTCGCGCGTCCTCCATGTCGACCTCCAGCACATCGACATGGACCACGTCGTGCGCGTCCGCGTGCCGGTCGTCTTGCAGGGAATCGCGCCCGGCATCAAAGAGGGTGGTCTGCTCGAGCACGGTCTGCGTGAACTCGAGATCGAGTGCCTGCCGAACGACATTCCGAACGAGATCACCGTTTCGATCGAGGCGCTCGCCAAGAACGAGTCGATCCATGTGCGCGACCTGGAGATGGAGGGGATGACCTTCCTCGATGCCGACGATGCCGTCGTCGTGGCCATCGTCTCGAAGGGCGCCGAAGAGGTCGTGGCCGAGGCGGCCGTGGCCGACGTGGCCGCCGCCCCGAAGGGCGCTCCGGCCGGCAAGGGCGTGCCCCCGGGCAAGGGCGCTCCGTCGGCCGCTCCGGCCAAGGGCGCTGCGCCGGCCAAGGGTGCTGCCCCCGCCAAGGGCGCTGCTCCCGCCAAGGGCGTTGCGCCGGCCAAGGCCGCCGCTCCCGCCAAGGCCGCCGCGCCTGCGAAGAAGAAGAAGTAGTCGGAACGAGTGGACGACGCGGTTGGGCCGACCGACGCCTCCCCGAGCGGGAGTCGGCGACCCGATCGCGTATCCGTCGTCGCAGGTCTGGGAAATCCGGGCGCGGAGTACGAGTTCACTCGGCACAACGTCGGCTTCCTCGCTCTGGAGCGATTGCGTGGAGCGGAGCGGTGGCAGCGCGAGGGCGCGCTCCACTGGCTCCGCGCCAACGTCTCCGGCCAGCCCACCTGGCTGCTCCGGCCGCTCTCGTTCATGAATCGCTCCGGCCAGGTCGTGGCGCCCTTCCTGGCTGCACAGTGCCTCGCTCCCGAAGACTGCCTCGTCCTCTGCGACGACGTCTCGCTCCCCTGGGGTCGCCTCCGACTCCGCCGCGAAGGCGCCCCCGGCGGCCACAACGGACTCAAGTCGATCCAGGCCGCCCTCCAGAGCAACGCCTATCCGCGCCTCCGGATCGGCGTCGGCGCCCCTGAGCCCGGCCAAGACCTCGCCGACTTCGTCCTCTCGCCACTCGAAGGCTCAAACCGCGATGCCCTGCTGCAACTCGCCGCCGACGCCGCCCTCGCCGTGCAATTGATCCAAGCCCTCGGCGTCGATGACGCGATGAACCGGATCAATCCCGTTCCGCCGAGTTGAGAGACCGACAGGAGTCGGCCTGAATCGCCAGCCGAGGAAATTCTCCTGATTGACGGATTTCTAGCGGGGGGTGGACAATTGCGCGGGGCCATAGACACCAAGTGCACCGATCGAAGAGTTCGACACCCACCGTGCGTCGCCCGGTAGCGAACTCGAGCACAGGGATCATGGCCCCGAAGGCCACCTAAAACTCCGAGCCGTTTGCAGGGCTAGATGTCGGTGCGCCGGACCGACTCGGGGCTGTCCTGCCGGCAACAGGGAGCACGGAGTTCCGACGCTCGAGCCACTCGCGTCGTAGCGACGCCGAGGAGGTTCAAGATGGTGACCCAGATCCAAGCCGGCGACTCCCGGCAATCGACGCGTGCAGCGGGCAGGGCGCAGAACTGCCGGAACGCGTCCCGACTCCACGGCAGTACAATCAAGGTTCTTTCCCCCCTCAGTCTTTCTCTTTCTCTCTTTCTCTCTTTCTCTCTTTCTCTCTGTGCGGAATCCGCGATGCGATGGCGACCGAGCCCGTGACCCTCTCGATTCGCTTCTTGCCCGAAGCGATCTCCTTCGGTGAGCTCGACGGCGGCAACGGCGATGCCTTCGTCGCCGAACTCGGCGACGCAACCATCCCGAACGAGGCCCTCGAAGACGCCCTGGAGACCGCCGGCGCAACCGTCTTCCGCCCCGTCGCCCCGCACTTCCGCCACCTGCCCGAGACCACCTACGACTACCTCGGCAACGTCGTCGACCTGATCGACCAAACCGACGACTATCACGTCACCGTCATCTCCGAGACCGATCCCGAGGAGATCGTGGAGGTCCTCCGCGCCGCCCCAGGCATCGGCTGGGTCGCCGTGGTTCCTCCGTCGTCCTTTTACTTCACCCCCGACGACGACTACTACCCCGACCAGTGGTATTTGAACAACACCAGCTCCACGTACTCCATCGACGGAACTTGCGGCGCGGATACCGGCTGTGTGGCTGATTACGACATCAACGCTCCGGCAGCGTGGGACGTGGTCGACGCACCGGGTACGAAGATCGGGCTCATCGACACCGGAGTCCGTGATAGTCACGAGGATCTAGACGGGAGCATCGACCTTCTGCTCTCCGATTCGGGCGACCCCTGCGGCCACGGCACCGCACTGGCGGGCGTCATGGTCGGCGAGGGTGACAACGCGATAGGGATCGCAAGCGTCGCACGGCCCGACGGATCCGCCGCGAGCGATGCGCTGGTGGTGTTGAAGGCAGTCGATCCAGGAGACTGCTCGCCCGACGAGACCGACCAAGCTGCAGCACTATCACTCCTGGCCAACAGCTATGACTACTATCCCGACGTTCTCGTGGTCAATGAGAGCTGGGGATCCGAGATTCGAAAGTGGGCCTACGACGTAACGCAGCGGGACACACACCGCAACGCGTACGGTAAGGGGCTGATCTTGGTGGCGGCATCAGGCAACACGCTCTGGTGCACCGGCACAAGTGTAGATAGCTGCTTAGCGTATCCGGCTGCGTACAACAATTTCGTAATCGCGGCTACCGGCTATGATTGCAAAGGCGTCGCCGGTTTCCCCGACGGAAGCCACATCGACATCGCCGCGCCTTCGGACATGCTCATCACGACGGACTATTCCGCGGACGATGCGTATCAGGGCAAGAACTCGATCAGTGCACATTGCGGCACGTCGTTCTCTGCGCCAATCACCGCAGCCTCAGCGGCCATGCTACTGGCAGCGGAACCCGACCTGGAGGCGGATGACGTCGCGGCTGTCTTGAAGCGAACCGCCACGGATCGCGGCGCGGGCGGCCGCGATGACGACTGGGGCTACGGTCAGCTTCGACTCGACGAGGCGATCGAGTTCGTAACGAGTCCGAATGTCGTGCATCACGACACGGAGACCACTCTAGCTGGATCCTATTTGGAGAGTCGCGAGCAAGAGTTCCGTCGAGTTCCCAGTGTAAATGGCAACAATGACAACTGGGGAACCTTCTGGGTCAAGGTCTACCAAGTCGATGTGACGGTTAGCTGGACGCTTCCCAGCGGCCATTCGATCGTCGACGCCTGGCCCCGTAAGCGGCTTTCTACGGGTTTCCCGGACGAGGAAAAAGTCGATGCTCGACTCCTGACGGGATACGCTGAGATCGTCCCGAACACGATCGACGATTACGGCTGTACGCTCCGTACTTTCACCTACAAAATCTATACGGACAACAGCGAGACCACCTGCCTTGCTTGGTATCCAATCGCAGTATCCGGAGCAGGGGCTTGCGGAATCGGATTCTCACAAAACCCTAAGTTCGACTATACCTACGTGTCATCGGCGCCGGTAGCGCCTCCGCCGGACGCGACTCCGCGGTTCTCCTCGCTCACATCAAAATCTCTCGGTAATGGACGAGTCTCCATCCTCGCGGTCGGGAAAACGGATGAGATTCGGACTCTGGAGATCATCGATGTGGCAGGTCGACTCGTGGCTCGCAAGCGGGACATTGAGGCTGGTGCGTGGCCGATCGTGTTCGACCTCAGCGAGGGAGGAGTCAGCCCGTCGGGCATTTACTTCGCCCGGACTCTTGGTGACAACGGGCAGCTCGAGGCGACCAAGATTGTGGTTGTTCGGTAGGCGTACAGGACGGCGGGCGGAGGTGACCCAGCGTCATTTCCGCCCAACGCTTCTAGATGAGGGGATCGACATGTTCAGAAGTGTGTTCGCGCGAGGTCACATCGCCCTTGCGGGTCGGACAGCATTCCGGACCCTGCTCTTTGTGGGGATCTGTGGGGCGGGCGAAGGCTCCCATGCTGCTGTCGTGGACACACTCAGTCTTCCAACCGGTAGCGAGTACATCCGGGCCTCGGATGTCGGAGTAGTTTCCATTGTCGCGGCGATGGGTAACACGCTTCAGGAGCCGATTGGGCTGTTCCGCACTTCGCTCGACTTTGGCAGCGGCTGGGAGCTTCTCGGCTTCGAAGGGCGATTCCTGTCGGCCGTCGCGATGCACGGGGCGCAGGATGAGAACATCGTCGTCTTGGCGGACGACCCGACAGAGGTTTTGCTGTCGACGGACGGTGGCCAGAGCTGGGATTCGAAGTACGTGGGCGCGCCAGATTTCCATTTCAGGCAGGTGCGACTGCACCGCGACAAGCCGGAGATCTGGCACGCTACGTTTGTCGACTACTCGATCAGCGGCGGCGGACTCATCACCACGACGGATTCGGGTGAGACCTGGACAACCTACGTTCGATGCACCGGGTGCAATGTAAGCGCGTTCAATGCAATCGAAGCGTCGAACAGCAACCCTGCGCGAACAGTCGCAGCGTTCTATTCTGGGTTCTTCCAGTCATCTCTTTGGCGGACAACCAACGCGGGCGGATCGTGGTTTGTAAACACATCGCACCAATACGATGATCGGGCTGCGATTGATCTGACGTACGAGGAGTTCCCGTCGAGTCGGACGATTGTCTTGGCTTCAGATGCGATTCTCGTTTGGGAAAACTGGATCTGGCAGGGCTACTTCGATTTTTTTGGGAACTATGGATACATCGGAGCCGAGACGCCGCGCTGGGATCCTGGAAAGGTCTACGTCGCGAGGTCGACGGCTGGGTCGGAACAACCGACAGGCGGAGACGTGATTATCCGACGTACTTCTGACCCGACGGTTGTGAACCCATGGCAGGTTGTCGTGGACGGACTGTGCGACGGCGCCGCTCCGTCGCCGAACAATGACAGCCGCCGCTGGCAATTCGAAGCTGCGCCGGAAGCGCCGGTCTTCGTCCTCTCGGCGCCTGGCCAGCCACTCTATCGCATCGATGTGAGTGAGACTGTTGGTGTGCATGACGGCGGGCCGCAGGTGGAGTTGGTCGATGCGCCGTGGACGGTGGTGGGGTCGCCGGGGTCGCATCCGATGCTTCGGTTCGATGCGGCGCCGAGGGGTGAAGTCGGGTTGCAGGTTGTGGACGTGCGCGGGAGCCAGGTGGTTCGCCGGTCGGTCACGTTGGGCGCGGGGAGTCCGTCGCTCGATATCCGGGACCTGGTCGGGGGACGGTCAGGGGTCTATTGGATCCGTGCGGTGGGTGCGGATGAGAGGTCGATCGCGGCGACCAAGGTTCATGTGATTCGGTGACTCGGACGTCCAATGGAGAAGCGCGGGTCTTCGGTTGTCTCCGAGTGTCTGACGTCGTTCGAGAGCTGGGGGCGCAGGTGGGGGGCGAACCGCCGAGTACTCCCTTCGACGTGATAGAGCGGAGGTTGAAATGGTGTTGAACAGGTCGCTTGTTACCTGGACGTTCGAGATGGTGATTCGGTCGGGATGGGTAGGCGTCATCGCCTGCTGCCTCGGTGTCGGCGCGGCGCGATCGGCCGATGTCACGAGCCTGGGACTTCCTGCGGGAAGTGCATATGCGCGGGCGCTGGAGGTGGGGTTGCATACCGTGGTGATCTCGACCGGAGATGTGGATCAGGATCCGGCGGGGGTCTATCGCACATCGTCGGACTTCATGGGAGCCTGGGAGCTGATCGGGTTCTCGTCGCGGCTGGTGACTTCGATCGCGACCTATGGCGAGCAGGACGAGAACATCGTCGTGACGGCGGCGAATCAGGGAGAGGTCCTGCTTTCGACCGACGGCGGTCAGAGTTGGAATTCGAAGTACGTCGCGCCGGCCCAGACCTTCTTGCGGCACGTGCGCATCCACCGGGACCGGCCGGAACTATGGCACGTGACCTTCAAGAACGACGCGGCGCAGAGCGCAGGGACCGTGACGACGACGAACTCCGGCGCGAGCTGGACGACCGTCTCGATTTGTTCCGGATGCGCCACGACCGGATTCATCGCGTTCGAGACGGCCAACACCGACCCGACGCGCAGTGTCGCGGGATGGTACTCAGGCTTCTTCGAGTCGTCGCTCTATCGAACGACCAATGCGGGCGGATCGTGGTTCGTGAATACGTCCCACCAGTTCGAATCGCTGCATTCGATCGACCTGAGCTACGAGGAATTCCCCGCGTCGCGAACGGTGCACCTGGCCGAGAACGTCATGCTCGTCTGGGAGAACTGGCTCTATCGGGGGGGGGGG
>CAZVYN010000016.1:21874-56982 GCA_964631125.1 uncultured bacterium | reverse complement strand
GAAGAATCTGAGTCACAGATGGAAGCGCCGGTTACACAGAGTTCTGGACACCCCCTGACGGCCGCGCTCGAAGCACAGAAGAAGTTCCGCCGCATCCGTGGTCATCACCAGATGCCCCGACTCCTCGAGGCCCTGAAGAGGATCGTCAGACCCCAAGATGTAGACATCGAGAAGGCTGTCGCGTAGATGTTCTCGTGCGTGGACCGTCGCCGACTTTCAACGGCGGACGGGACATCCCCGGTACAAGTGCTGCGCACGATTTCGCTGTCGGCGCGGGTAACATCGCTCTGTGAGGCAACACGACGGGAAAAGTAGTTGTCGCTGGTCAGCGGTGATGTCGTCATCGTCCGTTACGCCGACGACTTCATCGTCGGGTTCCAGCACCGAAGCGACGCTGAACACTTCCTCGACGATCTCCGAGTTCGGTTGAGGCTGTTTTCTTTGGAGTTACATCCCGAGAAGACACGCCTGATCGAGTTCGGACGATATGCAGCGGCGAGACGAGCGGAACGAGGTCTCGGCAAACCCGAGACCTTCGACTTCCTGGGCTTCACGCACCTGTGCGCGAAGACCCAGAAGGGCGAGTTCCTCGTCATGCGGCGAACCATGCGGAAGCGACTCACGGCGAGGCTGCGGGCGGTCAAGGACGGTCTCCGAGTCCGGTGGCACCTTCCAGTTGCAGAACAGGGACGTTGGCTGGGTGCGGTCGTGCGTGGGTACTTCGCGTACCACGCGGTGCCGACGAACATCCATGCCCTGGGACGCTTTCGAACCCAAGTCGCTCGTCACTGGCTTCGCGCCCTGAGGCGTCGCAGTCAGCGAGATCGAATGACCTGGGCTCGAATCCAGCGGCGCCTGCAACGCTGGCTTCCGACACCCAAGATCCTGCATCCCTGGCCCGAAGCGCGGTTCGACGCTCGTATCCAAGGCAAGAGCCCAGTGCGTTAGCAGCGCTCGCTGGGATCCGTGCGGGGGGCGCTGGGTAACCGGCGTCCCTACCGCGACCGACTACTTCAGAGACGTGCTGTTGCGCATCTCGACTTGCAGCGACGTCCGCAAACTCACGCCGCACGGCTGGAAGGAACACTTCGAACCCGAGCTGACCGCTCGCCGCAACGAAGTCCTCGATCGGATCGTCCGCAACTCCTGAGCTCGGCGCCGGGTCGGGGACCAACCGTCAAGACGTGCTTGGGCGAACGGTTACCCCGAAAGCCGGAAGCGCCGAAACTTGCTACTTCAGCCGCACGGTCCAGATATCGCCTATGAACGCGCTCGTGACCGCGACGAAAGTGATGCGGGACCCGTCCGGCGACCAAGATGGGCCGTACTCGTCCGTCGGTTCGGAAGTTACCTGGACCGCAGCCGTCCCGCTCATCGAAATGAGCCAGATGTCGGAGTTCCCGGACGCGAAGGACGCGAACGCGATCTCGGCGCCATCGGGCGACCACGCCGGCGTCGTTTCGTAGGCTGGGTCGTTGGTCAGTTGAATCGGCTCGCCACCGGTCGCGTCGACGACCCAGATGTCGGATGAACCGCCTCGATCGGAATTAAATGCGATCTGCGTGCCGTCGGGCGACCAGTCCGGGGAACCATTCTCGGTGCCGCCCCGCGCCAGCAACTCGGGACTCCCGCCGACTGTGTCGACGGTGTAGATCTCCGAGACGAACGGAAATTGGGAGACCAGCACGACGTAGGCGAGACGGTTACCGTGCGGCGACCACGCGCAACCTGAGATGTCGCGTCCGTCTTCGCGGACCAGGAGAGTCGGCTTCGAACCGGGGACAGGAGCGATAGCCCAGAGTTCACGGACATTGTTGCGGCGGGCCACGTACGCAATCTGCGCGCCGTCTGGAGACCAAGCAGGAGCCAATGCGGCGTCCACTTCATTTGTCAACTGGACCGCCTCACCGCCGCTCGCCGGGATCAAATAGAGTTCGGAATATCCGCGGGGTCCCGCCCAATCTGCTTCGAACGCGATTTGCCGCCCGTCGGGAGACCACGCGGGATCGTACGCTCCGCTCGGGCTGGAACTGTGCGTGAGTTGGACGAGCGAGGCAGTCGAAGCAACGGCGACGTTCGACAGTTCTGACAAAAGGGGAGTGTCGTCGCTAGTCTTCAGTCCGAATGCGTACGTCTCGTTGGATTCGAGACCGGAGATCGTGAGAGTTTCGGTGGTCCCCGCCGGCTCGGGCGGCGGGACTCCCTTGACCCGGGTCGCGGCCGCCCACGTCTCTTCGGTAAGGGCGCCGATCGCGTACCGCAGGTCGTACTCGGCCGCTCTGCCCGAATCGCCGTCCGCGCCGGGCGCGGTCCAACTCAACGTCACGCTTGTGTCGTTCCCCGAGGTCACCGCGAGATCTGTCACACGCCCAGGCGGCGTGTCGGATTCCAACGTCACGCTCACGACGTTCGACAATGGGGAATACGTTGGCGTCCCGTCCGCCGCCTTGAGCGCGAAGAAGTGCTCTACCCCTACTTCTAGTCCCTCGACCGTGAACGTCTCGACGCTCCCCGCCACTCTTGGGGCCGGCACTCCCTGGATCGCGACCGCGTCGCCCCACGTCGCCTCCGTCAACGTTGTCGAAGCATGTCGTAGGTCGTAGACCGATGCCGTTCCCGCGTTGCCGTCTGCTCCTGGCGCCGTCCAACTCAGCGTCACACTGTCGCCGTCATCCGACACAACAGCGAGATCCGTGATCTGCGCAGGCGGTGGATCTCCAATCACCGTCGCTGCCACGATGTTCGAGATTGGCGACACGTTGGAGGCTTCATCGAGCACTTTGACGCCAAAGCGCCAGACCCCGACCGGCAGGTTCGAAATCGCGAACACCTCTGCTCCGCCGCCGACCTTGGGAGTGGGGGGGGACGGCGCCACCGTTGCGGAGTCCCAGTCCGAAGCGGCGAACAGGGCCGCGCCGTAGCGGACCTCGTATCTTGCCGCCTGTCCGAAGCCCGCGTCATCGCCGGTCGCTGTCCAGCTAAGCGTCACCCCATCGAGGGCGGTTCCCGCGACCCGCAGATCCCCCACCGCGCTTGGCGGCGTCGTATCGGGCGGCGTCCCCTTGTCATCCCCACACCCGACCCAACAGACCAACAAGACAGAGAGCCACCACCGGCGTAGGTTCACCACGTTGCGTTCCTCCCTTGTACGGATAACCCCCGACGCGAGTTGCCGCCGCTACTGAAGATCTCCCACTGATACGCGACACGAACTAGCACCGTCCGACCCCTCTCAGATGTACACCCTTTGCACTCACCAACCCAAAAAGAAGAGAGGCGGGCGTTGGCGGGGCGCAAGCCTTGGCGCAAGCGATCCAGTTCGGGCGCGCGCCCCGCACGAAACGCCGTCGGTCAGTTTTGTGAGATCGGGTTTAGCTACTCGTCGCAACCTTCCAAACACGGCTGCTGCTCATACGGCAGGTCTTTGTTGTGCACGACTACGCCACCGGCGGCGAACGTCCCAGACGAACCGGCGAAATTGAACACCGTCACGTCTTCGTCAATCCGCTCGATTGCGAATATCGGGAGTTTTGATCCGTTTGGCAGCGTGAGTAGATCACCAACGTTCAAAAGAACCGCTTGCACCCAGTTCCCGCCGCTGAGCATGGGATGACTCGCCGCGCCACGCAGATCTCCGTTAATGACGAAATAATACGATGCTTGCCTTGGCGCGTGCACAGCGAGTACTTCCGCGAACTTTGCGCTCCCGCCGAATTCGTCGAATGCGAGCACGCGATCTCCCGGCATGATGTCTTCGATCGGCTTGTTCGATATCGAGTGCCTCGCGCTGGACACGGGGAACTTTTCTACGCTCGATGGGCTCCCGCAGCCCGGGCGGAACCGCGAGGTGGGACAGGCTGCGCGGGGTACGAGCCGACCCTCCGCCGTGCCGGAATCGGTGCGTCCGCGGTATCAAGCGATCGTCGAGATCACGGATGCGGCGTCGGCGAAGCTGCTGGATGCTGAGTGCGCGCAGCTCGGGAGGAAAATGGCGGCCGAGCTCGCGCTCGATCGACCGCCTCGGATCCTGCAGGGGCGGGCGCACACCTGGGCGGCGGGGCTGTTGCTCGTCATTACGCGCGAGACTTCCTTCGATACGCAGGGCCGCCAGCACTGCACGGTTCAGGACCTCGCGCGCGCATGTGGGGCCAGCGTGGCGTCCGCGCAGGCGAAGGCGAAGGAGATCGAGTCCGCGCTGGGCATCGTCCGGCGACCCAACACCTGGGCGCCAGCCGGTGCAGCGGCGCTCCCCCTCCCGGTTCTCCCGGGTTTGGAGGTCCCGCCGAACGCCGGGCGGCCCGCGAAGGCCCGCGAGCGACGCCGCCCCGAACGCTCACCCCAGGCCGAGGACCGGACGGCGCCGCTCAGGTTCACGCTCGAGGTGACGCTCCGCCAAAGCAAGCCGCGGATCTGGCGGCGGATCGAGGTCGCGCCGGATTGCACGCTGGGCGACCTGCACGAGATTCTGCAGCGCGCGATGGGGTGGACGGATAGCCATCTCCACCATTTCCGGCAGAAGGACCGGTTTCTCGGCGCCCAGGGTGACGCCGATTGGGGGCGACGCTACGACGACGAGCGCAAGGTGCGGCTGCGAGATCTGATGAAGAAAGTCGGCGACCGGCTCGTCTACGAATACGACTTCGGGGATGGATGGCAGCACGACATCGTGCTCAGAGCATCATCGCGAGGAGCGCAGGGGCCTCCTCTGGTCGTGGCCGGCAAGGGCGCGTGCCCGCCGGAAGATGTGGGGGGCATCCCGGGCTATGCCCGATTCCTGTCGATCCTCGCGGACCCGCGACACCCGGAGCACCGCGACATGCGTGCATGGGCGGGCGGCCCGTTCGATCCAGCGAGGTTCGAACTCGCGCGGACGAACGCCCTCCTCGCCAGACTGCGCCGCTAGCTGCTCGCCGCGCGAGCGCCGAGCCTGCCGCCAGGGCGTCCAAGGGTTACCGCTCCGTGACTATCCGCGGTTCCTTTGGCGCCTTGTCCTCAGTCGGTCTGTTGTGTCGACGTCACCGTAGCTCGGCTACTCGACATCCGCGTCCTCGTTGACGACTGCTGACCGATGTCTTGAGGTTCTGGCAGTGGAGTTCGTCCGACTTGATCTCCAATACGGAGCGAGGGGTGCTGGACGTCAGGACTCGCAGCCAGCACTCGATCACCTTGCGTACTCTGCGCGGTTTGAGCGAAGGGCCGGTCTCGTACGAGAAGCTCGCCGAGGCCATCAAACCGGTGCGTGAGTCGATCGCACTCACTCTCGATCGGCTGGCGGAGAAACTGGCGGGGAAACAGGCGGAGAAGAAGGCGGCATAGCCGCCCGCCCGCCCAGGCGTCTACTCTGGATCACCATGAGTTCGTTCGACATCACGCGGCTGGAGATTCTCGAGCAGATCGCGGCGGGAGATGATCTCTCTCCGGTGCTCGATCGGATCGTGCGGATGGTCGAGCAAGAGTCGGCCGACATGGCGTGTTCGATCCTCTTGCTCGACGGCGAACAGGGCACGTTGCGACACGGCGCGGCGCCGAGTCTGCCGCGGGCGTATGCGGACGCGATCGACGGCACGGTGATCGGGCTCGAGTCTGGTTCCTGCGGGACCGCGGCGTTCACCGGCGAGGTGGTGATCGTCGAGGACATCGCGACGCACCCGGCGTGGGCGCGCTTCAAGCACCTGGCTCTGCCCCATGGCCTGCTCGCCTGTTGGTCGAGCCCGATCTTCGCGCCGAATCGGCAGGTGCTGGGCACGTTCGCGATGTACTACCGCGAGACTCGCGGTCCGTCCCACCGAGAGGCCCGACTCGTGGAGGCGGCCACCCACCTCGCGGCCATCGCCATCGGCCGAGGACGGGACGAGCTCGAGCGTCGGCGCCTGATCCACATCCTGAATGAGCGCGTGAAGGAGCTGACGGTGCTGCATGGCGCCGCGCGATTGCTCCAGGCCGAGCGGCCGATGACGAAAGAGTTCCTTTCGGACTTGGCGCGACTGCTGCCCCAGGGTTGGCAACACGGCGACGTCTGCGAGGCCCGAGTCGTGTGTGGTTCGCTCGAAGCCACGACAGAAGGATGGCGAGAGGCGGAGTGGAAGCAATCGGCGGCGTTCTCCGGGGGCGGCCAACAAGGCGTCGTCGAAGTGGCTTACGTCGAGCCGAGACCGACTGCGGCCGAGGGACCGTTCCTGAAAGAGGAACGCGCGCTGCTCGAGTCCTTGGCCGAGATGTTGAGCTCTCACCTGGACCACCGCTGGGCCGTCGCGGCTCTGAAGCAGAGCGAGACGCAACTGCGCGTCCTCTTCGAGCAGGCCGGCATCGGGATGGCGCTCGTCGACCCCGACGGCCGCCCCATCAAATGCAATCCCGCGTTCGAGCGATTCCTTGGTTACAACGCGGCCGAACTCGCCGAGATGCGGATCGCGGAGTTCACTCTCCCCGACTACGCGGCGACCGACGCCGAGTTCTATCTCTCGCTCCTGACCGGCGAGCGTGACACCTACGAGATCGAGAAGCAGTATCTGCGCAAGGACGGGACGGTGGTCTGCGGGCGATTGACCGTCTCGGCCGTCCGTGGCCCCGACCGTCGACTGCACTATGCGATCGGGATGGTGCAGGACATCACGGCGTACAAGAAGTCGGAGGCCGACCGCGCAATCCTGGAAGCTCAACTTCGTCACGCGCAGCGCCTGCAGTCGCTCGGCACTCTCACCGGCGGGATCGCGCACGACTTCAACAACATCTTGTCCGCCATCCGGGGGAACACGAAGGTAGCCGAAGGAGAGCTGCCCTCCGGTCATCCGGCGAGAGAGCGGTTGGTCGAGATCGAGAGAGCCGCGGCCCGCGCCGCCGACCTGGTCCGCCAGATCCTCACCTTCAGTCGGCGAGAGCCGCCCAAGCGCGAGGTCATCCAACTGCAGCCGGTCGTCGAGGATGCAGTGAAGCTACTGCGTGCTTCGCTGACGCCGAAAGTCGAGATCCACACGGATCTGGATCCGGACACGGCGCATGTCTCGGCGGACTCCGGCCAGATCCATCAAGTGATGATGAATCTCGGAACGAACGCGGCCCACGCCACCGGCGACAGCGCCGGTGTGGTCGAGATCCGCCTGGAGTGCGTCGAGGTCGACGCGGAGCTGAAGCGTCAGTCGCCCGACCTCGCCCTCGGACCGTACGTGCGTCTCTCCGTCGTCGACCATGGCTGCGGCATGGACAAGGCCACCCAGGAGCGGATCTTCGAACCCTTCTTCACGACGAAAGCGGCGGGAAAAGGGACCGGACTCGGCTTGTCGGTCGTCCATGGAATCGTGAAGAGCCACGACGGCGCCCTCGTGGTGTCGAGTCGACCCGGAGCTGGGTCGTCGTTCCAGGTCTACCTTCCAGCCATCGAGCAACACTGCGGCGGGGCACAGGCGCCGACGGATCGAACTCCCGAGGCCCGAGGCGAACACATCCTCTATCTGGACGACGAGGAGTCGCTGGTCTACCTCTCGGGGCGTCTCCTGGAGAGCTTCGGCTATCGCGTGTCCGGGTTCACGGATCCGGTCCACGCGCTCCAAGCGTTCCGCCTCCGTCCGATGGATTACGACGCCGTCGTGTCCGTCATCGCGATGCCGGGAATGTCGGGAGTCGAGTTCGCGCGTGAGGTGCTCCGCGGCAGGCCAGGCGTCCCTCTGGTGCTCATCTCCGGCTACTTCAAGCCCGAGGACGTCCAAGCCGCTCGTGAGCTCGGAGTCACCGAACTGGTGCTCAAGCCCAACAGCGTGGAGGGGCTCGCGCGCGTGCTCCACCGCGTGCTCTCGGGCAGATAGATTTCGAGAATCCCGGTTGCAGTAGCTACTACACTTGTAGCAGACTCGTCCGCATGTCGCATCAGCCGGCCAGAACCCAGCTCAACGACAGCGAATGGCGCGTCATGCAGGTCATCTGGCGGCGCGGCCGCTGCACGGCCCGAGACGTCCACCAGGAACTCTCCGCGGAGACCTCTTGGGCCTACACCACGGTCAAGACGGTGCTCGATCGCCTGGTCTCGAAGGACCTGCTCGGCGTTACCGCCGCGGCCAACGTCCTCGTCTTCGAGAGTCGCATCAGCCCGGAGTCGGCGCGACGCAATGCCGTGCGCGCACTGCTCGATCGCGCATTTGGCGGTTCCTTCGCGCCGTTCGCGCGGTTTCTCGTCGACGAGGAATTGACGTCGGCGGAGCGCGCGGAGCTGCAGAGCCTGTTGGAGGCGGAGTCGAAGGCGCCCGCGAAGTCGGGCTCGAAGACCCGCCGCCAGAGCGGGAAGGAGCGGGGTCGTGATCGCGCCTGATCTCCAGTTGGAACTCGCGCGGTGGCTCGCCGTCGCCGTCGTCCAGGCGAGCGCTCTCGCCCTGGTCGCCGTCGCGGTCGACCGCTGGGGAAGTCGGCGCGTCTGGCCGGAGATCCGCCATGCGCTCTGGCTCGCGGTCGTCGCGCGTCTCTTGCTCCCTCCGAATTTCCACGCGCCGCTGCTCGACTCTCCGATCACCGCGGGATGGAGCGGCGTCTTCGATTGGACGCGTGAGGTCGCGGCGGATGCGCCGCGGGGCAGCGAGGGTTTCGATACCTCGACGCAGGCGTCGAACGGCGCCGTGGCTCGCGGGTCGGACGTGACGTCGGACGTGACATCAGTGGTGGTGTCGCTCTGGGCGCTGGGCGTCGCCGTTTCGATCGCGAGTCGCATGGCCGTCGCAGCGCGTGACCGACGTCGCCGACGACTCCGGGCCAGCGCGGCGCCGTCTCGCGAGTTGTTGGAGACTCTCGTCGACGTCGCGCGGATCCAGCAGATGAAGGTTCCGCGAATCGCGATCCGAGAGGATCTGGCGGGGGCGGAAGTCCGGGGACTGTTTCGGGCGGAGATCTTGATGCCGCGGGCGTATGCGGAGCACCTCGGCCCCGTCGAAATGCGACAGGTACTCGCTCACGAGCTGGCGCATCTGAAGCGGGGCGACCTCTGGATCGACCTCCTGCTCGAGTTTGCGCGCACGATCTATTGGTTCCTGCCGACCGCGCACCTGGCCGCGGAGCGAGTGCGACAGTTGCGCGAACCGTGCTGCGACGCCGCCGTGCTACGCGCGCTCGGGAGTGACCCTTCGTACCGGCGCACTCTGCTGCGGCTGGCGCTCACCTCCCCCGCCTCCCCGGGAACAGCGCTGGCGCGATCGGGCGTCGCGGCCGAGTTCCTGCGTCCGAGGCCAAGCGCGCTGGTTCGCGCCGAGTGGCTGGCGCGGTCATCGCGCCGACGTGAGCGCGCGGCGTCCTTCGCAGCGATGTTCGTCTTCGCGATCGCCGCCGGCTGCGTCTTACCGCCTGCGGAAAGGCGGCTCGCGACGACGACAGCGGCGTCGGCCGCCGCGCCGGCCTCGCTCGGAACAGACGACGAGAACGCTCGCACCACACTGCGAGAGTCACTGGCTGGCGGACGACCGGGGTCGCTGCGCCTGCAGGCGGCCGCCCGCCGACTGACCCACAGACCCGCCTAGTTCGAGCACCACCGAGTCCGAATCCGATCCAAGGGAGGAGTCCTCTCATGTCCCGATTGCAGAAGTCTGTTTGGCTGTCTGTCTTGCTCGCGCTCGCCGCCGGTTCTACGAACACGAAAGGAACGGAAATGACGAACGACTCCGACATGCAGGCGATGCTCCAACGTTGGCAAGACGCGTGCACACCCGGGCCCGCGCACGAGAAGCTCAGTCCCTTCGTCGGCAAGTGGGACACGATCACACGAGTCTGGATGGCGGGACCCGATCAACCGCCGGCCGAATCGAAGGGAACCTCGGAAACCTCGTGGTGGGCCGACCAGCGTTGGCTCCAGACCTCGTCCGAGGGCGAGATGATGGGCCAACCCGAGCGCGGTCACGGAGTGATGGGCTACGACAACTACAAGAAGAAGTACGTCGCCACCTGGGTCACCAGCACCACGACCGCGCTTCTCTCGATGGAAGGCGGCTTCGATCAATCCGGCAAGACCCTGATTCTCTATGGATTGATGGACGAGCCGATGACCGGCGAGCACGACAAGGTCGTCAAGTATATTTGGCGACTCGACAACCCTGATCGCATCGTCTTCGAAGTGCATGATCTACCGATCGGCGAGACCAAGACCAAGGTCATCGAGATGGTGTATACGCGGAGGAAGTAGCTTCCTCGGCGCAAAGCGGAGAAACTTCGATACCCGTCCAGCCGGGCGGCGCGGCGCTTCGTGTTTACAACGGCGGTCAGATGTTCATCCTAGCCTCGCGCTAGTTCTCCAGCGGCGGAGCAGTTTGGACATTTCTATCACTGTGACCGGTCCAAGCGCCACCAGCAGCGTCAAGGCGCAGTCCGCAGCCGAGAGTGGTCCGACCTGAAACACCGCTTGGGCAGCCGGGATGTAGTGAATCCCGAGCTGCACCAAGACCGAGAACAGGACGACGGCCAGCAACCGCACGTTCGTGAACACACCCACTTCCCAGAACAGGCGCGTCGTACTTCGCGCGGCGAACGCCCGGAATAACTCGCCGAAGACGAGCACGGAGAAGGCGAGATTGCGCGCCTCGGAGAGATCGCGTGCGTTCAACGCCCAGACAAAGACACCCAGGGTCGCAGCCGCCTGCAGTAAGCCGGTCGTGATGATGAAACGCCACTCCGCGCGACCCAGCATCGGTTCGTCGGGATGACGCGGCGGCCGCTGGAGTACGTCCTCCTCCGGTGGATCGACCACCAGTGCGAGCGCGGGCAGACCATCGGTGACGACATTGATCCAGAGCAGGTGCAAGGGGAGCAGCGGCAACGGCAGACCGCCAAGCGCCGCGACGAGCATCACCGTGAGCTCCGCCGTGTTCCCTGACAGCAGGTAGACGAGTGTCTTCCGGATGTTGTCGAAGATCCCGCGACCCTCTCGGATGGCCGCGATGATGCTCGCGAAGTTGTCGTCGGCCAGCACCATGTCTGACGCTTCGCGCGTGACCTCCGTGCCCGTCCGCCCCATCGCGATCCCGATGTGCGCTTCGCGGAGCGCCGGTGCGTCGTTCACGCCGTCGCCGGTCATGACCACGACGGCGCCTCGCGCCTTCCACTCGCGCACGATCCGGATCTTGTCTTCCGGCGTGGCGCGCGCATGCACGACGTCGCTCTCGACGCCTCCGCTCGAGACGATGCCGAGCTCTCGCGCGATCGCGCGGGCGGTCACTGGATGGTCTCCGGTGATCATGACCGTGGTAATTCCGGCGCGTCGCGCCGCGGCCACTGCGTCGATGGCTTCGGTGCGAGGCGGATCCGCGATGCCAATCAACCCGACCAGCGTGGCCTGATTGTCCGCACTGGCTGGCGCAACCGCGACGGCGAGGATGCGGAGACCGCGCTCGGCCATCTGTGTGTTGGCGTCCGAGGCGCCATCGACGCCGGCCACGCAGAGCGGCAGGAGGCTTTCAACGGCGCCCTTGATATACACGCGGCCGTCGGCGCGCTCGATGGACATCCGCTTCAGCACAGAATCAAACGGAACCTCCGCGACTCGAGCATTCGTCCGTTCGATCTCGTCACGATGAATTCCGCGTTCGGCGGCGGCCATCAGGATCGCCAATTCGGTGGGATCGCCGACGCCGCCCTGACCATCGGGCCCGATCTCGGCATCGCAGCAGGCCGTCGCGGCGCGCAACAGATCCGTGTGGTCGGGACCCCACAGCTCTCGCACGCGCATGACGCCGGTCGTGAGCGTGCCGGTCTTGTCCGTGCAGATCACGGTCGCGGAGCCCAGGGTTTCGACCGCGGGCAACCTCCGGACGAGCACGTGGCGCGCCGCCATGCGCTGCACGCCGACGGCGAGCGCGATCGTCACCACCGCGGGCAGCCCCTCGGGCACTGCCGCGACGGCCAGCGAGACGGCCGCCATGAACACCTGCAGGAGCGGCCATCCGCGTAGCACCCCCGCCAACGCGACCACGGCCACAATTGCGCCGCAGATGTACAACAGGGTCTGGCTCACTTGCGCCAGGCGCCGCTGCAGCGGAGTCACGCTCTCTTCCGCGGTCGCCAGCAGGTGCGCAATCCTGCCCAGTTCAGTCTGCATCCCGGTTGCGACGACCTCGGCGAAGCCCGTTCCTGTGGCGATGGACGTGCCCATGAACACGAAGTCGTGACGTTCGGCCAGCGGCGTGTCCGGCGCTGTCGGCGCCGTCTGCTTCTCGACCGGGGTGCTTTCGCCCGTCAAGGAAGCTTCATTCGTCGTCAGGGCGTGTGCGGTGTGCAGCCGTGCGTCAGCCGCGGCGACGTCGCCCGCCTCGAGCACGAGGAGATCGCCGGGGACGATGGTGTCCGCTGACACCATGACGCTGTGGCCGTCTCGCATCACGCGTGCGCGCGGCGCCGTCATCGAGCGCAGCGCCAACACCGCACGCTCCGCCCGGTGTTCCTGGAGGAATCCGATCACCGCGTTGACGACGACGATGGCGCCGATCGCGATCGCATCGAGCAGTTCGCCGAGGGCCGCGGACAGGACGCTCGCGCCGAGCAGGAGCCAGATGACGGGGCTCGCAAGCTGGCGAGCGAGCAGTGTCAGGCGAGAGGTCCTCTGCTCGCGCTGGATTTCATTCGGGCCGAACTCGGCCAGTCGCCGCTGCGCTTCCGTGGAGGAAAGGCCGGATGCTGGACGCGACACACCGTCGTCCGCGTCGACTGCGGGCGGCGGGGTGACCGGAGGCGAAGAGACCTCAGCCATGCCCTCTCCTATGATCGATTCCAGAAGAGCAGCGGCAATCGAAGTCCCAGCCCCCGACGAGAAACAGTTCCGGCGTCGGAGGCCGGGCTCAGTGCTACTTCTTTCTTGCAGCGTCCGCGCAGTTGGCCCAGTAGTAGGCCCAGTAGTAGGCCCAGTAGTAGGCCCAGTGGTAGGCGCAGTGGTAGGCCTGACCGTCGCGCGTCACTGCGGTCTGATGGTGAGTGATCTCGACGCCACAATGTACGCACTTGTCGTGCGGCATGAAGTACCTCCTCCCCTCCATCCTGTGAAAGCGAGGTAATTACTACTTGCGCCAGGCAGCCTTCCACTCGTTCATTGTATTGATCTCGACCTCTTGCGCTGCAATGATGTTCTGAGCGAGCTGCCTGATCTCGGTATGCTTCGCCTTCGGTAGAGCTTCCTTCGCCATCTTGATTGCACCCTGATGATGCGGGATCATCATTTCGATGAAATCGACGTCAGGATCGCCACCCATCTGGTGCTGCATATCCATCCCAGGAATCTTGTCGCTCTTCGCATTCGGGGCGCCTTTGTACCACTCGTCCCTCCAGGCCATCAGTTGATTGATCTCCCTCGTCTGGTCGGAGACGATCTTGCGCGCGAGCTCCTTGGTCTCCATGTGCGTGAGCTTCGGCTGCGCGGCGCGCGCCATTTCTACCGCGCCACGGTGATGCATCATCATGTTGTCGATGAACTGTAGATCGAAGTCGGCTTCCCGCCGATCGGCCCCGCAGCCTGTCAACGCCAGCAACACCATGGTCAAGACATAGACTCTAGGATTCGACATTGCCACTTCCTCCGTTTGTTCCGAGCGTCCGAACGTCCGAGATGATCGGCCGCCTCTGGATCACCGACCGTCAGGAGTTCACGGTTGAACTTTATTTCTCGCTGTGGGGGTGCGTTTCCTTGTCCGCGCTCGCCATGCCCTGGAATTTCTCTGTGAAGGTCACTTCGGGTTCGGCGCCCGCCAGCCCACTGATCTGGATGGTCATTTCGAGGTCTCCCGGTCGAGCCTTCGAGAGATCGAGCGCGCCGATCAGTCGATCTTGCTTGAATAGCTTCATTCCGCCACAGAGCTTGCACTTGCCTGGCTCACTCTGGACAACCTGCTCGTGCATGGGACAGAAGTAAACGGCCGGCTCCTTTTCGGCCGGGACACCGGCGACGAGCGCCACAGTTTTGGAGGTTCCATCTCTGTAGGAAACTTTGGCGGATCCTTTCGCCTCCTCGATCATGGCCGGCGCTTCCTGCTTGGAGTAGGCATAGACGGTCACCCCATTCGGCAGAAAGACCGTCTCGAAGTGGTGCTCTTTCGTCATCGAGACCTGGCCGCCGTGCATCGCGCTCTTCTGATGCAAATCGGCCTCCTTTGACGTGTCGCTCTTTGCAGCAATCACTTTCTGACCGGGCTTGGGGTTGGCATCTTCGTGAGCCCGAGAGACTGAAGATCCAACCCAGCCGATCGCGGCGACTGTTGCCGCGAGCGCCAAGATTCGTAGGTGCTTGTTCATTCGAGAGATTCTCCCTTTGTGGCAAGACCTGAGGGTGGGTCTGGATGGGCCTTGTACGATCCTCGTGCGGCCCTCCGACACATCTGAGGCGATCGTGCGCTTACAGATGACCGAGGTGCAAGAGTTCACCGATGGACATCGGTTGAGTCGGATAGTTCGCGAGCAGCGCGATGCCCTTGCGGCGATGGCAACCACGAGGTCGCAGACGAATACCGAGAACGAGCGCTCTCCGGCGCGAGAGGAAGAACCGTAGCGGCTTCCGTCGTCGCCGAGAGTACGATCAAGCTCTCGAGTGTCGCCCCTCGACACTGTGGTTGATGGGCGGCATCCGGCCCAGACACCAGGCGCGTTCTACAGAAGGCAGGTGAACACGTGATCCGGACGTTGCTTCTCGCGGGGGCGATTCTCGTACTGCTCAGTAGTCCGTTCCGGTTCGCTGCTTCGGCCGGGCAAGTGTTCGGGACCGTGCGAACTCTGCAAGGGGCGCCGCTCGCGGGCGCCCGGCTCACGGTCGTCAACTCCGACGTCTCCGCCTTCTTCGAAAGACGGAGCGACGTCAACGGGGCCTTCTCCTTCAGCTCGATCCCCCCCGGAACCTGGACCATCGGAGCGTCGGCCATCGACCGCGCCTATCGTCACACGCTGCGGTCGGTCGGCGCCCCGGGTCTGCAGCAGGACTTCCAGCTCGGACTCGACATCCACCCTGGACGCTGGTCCGTGATCGGCAACACCTCTCCGGAGAATCTCTACGCCAGTAACTCCGGGAGCCTCCTGCCGGACGGAACCATCCTCTATTGCCATGACACCGAGGAACCCGTGCTCTTCGATCCCGTGCCGGGCGCGAAGTCGTTCCCGGCCTCATCGCCGTCGCTGCAAGGCTGTCACGCGGCGACCCTGCTCCTCGATGGACGGCTCATCTTCGTCGGGGGGCAAGACAGCGGCGATTTCAGGGACGCGGTGCGCACGGTCAAGACGTACAACTATCAGAACGGAGGCTGGCTCGTACTTCCTGAGCTGCAGGAGGAGCGCTGGTACCCGGGACTCGTTCGATTGGCGGACGGAAGGCTGCTGGCGATGGGAGGGGGACAACGACCGAACGCCCGGCGTACGCCGACCTGTGAGATCTTTGATCCCGCGACCAGCATGTGGACTCCAGTGGAATCGATGTCCAATTCGTCCGACTACCCTCCGGCCGTTTTGCTCTACAACGGCGAGGTGCTGCGCACATCGTGGTCGCCTCAGCTCTATAACGTGGAGACGGATGCGTGGAGGGATACCGGGCCGATGGTCCAGCCCGAGAGGTTCTGGCCCGGGCATTGCGACCACAGCCTCGTGCTCCTTCCCGACGGCCGTGCCTGCGCAGTCGGGATCTTCCGAGGGAGCCTGACCTCGCCGCGCATGATCGAGCTCTACTATCCGGTCGCAGACGCGTGGCGGCGCTGCGCGGACATGGCGCGGTTCCGCGAGTACCACGCGCTCTCCCTACTCGTGCCCGACGGTCGCGTCGTCGTCAAACGGCCGAGACCGCTGTCGGCCGTGAACGCGAAGCCAGCATGAGGCGCATTCAGTCGCGAACGTGATAACGATGAGAAGACGAGTACACAACAACGACTAGACTAAGGAGAGAGATCGCCATGATTCGATTCAGCCTATTTGCAGGTGCGCTCGCTATCGGGGGACTGATCGCCGTGACGCAACCCGCCCTCGCGCAGTCGCCGGCTTCAGCCACGCCTGCCGCGCCTGTCGCGCAGATGCAAGACCATCAGGAGCACCAGGCAGCGGCTGGGCAGACGGCCGACGGGAAAGCGCAAGAGACTCAGATGATGGACATGCAGAAGATGATGGCCGACATGAAGGCCGCGGACGCCACGCTCGACGCGCTCGTGACCAGGATGAACACGGCCAAAGGCAACGCGAAGGTCGACGTGATCGCTGAATTGCTGACGACGATGGTGCAGCAGCAGAGGACGATGCACGACGGCATGATGCAGATGCACGGCCAGATGATGATGCAGATGCATGGACAAATGATGAAGCCAATGGGCGGCGTCAAGTAGTACGTCGAGTGAGACGCGCGCGCCCAAGCCACGGGCGCCGGTCCATTTGCGAACGGCCAGATGACCATGATGCACAGGCGAGAGAGAGCGCTCCAACGCGCGGTGGACCGTCTTCGGGTGGATGCCCATCTCTCGGGCGGTGCCGGTCACGTTGACGCCTCGCTCGTCGAGTGTTTTGTTCACCGCTCAGTTCGGGAGAGACGCGTCGGATCGATCTTCGTCGAGGTGGATTGCTCTTTCGGGGCGGGGCCAACCGGCGAGTAGTCGCTCCAGCGCTTCGAGTTCGAGTGGCTTGACGAGATGGGCGTCGAAGCCGGCTTCGGTGGAGCGGACGCGATCGCGTTCTTGGCCCCAGCCGGTCAGGGCGACGAGGAAGAGGCGGGATGCCCAGGGTTGTTGGCGGATGCGTCGGCCCGCTTCGTAGCCGTTGAGGCCGGGGAGGCCGATGTCCATCAGCACGATGTCGGGCTCGAGCTTCGCTGCGGCGGTGACTGCCTCGAGGCCGTCGTAGGCGGTGTGGGCTTCGTGTCCAGTGATGGTGAGGAGTCGGGCGAGAGAGTCGGCCGAATCGCGATTGTCGTCGACCACCAGGATACGCCATCGAGTCGCCTGTGTCGTCTGAGTCGGCGGTCGTTGGCTCGACGGAGACGGCGCGGGAGCGGCTGCGGCCGCGGCTTCGGCGTCGATCGGGAGCCGCACTACGAACTGGCTGCCTTGTCCCGCGCCTTCGCTGTGCGCGTCCACCGTGCCGCCGTGCATCTCGACCAACCTCTTCACCAACGTCAGGCCGATGCCGAGTCCTCCGAAGGAGCGCTCGAGCGACGTGTCGACCTGCATGAACGTGTCGAAGATGTTGGTCAGTTGATCGGGGCCGATGCCGATGCCTTCGTCCTCGACTCGAATGACCGCCTGATCGCCGTCGCGTTCGACCCTCAGCCGGACACGGGAACCGCGGTCGCTGAACTTGCACGCGTTGTTCAGAAGATTCCCGATTACCTGGTTCAACCGAGTGGGATCCGCGTTCAGATAGATCGGCGGGTCCGGCAGGACGACGGTCATCTCGAGCTCGAGCTCACGGACGAGCGACTGAGCCGCCTCGGCCGCATGCCTCACGATCGAGGCGAGTTCGACCCGGCCCTTTCGCAAGACGATCATGCCTCGACTGATCCGGCTCACGTCGAGTAGGTCGTCGACGAGCCGGACCATCTGACCGACCTGACGCTCCATCATCTTTGAGGCGGAAGCGAGGGCCCGGCCGTCCGGGCCCGAGAGCCGCACGATCTGCAACGCGTTGGTGATCGGCGCCAGCGGATTGCGCAGTTCGTGCGCCAGCATCGCCAAGAACTCGCTCTTGCGGCGGTCGTTCTCGGAGAGCTCCGCCGCATATCTTCGCAACTCGTCGTCGAGTCGCTTTCGTTCAGTGATATCGACGAGCACATTGACGGCTCCCGAGAGGGCGCCCGACGCATCGTGGATGGGAGCTGCGTGCGCCACGGTGACCTTTCGGCTCCCATCGGGCCGCTCGATCACGATCTCCGATCCGCTCTGCTCCTGCCCCTCGCGAAGCGCCAGCGCCGTCCAGCTTTCATCGTGGCGAAGGGGTTCGCCGTCGGCCCCGAACAGCGGAAACGATTTGCAGAACCGGTCCGCCGGATCGTTCAGCTTCGGTTCGCGACCCCAGAGGTCGGTCGCCGATCGATTGAAGTAGGTGATCAGTCCGTCGGCGTCGCAGGTGTAGGCGGCCACCGGGAGTTTCTCCAGCAGGCGACTGAATTGCTCCACCGCTTCTTGGATCAAGAGCTCGGCGCGTCGGCGCTGGGCGATATCTCTGAAGACGAGCACCACTCCCGAGACGACTCCGCGTTCGTCGCGGATCGGCGCGGCGCTGTCGTCGATCGCACGCTCCACTCCATCTCTCGCGATGAGGACCGTGTGGTTCGACAGCCCGACGACCGCCCCTTCGCGCAACGCTCGGGCGGCCGGACTCTCAGCCGGCTTGCGCGTCGACTCGTCGACGATGCGGAAGACCTGCTCCAGGGGCTGACCGGCCGCTTCCGCCTGCGTCCATCCGGTCAGGTCTTCGGCCGCGCCGTTCAGGTAGGCGGCTCGGCCCTCGGTGTCGGTGGTGATGACGGCGTCGCCGATGCTCGCAAGGGTCACGCGCAACAGCTCGCGGTCGGCCCGCGCCGCCGCTTCACTGCGGAGGATGGCGCGCCCGAAAGCCAGGCTCGACGCTACGGTGATTCCTCCGCCGAGCACGAGGAGGAGCCACAAGAGAGCCTGGATGCTGTTCACGTCCCGCAACGCGGCCTCTCGCCTGGCGTTGTAGGTTTCGAGAGCGTCGACTTGGATCTCGCCGTCCAGGAACTCCACCAGCGCGGTGCGAAGGTCGTAGCAGCGCTGCACCTCCTCCAGACTCATGTAGCCGGTCTCCAGGAGCGGGCGCCCGGTCGCTCTCAGCTCTTGCCACATCGCGGCGATGCGCGTCGCCATTTCCCGCTCTCGATCGGTCCGCGCGAAACTTCCGTACTGGCGTGCGCAGTCATCCACCACGGTCGCTTCCCGCGTCGCTTCGTCCCGGGTCTCCGGATCCTTGGTCTGGAAGTAGACCCGGAACGCGAGCGAGTACCCGAGAACATGGGTCTCGAGTTTCTCCGCCACCGCGGCGCGCGCGCGAGCGACCTCGGCCAACTCGCCCACTCGCATCTCGATCGACTGGACCCGCATGAGCATCGCAACGCACGAGAGGACCAGAAGCGCCGTCAGCGTTCCGAAGCCGAGCCAGAGATTCCGGAGGGTCGCCATCAACGGCAGTCCGAAGAACTGGATGATGGCCGCATCGATGCCGCCGTGCACAGTTCCGGCTTCGGGTCGACCAACGCCACACGGAGATCGTTGCTCATGCTCGAGTCCTGCCCCTACTGGCGCGTGAGTCGCGTCAACACGCGATCCAGGGTCGTCGCGAAGGCATGTTTGGCCTTGGCGTCGAATGGAGGCGGACCGGAGGTGGTCACGCCGGACGAGCGGAGGCTCTCCATGAAGTCGCGGATCGAGAGGCGCGCGCCGATCGTTTCTTCGGTGTGTTCGTCGCCGCGCGGGTCGAGCACGGCGATACCGCTCGGGACCAGCCGAGCGGCGAGTGGAATGTCTTGCGTCACCACGAGGTCGCCGACGACGGAGTGCTCGACGATGTATTCATCAGCGACATCCGGTCCGCCCTCGACGCAGACCGACGAGACCAATAAATATCCGGGCGGCGCGTGGAGCTGCTTGTTGGCCACGAGTATGGTCTCCAGATCAAGTCGCTTTCCGGCGCGAAAGACCATTTCCTTGACCTCGCGAGGGGTGGCGTCGGCGTCGATCCAGATTTTCATGCGCTTGGAGTTCAAAGCGTCTTGCGGACGACCCACGTAGTCATCGAACGACTCTCGTGGACAACGGTCGTCTTGATAGGATCGAGCAACGTCCCGCCCAGTTTGCGGGTCCACTCCAAGAGCATCGGCGCATCGACCAGGTATCGCTCGGAGCCGTCCGGGAGGAGGGAGCGCCGCCCGCCGAGCGGCTTCATCTGCGACTCCATCCCGATGCTCGAGGCCAATCGACAGAAGAATAGACCCCCGGGCCGCAGCACGCGCCACATCGAGCGGAGCTGGGCTTCGAAGTGGGCGTCGTCCCGCGCGAAGTGCAGGACGGCGATGCTCAGGACCGCGTGGACGTCGTGGTCTGGGAACGACAGCGCCTCGACCGGTTCGACGCGAAAGTTCTCCGCCGGCAGCGAGGGGGCGAGTTGCCTGGCCATCCGGCGCAGCGTCTCGATGGCGTTCGCGTCCGCATCGACGCCGAAGACCGGATATCCGGCCGCGAGCAGGTACTGGAGATTCCGGCCGCCGCCGCAGCCCGCCTCCAGGACTCGCGATCCTCGGGGGAGCCCACCCCGTTGGAGCTGGTCGAACAGGTAGATGTCGATCTGACCCAGTTGCGTCGCGACGTCGTCCAAAGTCGGATCTCCCCCTGCGCCCGAGCACCCGTTGACCGTAGACCGTTGACCGTAGACACGACCGGGCGCCGCGTCCAGCCTGGCGCGCGCCCGAACGCAAGCCCGTCTCTCTCCTTGACCTTGCCGGACGCGACTCCTAGCCTGGCCCGGTCTTTGCGAAGCCTGGATTCGGGTCCGCCGTGAGTCTTCACGCGCTGCCCGTCCCCGTCGAGAGGAGCCCATGGGACCCAAGCAGCGCGGGGCCGAACCGCTGGCCGGCGAAACCGCCTCCGGCGCCTCGGACCCTGTCGCGCAGGCCGCCGATCACGTCGGCGCCTCACCCGATCTCTTCGATAAGTGCCGCCGCTTCACCAAGGCGAAGGAGATGCAGGCCCTGGGTCTGTATCCCTACTTCATCCCGATCTCGGACTCTGAGGGCACCGAAGTCCAGATCGACGGTAAGCGGAAGATCATGCTCGGGTCGAACAACTATCTCGGCCTGACGCACGATCCGCGCGTGTTGGACGCGGCCGAGCAGGCCGCGCGCAAGTACGGTACCGGCTGCACGGGCAGTCGACTGCTCAACGGCACGCTCGACCTACACGAGAAGCTCGAGGTCGAGCTGGCGGACTATGTCGGGAAGGAGGCGGCCCTCGTCTTCTCAACCGGTTTCCAGACCAATCTCGGCGTCATCGCCACCCTGGTCGGGCGCGAGGACGCGATCATCATCGACAAGCTCGACCACGCCTGCATCGTGGACGGCGCGATCCTCTCGCAGGGGCATCTCTACCGTTTCAACCACAACGACGCGGCGCACCTGGAACGGGTGCTCCAGCGGGCGGAGCGGGAGCATCCCGAAGCGGGCAAGCTCGTCGTGGTCGACGGGATCTACTCGATGGAAGGGGATCTCGCGGACCTGCCGCAGATCTTGCCGATCATCCAGCGCTACGGCGCCAAGATCATGGTCGACGAAGCGCATTCCGTGGGCGTGATGGGGCCGACCGGGGCCGGCGTGCACGAGCACTTCGGCGTGACCGACCAGTGCGACCTCTTGATGGGGACCTTCTCGAAGTCGTTCGCCTCGATCGGCGGCTTCGCCGCGGGGACCGAGTCGGTCATGCACTACATCAAGCATCACGCCCGCACGCTCATCTTCAGCGCCTCGATGCCCCCCTACGCCGTGGCCACCGTGCGCGAGTCGCTCCGCATCATGCGCGCGGAGCCGGAGCGACGGGAGCGGCTGTGGCACAACCAGAAGCGGTTGGAGAAGGGGCTCCGCGAGTTGGGCTTCAACCTCGGTTGGACGACGACGCCGATCGTTCCGGTCATCGTCGGCGACATGACGCAGACCTTCATCTTCTGGCGGACGCTGCTCGACATGGGCGTGTTCACCAATCCGGTCGTCGCGCCCGCGGTGCCCGAGAAGACCGCGCGGATTCGCACGAGCCTCATGGCGACCCACACCGACGCGTTGATCGACGAGGCGCTGGAGATCTTCCGCCGGGCCGGCAAGCAAGTCGGGCTGATCTAGCCGCCGCCCGAAGTGCCTTTTCCCGACGTCGTCATCGAGCCGGTGCGGTCGAAGCGCGAGCGCCGCGACTTCATCCTCTTCGCCTGGCAGGTGTATGCGGACGACCCGAACTGGGTGGCGCCGCTCATCTCTGATGCAATGAAGCTGCACGATCCCGCGGTGCATCCGTTCCACCAGCATGCCGAGGTCGAACTGTTCGTCGCACGACGCGGCGGTGCGCGCGCCGAATCGTTGGCGGGGGCCGGCCCGGCGGTCGGGCGTCCCGGAGAGGTGATCGGACGCATCGCTGCGATCGTCAATCACACGCACAATGAGTTCCACGGTGAGAAGACCGGCTTCTTCGGCTTCTTCGAGTGCCTACCGGATCAGACAGTAGCGTCGTTGCTGCTGGAGACCGCCGCCGATTGGCTGCGAGGGCGCGGCATGGAGACGATGCGCGGGCCCGCCAACTACTCCAGCAATGAGGAGTGGGGTCTGCTGATCGACGGCTTCGACTCCGCCCCGTTCCTGATGATGACCTACAACCCTCCCCGCTACGCCGATCACTTCGAGACGTTCGGACTGCGCAAGGCGAAGGATCTCGTCGCCTACGTCCTGGAGGACAACCGACCGCCCGAGCGGTTCGCGCGGAGCGTCGATCGAGTCGTGGAGAAGAGTGGCGTCAAGATCCGCCCGCTCGACATGAAGCACTTCGATCGCGAGGTCGAGTTGGTCCAGACGCTCTACAACTCCATCTGGGAGAGGAACTGGGGCTTCGTGCCGATGAGCGCGGCGGAGATCGAGCACATGGCCAAGGAGCTGAGGCCGGTCGTCGATCCGGCCATCGTTCTCTTTGCCGAACTGAAGGGCGAGGTGGTTGGATTTGCCCTCGCCATTCCCAATGCCAATCAGGCGCTGCAGAAAGCGAACGGTCGCCTCTTCCCCTTCGGGCTGGTCAAGATGCTGTTGGAGATGCGGAAGGTCCACTGGGCGCGGGTGCTCACGCTCGGGATCGTGCCCTCGCACCGCGGACAGGGGCTCGACGCGGCGCTCTATCTCGCGATGTACCGCGCCGCGGCCGGACGCGGCTATATCGGCGGCGAGTTCTCCTGGATCCTGGAAGACAATTTGCCCATCCGACGCGGTCTCGAGCACTTCGGCGCGCGCGTCTACAAGACCTACCGCGTCTACGACTACGCACTCGCGCGCTGAAAGCGGCCCCACCGACCATGGCCCCTCTCGAACCACCGACTCTCGATCAGACGACGCTCTTCCCGGGGGCCGGCGCCGACTTGCTCTTGGTCACCGGCGTGAGCGGATTCGTCGGATCTCATCTGGTCGAGGCGCTCGCGCAACGCGGCCATCGACTGCGACTGCTCGTGCGCGCGTCGAGTCGGCTGCATTGGTTGGAGGGACTCGTGCGCGCCGGACGGGTCGAGCTGGCCTACGGCGATGTCCGCGACAAGGCTTCGGTCGCCGGCGCGTGTGTCGGCGTCCGCGGTATCTTCCATTTCGCCGGGCTGGTGAAGGCGCGAAAAGCCAAGGAATTCCACGTCGCCAACGCCGACGGAACGCGCTACCTGGCCGAGGCGCTGGCCGAGCGCGGCCTGCCGGGCGGCTGCTTCGTCTACTGCAGCAGCCTCGCCGCCGGCGGGCCCGGCTTCGCGATGGAACAGACGCCGCTCCCGATCCGAACCGAGGCCGATCCTTCGACTCCGATCACTCCGTACGGTCAGTCGAAGCTGGACGGTGAGCGCGCGCTGCGCGAGGTGGCCGACGCGCACGGCCAGTACCGCACCGTGGTGCTGAGGCCGCCGATCGTCTATGGACCGCGCGACGAAGGACTCCTCCCGCTCTTCAGACTGATCCGGCGCGGCATCTTGCCGATGCCCGCGCAACCGGACGCGCGCTTCAGCCTGATCTACGTCTCCGACTTGGTCGACGCGTCGGTGCGCGTGGCGGAGCAGGGCGTGCGAGGCACCTACTACGTCGATGACGGCCGCGCGCACACCTGGCAGGAGCTCGGCGATCTGGCCGGCTCACTCATGGATGTGACGCCCAGGCGGATCGTCTTGCGCGAGTGGATGGCGCAGACGGTCGCGCTCGGGAGCGAGGCGTTCGGATTGATCTCGGGCCAAGCGCCGCTCTTGAGCCGTTGGAAGGTGCGCGAGATGCGCGAATCGCACTGGGTCTGCTCCAGCGAGAAAGCTCGCCGCACCTGGGGCTACGATCCGCTGGTGTCGCTGGAGCAAGGGTTGGAGGAAACGCTGGTCTGGTACCGGCAGAATCAATGGCTCTAGATCCCGCTCGGTTTCGCGGCTACACGCCGATCGACCTCGTCTCGATGGCCTACGTCGCCTTCTGTCTCGCGGTGGTCGCGCTCGGCGGGTCGCGTGTTCCCTCGCACGAGTTGCGTCTCGTGCTCTACTCGACCGCGTTGGCCGGCCTGGCGCTGTTGCGCTGGGCGCCGCGCGCCGGCTGGAGGCCGTTCCAGTTCTTGCGCGAGGCGTATCCGCTGCTTCTCCTCACGCTCGCCTACTCGGAAACCGCGGCGCTCGGCCGCGCTTTCACGGACGGCTACCACGACGCCCTCGTCCTGCGCTGGGAGCGCGCCCTCTTCGGCGCGCTGCCGAGCCTGATCTTCAGTCAGTGGGCGCCGTCGCGGTTGCTGAGCGAGCTGCTGCACTTCTGCTATCTGGCCTACATCGCGCTCGTCCCGACCCTCGGACTCACCCTCTTCTTCCGGGGACGATCCGAGCTGCTCCGCGGATTCGTCACCACCATCATGCTGACGTTCCTGGTCTGCTACGCGACGTTCATCCTGTTCCCGGTGCGCGGCCCGTACTACGAACTGGAGCGCCCGGTGGTGGCGAGCTTCGGCATCTTCCCGCCGATCGTGCACGCCATGCTCGCACGCGGGGCCGCCGTCGGCGCGGCGTTCCCTTCCTCCCACGTCGCGGCCGCGGTCGTCGTCGCCATGATGGCGCACCGGTTCTCACGCCCGATGTCGTACGCCATGGCCTTCATCGCGGTCGGGATCTTCTTCGGCACCGTCTACGGCGGCTTCCACTACGCCGTGGATGCCGTGGCCGGGCTCATCTGGGGCGTGATCGCCGGAAATCTCGGTCCTGGCCTGCACCGCAGACTGACGCGAGTGACGCGGCAGGCGCGCGCCGGGTATCGGACTAGGGCCGCGCTGCGATCGCCTCGAGCAAGAGCGTCTTGAGCGCGGCGTAGTTGGCCGGGTTGTTCAGATCGTGCTCGGTCACGTTGTAGACCGCTCGGACCCGCCCGTCTCCATTCAAGATCACGACGTCGCGGTAGACCGGCTTCCAGAGCGTCTTCCAGACATCGACCTCCGCTCGATCTTGCAGCCACGGCAGCACGCGGCCCTCGCACATCGCCTCGTTGCTCCCGGCATGTCCGTTCTCGTTCACCCCGATGAACTGGCACGGACCATCACCTACCTGCGTCTCGATCTCGGCCTGCATCTGATTCATGAAGCCAAACTGGCTTCGGCAATAGCCTCAGGTCGCGTGTCCGAAGTACCAGGCAGACACTTTCTGCAGGTATTGGCTCGGCGCGACATCAGTCTTGTGGCTGGGCGAGTTCGAATTGACATCCGGTAGCGCGAACCCGGGTACCTCATCGGAGACCGTGACCTGAAACCGTCGCGCCGTCGGCTCGATCGACCCGGCTGAAGGCCCGCTCAGGACGAGCGCGTACGACTCGTCGACCTGGGCCTCGGTCTCGGCGTCCAACAAGACGAGCGAACGCAGAGCCTTTCGAGTCTCGCCGACGTCGAAGATCACTCGCTGCGTCGCGCTCGAAAAGTCGACGCCGGGTGTGGCCGTGCCGGGTTCCGGCGCGACCGAAACGGTGTCGATCGCGCTGAGATCGTTGCTGCGGACGACCGCGCTGTTGACCTCTCTCCACAGCTCTCGGGTGAAGCCGTTTCCCGCCTCGAAGCCGAAGATCGGCTGGCGGCTGGTCGGCGGCTCGATGGGGTCGTCGTCATCGCCACAGCCCAGAGCGACGAACGCAATGCAGACGGAGAGGAGGGCGAGAGGGAAGAGCGCGGGCGGGCGACGTGAGGTCATGCGCGTGGTGTCTCCGAAGTAGCTGATTAGCGAGAAGTGCGGAAGTGGAGTGAACCGGGCTCAGATTCTAGGGCAAGGTGTGAATCGGAACCAAGGCGAAGGAGGTTCGCTCGGCCGAGGCGGCGGAGGGCCGGGAGATGCTGCCGGATCTCCGCCAGGCATCCCTCTTCGTTTCCCGCCTTGGGGCGGTAGAGGGCGATCACCATCTGTCCGTTCTCCGCGTGCATCAGGCGTGCGCTCCGTGCCGCCTGCTCGCTCGCTGGTTGAGCAACTCGACTCCGAGGGAGAAGGCCATCGCGAAGTAGATGTACCCGTGTTCGACATGTTGACCGAACGACTCGGCCACGAGCATGACTCCGATCAAGAGCAGGAACGAGAGCGCCAGCATCTTGATGGCGGGATGGTGCTCGATATAGCTGCTGACCCGACCCGCGAAGATGAGCATGACGACCACCGCGATCACGACGGCGGCGATCATGACCTCGATTCGCTTCGCCATGCCGACCGCGGTGATGACGGAATCGAGCGAGAAGACCAAGTCCAGCGCCAGGATCTGCGCGATGGCCGACCCCTTCGACATCGCCTTCTTCTTCGGCGCGCCCGGGTGGGCGCCGTGCGCGTGCTCCGTCCGCTCGTGGATCTCGAGCGTCGCCTTGGCGATGAGGAAGGCGCCTCCGATCCCGAGGATGAGGTCGCGCCCCGAGAAGCCCTGCCCGAGGAGCGTGACCAGCGGAGTCGTGAGTTGCATGACCCACTTGATGGCGAGGAGCAGGAGGATCCGCATCCCCATCGCGAGGACGAGCCCGAGCTGCCGGGTCGAGCGCTGATGTTCCTGCGGCAGCCGGCCGGTGATGATCGCGATGAAGACGATGTTGTCGATCCCGAGGACCACCTCGAGGCTCGTCAGCGTGAGGAGCGCGATGAGGTTCTCTACGGTGAACAGTTCTGCCACGACTCCTCCAACGGTTGCTCTGGGTAGACGAAGCGGCCGGTAGAGTAGCCCGCGCCGTAGCTGCGTGGAATGGGGTCTCGCTGCGGAAAACGACGGGGAGTCCGGTCGGATGCCCGAACTGCCGGATGTCACGGTCTACGTCGAAGCGCTGCGTGGGCGGGTGGTCGGGCAGACGCTGGAGCGGCTGCGGTTCGCGAGTCCGTTTGTGTTGCGGTCGGTCATGAGGGGATGGCGGTCCACGGAAAGTTCGGGCAGCCGCGTCCGCATGGCGGCTCGCCGGTGCAACGGATCGTCTACGCCGAGAACGAGGCGAACTACTGCGCGGCCTGTCAGACCGGCGGCAGACTCTTCGCCGACCGCTCGCTCTCTCGCCTCCTGCGCAACGACTGGCCGCGCACGCTAGAAGAGTTGGAAGAGTCGGGCGTGACTCAACCCGCCACGATCGCCAGTCGACGCCCCAAGCGCTCTCGCTCGCCCCGGTAGAGCCACTCCACCGCCGGATCGACCAAGCAGGCCGCCGAAGTCGCGCCCATCAGCCCGCGGACATCCCGGCGCGTGATCCGCACCCGCTCGTCGCCCGCCAGGACGCGTTCCTCGCCGCAGATACGGCCGAGTGTGCGCAGCGCGAAGAAGGTCGGCCACAAACAGAACAGCCGCAGTCGCGGCATCGATCGCGGCAGCAGCAGACTGAACTCGACCGCCTGATCGAGATAGCCGACCGCCTCGCTGACCAACTCGCCGACCACGCGCAATCCCGCCTGCCGCTGCTCCGGATGCGCGAGATTCCGATTCGATGTGCCGTGTCGCGCCGCCAGATCCTCGGGCACATAGCTCCATCCGCGGCGACGATCGTCGGCGATGTCTTGCAGGATGTTGGTGAACTGCAGGCCCAGCCCGAAGGGCGCGGCGCGTTCACGAAGCCGTTCCTGGACCGAATCGAGCCGCGACCCCAGTCTCTCGACGAACAGATCGGTCAGCAGATGCCCGACCGTACCCGCGACGTAGTACGCGTAGAGCCTCAGCTCCTCCACCGTCTGCAGCGAGAAGCGCACGTCGCCCTGCGCCGCGCGGGCGTCATTCGTCACGAGCTCGCGCGCGACGAAACTCGACATGCCCAGCGCCATCGCCTGCACCCAACGCGACAAGATCGCGCGCTGCGCGGGACGGAGCGACGCATACGCGCGAAAGACGACCTCGCGTTCGGCCAAGAGACGCGCACTGGCGTGGTCCCGGATCGGCAGCCCGAGCACCGGCGCCAGCGAGGCGTTGAGCGTGGTGAGATCACAGGGCGACGGCGGGTCGGTCTGCGCCAGCGAACGAGCGAGCGACTCCAGGCCATCGATGCGCTGCGTCGGATCCGCCTCGGTCGCGTCCTCCAGCGTGTCGGCCAGACGACAGAGGAGGTACGCGATGGTGACCGCGTCGCGCAGATCATTCGGCAAGACCTGGATGGTGAGCGCGAACGTGCGCGAGACGCTCGGCAGGATCTCGCGGCAGCATTCGCGATCAGACGGCGGACTCATCGAGCGTTCGCCAATACGCGGTAGCCGGCCGCTTCGAGCATCGCGACTAGTGTAATCAGCGGCAGTCCCTGGATCGCGGTGGGATCGTCGCCGCCGATCGACTCGAAGAGAGCGATCCCGAGCGATTCCATGTAGTAGGCGCCGGCCGAGTCGAGCGGCCGCTCCAGCGCAACATAGGCGCGGATCTCGTCGTCGCGCAGCTTGCGCAGCCGAAGCGGAGTCTCGATCACGGCGCTTTGCCAACGATCCCGCTCGGGTCCGGCCACGACCAGCGCACCGACGAGCCGATGCTCTCGACCCGCGAGGCGCGTGAGTTGCTCGATCGCCCGTTCCTCCGTTCCCGGCTTGCCGAACAGCTCGCCCTCGCAGAGACAGATCTGATCCGACCCGATGACCACGGCGCCCGGGTTGATCTCGGCTACCGACGTCGCCTTGCCGCGCGCGCGCTCCAGCGCCATGGCATGCACGGCGGCGTCCTCGTGGTGGCCGCGCGGCAGCGGCGGCTCCTCGTAGCTCGGCGCGACGACCTCGAACGGTACGCGCAGCCGCGAGAGCAGCACCCGGCGCGAAGGCGAGGTCGAGGCCAGCAAGAGCGGCAAAGTCGGAGAGTTGAGCATGGCGAGAGCCGAGGATACTCGCGTTCGAGGCGGGCTGCTATCTTGGCCCGGTGTCCACCGAATCCGGCGAACCGATCGTCTGGCGCATCCACCTCGCCTCTCCTCGCGAGCGCGTCTTCGAGTTCCTGGCCACCGACGAAGGCCGCGCGCGATTCTGGGCGGAGTCGGCGGTCGAAGGCGAACGCGGCATCAAGTGGTGCTTCCCCAACGGGATGGTGACCACGCTCGAGCTTCTCGAATCGACACCGCCGTCTCGCTACTCGGTTCGCTCCTTGGGCCGATCCGCCGCCACTTTCACGCTGACCGCCGACGGCGTCGGAGGAACCGACCTCACACTCGAAGATGTCGGCGTGCCGCTCGCCTGGCGCGACGAGACAGAGGCCGGATGGATCTCGGTTCTGCTCGCGCTGAAAGCCGCCGTCGATTTCGGCGTCGACCTGCGAAATCACGATCCCGACCGCACCTGGGACCAACGCTACGCGGACAACTGACAACCACGAAACCTGCGGGGACCGCACGATGCCGCTGATCGATCGCAACGAAGCTGTTCTGGTGGTGGTCGATGTGCAGGAGAAACTCCTGCCGCACATCGACGGCGCGGCGTCGCTCCTTCCCGCCATCTCTCGCTTGATCGAGGCTTTCACTCTGGTCGAGGCGCCGATCGTCGTGACCGAGCAGTACCGCAAGGGACTCGGCCCGACCGATCCGAGCATCGTGGCGACACTCGGGCGACTCGGGCGACTCGGGCGATCGTTCGCGCCGATCGAGAAGATGACGTTCGGTGGCGGCGCGGCGCCCTCCTTCGTCAGCGCGCTCGAGGCGCTCGGCCGTCGCGAGGTCGTGCTCTGCGGGATCGAAGCGCATGTCTGCGTACTCCAGACCGCCGTGCAACTCCGCGACCTGGGGTACACGGTCTTTCTCGCGGTAGACGCTGTTTCGTCCCGTCGCCCACGCGACGTCGAGATTGCTCTGCGGCGCATGGAACAGAGCGGCGTGCGCTTCACCTCGGTCGAGATGGCGGGATTCGAGCTCTTGCGAGCCGCCGGAACCGACGCGTTCCGCGCCTGGAGCCGAATCATCCGGTAGTGGGATCCGCTTCGCGCCGAACTGGGTCCAGACCCAGTTGTGGTGAACGGGAGTCTGCGAATCAGCTCCGGTCTCACAGTGAACACGTTTCGAAACGTGTTCGACTACGCGTTGGCAACGTCGTTCGAAATCGCGGGTGCTCCATCGGCCGACGCTACCCCAGAAGCCGCAGCGCCTCTGGGTGCACGAGCCCGTTCGACGCCACGGCGTTGCCGGTATAGATCGACGGCGTCCCCGCCCAATCGGTGAACCGGCCGCCCGCTTCTTCCACGATCGGCTGCAGACCCGCGGAGTCCCACGGCTTCATCACCGGATCGACGGCGATTTCGGCCCGTCCGGTTGCCACGAGCGCATACGCATAGCAGTCGCTCCAGCCCCGTGAGTGCGCGCAAGCGCTGCGAATCCGTTCGTAGAGATCGAGCTGTCCCGCGTCGGCGAAGGCGTCGACCGAAGTGGTCGAGAAGAGACCGCCCGAGAGGCGCGCCACGTTGGAGACCCGCGCCGCTCGAACCACGGCCCCCGGACGCTCGATCCACCAAGCCCCCGAACCTCGCTCCGCCCAGAGCGTCTCACCCAACGCCGGGAAGTGGGTGACGCCGATGACGGTCTGCACCGCCTGCGCTGGCCCCGCAGCCCCCTCACGTTCGACTCCGATCAGTGTCCCGAAGAGCGGCACGCCGTGGACGAACGACTTCGTGCCGTCGATTGGGTCGAGGATCCAGCGATAGCCGCTCGTACCGGCCGTTTCGCCATATTCCTCGCCCAAGATCGCGTCCTGGGGAAACACCGCTGCGATGCGTTCGCGCAGAAGTCGCTCGGCCCCACGATCTGCGGTGGTGACCGGACTCTGATCCGACTTCGTCTCCGTTTCGAGCCGATCGGTGCGGTAGTAGCTCAGGATCAGTTCGCCCGCTTCGATCGCGATGGCTCGGGCCAACTCCAGTCGAGATGCCGTTTCAGTCCGCGGAACACTCATCGTCGCAACTTCCCCAATCGTTCGATCGCGGCGCGCAGCGTTTCCAGTCGTTTGCAGAAGGCGAACCGGACCAGCTTCCGGCCGAGCCGAGCGCCGGTCGCTGGATCCGCGTAGAGCGCAGTCGCCGGCACCACGGCCACGCCGATTTCGGTCACCAACCGACGGCAGAAGGCGACGTCATCCTCGTCGGTCAACGGCGCGATGTCGGCCATCACGAAGTAGGCGCCCTCCGGGGGCTGCACCCGGAAGCCGACCGCGGCGAGAGCCGACGTCAGCAGATCACGGCGCGCGAGATAGTCGGCGCGTAGTCCGTCGAAGTACGTCTGCGGCGCGCCCAGCGCCTGCGCGATGGCGTGCTGCAGCGGCGTCGCCACCGCGAAGGTGACGAACTGGTGCACCGACGCGAGCCCACGCACCAGCTCCGCCGGTCCGCTCGCCCACCCGATCTTCCAGCCGGTGAGGCTGAAGGTCTTCGCGCTCGAGTTGAGCGTCAGCGTTCGCTCCCGCATCCTCGGCCACGTTGCGATCGGAATGTGCGCGCCTTCGTAGACCAACCGGTCGTACACCTCGTCGGCGACGCAGACGACATCGTGTTCGACGCAGAGCTGCGCGAGCAGCTCGAGCTCCTCGCGCGAGAGCGCGCGACCGGTCGGATTGTGCGGCGAGTTCAACAGCAGCACGCGCGTCTTCGCCGTGAACGCCGCTCGCACTTCGGCTTCGTCCCAGGTGAACTCGGGGGCCCGCAGCGGGATGGTCCGGGGCTCGGCGCCGGCCAACAGGCAGCACGCGCGGTATGAGTCGTACGAGGGGTCGAGCATGAGCACTTGGTCGCCCGGCCCGCAGAGCGCCAGCAGCGCGTCGTGAATGGCTTCGGTCGCGCCGCTCGTCACGCAGACCTCGGTCATCGGGTCGTAGGTCAGGCCATGTCGCTGCGAGAGGTCACGCGCGATCGCCTCGACCAACACGAGTTCGCCGGCCATGCGCGCGTACTGATTGCGATCGTCGCGGATGGCGGCGACGGCCGCGTCCTTGACAAAGTCTGGGCCTGGAAAATCAGGGAAGCCCTGCGCCAAGTTGACGGCCCGGTGCTCGAGCGCGAGCCGCGTCATTTCGGTGAAGATCGTGACGCCGAAGCCCCGAACGCGGGAATGGAGCGGAGTTGCGCGGTCGATCGACATGGGGCGCAGCATACGGGCGCACGCCCGCTGGGCGAACCGAGGACTGCGCGAACTAGCGCGCTGCGGGTTCGGCCGGCGATCGGCCGAAGTCGAAGTAGCGCAGCATCGATCCGCCGCGGCTCGACTGATTCGCGGCGACCGCGGGAGCACGGACCGCGACGCTGTCACCGACCAGGACTTCGATCAGCCCGAGCGGCGAGCCGATCGGAACCGGCGCGTCGGTGCTCTCGGGCACTTCGACGCGAAAACGGATCGGCTTGTTGGAGTCGTTCGGCACGCAGACTCCGACGTCCCCGCCGGCCACGAGCCGAACCATCGACGGACTGCCTCCGTCGACGGAAATTGCGCGACCGAGATCTTCACCCTTCTCCAGGACGCGCACGACGCGGTAGTTGGCGAAGGCGTTCTCCAGCAGACGAGCCGACTCGCCGAATCGCTTGGTGCTATTCGGCGCGCCCAAGAGCACCGAGACGAGACGCAGGTCTTCGCGCTTGGCGGTCGAGGCGAGGCAGTAGCCGGCGCGGCCGGTGTAGCCGGTCTTGAGTCCATCCATGCCGGCGAAGGTCTGCAGTAGACGGTTGGTGTTGCGCACGACCTGTCCGCCGCGAATCGTGTCCTGCACACACGACGCGAGTTCGAGCGCGGAACCGTGATTCAAGAGCACCTGCGCCAACACCGATTGATCGCGAGCGGAAGTGATCGAACCGGCCCCGTCGCTCGGATCGAGTCCGTGAGGATTGACGTAGCGCGTCGCCGCCAGGCCCATTTCTCGGGCGCGTTCGTTCATCCGACGGACGAACGCTTCCTGCGAACCGGCGACATGGTGCGCCACGACGACCGCCGCGTCGTTGGCCGATGCGATGACCATGGCGCGCAGGACCTCTTCGAAGGAGAGCTCTTCACCGGGAATCAGGCGGATGCGCGACCCGACGACGCCGACGACATCTCGCGGCACGATGACCCGATCGTCGAGGTTCACATCGCCACGGACCAGCGCCTCGAGCGCGAGCAGCTCGGTCATCATCTTGGTCAGGCTGGCGGGAGCGCGGAGCGCGTCCGGTTCCTTCGAGAACAAGACGGCGCCGGATTCGTTGTCGATCACGATGGCCGCGGCGTACGGCGGTCCGGCGGGCGCGCGGGAGGTCTGCTTCTTGGTGCTCTTCTTCGTGCTCTTCTTGGTCGACTTCTTGGTGGTCGACTTCTTGGTGGTCGCCTTCGGCGTGCTCTTCTTCGCGGAGGTGACCGTCGTGGATTTCTTGGTCGTGCCTTCGAGAGACGGGCCTCCTTGGACCTCACGAATCGAGAGTTGGTCGATGAGTGCGACCGACGGGAGCAACACGAGGAGCGAGAGGAGAGCGCGGGCGGAGAGGCCGAGCCTCCGGCAGACGCTCGAAGTCGGTACAAATTTCGTTCGAGGTACAGCCATTTGTGGGAAGCCCTCCGGGCGAGCGGTCAATTGCGTGAGAACAGCCCGCTGACCCAGGCCATGAGGCCGGTCTTACGAACATCGGTGGGCGATACGACCACGTAGCTGGCCAAGACACGGTCTCCGACGAAAAGTTCGACGTTTCCGACCTCTTCTCCGACGCGCAGGGGCGCTCGGAGGTTCGAACGAGGCACGAACCGACGCTCCAACCGGCGCTCGTCGATCCGCGAAACGAGCGCAGCGACATCTCGGGGGGCCACCGGTCGGATCAGTTCGGGCTCTCCGCCCTCGATCGGAAGCTCCTCCTTGATATCGGCGCCTTTGCGGGCGAGGTCCACCCGGGAATAGGAGTTGAACCCCGCCGAGAGCAATTCTGCGGTGTCGGCGAAGCGATCGCGATTGCTTTCGCACCCCAGGACGACAGAAATCAGCCTCAAATCGCGTCGCTCGGCGGTCGCACAGAGGCAGAACCCGGCCTTGGCCGTGTAGCCGGTCTTCAACCCATCGAGCCCTTCGAAGCGGCCGACCAACTTGTTCGTGTTCTCCAGGATGAAAGCGCCGTCGCGGAACGGCGCTTTCTCGATCGAGGACCACTCCAGCACATGGGGATGGCGGATCAATTCGCGCCCGACCTGCGCGATGTCGTAGGCCGTCGTCACGTTGCCGGTTGCGGGATTGTCATCGAGTCCGTGGACGTTGACGTAGCGCGTGTCGGTCAGCCCGAGCCGCTCGACCTCCTGGTTCATCAACGAGACGAAACCGTCCGCGGAGCCGGCGATGTGCTCGGCCACCGCGACACAGGCGTCGTTGGCCGAGGACACGACGATCGCCTTCAACAGATCTTCGAGGGAAAACACCTCACCTTCGGCCAAGTAGGCCTGCGAGCCGCCGATCCTGCTGGCCCAGGCCGAGACGTGAATCGAGTCGGTCAATGCGAAGCGCCCGGCCGCGATCTCATCGAGCACCGCCATCTCCAGCGTCATCTTGACGATGCTGGCTGGCGCGCGCAGCGCACGCGCGTTCTGTTCGTAGAGGATCGTGTTGGTCGACGGCTCGATGAGAATCGCGCTGGCGCACGGAATCAGCGGGATGTTCAGCGGCTGCGCGGCGATCAGGAGCACCGCGGTGGTATCGGCGCTCGCACTCGCCGCAATCGATGACGTTGACGTTGACGATGACGTTGTTGTCGCGTCCGCAACTCGCGTCACGCGGTCCGAACTCTCGGCCTTGCGTCCACAGGCGAGCGGAGCGACGAAGAGTGTGATCACGAGACCGGCGACGAGAACCGCCGCGCCTGCGATGACCAGCGGCGCCTGCGAAATGCGCGCGCTCGACATCCGCCGGCGTCCATGCCGTTGGAGCATCACCACCCCGTCTCTCGAATTTGTTGATCAGGCCCAATCCCGGCGATTCAATCCCGGCGATTCAATCCCGGTGATCCAATCCCGGTGATCCAATCCCGGTGATCC
>CAZVYN010000016.1:0-21774 GCA_964631125.1 uncultured bacterium | reverse complement strand
CAATCCCGGTGATCCAATCCCGGTGATCCAATCCCGGTGATCCGGTCTCGGCCACCCGGACATCCTTGTCGGGGAGCGGAGGCACCGCAGCCGGAACCGTATCGCTTCGAAGGGCTTGCGTCAACGAAGCAACTTCGGGAGTCGACTCGGCGATAAGTGGGCGTGAGGTCAGAGCGACCTCGAGCAACCACGAGCGACCACGTCCGAATCCAAGGAGGCCCGAGATGACGATCCACAAGTCCGAGGGAATGAGATCCTTTCGCGCGGCAGCGACCCTGCCGGCAGCGACCACTGAATCGTTGCGGTCCAAGTCCGCATTCTCGCGATTCGCGATCCAGGATCGCCGGCGCGACCGTGTCGAGTTCACCCCCGCGCAGGCGCCTTCCCGGTTCCTGAGCCTGTTGCAACCGCGGACGGTCGCCCTGGAAGAGAAGGATCGACTCGGCAACTTCGGGATCCAACGGCTGATGAGCGCGTACAACGAGGCGGAGACGCTCGCCACCAGCGTTCAGAAGAAGCAGGACGACACGACCGCCAGCATCATCGGCAAGATCTAGGTTGTGGAACCAAGAACTGCGCTGAATCGGCAGCGTCTCGGCACTCGCGAACACGTTTTGAAACGTGTTCGCGAGCTGGCTCGAGGTCAAATTCGCTTGGGCGGCGTCGGCGCAAGCTTCTCTGCTCCCCTAGTCGGCTTGGGCACGACCGATCGCCTCGCACACGAGCACAGTTCTAAGTTCCACAACCCTTCACTTCCCCCAGACCCCGAGCGGCGAAGGCTCGGCCGCGACCTCGCCGGTCGCGCCTTTCCAGGTGAAGCGAAGCCGGATCCACGAAGGCACCGCCACCCCCATCTCGCCACCCGACTGGTAGCCGGACGACTGGGCGACGCGCATCGCTTCACGGTCGAGTTCGTCATGTCCGCTCTTCTCGACGACGCGCACCTCCAGGATGCCGCCCCGGTCGTACGTCCGCACGTCGAGGAGGGTCGTACCCTTCCAACCGGCCTGCGAAGCGGCCGCCGGAACGGCGATCGCGGCAGGCATCGCGAAACGAGCCGGAGTCCGCGGCAGCCGCGGATGCTTCCCCGCCTCGATCTCCGCCTCGAACCGCACCTGCGCGGCCTCGCGATCTTCCGGCGTCTGGGCGACGAAGAAGAGCGCCGCCAAGTCTTCGTCGAGCGGCAGCTTCCGCAAGCTCGGGGGACGGCCGGGGACCCGGACCGTGTCGACCAGTTCGATCGCGAACTTGGGCGGCTGCACGCAGGTATCGACCCCCTTGGCGTATCCGGTGGTGAACTCGCGGCCATCATTCAGCCGCAAGATCCGTTGGCGCGGGATGAAGTACGCAACCTTGCTCCAGGGCGCCCAGACCTCTCCGTCGGCATCGTCGGCGCGTACGCCGTCGGCGCGGAAGATGTCGCAATCGGGGCTCTGCAGCGCCCACGGGATGTCGACATTCCGTGTCCGCGAGTTGCAGTAGAGCAGGGCCGGCGACAGGTCGATCGCGTCGTAGCTCTGATCGCAGGCGGTGCAATCCAGGGTCGCGGCGCCGGCCGCGCGCTCGACCCGAGCGTCGCAGACCGGGCAGAGCCAGATCTCGGCGCTCACGGTCGATGGGACGCTCGCGAGACACGCGAGGGCGAGGGCGAGGGCGATCAGGGGGAGCCAGCTCCGAACGGTCGACATGGGCGTTCCTTTCTCGAATTCGTTGGCCGGCAGTGTACCCGCGTCCGACCCGGATCCCTCCGGTCGATCCAAGGGATCTCGCCGTGCGAGGAACTGCTCCCTCCCTTACCCTGCCCGCTATGGCGCTCGACGAACCGCTGATGGGACTGCGCGCATTGGTCTTGGGCGCGTCCGGCATGATCGGCGCGCACACCACGAGGGCGCTCTTGGCGCAAGGGGTCCAGGTCCGAGCGCTCGTGCGACCGGGCAGTCCAGCGCGGAATCTCGAGTGTCTGGTTGTCGAGCGGGCCGTCGGAAGCCTCGAGGACCCAGCCTCGATCGAGTTGGCGCTGCGCGGCTGCGACCTGCTGGTGCACGCCGCTGCGCCCTATCCCCGGAGTCACTTCGAAGCGGCGAGACAGACCGTCCAAGCCGTGGCCTCCATGCGGACGCTCCTCCAAACGGCGCGGACCCATGTGCCCGAGGAGCTCCTGCGGCTCCCGCGCAGCCTCGCTCCCCAGATCGCGGTGGAACAGGCCGAGGGAGCGGCCCGCGTGGCGCGGGAACAACCCGAGCGCGCCGAGTCGGCCCGCCGCGCCGTGCGGGCGCCCGATCTGGTGCCGCCCGCGCTCGAAGGGGCCTTGGACGCGTCGCTCCACCCGGCGCTGGCCGATGTCCGCGGGCTGCCCGGGCTCAAACGGATCGTCTACGTCAGCAGTCTGACCACGATCGGCCGTCCCCTGGGCGCCGGAACGAGGCTCGCGTCCGAATCGGACCGGTTCGATCCGGCGACCGAGCGTTCCCCTTACTTCCGGATGAAGGCCGAGATGGAAGACGAGGCGCGCCGGGCCGCGAACGAGGGGCTGCCCTTGGTCATCGTGAACCCGACGCTCTGCATCGATACCTGGGATGTGACGCCGACGACCGGGCAGCTTCTGCTCGCGGTCGCCCATCGGCGGCTCCCTTTTGGGGTGCCCGGCGTGCTCAATGCGGTCGCAACGCGCGATGTCGCCGTTGGGATCGCGCGAGCGCTCGCCGTCGGGCGGACCGGCGCACGATACATCCTGGGCGGAGAGAATCTCTCGATCCAGGAGCTGTTTACCCGCATCGCGCGCGCGGCGCAGGTCCCGCCGCCACGCGGGCAGATCCCACTGGGACTGCTGGAGGTCGCCGGCTGGGGCGCCGAAGCGTGGAATCTGCTCGCACGCAGACCGTGGCCGGCGCTACCGCTCAGCGCCGTGCGCATACTGCGCCACGCGCAGCCGCTGGACATGCGCCGGGCGCGACGGGAACTCGACCTGCCGAACACGCCGCTCGATCTCGCCATCCGGGACGCCCTCGCCTGGTTGCGGGCGTGCTAGCATCGACGGCTATTCCCTACCTCGGAGCATGTCGACCGCCCCATGAACATCCTCGGAATCTCCGCCTTCTACCACGACAGCGCGGCCTGCCTGTTGCGGGACGGTGTGATCGTGGCCGCCGCGCAGGAAGAGCGTTTCACGCGCAAGAAGCACGACCCCGAGTTCCCTCGACGCGCCGTCGCGTCTTGCCTGAAAGAAGGCGGAATCTCGGTCGCCGATCTGGACCTGGTCGCGTTCTATGACAAGCCGCTCCTGAAGTTCGAACGGCTGCTGGAGACCTACCTCGGGTACGCCCCATTCGGCTTCCGGTCGTTCCTGACGGCGATGCCGCTCTGGTTGAAGCAGAAGCTCTTCCTCGACGATTTGATCCGCAAGGAGCTGGTCATCCGCCCCCCTGAAAAGGAAGGCGGCAAGGCGGAGGTGTACGAAGGGAAGATCCTCTACCCCGAGCACCACGAGTCGCACGCCGCATCGGCGTTCTTCCCATCCCCTTTTCGCGAAGCGGCCACGCTGACGGCTGACGGGGTCGGCGAATGGGCCACGACCAGCTATGGAATCGGACGGGAGAACCGCGTCAGCTTGCTGGCGGAGATCCGCTTCCCGCACTCGCTCGGCATGCTCTACTCCGCGTTCACCTACTACACCGGGTTCAAGGTGAACTCCGGCGAGTACAAGGTGATGGGACTCGCGCCGTACGGCGATCCCAAGTACGTCGATGTCATCCTCGAGCATCTGATCGATCTGCGCGAGGATGGTTCGTATCGACTGAACATGGAGTACTTCAACTACTGCCAGGGTCTCACCATGACGAACTCGAAGTTCGCGTCGCTCTTCGGCGGGCCGCCGCGTGAGCCGGAGACCCATCTGACGCAGAAGGAGATGGATCTCGCCGCGTCGGTCCAGGTCGTGACCGAACTGGCGATGGTGGCCATGGCGCGCCACGTGCGCAAGGCGACCGGTCAGAAACATCTCGTGTTGGCCGGCGGCGTCGCGCTCAACTGCGTGGCGAACGGGCGGATCTTGCGCGAGCGGATCTTCGACGACATCTGGATCCAGCCGGCGGCCGGCGACGCGGGCGGCGCGCTCGGCGCGGCGCTCGTCGCTTGGCACCACCACTTGGGCCACCCGCGCCTGGCGCCCCCCAGGCGCGGCTCGTTGGTCACCGAAACCGCATCCACCGACGAGTGGGACGCGGACGGCCGCGGTCTCGATCGTCAGCAGGGCTCCTACCTCGGCCCTGCCCACACGAACGAAGAGATCGAAGCGTTGCTGCGGCAGATCAAGGCGCCGTTCCATCGCTTCGCGGAGCGTGAACTGATCGAGACCTCGGCCGATCTGATCGCATCGGAGAAGGTTATCGGGTGGTTCCAGGGACGGATGGAGTTCGGCCCGCGCGCGCTCGGCAACCGTTCGATCATCGGCGACGCCCGTTCGTCGGAGATGCAGAGTGTGATGAATCTGAAGATCAAGTTCCGCGAGTCCTTCCGGCCCTTCGCGCCCAGCGTGATCGAAGAAGCGGTCTCGGACTGGTTCGAGATCGACCGACCCAGCCCCTATATGTTGTTGACCGCGGATGTCCGAGCGGAGCATCGGCTCCCCGAACCGGCCGGGGCCGACGCGCTCTGGGGGATCGAGAAGCTCAAGGTGGTCCGGTCGAAGATCCCCGCCATCACGCACGTCGACTACTCGGCGCGACTCCAGACGGTGTCCCGACGCGACAACCCGCGCTACCACGCGCTGATCGAAGCGGTCGGAGTGCGCACCGGCTGCCCCGTCATCATCAACACATCGTTCAACGTCCGCGGCGAACCGATCGTCGAGAGTCCGCTCGACGCCTACCGCTGCTTCATGCGCACCCACATCGACGTGCTCGTCTTGAACGACTTCGTCCTGCACAAGAGCGAACAGCCGGAGTGGAACGAGTCCGGCGATTGGCGGAAGGAGTTCGTGCTCGACTGAGTCGAGCGCGGAAAGGGACAGCATGAAGGCGAGTCGGAGAGAGCTGCGGAGCTTTGGACTGGTGGTGGGGGGGGCGTTTGGGGCGCTGGGCGTCCTGCAGTACGTGCTGAAGGGGGCGATTCCTCCAGGGCCGTTGCTAGGTGTGAGCGTTGTGCTGGTTGGGTTGGGGTTAGGCGCACCGGCCGCTTTGCGGCCGGTGCACTACATTTGGATGAAGTTCGCGCTGGCGCTCGGGTTCGTGATGAATCGGGTGATCTTGGCGGTGATCTTCTTCGTGCTGATCACGGGGCTGGGGTTGGTCCAGCGGGTGGTCGGGCGCGATCGGTTGTATCGGAAGTTCACTCCTTTCGCGCGGCGCGAAAGGAGTGAGAGTTTGTGGGTGCTGCGCAAGGTCCCTGACCCGGCGCCGGAGAGCTACGAGCGGCAGTTCTGAGTAGGTTCGAGGCGGAGTAGAAAAGACCCGCCGATGTCTTGCATCGGCGGGTCTTCGGGCTCCAACTGGGTTGGAGAAGGCTATGACGGAAGCGGAGTCGACGCGCGCTGGTGCGCGCGACGACTACTACTTCAAAATCAGCAGCGACCGCACCAATGTCGCGGCGCCGGTCTCGAGGCGGTAGTAGTACTGGCCGGCCGCGACGCGCTCGCCGGTGGCCGACGTTCCGTCCCACGAGACGTCATGACCGCCGGCGCGAACCGAGCCGCTCATGAGGCTGCGCACCTGACGTCCGCTCAGGTCGAAGATGTCGAGGCGAACACTCTGCTCCTGTGCGATCTCGAAGTGGATCGTCGTCGCGTCGGTCAGCGGGTTCGGGCGATTCGGATAGAGCTTCACGCCCGCCGCCGCGGCCACCTCTTCGACTCCGGCCGGATCGATGCCCGGGCCGACCGTCGCCAACGTTCCCGGATCCATGCTGGGCGCGTTCTTCCACGGGAACAATTCGGCCGTGACGGCGGCCTGAGCGACGTCGGCATCGAACCGGAAGTTATAGAGCGTCCCGAACAGGATCGGATTCGAGTTCGGATCTTCGAACGCGCCGGTGGACCAGGAGATCTCGCCATTGTCAACCGTGACCGCCCAGTCGTTGACCGCGTTCTCATCGATGTCGTTGAAGCCGATGTTGCTGATCGTGGCGTTGCCGACGGGGATCGTGAACTGCTTGATCCGGCGCTCGGAATCGAAATTGAAGAGGCAGTACTCGTAGTGCCACTGGCCGCCGCCCAGGTCGGTCACCTTGGCCGAGAGGACCGCCTGGCCGTCCGCGACCGCGACGTTCCCCCAGGTCTGGATGTCACCCCAGCGGGCCGACGCCGGTCCTTCGACCAAGTCATTGCCACCGCCCGGAGTGCTGAAGTTCCACTTGGTTCCGTTCCAGCTCGGCACGCAGCGACGGGAACCGAGGTTGTTGATCCGGTTCACGTCGTTGGCGACGACGTAGTAGCCCTCGTAATAGTAGGTCGCACCGGAGAGGCCCAACTCGGCGTCGAGGACTTCGACCCGGTGCTCGGCGCCGTTGAAGCCGCCGCCCCACACGCGCCGGACGCAGTCGTTGATGCCGCCGGAGAAGAATGAGCCGGTGCACTCCCAGGTGGCCTTGAACGGGTTGACTTCGCTGCGCGGGCCGAGCCAGTCGCGGTCGGAGTTGTTCCCGGACGAGTAGGTATCGGAGCAGCCTACGCCGAGGAAGTCACCGCCGGAGGGGTGCTGGCAGGGTGTGCACTGGTTGTTGGAGAGCGCGAAGAAGCCGTGCTTCATCCAGGAGATTCCGGCCTGGCGGAACACGCCGTCCTTCTCGTAGTACAGCGCCATCGCGATGGACGGATGATCCTCATCCATCGCCGCCTCCCACGGGCAGTCGATCGTGCCGACGTTGCACGAAGTCGTGGCCATGGAGAGCCCGTTGAGACCGTTGGGGTACGTGCCGGTCCGACCGGACGCGACCATGTCATTCAGGATGCCGAGTTTGACGTCCATGGCCCCGAATGCCGGTCCCGAGGAGACCAGGAGCGCGGACGACAACGCCAACCCGAGCGCGATGCGCAGACGCATGTGAGAGATCCTCTCTACGATGGGTAGGAAAGTGCGAGGCCGTCCATGTGGTTGAGGGGCATCCCCAGGCGGTTTCGCTTAGCCGGAATAAAGTAACTCGAGCGAAACTACTGGGGCAAGGTTCCCCTTGACCCCGCTCACCGAAGTCCCGATGTTTCCGCGGTCCGGTGCCCTCCGGCCCTTCGATCCGCACTTTTCGAGAGAGGACGCGATTCATGAGGCACATCTCCCGAGTTCTGGCCCCGATCTTGATTGCGAGTCTGATCCCGGTTCTTGTCGTCGGCCTGATCGGCCCGACGCTGGGAGGCTGCGCCTCGAAGAAGGTGGTGAGCCGCGTCGGAGAGGGTGAAGTCATCGACCTCTCCGGGCGCTGGAACGACACCGACTCCCGACTCGTCTCCGAAACGATGATCGCCGACTGCCTGGGGGGAACCTGGCTGGAGCGGCTCGGCGCCGGCGCCTCGCCGACCATCATCGCCGGATCGATCCGGAACAAGTCGATGGAGCACATCCCGGTGGCGACGTTCCTCAAGGACATCGAGCGCGCCATGGTCAATTCGGGCGACGTGCAGGTGGTCGCCTCGGCCGAAGAACGCGGCGAGGTCCGAGACGAGCGGTCGGACCAGCGCGTCAACGCTTCGCCGGAGACCCTGAAGAAGATGGGTCTAGAGGTCGGCGCCGACTACATGCTGTTGGGCGAGATCAACCAGATCAACGACCGCGAGGACGGCGAAGAGGTCCGCTACTACCAAGTCGACCTCTCGCTCGTCGACATCGAGACGAACGTGAAGGCCTGGGTCGGGCAGCACAAGATCAAGAAGTTCGTCTCGACCTCGAAGTACAAGGGCTGAGCGCCACGCGCCCGTTCCTCGGCGCGATCTCGCTGCTCGCGGCCGGCGCGTGCCTCGCCGCGTCGGCCGGCTGCGCGTCGCATGCGAAGAACCTCGAGGTCGTCCGCCAGAAGCTGATGGCCGGCGATCTCCAAGCGGCGGTCGCGGCCTTCGAGCAGCGCGAACCGGACCCGGGCGATCTCCTCTATCTCTTGGAGCGCGGGCATCTGCTCCGCATCGCGGACCGCTACGCGGAGAGCAACGAGGTCTTCGAGTCCGCGGAGCTGCGCATCGAAGAACTCTACACGAAGTCGATCTCGCGCGAGGCGTTCGCGCTCATCACGACCGACAATCTCCTTCCCTACCGCGGGCTGCCGTACGAGGTGCAGTTCGTCCACTACTACCGGGCGCTCAACTACCTCGATCTGGGACAGCTCGACGAGGCTTTGGTCGAGGCGCGTAAGGCGAACTTCAAGCTGGCGGAATACGCCGAGAAGACGGCGGAAGACGCGGAGGCGGGAGACGGGGCGCTACGCCAGGACGCCTTCCTGCACTACTTCACGGGACTGCTCTACCAGGCCGCGGGCGACGGGAACGATGCGCTCGTCTCGTACCGCAACGCCGCGCAGCTCTACGCGACGTACGAGAGCGAGTACGGGCAGAGCGCTCCGGCCTCCCTCTGGGAGAACTTCTACGCGACCGCGCTCCGGCTCGGCTCCAGCGAAGAGGTGCGGCCGCTGGTGGATTCGAATCCCGATCTGCCGCGACACGCCGCGGCCGCCGCCGAGAGCAACGTGGTGCTCTTCCTCGAATCGGGTTTCGCGCCCTATCGCGAGTCGGTCGACATCTGGTTGCCGATCCTCGAGCGGGGACGCAACGATCGAGACGACTGGCTCTACGCCAACCGCTACGTCTCGACCTACGGCCATCGGATCTACGCCTACCGCCAGCCGTCCCGGCTCTCCCATGTCTTGCGCTTCGCGTTTCCTCGCATGGTCGAAGTGCCGCCCCGGGTGATGCGGGCGGAAGTCGCGATCGAGGCGGCGGGCGACGCGGAGGCCGGAGACGGTCGCGCTCCGCTCGCGGTGGGAGAACGAGCGATCAACCTGGCCACGGTGGCCCAGGCGGAGTTCGACGACCATCTCCCCAGGATCCTGGTCCGCACACTTATACGCGCCATCGCGAAGGAAGCGACGCGCGCCAGCCTTGGACGCGAGAACGAGGCGCTCGGCGCGATCGCGAACGTGTTGGGCGTCGTCAGCGAACAGGCCGATACACGCGGCTGGATCCTGTTGCCCGGGCGGATCGACGTCGTGCAGACGAAGCTGCCGCCCGGCGAACAGCAGTTGCACGTGAGGTTCCTGACCGGCGGCGGCGCGGTCGTGCGGGAAGAAACCGTCTCGATCGTCGTGCCGCCGCGCGGGACGGTGTTCAGGGCAGTGCGCTGCTACCAGTGAACTAGCGCAGCAACCCCAGTTCCCCGAAGACAGCCGCCCACTTGTGGCGACTCACCTGCCACGAGAAGCCCCGCACCAACTCGATCGCTCGATCGGCGAGTCCGAGCGCGAGCGCGGGGTCGTCCAGCAGTTCGAGCACCGCGGCCGCCATCGCGTCGGGATCGCGCGGAGGAACGAGGAGGCCGTGCACGCGGTCGTCGATCAGGAAAGGGACCCCCCCGACGTCGGTCGAGACGACCGGCAGTCCGCAGGCCATCGCCTCCATGACCGAGCGGGGCTGGTTGTCGACGTTGGTCGTGCTGATGAAGATGTCGCCCTCGCTCAGGTGCTTGCGCAGCTCGGCCTGCGAGATATGGCCCAACAAATCGACGCCGAGGATCCCCTCGGCGGCGATCCGGGCGCGCATCTCCGTTTCCATCCCGCCATCGCCCGCCATCTTCAACGTGGCGTCGGGGAATCGCTGCTGCACGCGCTGCAACACTTCGACGGCCATCCACGGGTTGTACCCCGCGCGCAAGTGGCGCACCCAGAGCAGGCGCGGCGCGAGACGTTCGCGCCGCCGATAGGGCCATCCGTCCACTTCGATGATGTTGGGGATGATCCGATGCGCGAGCCCATGCTTCTCGAACTCACGGTGCAAGTACCCCGACGGTACGACCAGTCGATCGACGCGCCTGAGCCACGGCAAGACCATCCCCGGATGCCGCGCCACGAACTCTGGGAAGCCGCCGCCTCGATAGACCATGGTGACCGGCTTGCGCAGGAGCTTGGCGGTCGCGATCGCCGCGATCCCGTTGATCCAATTCCAGAAGGAGAAGCCCTGGCAGCAGAGCACCTGGTAGCGCCGCTGGTGTCTGAACAGCTCCCAGACGGTGGCCATGGGCCGGAGATATCGGTTCTGCTGGTAGGTGACCGCGAGACAGGCGGCGCCTTCCGAAGTGAAGCTCTCGAAGAGGACTTCTTGCTGATAACGGACGCCGCTGCCGCGTGGCGTGAAGTTGCCTACGACCGCGATCCCCAATCCCGCGAATAGCTTGTCCTCTTTCGTCTCACTCATCGGTCGCGACCATACCCCGCCACATCCGATTGACAAGCGCTCTCCGTATTCAAGACCTTCAGCCACGACCCGATAAGGAGCGGAGGAGGACTGGTTGGACATCTTGCTCGTGGCCTATCGATTCCCACCGCAGACCGGCGGCGGAATCCATCGGCCGCACAAGTTCGCCAAGTACCTGGGTCGAGCCGGAGTCAACGTCACCGTGGTGACCATCGCGCCCGATACCGAAGAGCCGGACGCCCGCCCCGCCGACCTCCCCGACAACGTCCGCATCGTTCGCGTGGCCGAACGGGGCTGGATGCCCGCCCTGAGGCGAATGCGAACCACCGGACGATCGAGCCTCCCTTCGCTGCTCCGCCTGCGTTCGATCGTTCTCGCGAAGTGGATCCTCGTCGAGACGTTCGTCCCCGACGAACATGCGGAGTTCGTCGGCGCCGTCGCGAGCATCGCGAACATCCCGGAGTTCCGTGACGTCGACGCCGTCATCTCCACCGGCGGCCCCTGGTCGGGCTTCGTCGCCGGGGACGAGTTGGCGCGACGGCTTCGCGTCCCCCATGTGATGGACTATCGCGATCCGTGGACCGCTCGTCCGCCAGCCTGGCCGGCCCTCCCCGGATATCGCGCGCGGCGTCTCAATCGCAAACTGGAGCGTGGGCTCTGCCGGCGCGCCGCCTTCATCATCTCGGCGCATGCGGCCGTCGCCGGCATGTTGGAGGAACAACTCGAGCTCCCCGGACTCGCCGCGAGGGTGCACTGGATCCCCAACGGGTATGACCCGGAGGATTTTGTCGGGATCGAGCCTCGGACGTCGGACCGTTTCTCCCTCACGTGGGCGGGGTCGCTCTATCGCGGTCGCAGCTTGGAGCCGATCGTGCGCTGTCTCGAGGATCTCGGCGAGGCGGGAGAGATCGATCTGGAGCGAGTCGAGCTGCGCGTGCTCGGAGTGCATCCCGAGCGGGTGCGGTCTCAGGTGCAGGACGCCCGGCTGCTGAAGAACATGATCGCCCCGGGCGAGGTCACGCACGACGACGCGCTCGCGTTCATCTTGGGATCGACCGTCAACCTGTTGGTCGACATCTCCTACGACGGCCCGATCGTGCACACGCCGGGCAAGCTCTACGAGTATCTGGCGAGCGGGCGACCGGTCCTCTCGATCAGCACCGCCGGGGTGACGGCCGACTTGATCCGCGAGGCGCAGGCGGGATGGGTCGTCGCGCCGAACGACTCCGCCGCGCTCCGCGACGCTCTGCGCTCGGCCTACGGGATCTGGGCGTCGGGCGGAGCGATGCCGCGCGCCATTCCCGCGGTCACCGAGGCGTACGACCGCGGCAAGTCCACGCTGCGCCTGAAGAAGCTGCTCGAAGAGATGCTTCGCGAGACTCCCGCGCCGCGCGCGAAGCCCCAGCGCTGACCCCAGCGTCAACGCTGCGCCTCGACGCGGTGTAGCCGCCAGGCCAGGGCCGAGACGCTTCGCGGCATCGGAATGCGCGGGAGCAGATGCACATCCGCTCCGGGCCGCGCGACGCCGAGGCCACCGCCCACGGCCGAGCGATAGGTCTGTCTCGCGCGCTCGACCGCGTGGGGCGGATGGTGGTTGCCCGGATAACAGAAGTGCGCGACCGGATGGCCGAGACGCCGCTCCAATTCTCGTCGACTCTCGGTCAGTTCGTGGTCGATCGTCGCGTCGTCCACGGTCGTGAGGTCGGTGTGATCCAGACCCTGTGAGCCGATCGTGATCAGGTCGGGCGGAAGCGACGCGAGGTCTTCCCAACTCACGGTGTCGTACGCCGCGCGTTGCTGGGGCGTCGGTGCGAACGTCTCGGTGAGTCGGCGGATCTCGTCCAGGATCGGCTGCCGGATGACCGGCTTCAGTCCCTTCATCATCTGCAACAACGCTCCGACGTTCTCGTCCGGCGCGTCCAGCTCGCGGGCCAGGTCTCCCACCACGCTCGGCGGCAGGGCGCGCAGCCGCTCCCTCGCCTCGTTGTTCCAGAGCCATTCCCCGCGTTCGATCAGTCCGGGAGAGACGTAGAACGTCGCCGGCAGCTCCAGGCGCTTCAGAGTCGGGTAGGCCAGCGTTGCGCTGTTGCGATAGCTGTCGTCGAAGGTCAGCGCCACTTGGCCGGTAGCCGCGCCGCCGCTCGACTGGACCAGCTCGACCATGCGATCGAGCGAGACGACGTCGAAGTCTCTCCGGAGGTAGACCATGGCGCGCTCGAACTCGTCGGCGGCCAGCCCGCTCGGGCCGATGCCGTGGAGCGCGAGGATGCGGAGATCGGTGCGCGCTCGCGCCCGCGCGGTCGAGAGGCCGGAGGCGAACGCCACGGATCGGGCGACCTTGGAGAGCCCTGCTCTGAGCGACATGCGGCGGTTCCTGCCGAACTCTTGGAGATCCGGCGGACAGCCGGGGCGATGACGATGCGGTCGGAGCGTAGCGCAGACTCTCAGCGGTCGGCGCGGCCGAAGAAGACCTCTTCCCCCGTGCTCGAGTCCTCGTAGATATCAACTCCGTCAACGGTGCGCAGGAAACGATGGGTGGCGGCGCTGAAGTCGTTCGTCGTGCGTCCGAAGCGACGGCTGAGCGAGGTCTCGTACTCCCAATCTTCTGGAACCATCACGGCGCCGGGATCGGCGCCGCGCAACCAGCAGTAGACCGGACGTCCCGCGGCGCCGGCAAAGTCGAGCCAATCGCAGTCCCCAGCCAACCCCTGCACTTGGTCGACCACCGCAGCGTCGACGAAACGGTTCTCCACCAGCACGGCGAGGCCGCAACGCTCCAGTCGGTCGACGAACCGCTCGAGTTCCTCGGCATCGATGAACCCGATGCGGCAGAGATGTCGATCGGCGCAGATCGACGGATTCGGAGGGTTCTCCAGGAGCGCCTCGATTCCCCCCGGATAGCGACGCTCGAGCGCGTCTGCGCGGATGACCAAGTTGATCGCTTCGATCAGAACCGCCACTTTGCCCGCCTTCCTTTCTTTCGCAATGTACGCACTCCAGGCGGGGCAGCTTGCACGAGACATGCGCCGAGACGCGAGTGCCAGCTCGAGGGGTCATTTCCCGCTGAGACGCTCGAGGCCTCTGAAACCGCGTGTAACAAGCCAAATCGGCCCAAAATCGTCAACTGTTCGGTTGCCGAAACCGATGAAGTCCTCTAGGAATAGCGATTGCCAAGCACCTACCGGCCGGTTCAAGGAACGAACACCACTCAGGCCGGGTGGGCCGGACTTGTTCCGCGCCATACATCGAGGGAGCACTCCATGAGGAACAAGGGCTTGGCCCTTGGGCTTGGCTTTGCCTGTGTTTTTGCCCTGGGCAGTGACGCCTGGGCGACCGCGCGGCATATCGTCCTTGGCCTGGCCAAGGCGCGAACGTTCGAAGTCCGGATCGACGGCGAACTGTATCTGGAGACTCCTTCGGGATCGGCCGGTGTCCTCGAGTTCTCTGCGCCCGGCGCCGGCCTGCTCCACGTACGGGCCGACGGCTCGCTGCCGGATCAGATCCCTCCTTCACCTGTCGTCAACCTCGCGGTTTCGGGAGCGACCGGAACCTCGCTCACCCTCTCGTGGACTGCGCCCGGCGATGACGGCGCCGTAGGTCGCGCGTCGACCTATGACCTGCGTTACTCGACCAGCGCGATCACGGTGGCCAACTTCAACAGCGCGCTCCAGGCGTCGGGCGAGCCGACGCCGCAGAACTCCGGGCAGCCCGAGAGCTTCTCGTTGAACGGGCTCTCTCCGGGCACGACCTACTACCTCGCTCTGAGGACGGCCGACGAATTGAGCAACTGGAGTCTGATCTCCAACCTGCCGAGCGGTGCGCCGCCGCAGGCCGTGGACGTAACCGCTCCCGCGAGCGTCACGACGCTCGCCGTCAGCCTGACGACCGCCTCGAGCGCGACGCTCGTCTGGACCGCGGTCGGCGATGACGGCCTCATCGGCAAGGCGACGAGTTACGACATCCGCTACTCGCTGGCGTCGATCACGAGTGCGAACTGGGGGTCGGCGACGACGGTGACCGGCGAACCGGCGCCGAAGACCAGCGGGCAGAGCGAGACGTTCACTGTCAACGGTCTGTCGGCGCAGACGACCTATTTCTTCGCGATCAAGGTCTCGGACGAGATCCCGACCTGGAGCGGCCTCTCGAATGTGGCGGCCGGCGCGACACTCCCCGGGGTCGACACCACGGCGCCGGCGAACGTGACGACGCTCGCGGCCGGGACCACCACGTCGACGAGCATCGTGCTCAACTGGACCTCCGTCGGGGATGACGGTTTGGTCGGAACCGCGGCCGCCTACGAGGCGCGCTACTCCATTTCGCCGCTGACCTCCGCGAACTGGGCCGCGGCGACGACGATCAGCGGAGAACCGAACCCGAAGCCGGCGGGCCAGCCGGAGACCGTCACCGTGAACGGCCTGACCCCGAACACGACCTACTACTTCGGTCTCAAGGTCAGGGACGAGGCGTTGAATTTCAGCGCGCTCTCGAACGTGCCGTCCAAGAAGACGCTGCTCCCGCCCGATCAAACGGCGCCGGCCGCGGTCACGACCCTGGCCAAGACCTCTGCTGCATCCACGGGCGTGACCCTGACCTGGACCGCGGTGGGGGACGACGGGACCACCGGGCGCGCGACGCGTTACGACCTTCGCTACGCGCTCTCGCCCATCACGACCGCGACATGGGCAGCCGCGATTCCCGCGAACAACGAGCCGGCGCCGAAGCTCCCGGGACAGACGGAGTCGTTCGTGGTCGGCGGGCTCTCCCCGCAAACGAGCTACTACTTCGCGCTGAAGGTCGAAGACGAGGTGCCGAACCCGAGCGTGCTCTCGAATGTCGTCCAGGCCACGACCGCCGTTGGGGGGGACAACACGAATCCCAGCGCCGTGACCAATCTCTCCGTCGCCGAATCCGACGAGACGCGTCTGCGCCTCATGTGGACGGCAACCGGGGATGACGGCCAGTCCGGCACCGCGCATCACTTCGACGTCCGTTACTCGACCGCGACGATCACCGCGAGCAACTTCGCGCAGTCCCCGATGGTGTCGGGAGTCCCTTCCCCGGCTCTCGGTGGAACCCCGCAAACGATGTGGGTCGAGGGTTTGAACAGCGGCCAGCGCTACTACTTCGCCATGAAGGTCGTCGACGAGGTGGGCAATACGAGCCCGCTCTCCAACGTCCCTTCCGGCGAGACCGAAGCGCCCCCCGACGTGCTACCGCCGACCAAGGTGCTCGACCTGACGCTGGAGATGGGCTCCGGTCTGCCTCTGCTCCGCTGGACCGCTCCGCACGATTCACTTCTCGTCGACGTGCGCGCCACGTCGTACCAGGTCCATGTGAGCCAGTCGCCGATCCCGGTGGACGGTCCCGGCGCCCCGATGGTCCTGCCCGGCCCGACGCCGGGATATCCGGGTGAGCGCGAGCTGTTCCAACTCGGCGGGCTCGAGTGGTCGACTCGGTACTACTCACGCATTCGATCCAGCGACGCCGCGGGCAACTGGTCGATCTTCTCCAACGGAGTGATCTTCACGACGCCGCCCGAGCCGATCGCCGTGGACGAGATCCCCCCCGCCGCGGTGACGAGTCTCAGTGTCGACGAAGCCGGCCCCAATTGGATCAGCCTCGAGTGGATCGCTCCCGGCGACGACGGCGCGTCAGGCACGGCGACGACCTACGACCTGCGCTATGCGAGCTTCCCGCTCACGAGTGCGACCTGGGCCGCTGCCACGCCGATCTCCGGTGAGCCCCTGCCGGCCGCTGCGGGCAGCGTCGAGACGATGCGTGTCGCGAACCTCGGCGTCGACCTCCTCTATTACTTCGGAGTCACCGCGACCGATGAGATCGGGAACACGGCGCTGATTTCCAACGTGGCCCAGGGCCGCACGGTCCGGCCGCCGGATACCGCGGCGCCCCACGCGGTGGCGGACCTGCACGCCGACCTGGTCACGACCTCGTCGTTGCTCCTCCTCTGGACGACCCCGGCCGATTCGTTGACTCCCTTCTCGACCGGCTCGACCAAGGTTGCGGGCTATGACCTGCGCTATCGCCTGGACTCGCTCGATGCGACCACCTGGGACGGAGCGACGACGCTGGCGACGCCGTTCCCGAGTGATCCTGGTCTGTCCGCGCAGTTGTCTCTCGTGAATCTCCTGCCGGACACGACTTATGCCTTCGCGCTGAGGAGCGTCGACAGTCGCGGCAACGCCAGCGCGCTCTCGAATGTCTCGGTCGCCAGGACCTTGCCGTTGATTATCGACCCGCCGCCTCCGCCCGCGGACACCACTGGGCCGGCCGCGCCGACCGGGTTCGAGTTCGTCGGACTCGACCCGCATCACGGTCGACTCACCTGGAATGCCCCCGGCGACGATGGAGCGGTCGGACAGGCGGCGGAGTATCGCCTCCGCGTCTTCACCAATCCGGACTCTTCCGTGCTCGTGGCCGGCGCCTTCGACTGGAGTGACGGCGACAGCGTCGCCGCCAGCTTGACGCCGGCCCCCGCGGGGGTCGGGGAAACGCTGGAGCTCTCGGATCTCCCGCCCGGACTCTTCCTCGTCTTCGGGCTCCTCGCGGTAGACGAGTCGGGCAACGTCGGTGAGATCGCACTGACCGATCCGCTCGCGCTCCCATGGCCCGCCGACACTCTCCCGCCGAACGCGGTGACCGATCTGTCCGCGGAACTCATGAACTCGGATCCGCCTCCGGCCTCCGAATTCGGCTCGCTCTACGTGGCTCGACTCTCGTTCACGGCGCCGTCCGATCCGCGGCCGGAGCGCGAGGCCTCGTCGGTCTCGACCTATCGCATCCTCGCCACGCAATGGACGCAGGATGAGATCATCACCGTCGACTGGCAGGGCGCGGAATGGGAGTCGCTCGTCGTGGCCGGCGCCGAACCCGGGTTCGAAGAGGCGATCGACCTGCGGGGCCTGCCCGGCGGACGCCACTTCGCCTTCGGGATCTTCGCCCTCGACGCGGTCGGCAACCAGTCGGTCTTCTCGAACGAAGCGTTCATCGCGACCCCGGCCGACTCGATCGAGCCGACGCCGGAAATCGACACGACGTCGCCTGCTCAGATCAGCAACCTCGAGGGATACGCCGTCGGGCCGCATACACTGCGCTTGCTCTGGACCGCCGTGGGAGACGACAGCACGAGTGGTCGCGCTGCGCGGTACGAGGCGCGGTGGTCGCGCTCGCCGTTCGATACGACGCTCGGTTGGGGCGTGATCGACTCGATCGCCGGACTGCCGGCGCCCGACAGCGCGGGCCGCGTCCAGTCGTTCGACTGGGTCGGACTCGACGCCGGAACCACCTACTACGTCGCGCTCCGCGTCCGGGATGAAGCGGGCAACGTGGGGCCGTTCGGTGCGGTCGTGTCGCTGACGACGCCGTTGGACCAGGATCTCTCTCCGCCTGCTCCGCCCAACGCGGTCGCGCTCGAATGGGTCGAGCCGTTCGTGGTCATGAACTGGGGCGCGAGTTCGTCGGCCGATGTCGTCGGCTACGACGTCTGGCGACGGGGTGAGATCGAGCCGAGCCTGACGCCGTTGGTCGAAGGGATCGCCGGCGTCTCGTGGAGCGACTCGACCGTCACGAACGGCGCACGCTACTTCTACGCCGTGCGCGCGCGCGACGCGGCCGGCAATCGCTCCACGCTGACGGCGGAGCAGTCTCTCTTGGTGCCGGTGCTGACTCCGATCGATCCGAACGGACCGGTGCTCGTGGTCGATCTGCTCGTCGCCGAACCGATCGACCCGCGCAGCGGCAGCGTCACTCTCCGCTGGTCGGTGCGCGGCCGCGATGATCTCGAAGGCTTCAACGTCTGGCGGGAGGCGCTGCCGACCGACCCGCTCGTCGTCGCGAGCCACGACGACGACACGCCGCATCCCGACTTCACGACTCTGCTCACCGACGAACTGTTGCCGGGAGTCGGACCGCATCGATTCGACGACAACCCGCTGCCGCCTCCCGGCGCCTATCTCTACTGGGTCGAGGCAGTCGGGACCTCGAGCGGCAGCCAGTACCTGGAGCCGATGCTCGTGGTGGTCCCGGAGATGGGCCTCGGCCTCTTCGGAGTCTTCCCGAACCCCTGCCCGGGGACGCTCCACATCGCGTACGGCGCGAGCGGCACGGGCGAGGTCCGCATCGGGCTGTATGATGCGACCGGTCGTTCGCTCGGCGAATCGCGCCAGCAGGCGAACGGAGAGGGACGACAAGAGTGGTCGCTCGATCTCGCGGGCGTCGCTCGCGAGGCGCTCGGCGCAGGCATCTACTTCCTGCGCATCGAGAGCGGAACGCGCAGCGATGTCGCCCGCGTCGTGGTCGTGCGGGCCGAGCGTTGAGTCGAGGTCCCTGGGAGAGGGACTTCCATGCATCACTACCTGCATGCCCACGCGACCCGGATCAACGCGGGCGACGATCTGCTCGCTGAAGCGGTGCGGAGCGTCGTCCGTCAGGGACAAACACTGGGACAAACACTGGGACAGGCGGCCCCCGCTTCGTTCGCTGACTTCGCCTCACAGACCGCGCCTTGGGAAGACTGCGCCGGGGCGAAGCTGTCGGCGGCGCTCTTGGAGTCGCCAGAAGGCCGACGCCTCGTGGCGGTGACGCTGAGTGAGTGCCGCGCGCTCATCATCGGCGCCGGCGATCTGATCACGAACGCGCCGCAGTACGCGCTCTTGGCGCGAGCGGCCGAGATCCTCCGGCGGCCCACCGTCCTGCTCGGAATCGGGGTCAACCTGCACCGCTGCCCTCCGGCCGTGGTTGCGCTGTGGCGACAAGTTCTGCCCGGCGTCGCCGCGGCCTGGGCGCGCGATGACGACTCCGCCACGCGACTTGTCGAACTCGGTCTCCCGGCAGATCGAGTGCGGACGCTGCCGGACCTGGCGTATCTCTCGACCGAGTCGACCGAGTCGACCGATCGCGCGACCGCGGGCCGCGAGCGGATCGGACTGGTCTCGTTGCGGACTCCCGAAGGCAACTCGGCGCGATGGGGCGTGGCGTTCTACGCCGCGTTGGGCGCGGCGCTGGACGAGACGGCGGAGCGCGAGTCGATCCGCTGGAGGTTCTTACCGATGGTCGGCGCGTGGCAGCGTGCTCTCGGCCATCCTCGCGACGACGACGCCCGCGCGTTCGACGCGCTCGCTCCGCACGTGCACAGCGGACTCGACTCGGCGCCGATGGATCGCAGGATCACGGTCGACGAGCTGTCGGACGAGTTGCGGCGCGCGCGCGTGGCAGTGGCGATGCGCCTCCACGTCGGCATCCTCGCATCCATGGTCGGTACGCCGGTCGTGCCGATCGCCTACTCGCCCAAGGTGAGCGCCTGGGCGCACAGCAGCGGTCTTTCCGCATGGACGCTGCAACCGACCGAAGACGACGTGGCGCGACTTCCCGCCTGCGTGACCCGCGCCTGGGCGCCCGGCGAAGGAGCGCGACTGCTCGACCTGGCCCGCCTTCGGGCGGCCGAGTTGCGCGGTGCGGCCTCCGAGGCGGCGGGGTGGAAGGATGCTCGCGAACTCTCTCCGATCACGGCGTCAGCGGTCGAACGCGCGGCGCGTGCGTTGGAGCTTCCGCGCGACTGGCGGGGCTCGATCGGGCGGGTCTTCGATCGAGGTCTCGGGCGAGTGAGGGGATGGGCCGGCGTATGAGTCGTCCGACGAGCCGGCGTCCTGCTCTCGGATCAGTCGCGCGCGGCGAAGCGGACGATGCACCAGATCGCGTTCACGCCGTCGCGCCAGGTGATCTTCTTCCCTTCGGCGTAGGTGCGGCCGTAGTAGGAGATCGGCGTCTCGAAGATGCGCAGATTGCGCCGAGCGACCTTCGCCGTGATCTCGGGTTCGAACCCGAAGCGATCGGAGCGCAGCGGAATCGCCTGGATGACCTCGCGTCGGAACGCCTTGTAGCAGGTCTCCATGTCGGTCAGGTTCAGGTTCGTCGTCATGTTGGAGAGCGTGGTGAGCACGCGATTGCCGACCGAGTGCCAGAAGAAGAGGACTCGGTGCGGTCCGCCCAGGAAACGAGAACCGTAGACGACGTCGGCGAGGCCTCGTTCGATCGGATCGACGAGTCGATCGTACTCGGCGGGGTCGTACTCCAGATCGGCGTCTTGGATGATCACGACATCCTTGGACGCGTGCCCGATGGCGGTGCGGATCGCCGCGCCCTTCCCCCGATTCACATCGTGGAAGAAGATGCGCACCTGTGGATGGGAGTAGGTCTGCAGCCACGCGCGCGTGCCGTCCGTCGAACAGTCGTCCACGACCAGCAGCTCCTTGTCGTAGGGCGCGGCCAGGACGCGATCCAGGATGATCTGGATCGTCTCGATCTCGTTGTAGACGGGAATGACGACGGAGAGCTGGAGCGACAAGCGGGGTTTCCTTCACAGGCTCAGGCGCGCGCGAATCGATCGGGCGTCAGGCACACTAACAAGGGCGGCGAGAGAACGCCAGGCGCCTGCCGCCGGGAGACCCTCCGATGAGGATCTTGCAGCTCGTCGCCCAGACGAAGGTTGGCGGCGCCGAGAACTTCGGATTCGCCCTCGGGAGCGAGCTGGCGCGTCGCGGTCACGACGTCTTGCTGCTCGCCAACCGCGACAACGGACCATTGCTCGAACGCCCGCTCCCTCCGGGCATGTCGGCTCGCGCTTTGCGGCGTACGAGCCGTTTGGATCCGGGGATCCTCCGCTTCCTCTGGGGCGCGTTGCGCGAGTTCCGTCCGGAGATCATCCACGCCCACAGCTACGAAGCGAGCGTGTGGGGACGGCTGCTCGGTCTCTGCGCGCCCGAGTCGGGCGTGCTCGTGCACGTGCACAGCAGTCGCTTCGTGCGAAATCACAGCCGCCTTCGCGTCCTGACCGACCGCGTGCTCTTCCACCGGGCCGATCGCGTCCTCGTGCTCAACGCCTCGCAGCGTGATTTTCTGCGCAAACGGATCGGCCTCGGACCGGAGGTGATCGAGACGGTGCCGAACGGCATCGACGCCTCAGCATTTGCGCGGCCCGACGAGTTCGCGAGGGCCGCGTCGAGTTCGCGACCCGGCGACGCCGTGCTTCGCTCCGTCGTGAGCGTCGCCAGTTTGACCGACGTGAAAAACCACGCGACCCTCCTGCGAGCCTGGGTCGCCGTGCGCGCCGAATTTCCGGATGTCCGGTTGGTGCTGGTGGGCGACGGCCCGCTGCGCGCCGAGCTGGAAGCGCAGTGTGTCTCGCTGGGGATCGCGGAGTCGGTCGAGTTCGCCGGCGCCCAGATGGAAATCCGCCCCTATCTGTGGAACGCCGATCTCTTCGTCCTGCCGTCGCGCAACGAAGCGCTCCCGCTTTCTGTGCTGGAGGCGATGGCGGCGGGGCTGCCGCTCGTCGCGACGAGCGTCGGCGCGATCCCTGACATCGTGCAGGCGCCGCTCTG
>CAZVYN010000015.1:50416-57508 GCA_964631125.1 uncultured bacterium | reverse complement strand
TCGCGCGGCGGTCACATCACCGGCAACGAGATGGCGGAGCAGTCGGCGTTGCTGCGTGGCGAGGCCCCGCTCTCGCGGATGTTCGGCTTCACCACCGATCTTCGTTCGGCCTCGCAGGGGCGTGCGACCTGCGCGATGGTGTTCGCTCGCTTCGACCTGGCGGCCCAGGATGCGCCTTGACCCACCGCGCGAAGCGTTGTTAGTTTGCCTCGATTTTCCAAGTGGTTAGCGGATTTCAGCCACCGAAGAGAAAGGTGCCCCATGTCGATCCGCCGTCTCGCGCTGTCGGTTTTCATTCCCCTCTCGGTCCTCGGCTGTGGGCCCGGCGCCGAGAGGGGCGCGTCCACGGGCGGCGGAACTCTGAAGATCGGTGAGTACAGCTCGCTCACCGGCGCCACCGCGACCTTCGGTCAGTCGACGCACTTGGGTCTGACGCTCGCGCTCGATGAGATCAACGCGGCCGGCGGGATCGGCGGCGCGCGGGTCGAGGTCATCACCGAGGACACGCAGGGGCGCGCGACTGAAGCGGGCACCGCGGTTTCGAAGCTCGTCACGCAGGATCAGGTCATCGCCGTGATCGGCGAGGTCGCGAGTTCGAACTCTCTGGCCGGCGCGCCGATCTGCAATGAGGCGGCCGTGCCGATGATCACGCCCGCGTCGACCAATCCGATGGTGACCACCGACAAGCCGTTCGTCTTCCGCGTCTGCTTCATCGATCCGTTCCAGGGGACGGTCATGGCGAAGTTCGCCGTCGGCTCGCTGAAACTCACGCGTGTGGCGGTGCTGCGCGATGCGAAGAGCGACTACTCGCTCGGGCTGGCCGAGTACTTCGTGAAGGAGTTCACCGCGCAGGGCGGGACGATCGTCGGCAACGAGGCGTACACGCAGGGCGACGTGGTCTTCACCGCGCCGTTGACCAACCTGATCGCGAAGAAGCCCGAGGCGATCTTCATCCCCGGGTACTACACGGAGGTCGGCTTGATCGCGCGGCAGGCGCGCGAGCTCGGCTTCGAGGGCGCGCTGCTCGGCGGCGACGGCTGGGACTCGCCCAAGCTGACCCAGATCGGCGGGGCCTCGATCGAAGGGTGCTACTTCAGCAATCACTACGCGACCGATGATCCGAATCCGGTGGTGCAGGGATTCATCGCGAGCGCCAAGGCGAAGACGAACGAGGTGCCCGACGCCATGGCCGTGTTGGCGTATGACGCGACGAAAGTGCTCGCCGCGGCGCTCTCGACGGTCGCTACTGCGAATCCGACCGCGTTCGCCGCGCTCCGCACCGGCTCGACTGCCGACGCGGCGGCCAAGCGGGCCGCGCGCACCCTCGTCCGCGACGCCATCGCGGCGACCAAGGGATTCCCCGGCGTCAGCGGGACGATCACCTTGGACGCCAATCGCGATGCGTCGAAGTCGGCGGTGGTGCTGAAGGTGGCCAACGGCGGCTACCAGTTCGTCGAACGCATCGAGCCGTAGCTCGCAAGGTGCAGGAATTCCTCCAACAGATCGTCAACGGCGTGAGCTGGGGCAGCATCTATGCCCTGATCGCGCTCGGCTACACGATGGTCTACGGGATCCTGCGGTTCGTGAACTTCGCGCATGGCGACATCTATATGGTCGGCGCGTTCCTCGGCTTCTACGCGGCGGGCTGGCTGAGCGGGCAGGGTGTGACCGGACTGCCGCTGGTGCTGCTCGTCTTCGTCAGCTCGATGCTCGGTTCCGCGTTGCTCGGCGTGGCGCTGGAGCAGACCGCGTATCGGCCGGTCAGGTCGCAGCCGAAGCTGACCGCGCTCATCACCGCGATCGGCGTCTCGCTCTTCCTGGAGAACGCCGGCAATCTCGTGTTCGGCGCCGATCCGAAGTTCTTCCCGCAGATCTTGGAGAGCCGCACCTTCCATCTGCCGGGCGGCGCGCTCATTCCCTCGACGCAGGTGCTGATTCTCGCCGGATCGACGGCGCTGATGCTCTCGCTCAACTTTGTCATCTATCGCACTCGTCTGGGGCGCGCAATGCGCGCGGTCTCGTTCAACCGCGACGCGGCCAGTCTCATGGGGATTCCCGCCGATCGCATCATCACGGCGACGTTCGCGCTCGGGAGCGCGTTGGCGGCGGCGGCCGGCGTGCTCGTGGCGCTCTCGACTCCGCGGGTCGATCCGCTCATGGGCGTGATGCCGGGATTGAAAGCGTTCGTGGCCGCGGTGCTGGGCGGGATCGGCAACATCCCCGGCGCGATGTTGGGCGGTCTGGTCATGGGCGTGGCCGAGACGCTCGTGGCCGGATACCTCTCCTCGACTTACCGCGACGCGATCGCCTTCGCCATCTTGATCGCGATTCTCCTGTGGCGGCCATCCGGCCTCCTCGGCCGCGCCGTGACGGAAAAGGTCTGAGCGGAGCCTGCGGGGCTTGGGCGAGAGCGCTTCGAGACGGACGGACGAGCCGAGCGGCGGGCACGGCGCCGGACGCTGGGCGCCGCGGGCCTTCGTCGCGCTCGGGCTGATCGTCCTGATCTGGGCGGTCGATCGCTTCGTGCTGGGCGCCGCCGGCGCCTACGTCGAACGACTCATCGCGCTCTCTGGGGTCGCGATCATCCTCGCGGTGAGCCTGAACCTGATCAACGGCTTCACCGGGCAGTTCAGCCTGGGGCACGCCGGCTTCATGGCGATCGGCGGATACCTCAGCGCGTTCGTCACCGTGACGGCGGGGCCGAGCATCTTCGCGCTCCTGGGCGCCGATCCGCAGGCGCCGGCCGCGCTCGCTCGTTCGCTTGTCCTCGTGCTCGGGTTGATCGCGGGCGCGCTCGGCGCCGCGCTGGCGGGGCTGGCCATCGGCGTCCCGACGCTGCGTCTGAAAGGGGACTACCTCGCCATCGCAACCCTGGGTTTCGGCGAGATCATCCGGGTCGTCATCTTGAACATCGACGCGGTGGGCGGCGCGCGCGGGATGTTCGGCATTCCCAAGTACGCCAGCTTTCCGTGGATCGCGGGGCTCGTCGTCGTGACCGTCGTCTTCCACTGGAATCTGGTGCACTCGCGGCATGGGCGCGCGCTGCTCGCGATTCGCGAGGACGAGATCGCAACCGAATCGCTCGGTATCTCGACCACGCGCTACAAGGTGCTCGCCTTCGTCATCGGCGCGGCCTTCGCCGGCGTGGCGGGTGGACTCTCCGCGCACTATCTGACCTATCTCACACCGGACGACTTCAACTTCATGAAGTCGGTCGAGATCGTGATCATGGTCGTGCTCGGAGGAATGGGATCGATCTCCGGTTCGGTCCTGGCGGCGATCCTCTTGACGCTCCTGCCGGAAGTGCTGCGGCCGATCCGCGAGTATCGGATGGTGATCTACTCGCTGCTGCTCGTGCTGCTGATGTTGTCGCGCCCGCAGGGGATCTTCGGCACGCGCGAGCTCGATTTCGGAAGGCTGCTGCGCAGGCGGTTGCGAGCGCACGATGGCCGCTGAGCTGCTGGGCTTGCGGAAGGTCGGGAAGCACTTCGGCGGGCTGCAGTGTCTTTCCGACATCGATCTGCGGCTGCAAGAGGGGGGCCTCTACGGCCTGATCGGCCCCAACGGTGCGGGCAAGACGACGCTCTTCAATCTGGTGACCGGAGTCTACGCGCCGAGTGAGGGCGAGATCGCGTTCGAGGGTCGGACCATTGGCGGCTGGGCGCCGTGGCGGATCGCGTCTCTCGGCGTGGCGCGGACCTTCCAGAACATCCGCCTCTTCCCGCGCCTGACGGTGCTCGACAACGTGCGGATCGCCGGCCATCGTCGCGCGAGCAACGGCGTCCTCGCGGCGGTGCTGAAGACGGAGCGGAACGATCGCGAGGAGCGTCGCCTGACCGACGACGCGCACGAGCTCTTGGAGCTGCTCTCGCTCGGGGAGGTGCGCGATCAGCCGGCGGGCATGCTGCCCTACGGTCTGCAGCGCCGACTGGAGATCGCGCGCGCGCTGGCGACGCGGCCGAAGCTGTTGCTCCTCGATGAACCGGCGGCGGGACTCAATCCGCAGGAGACCGAGGAGCTGATGGTGCAGGTTCGCCATCTGCGCGACGTGTTCAGGCTCACGGTGCTCTTGGTCGAGCACGACATGCGCTTCGTCATGGGGATCTGCGAACGGATCGTCGTCTTGGACTATGGCGTCAAGATCGCGGAAGGCGCCCCGGAGGAGATCCGACGCGACCCGCGCGTGATCGAGGCGTACCTCGGACGGGAGACCGAGGGGAAATGATCGAGGTCAAGGATCTGCATGTGCGCTACGGCGCGATCCACGCCATCCGCGGCGTTTCGCTGCGGGTCGGGGCGGGGGAGATCGTCACCCTGATCGGCGCGAACGGCGCGGGGAAGTCGACCATCCTGCGGACGATCTCCGGGTTGCTGCGACCGAGCGCGGGCGACGTGCTCTTCGAAGGCAAGTCGATCGCGAAGACGGCGCCGCACGAGATCGTCCGGCGGGGGCTGGCGCACATCCCCGAAGGGCGGATCGTCTTCGCCAACATGTCGGTGCAGGAGAACCTGGAGCTGGGCGCCTATCTGCGGCGCGACAAGGCGGGGATCCGCGCCGATCGCGAGCGTGTCTTCGATCTCTTCCCGCGCCTGAGAGAACGGCTGCATCAGGCCGCCGGGACGCTGAGCGGCGGGGAGCAGCAGATGTTGGCGATCGGCCGCGGGCTGCTCTCTCGGCCGCGCCTGTTGCTCATGGACGAGCCGTCGCTCGGCCTCGCGCCGCTCCTGGTCCAAGGGATCTTCGAGATCGTGCGCACGATCCATGCAGGGGGGACGCCGATCCTTCTGGTGGAGCAGAATGCGCGCCAGGCGCTGCGGGTGGCCGATCGAGCCTACGTGCTCGAGACCGGTGGCGTCGTGCTGGAAGGACCCGCCGCCCGCGTCGCCGCCGACCCGCGCGTGCGCGAAGCGTATCTCGGGGGAGAGTGAACAGTGAGGAGTGAACGGTGAGGCATCGCGCGTGAGTGAACTGCAGCAGCTCCCTTCGGTGGAGTCGCTCTTGCAGGCGTGGCCGGCGGACGACGCCACGCCGCAAGATCTGCGTCTCGCCTGGATTCGCGACTCGCTGGACGCGGCGCGCACGGAGATCCGTGACCAGAGCGCGAGCGGCGGGCTGCCGGCTCACGGTCGCGACGGCTGGCGCGCCCTCTTGCTCTCCCGTCTGGCCGGTCGACGCGGCCATACGGCGCAGATCGCGCTTCGCCGCGTCATCAATGCGACCGGGATCCTCTTGCACACGAACTTGGGCCGCGCGCCGCTCGGCGCCGAGACACAACAGGCGATCTTTCAGGCGATCTCGGGCTACTCGACGTTGGAATTCGATCCGACCGACGGGAAGCGACTCTCACGACTTGCCTCCGTGCGCGAGCAGCTCGCGCGGGTCACGGGCGCCGAGGACGGGCTGCCGGTGCACAACAACGCGGCCGCCGTCTACCTGGCGCTCACCGCGCTCGCGGCGGGACGCGAAGTGCTCGTCTCGCGCGGACATCTCGTCGAGATCGGCGGTGGGTTCCGGCTCCCCGACATCATGGCGGCGAGCGGCGCGAAGTTGATCGAGGTCGGCACGACCAATCGCACGCGAGTCGAGGACTACGCGCGCGCGCTGACGCCACAGACGGCGTTGATCCTGAAGGTGCACCCGAGCAACTTCCGGATGGTCGGCTTCACCGAGGAGGCGTCGACGCATGAGCTGGCCGCGCTGGCTGACGCGCGCGGGCTTCCCCTCCTGGACGACCTAGGGAGCGGCGCGCTCACGCAGCACGGAGAGCTCACCTTCGGCGAGCCGCGGGTGCAGGACTCCATCGCGGCCGGCGCGCATCTGGTCGCGGTGAGCGGCGACAAACTGCTGGGCGGTCCGCAGGCCGGGCTCTTGGTCGGCCGACGAACGGTGATCGACCGTTTGGCGAAGCACCCGTTCGCGCGCGTCGTCCGGATGGAGAAGGCCTCGCTCGCGGCTTTGGAGGCGACGCTTCAGGCCTACCTCGATCCGCCGTCGCTGCGCCGCCGCATTCCACTCCTCGGGCTGCTCGAGCGCTCGCCCGAGGAACTGCGCGCACGCGCCGAGGCGCTCGCGGCTTCGCTCGTGTCGGCGCTCGGGACGTCGGCCATTCGCGTCGGCGTCGTCGAGACGGTGGCGGAGGTCGGCGGTGGAAGTCTGCCCGGAGTCGAGTTGCCGTCCTGGGCCGTCTCGCTCGAGGTCTCGTCCGCCGACGCCTTCGCGCGCGCGCTCCGGCTCGGCGATCCCGCGGTCGTCGCGCGCATCTCGGACGATCGTGTCTTGCTGGATCTCCGTTCGCTCCTCGAGGGCGAGGGAGCCCAGGTGGTCGCGGCCGTTCGCGCGGCGTCGCTCGAGACCCGCGGCCCCGGGAGGTCGTCGTGAGGTACTTCTCTTCCGCGGACGCGGCCGCGGAATCGCTGCAGCTCGCGTTGCTCTTCCGTCACGAAGTGGACGGCCGCGCCTTCGAGCGCCACGAAAGGCTTTCGTCGTTGGCCGCGGAGCCGGTCGTGTCGGCGCAGTTGTTCCATCGACTCGCGCGCACGATCGGTGATGAGTGGCGCGATCGCACCTTCTGGGTCACCGCCCCGTGGGGCTCGCTCGCGCACCTGCCCTGGGCCGTCGGTTTGGCGGAGCGACTCGCCTCGCAAGGGCTCCACGTTTATCTGTCAGCCGGACAGGATCCCGGACTCTCGTTCGCCGCCTCCGGTCCTGCGGAGCGCATGCCCGAGCCTGTCACCGCGAAGATGGCGGCGCTGTCCCAGGGAGCGGTCGCAGCGCACATGACGGATCTCTCGGGAGTTCGCTGGATCGCCCCCGCGAGCGCTTCGACCGATCGACCCGCGCCGAGCGGGCCGAGTTGTCTGATCTTGGTCGAGACGCTCCCTGAATCGTTGGAGGGTCCGTACCGCGGCGCCTCGGGCGTGGACGGCGTCCTCGTAGTGGCGAGCTTCCGCGATCACGGGATCTATGAGCTGCAGCAGTCGGTCGAGGGCCTCCGCGCCGCTGGGCATCAGCTGTTGGGCCTGATCGCCCTCGGTCCGGCCGGGAAGTCGGCTCCGGAGTCGCCGCTTCCGGAGTCGCCGCTTCCGGAGTCG
>CAZVYN010000015.1:24819-50316 GCA_964631125.1 uncultured bacterium | reverse complement strand
GGCCGGGAAGTCGGCTCCGGAGTCGCCGCTTCCGGAGTCGCCGCTTCCGGAGTCGACACTGCCGGAGTCGACACTGCAGTCGCTCCCGCCGACACGACAAGGCGATCGCGTCTTCGGCGCGTTCGGAGCGCGAGCGGCGGCGTCAGAGCCACAGCCACAGCCACAGCCACAATCACAACCACCGGCACCGCCACAGCCGGTCGTCTCATCCGCGCCTCCCGAGGCTTCTCGGCGAGAGGGCCCCGCGACCGTGACCAGCGCGTTCGAACGGAAACAGAAGGAACGATTGTCGGTCCCTCCGCCGGTCGCGCCGCCGCCGTCGCCGCCCGAGAAGGCTCCCATGCGGGAAGCGCCGTCGACCCTGCGCGTCGCGATGGATCTGCCGACGCCGCCCCCGTCGGTCTCTTCGCCGCCGCTGCAGCCGCCGTCGGCGCCGCAGGCGGTCCCGCTGCTGGCGCGTTGGGATGCACGGACGCGCGAAGACAGCCGAGCGCAGCGCACCGCGACACTCATCGCGCTCTCGGTCGTTCTGCTCGGCGCGGCCGCGTTCATCGGATCGCGGCTCTGGCCGACTCTCGGCGGCAACCCGTCGGCGCCGACCCGACCGGTCCAGTCCTCCTCCCCGACGGGCGACTCGATCCTGGATCCATCCACGCTTCCGTGGGGAGCGGCGCCCGAGGCAGGAGAAACGCAACGAGGACCGCGCCTGCCGAAGTGGCTGGAGGAGCGGGAGGCGGAGCATGTCCCAGCGCTGGAGGACAGCGCGTTCGACGAGTTCGAGGAACTCGAGTCGCCGGATGCGATCGCGACGAAACAGCCCGATCTCGAGGCGGCGCCCACGAACTCCGCCTCGGGCTGGAGCGAGCCGCGCCGACCCGAGCAGGCGGCCGTGGAAGCCGCGGCCGCCGCGGCTCTGCGCGAGGCGATGGGGACGCCGCCGTTCGCCATCCACTTCAGCTCGTTCCGTCTGAGGAGCGAGGCCGACATGGAGATCGACCGGTTGCGGCGACTGGGGATCGAGGCGCGCGCGGTGGTGGTCGATGTCCCGCAGCGCGGCGCCTGGTATCGCGTCCTCGTGGGCGAGTTTGCTACGTTCGCGCGGGCCGAATCGTCGGCCGTCGTCTTGTCGCGTCGCCATCGTGCGCCTCTCACGCACATCGTGGGCCAAGGAGGGCACGGTCAGCCGGTACCTGTCGGGGAGCAGCCTGCCGCTGTGTCGCCGTCGCCGGATGACCCCGATCGACGCTGACCCATCGCGTCAGCCAGGAGCCGGAGGGATTCTTGTACGTCGACAAGATCGAGCTGTACGGATTCAAGTCGTTCGCCAATCGGACCGAGATCCCCCTCGCGCGCGGGGTGACGGCGATCGTCGGCCCCAACGGCTGCGGCAAGAGCAACATCTCCGACGCGTTCCGCTGGGCGCTGGGCGAGCAGAACGTGCGCACGCTGCGCGGCGAGAAGCTCGAGGACGTCATCTTCAAGGGGAGCGGCCAGGCGAAGGCGATGGGCCTGGCCGAGGTCGTCCTGACCGTGCACAACGACGACGGCGCGCTGCCGATCGAATACTCGCAGGTGGCGATCGCGCGCCGCGTCTATCGCTCGGGCGAGAGCGAGTTCCTGATCAACAAGGTCGCCTGCCGCCTGAAGGACATCAAGGATCTGTTCCTCGGCACCGGCTTGGTCAGCGGCGGCTACTCGATGATCGAGCGCGACATGATCGATCAGGTGCTCTCCGACAAAGATGACGCGCGTCGTCTGCTCTTCGAAGAGGCGGCGGGGGTTTCGCGCTACAAGCTGCGCCGACGCGAGTCTCAGCGGAAGCTCGAGGGCGTCGAGACCGATCTCATCCGCATCGAAGACGCGCTGCGCGAGATCAGTCGCGCCGTGCGAAGCCTTTCGCGGCAGGCCGGGAAAGTTCGGCGACACCGCCGCCTGAAGGACGAGCTGGATCGCCTGGAGATCCTGCAGGCGCACGATCGTTGGCAGACTCTGCGTCGTGAAGCGCTCTCCTCCGAGGCGGCGCATCGTCGGCGCGAGGCCGAGGTGACCGACCTGCGCTCGCACCTCGCGGTGCTGGAGGCGCGGCGCGAGAACGAGCGGCAAGGCTGGCTCGATCTCGGCGAGGCGGTCGAAGAGGCGTTGCGCGCTTTCGAACAGACCAACCGCCGTGTCTCGGCCGCCGAGCAAGAGGCGCAGGTCCTGACCACACGCAACGAGTCGTGGGCGCGTGAGGAGAAGGATCTGACCCGCGAGCGTGAGCGCCATGAAGATCGGCTCTCCGAGGTCAGCAGCGAATTGATCGCCTCGGCGCCGGCGGGGGAGGAGTTGGAGGGTCGCGTGACCGCGGCCCGCGGCGAGGCGGAGGCGGCGCTCGCCCTTCGCGTCCAGGCCGAGCGCGCGTTGCGCGAGGTGCGCGGCGAGCTGCAGTCGGCGCAGCAGTTGAATCTCGATCTCACGACGCGCCACAGCGAGAGCAAGAAAGAGCTGGAGTCGGTTGAGTTGCGGCGGCGCGCCAGTGTGGCGCGCGAAGCGGCGCTCGCCGGTCACGCCGAAGGATTCGCGGAGCGCGAGACCCAGATCCGTATCGATCTGACCTCGGCCGAGGAGAAGGAGTCTCACTTCGCCGCGGAGCTGACCCAGTTGGTCGGTGCGCGCACGGAACAGCGCGACGCACGCGGGACGGCGCAGCGTGAGCGCGAGGCTCGGCGCGGTTCGCTCGCGCAGGTGAACCAGCGACGCGCGCAGCTCCAGAGTCGGCTCGAGCTCCTGGAGGAACAGCGGACGCGCCACGCCGGCTTCGATTCCGCGGTGCGCCATCTCCTGGAGGCGCGTCACGAATTGCCCGGGCTGATCGGCGTCGTCGGCGAGATGGTGCGGCTGCGCGAAGGCCGCGAGACGGAGGGGCGCGCGGTCCTCGGCGACACCGTTCCCTGGGTGTTGGTCAAAGACGACGCGGCCGCCATCGACATGATCCACCGCCTGCGCGCGGTCGGGCTCGGCGGAGTCACCTTCTTCCCGGTCGAGTCGGCGGGAATGGAAGGGGGCGTGGCTGAGGATCCGGTCGAGGAGGCGCGCATCCACGAGCTCTTCGCGACCGAAGGGGCCGGCGCGACCTTCGTGCACTACCTGGCGAGGCGCACGCGGCTGTGCGCGTCGTTGGAGGCGGCGCTGGCCAGCGCGCAGCGTCGTCCCGAGTCGCGTTGGGTGACGCGCGACGGCGAGGTGGCCGAGCGCGGCGGCACGTTGGTCCTCTCGGGCGGACGTCCGGGAGAAGAAGAGATCCTGCGCCGCGCGCAGGAGATCCCGTCGCTGCAAGACCAACTGGCCGAGGTGCGCGCCGAGATCCGTCGACTCGAAGACGAGGAGACGGTCTACGCCGCCGCGGTCGAAGCGGCCGTGCGCGCGCTGGAAACGATCGAGGGACGCCAGTCGGAGGCGGAGCGCAACCGACAGAGCGCCGCGATGGAGTGTGGTCGACTGCGGACCGAGAGCGCGATGTTGCGCGAGGAGCACGAGCGACTCGAGCAGGAGCGGGCGCAGCTGGCCGAGGAGATCCGCCTGCTCGTCGAGGACGATCACCGTCTGCGCGGACTGGTGGCGGAGCGCGGCGAGAGTTCGGTCGACGCGCAGACCCGTTTCGAGGGGCTGCGTGTTCGCGGCGAGTCGGTCGAAGAGGAGAAGGACGCGCGGACGCGCGAGGCGGCCCAGCATGAGATGCGCGTCCTGCGTCTCGAGGCCGATCTCTCCGCCCATCGCTCCCGCCGCACGGCGTTGGAGCGAGAAGAGGCGGAACGGACGCAGGCGTTGGCCGAGTTGGTGGCGCGTCGCGCCGAACGGGAGGCCGAGGCGACCGCCGCGGTGGAGCGGATCGCGATCCTGAGCGAGCAGCTCGTCTCGGACCGCGCCGCGCGCGAGGGCTGCGAAGTCGAACTCACCGGTCGGCGGGAGCGGCACCTCGCGGTCCAAGACGCCATGGCCAGGATGGACGACGAGGCCAAGGGGGTCCGCACCCGCCTGGATGCCGCCACCACGGCGATGCACCACGATGACGTGGGTCGCGTCCAGACCGAGGGCGAAGCCGAGCAGGTGCGCCGCAGAGTGTTGGAGGAGTTCGGCGTCGACCTGGCCGATAGCGCGGCGCTGCCGGGCGCGCTGGTCGCGGCGGGCGGTTACGACGAGTGGGTCGACCCAGCCGACTCGGACGATGAGTCGGGTGAAGGGGTCGCGCTCGCACCGGATGCCTCCGAGACGACCGAGCCCGAGCCGGTGATGAACGCCGCGGCCAGTGCGGCGTTGGCGGATCCAGAGGCGCGCGGCGTCCGCATCGTGGAGCTCCGTCGTCGCGTGACAGAGATGGGGAGCCTCAACTTCCTCGCCGAAGAAGAGTACTCGCGCGAGAAGGAGCGGTTGGACTTCCACGAGAAGCACGCCACCGACCTGCGCACCGCGCGCGCCGATCTCTTGGAGGCGATCCGCCAGATCAACGAGAAGGCCAGCGTGATGTTCGAGGAGACCTTCTCGCAGGTGCAGGCCAACTTCTTGGAGACCTACCAGCAGCTCTTCCCGGGCGGCGAGGCGTCGATTCGACTCGGCAGCGGCGATCCGCTCGAAGGGGACATCGAGATCGCGGCGCGTCCGAAAGGGAAGAAGCTCGAGTCGATCCGCTTGCTCTCCAGTGGTGAGCGGGCGTTGACGGCGATCGCGTTGCTCTTCGCCATTTACCTGGCGAAGCCGAGCCCCGTCTGTTTGCTGGACGAGGTCGACGCGCCGCTCGACGACGCGAACCTCGATCGCTTCCTCGCGCTCCTGCGGCATTTCAGTGAGCGCACGCAGTTCATCATGATCACGCACAACAAGAAGACGATGGCGATGGCCGGCCGCCTCTTCGGCGTCACCATGGAGGAGCCGGGCGTCTCCAAGATCGTCTCGGTCCGCCTGAACGAAGGGACCGACGAGATTCTGCGTGCGCCAGCGGAGCGTGCGCCAGCGGAGCGTGAAACGGCGGAGCCGTTCGCGCCGACCGCGACGCCGGCGGGAACCGCCTAGCCCCGCCGCGGGCGGAGCTCCGTGGTCGCGCGTTTCCTGTCACGACTGCTCGGCCGGACTCGCGCCGAGATGACCTTCTTGGATCACCTGGAGGAGCTGCGGCGCATGCTGCTCTCCTGCCTCGTGGCGCTCGCGGTCCTCTCCTGCGTCGCGTACTACTTCTCGGATCGCGCACTCGAGCACATCGTCGTGCGCCACGTGGGGGAGGCGCAGTTCCTCCATCCGATGGAGGCCTTCTCCGCGCGACTGAAGCTCGCGCTCTTGCTCGGTTTCATCGGGGGCCTGCCGTTCATCGCCTTCGAGGTCTGGAGCTTCGTCGTCCCGGGGCTGATGCACCGCGAACGCCGTCTCGTCGTGCCGCTCGTCGCCTCTTCGGTGCTCTTGTTCCTCGCCGGCGTCGCCTTCAGCTACTTCTGGCTGACCCCCACCATGATGTCGATGCTCGTCGCCTTCGGGACCGAGCACGTGAAGGCGAATATCTCGGTCGGTTTCCTCCTCGATTTCGTCCTGCGGATGGCGATGGCGGCCGGGCTTCTGTTCCAGTTGCCGCTCGTGGTGGCGGTGCTCTCGATCCTCGATCTGGTCAGTCCGCGTTGGCTGCTCTCGAAGTGGCGCCATGCCGTGGTGCTCATCCTCGTGCTCGGCGCGGTGGTCACGCCGGGTGACGGACCCTCGCAGCTCCTCCTGGCGGCCCCGATCATCGTGTTGTATTTCCTGAGTATCCTCGTCTCGCTCCTCTTGACCCGCGGACGGGATCACGGACACGCGCCGCCGCCACCCTCGGAAGGAACGCCATGACACGAGCCGCGTCGAAGCAAGCCGCGTCGAAGCGAGTCGCATCCAAGCGAGTTGCGCCAGCCGCGTCCGACGGATTGGTCCTGACCGTCGACGTCGGCAACACGCACACCGTGCTCGGCGTCTTCTCCGGCGCCGAAGTGCAGGATCACTTCCGACTCACCTCGACCATTCCGCGGACGGGAGACGAACTGCGGCCGCTGGTCGAGGCGCTCATCGCGCCGTTCGCCGACGGGCTGCGCCGTTCGCAGCGTTCGATCCTCGCCTCGGTCGTGCCGTCGCTCACGCCGGCCTGGGAGGCGCTCGTGCTGCGACTGTTGGGCGCCCCGCCGATCGTCGTCTCTCCGCGACTCGACCTCGGCGTCGCACTCGATGTGCCCGACCCCGACTCCGTCGGCGCCGACCGGGTGGCCAATTCGGTCGCCGCCGCCGCCTTCCACCGGTTGCCGGCCATCGTGGTCGATCTGGGGACGACGACGAACTTCGACGTCGTGCTCGACCGACCGCCGCGGTACGTGGGCGGCGCGATCGCGCTCGGCATCCTGACCTCGTCGGAGGAACTCTTCCGCCGCGGCGCACGACTGGCCAAGGTCGAGATCCGCCGACCGGCGGCCGCGTTGGGCAAGACGACGCAGGAGTGCCTGCAATCGGGCGTCTTCTTCGGTGCGGTCGGGCAGATCGACGGGCTGGTCGCCCGGATCTCCAAGGAACTCCGCATCAAGCCGACCGTGATCGCGACCGGCGGCCTGGCCGAGGCGATCGCCCGAGACTCGGCCACCATCACCGCGGTCGATCCGACCCTGACCCTGCGAGGCCTGGCGGTGATCGAGGCGCGGGTGCGCGGTCGCCGCCTGGGCTGACACCCCGTCGTTTGCGCGAATTCACCCGGTAGCCCGCCGGAGGCCGCCCTCCCGGCCCCACGAGCACGCGCGGAACGCGGGATGTCGCGCGCGCCGGCCGATCTCCCCCAGAGGGAACCCGACGGTCCTGGACGGACTGGACTCGTCGCTTGCTGGCTTTCTGGAGCGGCCGATAGAATGCGCGCCGCATGACACCCGAGGTGCTTCATGCCCAAGATGTTCCGCTTCGATGACCAGGCACGGATGTCACTGAAGAGCGGGGTCGATCAGATGGCCGCGGCCGTTCGAGTCACGCTGGGACCGCGAGGTCGGCCGGTGCTGCTCGATCGGCGCCTAGGAGTTCCCATCCTCACCAGCGACGGCGTCACCATCGTCCGCGACATCCAGCTCGCGGATCCGTACGAGAACCTCGGCGCACAGTTGCTGCGCGAGGTCGCGAGCAAGACCTCGGAGTTGGCCGGCGACGGCTCGACTACCGCGACGCTCTTGGCGCAGGCCATCGTCTCCCACGGGCTCGATGCGGTTACGGCAGGGGAGAATCCGATGCAGCTCAAACGCGGCATCGACGGCGCGGTCGAACAGGTGGTGCGCGAGTTGAAGCGGCAGGCGCGGCCGGTCTCCTCGCGGGCCGAACTGCTCCGCGTGGCCACCCTCGCCGCGCATCATGACCTGACCCTCGGTGAAGTCGTGGCGACGGCTCTGGAGCGCGTCGGTTCCGATGGAATCGTGCAGGTCGAGGCGGCGAGCTCGCCGGGCGTGCACCTCTCCTTCGTCGACGGCGTCCGCTTCGACCGCGGCTACGTCTCCGCCTACTTCGTGACCGACGCCGAGCGAATGGAGGCGGTGCTCGAGTCCCCCTTCGTGCTCGTCACCGACCAGACTATCTCCTCGGTCGAGCCGCTCATCGGCATCCTCGAGCAGGTGGCGGCGGCGGGCGCCAGTCTCTTGCTCATCGCCGACGACATCGACGGCGAGGCGTTGGCCACCTTGGTGCTGAATCGCCTCAAAGGGACGCTGGAGATGGCGGCGGTCCGCGCGCCCGGATTCGGCGAGCGTCGCCGCGATTGGTTCGACGACCTGGCGCTCGTGACGGGAGGCGCGCTCTTCTCGGAGGAGCGGGGCATCCGCCTGGCCGACGCCCAACTCACGCACCTCGGCCGCGCGCGCCGCGTGCATGTCGGAAGGGACAGTACGACGATCCTGACCTGGCCGCTCGAGCCTGAGGCGGGCGCCGCCACGCGCACACGCCCACGGACGACGAAACGCAAGCGGGGAGGCGCCTGGTCCGGCGAGCCGTCCTCGACCGCGTCGTCGTCGCCTCCGCCGAGCAGCGTCGAACGGGAGCGCGCGGAAGAAAGGCTCGCGAGGTTTCGCAGCAACATCGCCGAGATCTTCATCGGAGGACAGACCGAGAACGAGACGCTGGAGCGCAAGTCTCGACTGGAAGACGCGGTTGTCTCGACCCGCGGCGCCGTCGCCGAAGGGATCGTGGCGGGAGGCGGCGTCGCCCTGCTGCGCGCGGCGATCGGACTCGAAGGCGAGCCTTCGATCGGGTCGACGCCACGCACTTCCCGTCGCTCCGCCGCGGAGGAGATCGGACGCGCCATCGTCGGCCTGGCGATCGAGTCGCCGGCTCGCGCGATCGCGGACAACGCCGGCTATGACGGCGCCGCCGTGGTCGAGGAGATCCTGCGGCGCGAGGACGGCTACGGCTTCGATGCCGAGACCGGTCAGTTCGTCGACCTCTTCGGAGCGGGCGTCATCGACCCGGCGCGAGTCGCGCGCCTCGGGCTGGTGCATGCCGCCTCGATCGGATCGCTCATCCTGACGACCGAGACGCTGGTCGCCGACAACCCGGACGAAACGACCGACGGCGCCTGAGCGCCGTTCGAGCGGGAGGATCTCTGGATCGAATTTCTCTCCGCGATCTGCGGCTGTTTCCGCGGCTCGGTGTGACCGAATGGGAGAAAGAGGGGGTCCAGAAGGTCTCGCTCGACCTCGATCTCTATCTCGATCTCGGTCCCGCCGCTCGCGAGGATCGGATCTCCGCGGCCGTCGACTATTCGGAAGTGGCGGCGTCGGTGGTCGAGGTGGCGAAGGCGCGGAAGTACCACCTGATCGAGTCTCTCGCGCGCGCCGTGTCGGACGCGGTCTTGCTGCGATTCCCTCGCGTCGATCGTGTGCGCGTCCGCCTGCGGAAGTACAACCTGCCTTTCGACGCGCATCTCGATTGCGTCGAGGTCGAGATGGAGCGAGAGCGATGATCGCTCCGCCGTTTCGCTCGGCCTGGATCGCCTTCGGCGCCAACGTCGGGGATCGCGCCGAGGCGTTCGCGGAGGCGCTCCGGCAACTCGAGCAGGCCGCCGTTCGCGTCGAGCAGGTCTCGCGCCTCTACGAGACGACGCCCGTCGTCGATTCGCCGGGCGGGCGCGGACTCGATCCCGCCAGCAGCCCGCCGTTCCTCAACGCGGCGGTGCGCGTCTCGACCGACCTCTCGCCGCTGCAGCTCCTCCAGCTCTTGCTGCGCGTGGAAGATTCGCTCGGGCGTGATCGCGGCGCCGCCGTCAGCGACCGCACCTGCGACCTCGATCTGCTCGCCGTCGACGACGTGCGAATGGAGACCCCCGAGCTGACGTTGCCGCATCCGCGACTGACGAGCCGCGCGTTCGTGTTGGTTCCTCTGTGTGAGTTGGATCCGCTCGCGAGGTTCCCGTCCTCCGACCCCGAGGCGCCGACAGTGGGGGCCCTCCTGGCGCGACTCGACGTTCCCGCGGGGGCCGTGCGGCTCTGGAACGGGGCGTCCGCTTCCGCGGCGGCGTCCGCTTCCGCGCCAGCGTCGCTGGAGTGCGCGACATGACCCCCGCCGTGTCGCCTTCGAAACCCGATCTCTTCATCGCCATCGAGGGGGTCATCGGCGTCGGGAAGACCACGCTCGCCGATGCACTGGCGCGCGAACTGGGGGCCGCCTGCGTGCTCGAACAGGTCGAGGAGAATCCGTTTCTCCCCGATTTCTACCGCGACCGCGCGCGTTTCGCCTTTCAAACGCAGCTCTTCTTCCTGCTCTCTCGCTACCGCCAGCAGATGGGGCTCAGGCAGCGAGATCTCTTCGCGTCCGCGGTGGTCAGCGACTATTTGTTCCAGAAGGACCGCATCTTCGCCGGGATCAACCTGAGCGAGGCCGAGCTGCAGCTCTACGATCAGGTGCTGCCGCTCTTGGAGCGGGATCTCCCGCGACCCGACCGCGTGGTCTATCTGCGCGCGGATCTGCCGGTCCTGTTGTCGCGCATCGAGAATCGCGGACGGACCTTCGAGCGGACCATGGACCCCGACTATCTGCGCATGCTCGACGAGGCCTACAACGAGTTCTTCTTCCACTATCGCGCGACGCCGCTCCTGGTGGTGAACACGAACGCGCTCGACGTGGTCGGGAGCGAGCGAGACCGTTGCGATCTGATCGAACGGATCCTCCTGCACGAGAAAGGCGCCGCCTACTACAATCCGGCCTGAGTCGCAGAACCCGCAGGGAGGATGGATGTCGGATCGATGGACCGCGCGCCGCTTCCGTGAACTGAAGGGGCGCGAGCGCATTCCCGTCCTGACCTGCTACGACTACGCGACGGCGCGGCTGCTCGACGCGGTCGATCTGCCGATGTTCCTGGTCGGCGACAGCCTGGGCAACGTCATCCTGGGCTACGAGAGCACGGTGCCGGTGCGGCTCGAACAGATGATCCACCACGCCGCCGCCGTCATGCGGGCCAAGCCGCGCGCCCTCGTCGTGGTCGACCTGCCGTTTCTCACGTATCAGGTGAATCCATCGCGCGCGCTGTTGGCCGCCGGTCGAATCGTGCAAGAGACCGGCGCCGACGCGGTGAAGCTCGAGGGGGGCGCCCGCAGCCTGTCGGCCGTTCGCAAGATCGTCGACGCGGGCGTGCCGGTCATGGGACACCTCGGCTTGACGCCGCAGTCGACGCTCGCCTTCGGCGGCTATCCGGTGCAGGGACGAGGCGCCGACGGCGAGAGGCTGCTGGAGGATGCGCGCGCGCTGGAAGCGGCCGGTTGTTTTTCTCTCGTCTTGGAGAAGGTGCCGGCGCCGCTGGCGGCCCGTGTGACGCAGGCGGTCTCGATTCCCACCATCGGAATCGGCGCCGGAGCGCAGTGCGACGGCCAGGTCCTCGTGCTGCACGATCTGCTCGGCCTCACACCCGAGTTCCGGCCGCGCTTCGTCAAACGCTACGCCGAGCTGGGCGCCGAGATCACCCGCGCCGCGCAGAGTTTCAGCGACGAAGTCCGCGCGGGCGTCTTCCCCGGACCGGAGCATTCCTACGGCGAAGAGCCCAAGTCGTGAAGATCGCGCGCTCGGCCCGGGCGAGTCAGCGGATCGTGCGCGGATACCGCAGGACGGGAGAGCGCGTCGGCTTCGTGCCGACGATGGGCGCGCTGCACGAGGGGCATCTGCGATTGGTGCGGCAGGCGCGCGCGGAGTGTGACCGCGTCGTCGTGAGCATCTTCGTCAATCCTCTGCAGTTCGGCCCCAGAGAAGACTTCGCCAGCTATCCGCGCGATCCCGCGCGCGACCGTCGTCTCCTGCGCGCCGAGAGCGTCGACCTGCTCCTGGCCCCCGATGCGACGTTCTATCCCTCGGGATTCGCCACGCGCGTGCGGGCGCCAGGACTCGACGCGCATCTCTGTGGACCGTTTCGGCCCGGACATTTCGAAGGAGTCGCCACCGTCGTGACCAAACTGCTGCACGCGACCGAGCCGGATCGGCTCTATCTGGGACAGAAGGACTACCAACAGGCGGCGCTTCTGCGGCGGATGTGTCTCGACCTCGATCTGCCGGTCGCCGTGCGCATCGTCCCGACGGTGCGCGAGCGGGATGGGCTCGCCCTCAGCTCGCGCAATGTCTACCTCTCGCCCGAGGAACGCGCGGCCGCACCGCGGCTACACGCCTCACTGAAGGCGACGGCGGCGGAGATCGCGAGCGGTCGGCTGCGCAGCTCTCGCGCCGTGACCGAGTCGGTCGCGCGGCGTCTGCACCGAGCGAGCGGCCCGCGCTTCGAATTGCAGTATGCCGAGGCGGTCTCGGCCGACGATCTGCAACCGGTCGAGCCGTTGCGCGGGCGGCTGGTCCTGGCGGCCGCGGCGCTCCTGGGACGGACGCGGCTCATCGACAACGTGCTCGTGCGCGCGGGCGCGCGGACCCGGCGGACGCGATGAGCCGCCCAGCTTCCACCGCGGTCTGGTCGGCCGTCGTCCTGGCCGCCGGCAAGGGAACGCGCATGCGCTCCGATCTGGCCAAGGTGCTCCATCCGATGGAGGGTCGGTCGCTCCTCGGTCACGTCCTTCAGACGGCGCAGGCACTCCCGCTCTCGAGTTCGATCGTCGTCGTGGGACATCAAGCCGACGAGGTGAAGACGCGCCACGCCGGTGATGGGGTCGAGTTCGCGCTGCAAGAGCCGCAGCTCGGCACCGGGCACGCCGTCATGATGGCCGCGCCGCTGCTGCGCGCGCAGCTGGCCGGGGCCGAGCGGACGGGACGCGCGGCTCATCTCCTGGTTCTCTACGGCGACGTGCCGCTCCTGCGCGCGTCGACGCTCTCGGAGCTGATGGAGCGTCACCTGCTGAGCGAGGCCGGCGTCACCGTGCTCTCGGCGCGCGTGCCCGATCCCAAGGGATACGGGCGGATCGTGCGCGGATCGGACGATCGGTTCGTGCGCATCGTCGAGGATCGCGACTGCTCGGAAAGTGAACGGGCGATCGACGAGATCAACTCCGGCATCTACACGTTCCGACTCGCGCCCCTCCTGGAGACCCTGACCCAACTCCGCGCCGACAACTCGCAGCAGGAGTACTACCTCACCGACACGCTCGAGTTGATGGCGTCGGCGGGACATCGGGCGGAGGTCTTCCAGGTTCGCGACCCTGAGGAGATCCAGGGGATCAACACGCCGGAGCAACTCGCGGCGGCCGCCGCGGTGCACGTCGCCTGGCGGGAGGCGGGGGAGCTCGAGGGGTGCGAGGTCTGTGCGCTCCTCTCGCGCCGCCCGGACCTCGTCCTGGCGCGTGAGCGGGGATTCGTGGTGCTCTTGGCGCCCCGCCCCTACAACAGCGGGCATCTCTGGATCTGCCCGGAGCGCCATCTGGTCTCGCAGGAGTCGCTCACGCCGCAGGAGTCCGTGGACTGGCTGGAGTGGCAGGTCCGCGCGGAGCAGTGGCTGGACGCGGCGTACGCGCCCAAGGGATTCAACTTCGGGTTCACCTCGGGACGGGCCGGCGAGCACCTCCGCGCGCACGCGATTCCTCGCTGGCCCGGCGATTCGAACTTCCTTCCGCTGATCGGAGGGCTCAATCTGCTGCCCGAAACTCTCGCCGGCTCGCGTGAACGCCTGGAGGCGGCGCGCGCCCGAGTGGAAGCACCGTCCTGAGAATTCACGGCCGGAAGGATCCAGGGAGGGACCCAGATGGCGCGGAAGAAGAAGAATCGTCGTCGCGGCGCCATGGCGCGACTCGTCGAGGCGCTCGGCGCGGTCACACTGTTCTTGGTCGTGCTCGTCTTCGCGGCGTCGATCGTCGACCGCTACGGTCGCAGCGCGCAACCTGGAGTCCGCGTCGAGTGGCCGCCGAGGTCCGCGGTCCAGACCTCCGATGTCGATGACGGGCCGATCTCGATCGAGCCGGCCCGGACTCCGCTTCGATCGATCATCGATGGACCGGCCTCGGAGCGGGCGATCATCAAGGTCTTGAACGGCAGCGGCGAGGACGGGCTGGCGCGCGAGATGACGGCCTGGCTGCGAAAGTCGGGATTCGATGTGGTGGATCTGGGCAATGCCGACCGAGAAGACTATGAGACCACCCAGGTGATCGACCGCTCCGGCCGCGGCGACTCAGCCGAACGGGTCACCACCGCGCTGCGGGCCGCCTTCGATGTCGGCGAGCTGCGGCGGGATCCGATGGAAGAGCCGGATGTCGACATCTGCATCGTGGTCGGCCGGGACCTGGCCCGCGCCTGGTCCGAGCGACGTACGTCCGAGTAGAGGAGCGAACTCATGGGTCAGATCGGTTTCCGCGAGATCCTCGTCATTCTCCTGATCGTCATCATCCTCTTCGGGGCGAAGCGCATCCCCGAACTGATGCGCGGCATGGGGCAGGGGATCAAAGAGTTCAAGGGTGGGATGAAGGATCAAGACGCGCCGCCGCCGGCCGCTCCGCCTCCCGCCGACGACAAGAAGTAGGTCTACGATGCGCGCGGGTCGCCCGGCCGACTCGCCAGCCGTTCGCTCGCGACCCGAGCACTCGCGACCCGAGCACTCACCACGAAGAGCGCCAGCACCGGCCCCACCTTCATGCCGTAGTGCAGCAGCGTGAGCGCGATCGGCCAGCTCTCCACCGGGCGCTCGGCCCACTCCGCATAGAGGAGATAGAGCGTCGGCAGCGCGGAGATCGTTCCCGCGGCCAACACGGTCGCGAGCAGCCGCGGCCGCCGGAGCCGAGACGCACTCACCACCAGCGCCGCTACGACCGGCAAGAGCAGCACGGCGTGGTACTCCCAGACATCCTTGAAGACCAAGAGGAACGCGCAGACCCAGAGGGAGCAGAGCTCGGGCACTCTCTGATCGGGGCGGGCGACGCACCAGGTCGTCGCGAGCGAGAGCGCCGCGACGACGAGCGTCCACAGGTAGACCAACACGGTGGCTGGATACGGCGTGAACGGACCGAGTCGCCACTCGGTCATGCCGCCGGGCAGATGCGCGGCGAGCGCGCGGATCAGGCTCACCATCCCATACGAGCCGACGTGCAAGCGCGGCGGGAGCCCTCCCAGATTGATGCGAATGAAGTGGCGCAGATCCTCGGGAAAGAAAAGGAAGTAGGGCGCCGAGAGCGCGATCACCGCGAGCGCGGCCCACGCGACATGCTTCCACCAGCCGAGGCGCAGATAGACCCAGCCGAAGAGCGCGGGGAACTGTTTCAAGCTGATGGCGGCGACCCAGGCCCAGAAACTCCGTGGGCTGCGCGGCGGAGCGAACAGCGTGACCGCGATCAAGAGCGCGAGCGGCCAGGTGAACTGGCCCATCCACTGTTCCAGCCAGAACGGGAAGTAGCCGAGCGACACTCCGCGCAACGTGTCGCACAGCGCCTGCGACAGCCCGAGGCGTCCGAGCGCGAGTACGTATGCGATGAGCAGGAGCTCGATGAAGGCCACCCACGCCCAGTAGGCCGGCCACGGCGCGAGGAGCGCGGCGACCGGCGCGAAGGCGTAGGCGGTCGGCGGCAGGTAGCGATAGAAGTAGCCGTACGGGACGCGTGAGCGAGCGCGGTCCGGCGTCGGCGTCGGCGGCCAATCGGGCGACTCGTAGATCGTCTCGCCATGCAGCAGTCGATCGCCGGCGTGGTAGATGCCGAAGAAGTCGGCGGCCTGCCCGGGCGAGTGGCGCGACTCGTGGAAGAGGGGGGCGAGCCACTGGGTCTGGTAGGAGACGAGGAAGAGGAGGTGGAGGGCGAGGCCCAGGTAGAGGGCGAGGCGGGCAAGGCGTTGGGTGCGTGTCACAGCGAGTGAGTAGGGCGGGGGGTCATCGAGAGGTCGAGGGCGGATGCGCGGCATCGCCCGCGGCGGGCGATCCCTTGCGCGCTACCGCAAGAAAGTTCCAACTTTCCGTCGTATCGCAGTAGATGCGGTCCAAGAGGCCGGCGATGGCCTGCACCAGGAAGTAGAGCGGTCTGACGATGATCTGCAGGCCCCATCGATCGAAGTGCGCGAGGAAGTAGCAGAAGCGCGCGCCCGCCGTGACGAAGTAGCCGGCCATCGGGCGCACCTCCTCGACCTCGAAGCCGACCTTGGTCAGCAGATAGCGCAGGCCGTAGCGCGTGAAGCGAAAGTAATCGTGCGGGATCTCGTGCTCGTTCCAGATGTGCGGGGCGGTCAGGATCAAGCGTCCTCCCGGCCGCAGGACTCGGTGGGCCTCTCGCAAGAGCGTCTCCGGCTCGGGGACATGTTCGAGCACCTGGAAACTCAGCGCGGTCTCGAAACTCTCGCTGCGAAACGGCAAGGCGAGCGCGCTGCCGAAGACTCCGACCGACTCCGCCGGGTGCAGCGTGCCGGGATGATCGACCCCCACGATCTCGGTCACCCTGCCGTCGAAGAGTGAGCGCAGCGGCTGCTCGCCACAGCCGATGTCGAGCGCCCGGCCGCGCGCGAGATGCGCGACGCTGGCCACGTGGCGCCGCTGCAGCCGCCAGACGAGCCAGTTCTTGCTCAGGAGCGAGAACGGATCGCCGAGGGCGTCGGGGCGCGACGCAGCGCGTGCGCCTACGGCTTGCGCGCGATCCCGAGATTGCATCGTTCGACGCAGAGTCGTGAACGGTCCGGACCTCGCATGCGCCGACGCCAGGCCTGGAGAGCCGGCCCGTACCAGACGCGATCGAGACCTTCGTCCAAGAGGTTGCCCACCACGACCTCATGGTGGATCCGACAGCAGGGAGTGACCTGGCCTTTGTGGTCGACGTAGATCTTGCGCGACGGCTCCTGGCAGCGCGGACGGTCCCACTTCAGATCGACCTCGATCTGCACGCCGTGTTCGCGCCCCGCCGCGCGGAGGCGCCGCAAGGTGTCGCGCTGCTCCCCGGGACTGAGCCCCGTGAACTGGTACTCGCGTCGATCGAAGACCTCGCGTTCGTTCGAGGCGTCGCGGAACGGCACCGTCTCCACCGCGATCACCTTGCGCACGCCGATCTCCGCCGCGAGGCCGGGCAGCAGCGGCGCGGAGCGGTGATTGCGTCGATTGAGGACGCAGTAGAGCGCGACCGGCGTGTCGCTGAGTCGCACGAACGAGGCGGTGTTGGCGAGGATCGTCGCCATCTCCGCGCCGGCGCGCATGTACTCGACGTCCTCGGCCGTGCCGCCGTCGATCGAGACACGCAACTCACCGAGGCCGCTCGCCGCCAGCGCCTCCATTCGCGCCCCCTCCAGGAGCGTGGCGTTGGTGTGCAGGACCGTGCCGTCGATCCCGCGCTCGCGGCAGTAGCGGATCATGCGCGAGAGATCCGGATGCAGCAGCGGCTCGCCCTGCCCCGAGAGCCAGAGTCTGCGGAGGGGACCGAGCGCGTCGATGGCGCGCTGGAACGACTCGAACGGCATGTCGCCCGGGTCGGTCAGTTGCAGGCGCGTGCAGGTACGGCAGGCGAGATTGCAGCGACTGGTGATCTCGATCTGCGCGAAGCGCGGCCGCGCGAGGAAGCGCGGGTTGCCGTTGCTGAGCAACAGGAGCAACGAGTCCATTCGCATCTTCTGTCGTTCCCAGAACGGGATGCCCGGAGCGATCGGCAGAGGCGTCGTCGCGGCCGAGGCGGGAGTCGCCGTCGTCACTTCGCCGCCGCGCCCAGCACCTTGTGCAGCGCCGCGAAGAGATCCTCGATGTCTTGCTCGCTCAGACGCGTCGAGAACGGCAGGCTGAGGGTTCGCTCACTGATCGCGGCCGAGACCGGGAGTTGCTCGGGTCGCAGTTCGAATCGCTCGCGGTAGTAGGGATGGAGATGGACGGCGCGGTAGTGGATGCCGCAGCCGATGTTCTCCGCGTGCAGCGCTTGCATGATCTGGTCGCGCGTCCACCGCAGCCGCTCCAGCTCCAGTTCGACGATGAACAGGTGGTAGGCATGGCGGTCCCCTGGGCGCACCGGCGGGGGCAGCCGCAGCGGCAGATCGACCAACGCGGCGTGGTAGCGGGCCCAGAGTGCGTGCCGCCGCGACCAGTTCTCCTCGACCCTCGCAAGTTGATGCAGTCCAAGGGCTGCCTGCAGGTCCATCATGTTGTACTTGAACCCCGGCGTGACCACTTCGTAGTGCCGGAAGCCCTCGTCGGAGTATCGCTTCCAGGCGTCCTTCGACATGCCGTGGAGCCCGGCCACCTTGATCCAGGCGGCCACCTCGGGATCGTCGGTCGTGAGCATCCCGCCCTCGCCCGTGACCACGTTCTTGGTCACATAGAAACTGAAGGCGGTGGCGTCGCCGATCGTTCCGATCTTGCGTCCCTGGTAGAGCGTCTCGATCGCGTGGGCGGCGTCCTCCAGGATCTTGATCCCGCGCGGCTTCGTGATCGCGATCAGCCGGTCCATGTCGACGGCGCGCCCCGCGAAGTGGACCGGAACGACCACCTTGGTCTTCTCGGTGATCGCCGCTTCGATCGCGTCCAGATCGATCAGCATCGTCCCCGGTTCACAGTCGACGAGCACCGGCGTGGCGCCGACATGCACGACCGAGTTGGCCGTGGCGACGAAGGTCATGGAGGGGACGATGACTTCGTCTTCCGGCTTCACGCCGAGGGCGATCAGCCCCAGATGGAGGCCGGCGGTGCAAGACGACAACGCGAGCGCGTGCTTCGCGCCGATGTAGTCGCGGAACGCCTCCTCGAAGCGGCCGACGCGCGGGCCGGTCCCGATCCATCCGCTGCGCAGACACTCGACCACTTCCTGGATCTCCGCCTCGCGCAGGTCGGGCGCGCCGAAGACCAAGTAATCGGAACGCACCGGGGCGCCCCCCTCTCGGGCCAGCGCGGCGCGGGTTGGATCTGGACTCATGCCCCCCTCGAGTTCTGCGAGACGCGGTTCACACGTCGGCCCGCTTCACGCTACACGCTCCGGTCTCTTCGCCTCAACCGCGCCGCTCCGCGAATCCCAAACTCGAGTTGCGACCGACCTCCCCTCCGGGCCATCTTGGGCGGCGGCCCGCCGTCAACCTTCCACGCTCAGAGGGACATCCCCATCGTCGGCTCTTCTCTTCGACGGCATGCGCGCTCTCGGCGCGGCCGAAGGCGGCAAGGATGGACCGACGCCGAGTGGGACCGAGTGCTCGCGGAGGAGCCGGACGCGACGTTCTTCCACGGCCGCACCTGGGCTCGCATCGTCTGCGCCAGTTTCCCCGGCGTCTCCGACGCATCGATCTGGATCGACGTGGACGATCAGCCGGTGCTCGTGCCGGCCTTCGATCAGAAGCGCGCGCTCGGCCTCTTGGTCACCCGTCAGTCGTCCTATCCATTTCACTACGGCGGCCCGGCGCCCACGCGCGACCGTGCGGGGCGCCCGCTCTGGAGTCTGGCGTTCGCGCATCTGCAGAGCAGCGGCGTCTCGGTCCGGGTGACCGGCAATCCATTTGCGCCGAGCCTCGAGACCGAGATCGCGACGCCTCCGGGGTTCCATTGTTCGGAAGATTCGACTCATCTCCTCGAGCTCCCAGCCACCGTCGACGCCTACTGGCGGCAGCATCTGACGACGGCGCAGCGAAACGACGTGCGTCGGCTCTCCAAGAAGGGGCTCCTGATCGAAGAGACGCGCGCGTCGAGCGACGTCGATGCCGTCTACGAACTCTACCTCGGCTCGTTCGCGAGGTGGGGAGGCGTCCCTCCGTTCGCCCATCCTCGCGCCTACTACCACTCGCTCGTCGAGGTCGGAGGCCCCGCCGTGCGCTTCACCGTCGCGCGGGTCGAGGGGCGTGTGGTCGGAGGCAACTTCACGATCCGCTGGCGCGACCGCGCGCACTACCTCGCCGGATACTCCGACCACGAGGCCCGGAGCTTCCGGCCGAACGTCCTCCTGCAGGTCGACTCGATCAGCCGCGCCATCACCGACGGCTGCGTCTGGTACGACTTCCTTCCCAGCGGACCGGGGCATGACACGGTCGCGCAGTTCAAGGAAGGGATGGGCGGAGTCCGCCGGGCGCTGCCGGTCTGGGAATCGACGTCGAGAATCCGAGGTCTCGTCAACCTACTTCGGAGGCGACGCGGCGGCGGCGGGTGACCGTCTGAACTCCATGAGTTTTCGCCGCAGCAGGTACCCACCGTGTCGAGCGGGTCGAGGGGCTGAGCCGCCTCGATTTGGGCACTCAGCCTCTGTTGCGGCGACCCACCCGCGCGAGCAGCGTCCGGAGGTGCGCGAAATCGCCCGCTTCGGGCCAGAAGAGCCGGGTCGGCGATACGCCGCTCTCCCGCCAGAAGAAGAAGGAGAGGACGATCGTCTGCCAGGCATAGGCAACGACCGAGGCCCAGGCGGCGCCGACGATCCCGTGGCGCGGGATCCACCAGATCCCGAGCAGCAGATTGATGACGAAGGCCGATCCCATCGCCGCGGTCAGGCCGATGCGCCGGCCGCGTCCCGAGAGGTCGCCGGAGAGCGGTCGCGAGAGACTCAGCGCCACGACTCCGGGGAGGAGAATGCGCAGCGGCTCGACGGCGCCGTCGAAGCGGCTCGAATAGAACAGTCGCACCAAGAACTCGGAGAGCACGAAGAGAACCGCGCCTCCCAAGGACGACAGATACAGGACGAGGCGACAGACGCGCGGCGTCAGGAGGTTCGCCTCTTGGGGTGACGAGGCCGAGACGCGCTGGAAGAGCGCGATCGCGACCGAGTTCGCGACGTGGTTCAGCTTCTCGGCCAAGAGCACCGAGATCGAGTAGAACCCGAGCGCCTCCAGCCCGGCGAATCGGGTCACCAGCACCTGATCGAAGCGATAGGTGAATTGTGCGAAGAGCACGCCGACGTGACCCGCCAGTCCGTACGCGAGCGATCCCCGCAGGAGGTCGGAGCGCAGCGTCGCGCGGGATCGCTCCGCGCGAGCCTGACGAATCACCCACGTGGACGCGAGCACGGTGAGCAGCGCCAGACTCGCAATGTACGCGCCGACGGCCACCGTGGGAGAGGCGCCGGCGGCGGCGAAGCCGGCAATGAGCAGCGCCAGGAGGAACAGGTTCGCCAGGACGTTGAGCGCGTTGAACCGATCGAGGCGCGATTCCCCGGCGAAGAGCGAGAGCAGGAATGCCTTGGCGAAGAGGAGCGGCACGGCCCAAGCCGAGAGCCGGATCGCGGCGGTGGCGGCCGGCCCGGCAGCTCCGACCAACCACGGCGCGATCGCCAGGTAGAGCGGCGTGGTCAGGAGCGAGAAGGCGGCGATCCAGAAGATCGTGGCGCCGAGGATCTCTCCTCGCTCGCGCCGACGGCCGGCCAGCAAGTAGGTATGGCTCGCGTCGACCCCGAGCGTCCAGATGGTGGTCCACAGCCCGGAGAAGGCCAGGGCCGCCGCATAGATCCCCTGACCCTCGACCCCGAGGCTGCGCGCCACGAGCATCGAGATGGGGATGTTGATGAGCGTGATGACGAGGCGCGACGCGAACGTGATCGCGCCCTCACGCAGCAGACTCGAGCGCGGCGCCGAGTCGACGCTCAGTTCTGGAACACTCCCGTCCTGAAGTCTTCGATCCGCGCGTCCTTCTGCAGACCGTCGAGCCACGCCGTGAGGATCTGCGACTGGCGCGCCCGCAACTGCGAGTCGCGGATGCCGTTCTTCTGTTCTTCGAACGTCGCGCGGTCGGTCGGGAGGGTCTCGAGCACGCGCGCGATGACCGCGCCGCGCTTGGCCTCCAGCACCTTCGGAATCAGCCCCGGGCCGGTCGCCGCGAAGATCGGGCCCATCACCGTCGGATCGGCTCCCAGATTGACCGGCCCGCGCGGACGGGTGAACGGCTCGGGCAGTTCGAGGACCACCGAGCCGTCGGTGCGCGCGAGCGAGGCCAACGGGGCGCCCGCCTGAGCCTGCGCGAGGAGACCCTGCGCCATTTGCGTCGCCTGCTCCAGGCGGAGCGAATCGACGACGAGGATCTTCGTCCGATCCTGCGCCTCGGCGAAGTCCTGCACCCGCGCCTCGGTGCGCACGGAGAGGCGTCCCACCAGCCAACCGTCAGGCCGCTCGATCGGTGGCGTGACCGTCCCGACCTTGTTCGAGAAGGCGAACTGCTGGATCTCCGGCGCCGAACCGAGCCCCTGGATGAATCCCCGCTCGCTGAATGATCGCGTCTCGCGCACCGGCAGTCCCAACTCCTGCGCGGCCGACTCCAAGCTCTTGCCGCCGATCTCCCCGCGGAAGGCGCCCGCTCTCTCCAAGATCTCGGTCAGCGTCTCGGGAGACGGCCGGATGGGCAGGTAGATATCGGCCACCTTGACCTGAGTGCCGACGGTCGGATCCTCCCGCCGGTCTTCCACGCGCAACACATGGAAGCCGCCGGTCTCGAGCAACACATCGCTCACCTGACCGATCGGCAGATTGCGAGCCGCATCGCGAACGGCGCCCGCGAGTTGATCGGGATTGATCCAGGCCGCGGTCTCGCCGCCGCGCTGGGTCATGCCGGCCTCGGAATACGACTCGACCAATCCGAGGAACTCTTCGCCCCCGCGCGCTTCCTCGACGATCGAGCGCGCCTGCTCGTAGAGATCGAGTGAATCGCCTTCGGTGTGGCGCCGCGGGAAGAGCACGTACTGCATCTGGGCGGCCGGGGCGGCGCGGAAGGCGCCCTGGTGGCTGTCGTAGTACTGCCGCAGGTCCGCCTCGCCGATGGCGGTCTCGTCGACGTTGAAACGGTCGGCCGGCACGAGCAGATACTCGACGCGAGCGCGGTCATTGGTGAAGCGGTAGGAATCCCAGAGCTCTTCGTCGGAGAGAGTCACGCTTCCCAGGACGTCGTTCTGCAATTTGAGGAGCGGAAGCTGACGCCGCCACTGCTCCTCCAGAGGTCGGGTATCGACGTTGGGGTTGCGCAGGGCCGCCTGATACTTGGCGAGATCGAACTGGCCGTTCGTCTGGAAGCCGGGGTTGCTCACGATCTCGGGCGGTGGATTGTTGAGCACCGCGTCGATGATCTCCGCATCGGTCACGGTGATGCCGCGCCGCGTCGCCTCGCGCTCCAGCAGCGACTGCTGGACCAGTGCGGTCCAGGCCTGCGCGCGAAGAGTGGTGGCGGTGCGCTCGTCCGGCTCGCGGCCGGTCTGCTGGCGGAAGCGCGTGACCTCGGAATTCCACGCCAACTCGTAGTTCTGCGCCGCGATGGGGACGCCGTCGACCCGCCCGATCTCGTTCACCATCTGTTGCTGGCCGCCCATCTGAAAATCGGCGCCCCAGGCCAAGAAGATCAACATGATGAAGGAGACGACCGTGATCCACATGACGGTCTTCGTATTCTTGCGCATTTCGTCGAACATCGACGTCCTCTCTCGGGTTGGGCGGGGTGGGGTCTAGAGCGAGCGGGCAGTCTAGCAATTCGCTCCACCCGCTGGAAGGACGCCTGCTAGGCTGCCGGGCCAGAGGGTCGATCCCCCTCGCCTATGTCGATACCGCTACTTGCCTTCATGGTCATCCTGCTCGTCGCATCGGCGCTGCTCTCCGCGACCGAGGCGTCGTTCTTCTCCTTGAATCGAGTTCAGCTCCGCCGCTTCGAACGGGACGGAAGGTCCAGCTCGAAGCGCGTGCTCCGCCTGCTCTCGAAGCCGAGTCATCTGCTGGTCACGATCTTGACCGGCAACACCTTGGTCAACATCGCCTTCTCGGTCGTGGTGACGACCGCCGCGCTGCGCCTCTTCGGCGAGCATGGCGTGGAGATCGCGATCGTCGTTTCGACGCTCGCGATCCTGCTCCTGGGCGAGGTCACACCGAAGACGTTGGCCGTCAACTTCCCCGAGGCGTTCAGCCGGACGCTGGTGCATCCCTTCCGTTTCTTCTCTCTGCTCCTGGCGCCGTTCACCTCGTTCGTCGGCGTGCTCTCGGATCTGGTCCTGCGCGCGCTGGGGCAGGAGAAAGGTTCGTCGGCGGCCAGTCCTTCGATCACCCGTGGCGAATTGGACGCGCTGCTCCAGGGCGCGGACCGTCAAGGGATCATGACCCCGCACGAGTCGCGACTCGTGCAGAACATCTTGCAGTTCTCCTCCACGCGCGCCGCCGAGGTCATGACCCCGCGCGTCGACATGGTGGCCGCGTCGATCGACCTGGCGCCGGAGGAACTGGCGGAGCTCTTTGCGAAGTCGAAGCATTCGCGCATCCCGATCCACCGAGGTGCGATCGACGAGATCTTCGGCTACGTCAAGGCGCGCGACGTGCTCCTGCATCCGGCCAGCAAGATCGAGGAGATGGTCCGTCCGATCGCAATCTATCCGGACGCCGCGCGGATCTCCGAGATCTTCTACGAGACGCAACGCAATCGCGCCGCCCTCACCATCGTGGTCAACGAGTACGGAGAGACGGTGGGGCTCCTCACGCGCGAGGATCTACTGGAGGAGCTGGTCGGGGAGATCTACGACGAGTACGAGCTCCGCGACGAGCCGCTTCGCAAGCTCGGTCCCGACCGCTGGTCGGCGGTGGGCCAGATCGGGCTCGAGGAGCTGAACGAGTCGCTCGGCATCGACCTGCCGGTGGAGGACGCCTACACGCTGAGCGGCCTCATCGCGAATCTTGCCGGCGGGATCCCGCCGCGAAACGCCGTGCTCCGCTACGAGAACGTGGTCCTGACCGTGCTCGAGGTGTCGCGTCACCGGGTGCAGCGCGTGCAGATCGACGCGCCGCCGGCGCCGAGCCCTCCCGACGCAGGAGCGCGAACAGAGAACGGCGCCGACTCGGATCGGACGAGAGGCTGAGATGGAGCTGCTCGTACTCGAGACGTCGCTCGTGCTCCTGGCTCTCGTCGCCTCGGCCTATTTCTCGGCGGTGGAGATCGCGCTCATCTCGGCCAATCGATGGCGACTGGAACAGGAGGCGAGCGCGGGCACCGCCGGGGCGCTCCTGGCGCTCGAGCTGCTCACGCAACGGGAGCGGGCGCTGACCTCGACCCTCGTGGGGGTCACCATCGCCAACGGCGCGGCCGCCTCGGTCTCGACCTCGCTGCTGGAGCGAGCGCTCGGTCCGGGCTGGCTGACGACGCTCGTCTCCACCGTCGGACTCACCTTGCTCATCCTCGTGCTGGGCGAGACGGTGCCGAAGGTCTACGCCAAGCCGCGGGCCGATCGCCTGCTCGTCGTGCTGGCGCGACCGGTGCTCGCCACCGAGCAACTGCTCCTCCCGGTCACGGCCGTGCTGCGACTCTACCTGGAGTTGCTCTTGCGCGTCTTCCGCCGGGCGCCGCGCCGGCCGTTCGTCACCCGCGAGGAGTTGAAGAGCCTCGTGCACGAGGTGGAGAGCAAGACCGGGGCCGGTCGCAAGGAGAAGCAGATGCTCCGGTCGATCCTCGACTTCGGGGCGACCACGGCGCGCGAGGTGATGGCGCCGATGACCGAGGTGGTCTCGATCGAACGTGAGAGCTCCACCGAACTGCTGCGCGCACTCGCGCGGCGCCACGATTTCACGCGCGTGCCGGTCTATCAGCGTCGCGTCGACAAGGTGATCGGGATCGTCAACGTCTATGATGTGCTCTTCGATCCCGAACCGGCGGAGGACCTGACACGATACATCCGCCCCGTCCGTCTGGCGCCGGAGACGCAGCGGATCGATCGTCTGCTGATCGAGCTGCAGCGCGAGGGCCAGACCATGGCGGTCGTCGTCTCCGAGTTCGGATCCTGCGTCGGAATCGTGACGTTGGAGGATATCGTGGAGGAGATCGTCGGAGAGATCCGCGAGGAGCACGAACGGGATGCGCGCAAGATCCGTCGGATCGCCGACAGAACCTATGTGGTGAATGCGCTGACCGATGTCGATGATCTCAACGAGGAGCTCGAACTGCGCCTGCCCAAGGGGCGTTACGACACCCTCTCCGGACTCATCTTGGAGCAGTTCGGCCGCATCCCTCGCGAGGGCGAGGGGTTCGAGATCGAAGGAGTCAGGATCGAAGTGGTCGAGGTGCACCCATTCGGAGTGCGCGCGGTCAAATTGATCGCGCCCGAGCGACAACCCAGAGACGTCGACGAGTGAGCTCGAGCGCGTCGAGGAGGAATCGGATGCGAATGTCCACCCTGGGCCGGACTGTACTGGGCCGGACTGTACTGGGCCGGACTGTACTGGGCC
>CAZVYN010000015.1:0-24719 GCA_964631125.1 uncultured bacterium | reverse complement strand
CTGGGCCGGACTGTACTGGGCCGGACTGTACTGGGCCGGACTGTACTGGGCCTGATCGTGCTGGCGTCGTTCACTCCGGCGCGGGCCGCGGGCGAGACGCTCTTCGCCGTGGCGGGATCGCCGACTGCGGGAGTCGCGGTCGGCGACGGCGTGATCCTCTTCTCCAGCACCATCCACCAGTTCTGGGATGCGGCGACCGGGGCCGATTCGACGCTCGCCTACACCGCGGTCGTGACAACTCCGACCGGCTTCGTCGCGTGCGCCGATGATGGCAGCATCTGGGTCTCGACCACCCAGACCGGCAACGTCTTCGTCCGCAGATCTCAGCCGAGCACGCTGCCGCTGCGGGGAATGACCGCGGTCGGATCGTCGATCCTCGCCGTCGGCGACGGCGGAACCATCCTCCGGAGTCAGGACGCCAACTACACCACCTGGACCACGCAGACCTCGCCCGTCGCGACGGATCTCTACGCCGTGACGGGCAACGGTCTCACCACCGTCGCGGTCGGCGCGGGAGGCGTGATCTTGAAAGGCGGCTCGACCGGAACGGGCTGGCAGGTCGTGTCGGTCTCCGAGTCGCGCGACTTCTACGGCGTCTCCGACAATGCTCCCAACGGCCAGTACCTCGCCGTCGGCGCCGGTGGCGCGATGTGGAGGGGACTGGGCGACGGCGTCACCTGGACCAACATCTCCGGTCTCACCTTGGAAGATCTGCGCGCCACCGTGTCGATCGGCAATCCGGCGGGGCAGAGCGCTCTCATCGTCGGCGGCAGCGGCGTCATCTTCTACTCCAACGGCGGCTACACGAATTGGACGGAGGCCAACTCGCCGTCGAGAGAAGACCTCTCAGGCGTCGCGTTCACCGGCAACGATCTCGTCGCGGTCGGCGCGAACACCACCACGCTCTGGAGTCAGGTCGGCTTGGTCTGGAGTCTGACCGTCGTGCCGGCCGATCCGATCAGTTGGGGTTCGCTCAAGGCTCGGTACCACTCGGAAGGGCGCGCGACCCAGGAGCGACGACTCGCCCGCTGATTGGCGCCTCACGGACGCGAATGCTAGGTTCGCGAACCACACGTGGAGGAACGCCGTGAGTCGAAGCTTCGTCCATCTCCACAACCACACGCACTACAGCCTGCTCGACGGCGCGCAGCGGATCGACGAGATGGTCGAGACCGCGAAACGAGCCGGCATGCCCGCCATCGCCATGACCGACCACGGCAATCTCTTCGGCGCCGTGGAGTTCTACGAGACGGCGAAGGCTCAGAAGGTCAAGCCGATCCTCGGCATCGAAGCGTACGTCAATCCGGGCCCGCTCTCCGCGCGGCCGGACGGCAAGCGGGTCAAGGACTACTACCACCTGGTGCTCCTGGCCGAGAACGAGACCGGCTGGCGCAACCTGATGAAGCTCTCCAGCCGCGCCTATCTCGAGGGGTACTACTATAAGCCCCGAGTCGATCGAGCCATGTTGGAGACGCACGCCGAGGGGCTCATCGCGCTCTCGGGCTGCCTCAGCGGCGAGGTGAACGAGCATCTGCGCGCCGACCGATTCGACGAGGCGCGAGAGGCGGCCGCCTGGCACCGCGACGTCTTCGGCGTTCGCTACTTCCTGGAGCTGCAGGCGCACGGCCTGGCCGAGGAAGAGAGGGTCCTGCCGCGCCTGGTCGACCTCGGCCGCGAGATGGGTCTGCCGATGGTGGCGACCAACGACAGCCATTATCTGTGCGGCGAACACGCGCACGCGCACGAGGCGCTGCTCTGCATCCAGACCGGCAAGACGCTGGCCGATCCCGACCGGATGAAGTTCGGGACGCACGAGATGTACTTGAAGACGCCGGAGCAGATGTACGCCCTCTTCTCCGGTCTGGAGCGTGCGGTCGAAACCTCGCTCCAGATCGCGGAACGATGCAACGTCGCGATGGAGTTCGGCTCGCTCAAGCTGCCGCACTTTCCCGCTCCGCCCGGCTTCGACTCGCTGGACGCCTATCTCCTCAGCCTGAGCGAGGCCGGCCTGCAGGAGCGCTACGGCGATCCGACGCACGAACTGCGGGAGCGACTCCGCTTCGAACTAGATGTCATTCGGCAGATGGGCTACGCGGGCTATTTCCTCATCGTGCAGGACTTCATCCGCCATGCGCGCTCCGTCGGCGTGCCGGTCGGGCCCGGCCGCGGCTCGGCCGCCGGGAGCATCGTCTCGTACTGCCTCGGCATCACCAACATCGACCCGATCCGCTACCAGCTCCTCTTCGAGCGCTTCCTCAATCCGGAGCGGATCTCGATGCCGGACATCGACGTCGACTTCTCCGATCGCGGTCGCGCGCAGGTCATCAAGTACGTCGTCGAGAAGTACGGCGCCGACAATGTCTGCCAGATCATCACCTTCGGGACGATGGCGGCGCGCGCGGCGGTGCGCGATGTGGGGCGCGTCATGGGCGTACCGTACAGCGAGGTCGACAAGATCGCCAAGATGGTGCCGGCCGAGATCGGCATCAAGCTCGACCAGGCGCTGGAGAAGTCTCCCGACCTCAAGGCGATCTACAAAGCCGATGAGAACGTGCGCGCGATCATCGATACCGCGCGCGTGCTGGAGGGCCTGGCTCGGCACTCGTCGACCCACGCCGCCGGCGTCGTCATCACGCCGACGCCTCTGACCGACTACGTCCCGCTCCTCAAGACGAACGAAGACGAGATCACGACGCAGTTCGACATGGGAGCGTGCGAGAAGATCGGTCTGCTCAAGATGGACTTCCTCGGCCTGCGCACGCTCACGGTTCTGCAGGACTGCGAGGAGATGCTCGCGCGTCGCGGCGTCGTGATCGACCTCGATGCGCTCCCGCTCGACGACCTGGAGTCGTTCGCCCTCCTCTCGCGCGGTGAGACCGTCGGCATCTTCCAGTTCGAGAGTTCGGGCATGACCGACTATCTGCGCAAGCTGCGGCCCGAGTGTCTCGAAGACATGATCGCGATGAACGCGCTCTACCGGCCGGGGCCGCTCGGCTCTGGCATGGTCGACGACTTCATCCAGCGCAAGCAGGGCGCGCGCGAGATCGCCTACGAGCACCCGCTGCTGGAGCCGATCCTGAAGGAGACCTACGGCGTCATCGTCTACCAGGAACAGGTCATGCAGATCGCGTCGGTCCTCGCCGGTTATTCACTCGGAGAGGCCGACTTGCTGCGCCGCGCGATGGGGAAGAAGAAGAAAGAGGTGATGGACGAACAGCGCGCCGGCTTCGTCGAGCGCGCCGTCACCCGCGGCGTCGCCGGCAAGGACGCGGCGCACATCTTCGACCTCATGGCGCACTTCGCCGGCTACGGCTTCAACAAGTCGCACTCCGCCGGCTACGCGCTCGTCGCCTATCAGACGGCGTTCCTCAAGGCGCACTATCCGCTGGAGTTCATGGCCGCCGCCATGACCTCGGAAATGTCGAATTCCGATCGGATCATGATCTTCCTGGCGGAGTGCCGACGCCTCGGGCTCGCCATCCTCCCGCCGGACGTCAATCAGTCCGAGGAAGGATTCACGCCGAGCGGGGCTGAATCGGAGCGGGCGATTCGGTTCGGGCTGGGCGCGGTCAAGGGGATCGGACACAACGCAGTCGAGGCGATTCGCGCCGGACGGGCCGAAGGTCCGTACCGTGATCTCTTCGATCTCTGCGCGCGCATCGATGCCGGCGTGGTCAACCGGAAGTCTCTGGAGGCGCTCATCACCTCGGGCGCGCTCGATACGTTCGGCCAGCCGCGCGCGCGTCTGTTGGAGGGGCTCCCGCTCGCGATGGAGTGGTCCATTCGACGTCGGCGCGAGCAGGAGATGGGACAGGGCTCCCTCTTCGGCGGCGGGGCGGCGCCGGGCGAGAGCGTCGCGCCGGAATTGCCCGAGGCGCCCGAATGGATCGAGACGGAGCGTCTCGCGAAGGAGAAAGCTGCGCTCGGCTTCTATGTCTCCGGACATCCGCTCGACGCGTGGCGCCGGAGGCTCCTCGCGCTCGGGGCCCGCGGCACGCATGAACTCGAGGGGCTCGACGACGGTTCGAAGGTCATCGTCGGCGGCCTCCCGATCGCGACGAAGATCTCACTCGATCGCAAGGGGCAGCCGCTCTGTTTCCTCACCTTGGAGGACTTCACCGGTGTGGTGGAGGGCGTCGTCTTCGCCGAGCCGTTCGGCCGGTGTCGCGCCCATCTGACCGGAGACCAACCGATTCTCCTGGAGGCGCGCGTCTCCACGCGCGAAGCGGAGAAACCGAAGCTCTTGATCTCGAACGCCTGGAATCTCGCATCTCAGGTCGAAGGCGGCGAGTTGGCGCTGCATCTGGGCATCGCCACCGCGTCGAGCGACGAGGAGTTCGACGCGCTGCGCCGATTGCTCTGCGCGCACCCCGGAGCGAGCACGCTTTTCCTGCATGTCGACGCGCGCAAGCTGGGCGGCGTGATCGTCCGCTCTCGCGGCCTGCGTGTGGCCGTGACCGAAGAGCTGTGCGTGGCGCTCGCCGGTTGGAGCCCGAACGCGCCGCTGCGGCTCACCGTGGGGGCGCCGCCGACGTTTCGCAGTTCCGACATCTTCGGCGATACCCGTGTCTCTCGCGCGGCCGCCGCGCGCCGCGAGCTGGAGCGACAGGAGCGCGAGGCGGCCGAGTCCGCCGACGATCCGTCGAATGATGCGGCGCAGGATCGCACGATGAGCGCCGTCTGAACGGGCCGGCGGGAAAGGCGCGGTCGGCCGATCTGCACCTGCACTCGGTCGCCTCGGACGGGGCGCTCACTCCGACTGCGCTGGTGGAACTCGTCGCCTCGCGCGGTCTCCACGCGCTGTCCTTGACCGATCACGACACCGTCGACGGATTGGACGAAGCCGCCGCGCAGGCGGCGCGCTCCGGACTGCGGTTCGTCCCTGGTCTGGAATTGAGCGTGACGCACGAGGGGCAGGACCTGCACATCCTGGCCTACTTCGTCGATCCGACGCATCGCGGGCTCCAGCGTCTCTTGCGCGAATTGAGATTGGATCGCGAGAGCAGACTGACCGCGATGCTGGAGCGGCTGGCCGCGTGTGGTGTCTCGCTCTCCGATGCGCAGGTGAGAGCGCAAGCCGAGCCCGGCGCGACGCTGGGTCGACTGCATGTCGCGCGCGCGCTCGCGGCGACGGGGCAGGTGGCGGGCGTCAACGAAGCGTTTCGACTCTATCTGGGGGATGGCGGTCCTGCGCATGTGTGCAAGAAGACCGCCACCCCGGAAGAGGCGCTGTTGCTGCTCTGTGCGGCGGGCGCCGCGCCGACTCTGGCGCATCCCGGCACCTACCGGCGAGTCGAGGGATTGATGGAGCGCCTGACCCCGCTCGGACTGGTTGGTCTCGAAGTCACGCATCCGATGCATGCGCCGGATGAAGTCGCTCGCTATTCGCGGATGGCCGAACGCTGGGCGCTTCTTCCCACGGGCGGATCGGACTATCATGGCGGCCGGGAGCATGAGTCTCTGCCCGGCGCTCACCTCGTGGATGTCTCGATCCTCGATCGACTCGAAGCGCGGCGCGGCGGGGTGAAGGGCGCCGACTCGGTCGGCGGCCTTGAACGATCTGCAAGTGAGGTCCCTATGTCAGACCAGTCCGACCCGAGAGCCGCCGCCTCGATCCACAACGGATTCGCGCACGCGCGGCGGCTGCGTTTCATCCTCGTCTTCGTCGTGCTGGCCAGCGGCATCGGCTGGCTGGTGGCGCGCGGCGCGCGCGAGCAGGTGCACTACTACGTCACCGTCTCCGAATTGCTGTCGAAGGAGCCGGGCGCCGACCTGCGCGGCCTGCGCCTGTCGGGTATCGTCGAGCCCGGCTCGATCCAGAAGGAAGCGCTCGAGTTGAACTTTCGCGTGAGCGACGGCGCCCGCGCCATCCCGGTCGCCTACGACGGCGTCGTGCCCGACACGTTCGCGGAGAGCGGCGAGGTCGTGGTCGAAGGCACGCTCGGTCCCAATGGGGTCTTCCACGCTAACTTCCTGATGGCGAAATGCCCGTCGAAGTACGAAGTCGATCCCGAGGACATGAAGCACGAAGGGACGACCGGGACCGGTTCGTGAGCGAGCGTCTCGAAGGAATCGATACGAAGGGGCGTGGGCCGCAAGGATGATCCAACTCGGTCAGTACTCCACCTACGCGGCTTTCTGTCTCGCGCTCCTGACTGCCGTCTTGGGCGTGATCGCCTACCGCGCGAAGAGCGGGGCCGCCTTCGAAGCGACCAAGAACGCCGTCATCGCCACCACCTGTTTCACCACGCTCGCCGCCGTCGGCATCGTCTACGCAATGCTCGTGGGCGACTACCAGATGGTCTACGTCTGGTCGAACAGCGATCGCGAGATGCCGCTGCTCTACAAGATCGGCGCTCTCTGGGGCGGCCAGTCCGGCAGCCTGCTCTTCTGGGCCTGGCTCCTCGGGGTCTTCGCGACGCTGGCGGTCTGGAAGCATCGCAACGATCGGCGTGAATTGATCTCGCCCGTCCTGGTCACGATGGCGTTGATCCAGGGCTTCTTCCTCGCGCTGGTCGCCTTCGCCTCCACCCCTTGGGCGCGCGCCGATTTCATCCCACCCGACGGACGCGGACTCAATCCGCTCCTGCAGCATCCGGCCATGGTCATCCATCCGCCGTGCCTCTATCTGGGGATGACCGGATTCGCGCTCCCCTTCGCCTTCGCCATCAGCGCGCTCATCAATCGCGACACCGGCTCCGACTGGCTGAAGAAGGCGCGCGTGTGGGCCATCATTGCCTGGATCTTCCTCGGCGCGGGCAACGTCTTGGGCGGGCGATGGGCCTACGTCGAGCTGGGTTGGGGCGGATACTGGGCGTGGGATCCGGTCGAGAACGCCGCCTTCATGCCCTGGCTGGCCGGCACCGCGTACATCCACTCCGCCATGATCCAAGAGCGCAAGGGGATGCTGCGCATCTGGAACGTGGTGCTCATCGTGATGACCTTCCTCCTCACGATCTTCGGCACCTTCATTACCCGCAGCGGGCTCGTCTCCTCGGTCCACTCCTTCGCGCAGTCGAACATCGGGACCTGGTTCGCGGTCTTCCTCGTCGTCACCGCCGCCGTCTCCTTCGGGCTCATCCTCTGGCGTCGCCGTGATCTGGAGAGCCCGCGACAACTCGACTCGTTCTTCTCGCGCGAGTCGAGCTTCCTGCTGAACAACCTGATCTTGTTGGGAGGCTGCTTCGCCGTCTTCTGGGGGACCATCTTCCCGATGATCTCCGAGGCGGTCGAAGGGACGCGGATCAGCGTCGGCCCGCCGTTCTTCAACCAGATCATGATCCCGATCGGGATCGCGCTCCTCGCGCTCATGGGGATCGGACCGCTCATCCCGTGGCGACGCGCCACTTGGGGATCGGTCCGCAAGATCTTCAGCGTTCCGGTGGGGCTCGCGGTGATCGCGGCCATCGTCCTGTTCGCCTTCGGCGTCTCCCACGCCTACGCCCTGGTCACCCTGAGTCTCTGCGGCTTCGTCTTGGTCACGATCGTCGGCGAGTTCGTGCGCGGTATCCGCGCGCGGCGTGCGGCCACCGGCGAGTCGGGGCTGCGGGCTCTCGGCGAGCTCTTCGGCAAGGCGCAGCGGCGCTACGGCGGCTATATCATTCACCTCGGCGTGGTCATCATCTTCGTCGGCTTCGCCGGCGCCGCCTTCACGAAGGAAGGGGAGGGCACCCTCTCGCGCGGCGAGTCGATGGAATTCCACGGCTACACGCTGACCTTCGAACGGATCATCTCGCAGAACGAGCGGGGAATCGAGGCGACGAGCGCCGAAGTGCTCGTCTCTCGCGGCGACGAGAACCTGGCCATGCTCTACCCGCAGCGGAACTTCTACGCGAAGAGCCAGCAGCTCGCCTCCGAGGTAGCCATCCATTCCACCTGGTGGACCGATGTCTATCTCGTCTTGGGCGACGTGGCCCAGGATCAGCAGAGCGCCAGCTTCAAGCTCTATCTCAACCCGCTCGTGCGCTGGTTCTGGTTCGGGGGGATCGTCATGGCGCTCGGCGGCGTTCTCGTGCTCATCCCTCTGCGGCGCTCCCGTCCACGATGAAGTGGGCGCTCGTCTTTGCGTGCGCGTTGTTCGCCTCGGCGCTCTCGCTCGATCCGATCGCCGTCTCGGCGCAGGTCGCTCCGAAGGTCGGTGCGCCCGAGATCGAGGCGGTCGCGCGTGAATTGATGGATCCGTGCGAGAACTGCAAAGGCAAGCTTCTCTCCGGCTGCGATTGCGAACCGGCGGCGAAGTTGAAAGAAGAGATCCGAGCCAGGCTGCAGCGCGGAGAGACGAAGGAAGAGATCGTGGCGGCGACGGTGGCTCAGTACGGCGAGTGGATCCGCTCCGCTCCGCCCAAGAGCGGGTTCAATCTCGTCGGTTGGGGGATGCCGTTCGCCCTCATCGGCGTCGGCGTCGTCGGCATCGCGCTCTATCTGCGACGCGCGGTTCGACGTCGGGCGCCTTCAACCTCGCAGCCCACGCCGCAGCCCACGCCGCAGCCCACGCCGCTCCTCGCGGCGACTCCGACCACCCTCGCGTCGTCCGCTCTGGGCGGCCTCCCGGCCGAGAGCTCGCCCGAGTGGGATCGTCGGTTGGCCTCGGAACTGGATCGATTCAACCGATGAGACGAGAACTCCCCACGTGACCCTTGTCGTCGTCCTCTTCGTCCTGCTCGTGGCTGGGATCGTCGCCTTCGTCCTCTTCCCCTTCTTCGGGAGAGGGAGCGCGGCGGAAGTGGGCGCCGAGAGCGCTCGACTCGAACGCGAGAAGCTGGCCGCGCTCCAACTCCTCCGCGATCTGGAGTTCGACCTCGAGACCGGAAAGCTGACCGCCGACGACTACGCGGCGGCGCGCGCGGAGGCCGAGGCGCACGCCATCGTGATCCTCCGTGCGATGGACCGGATCGGCGCCGCCGAAGGTTGGAGTCAGCCGTTGCTCGAGTCCGAGATCGAGCGGGTCCGGCGGCGGCTCGCGGGAGGGGAGCGTGCCTGAGGGGGTCATCTCCGGTCGCCTCTTCACGGCCGACCATCCCGATTCATTGGCGCGCGGCGCGTCGGTCACGCTCATCTATGGGCGGGCGGAAGGCGAGCGCTCCGAACTTGTCGCCGCTTCCGGCCCCGACGGCGTCTACCGCTTCGACGGACTCTCGACCGATCCCAACATCACCTATCTGCTTCGCGTCGACTTCCGCGGTGAGTCGTTTCTCGGCCCACCGACCGGCTTCGAAACCGGGGAAGTCGCGCTCGATCGCAGTTTTCTCGTCTCGCCGCAGGCGCCCCCGCTCGATCGGATGCTGACCGGCGAAGCGATGCCGTCCGATCACCCGCCGGTTCCGGCCTTGCACGGTGAGCCGACCCCGATCCAGCCGGGGATCACGCTGCTGCTCGTCTTGCTGATCGTCGCGGCGTGGCTCGGCCCGTGGTTGTGGATTCGGCGGCGAGATCGCGGCGCCGCGCGTCCACGGGCGGAAGGGGAGATCGAGGCGCTCATTCGCGACATCGCGGGACTCGATGCTCGGCACGCCGCGGGCCAGTTGCCGAGCGAGGATTGGACGCGGGTGCGCGGCCGACTGATGGAAGAGCTCCAACGGCGCGCGCTCTGATGCCGTTTCGCCTCGCGCCGTGATGCCGCCGCTCCTCGCCACCCACGCGCTCCGTTTCGCCTATGGCTCACGTCCCGTCCTGCGCGACGTCTCGTTCTCTCTCGACGCCGGCGAGCGTGTCGCGTTGTTCGGTCCCAACGGCGCGGGCAAGACGTCGCTGCTGGAGATCGTGGTCGGACTCCGCCGGCCCGACAGCGGAACCGTCCTGTTGGACGGCCGCGCCTTCGAGCCGCGCAACCCGACGCAGCGCCGCCGGATCGGATTCGTCGGTCACGGCAGCCTCTGCTACGAGGGACTGACCGGACGCGAGAATCTCGAGTTCACCGCGCGACTCTGGAGCGTCGGCGCCGGCGCCGCGCGATCAGCGATGATCGAGCGTGCGCTGGAAGATGTCGGCCTCGTCGCGCAGGCCGATCGCACGGTGCGCACCTACAGTCGAGGCATGCAACAACGACTCGCCTTGGCCCGCGCGCTCTTGCCGGAGCCGCGTCTGCTCGTGGCGGACGAGCCGACGTCGGGCCTGGATCCCGAGGGCCGAGAAATCTGTGAACGACTCTTCGAACGGGCGCGCTCGGGGGGGTGCGCGATCCTGGCCAGCAGCCACGACCTCGACGCTGCCGGTCCGCCGGGCGTCCGCGTCGCGTTCCTGCGCCTCGGCCATTGGGAGGAAGCCGGTCGCGTCGGCGAGTCCCGCGGCCATGAACTGGCGGAGCGCTATGAAAGGTCATTTGGCCCGGGCGGCCGTTCGTGACTTCGTTCTGGAACACTGCATTCGCCGTTGCCGCCAAGGACCTCCGCCTGGAAGGACGGTCGCGCGAGGCGCTGGTTCCGACGGGGTTCTTCGCCCTGCTGCTCACCGTTCTGTTCGGCTTCGCCTTCCAGTCGGAGCCGGTCGATCCACGGACGCAGGCGCCGGGTCTTCTCTGGGCCGCCTTCTCCTTCGCCGGTGTCATCGCGCTCCAACGCTCCTTCGCGCTGGAGCGCGACGGCAACTGTCTGCGCGCGCTCCTGCTCGCGCCGGTCGATCGCGGCGCCCTCTTCGTCGGAAAGGCGCTCGCCAACTTCCTCCTCATCGGACTCGTCGAGGCGGTGGTCCTGCCGATCTTCTCGGTGCTGCTGCGAGTCCCGGTCGCGCCTTGTCTGGGTCCGTTGGCATTGATAATCTGCCTTGCGACCTTGGGCTTCGTCGAAGTGGGGACGCTGTTCAGCGGGATGGCGAGTGGGACGCGCCTCCGCGATGTCCTGCTCCCTTTGGTCTTGTACCCGGTCTGGGTTCCGATCTTGGTTGCGGCGGTGGAGTCGACCGGTCTCGTCCTCTCCGGCCGTCCTCTGAGCGAGGCGAGGGAAGGCCTCATCCTGCTCGCGGTCTTCGACGCGATCTTCCTCGGACTCGGGCTGCTCTTCTTCGAGCACGTCGTGGAGGAGTGACAGAGCGACCTGCTGCAAGGAGGCCCCGACTGGGAACCCGTCTGAACGTCTCTCGAATCCTCGACTTCATCGTTGTTCCTGGCGTGCTCCTCGGACTCGCGCTGGCCTACCTCTACGTCCCGAGCGAACGGACGATGGGCGATGTCCAGCGGATCTTCTACTTCCACGTCCCCTTCGCGATGTCGGCCTTCCTCGCCTTCGGCGTCGTGCTCATCTCCTCGCTCGGCTACCTCTCGACCCGCGACCGCGCGTGGGACCGGTGGGCGCAGGCCGGCGCGGAGGTCGGATTCCTCTGCTGCACGATCGTCCTGCTGACCGGCCCGGTCTGGGCTCGTTCCGCCTGGGGCGTGTGGTGGACCTGGGACGCGCGCCTCTCGACGACACTCCTCCTCTGGCTCATCTACGCCGCGTATCTCATGCTGCGCAGCTACGGCGACGGAGGGGATCGCACGTTGAGGCAAGCTGCGGTGCTGGGCATCGCGGGCGCGCTGAACGTGCCGATCGTCTACTACTCGGTGGCGTGGTTCCGTACGCAGCATCCGCAAGCGACCTTCTTCACGAGGGAAGGTCTGCCGGTCCCAGAGATGGCGATTGCGCTGCGTTTCTGTCTGGCGGTGGTGATCCTGCTCGTGGTCGATCTCATCTGGAAGCGAGTCTGGCTCGCGCATCTGGAGGAGCGTCGCGATCGACTGCGGCTGGAGTTGGAGGAGGCTCGCGCGTGACCCGGTTTCACTATCTGCTCTTGGGCTACGGCTTGATCTGGATCGCGCTCGGCGTCTACCTGCACCAGCTGCATCGTCGCTTGAGTCAGGTGCAGCGGGATCTGACCGAACTGGAGCGGATCAGTCGCGAGGAAAGTTCTCGTTCACGGGGCTCCCGTGGCTAGAGTCGCTCGGCGCGCACGCGTTCGCGTCGGTGGACGGTTCGGCCAACGGAGTCGCCGCGGCCCAGACGGTCGGCCGGGGTCGACCGACCAATCGATTCAGGCCCGGGAGACGATCCAGCCCGGTGCAACGGAGGAAGGCGACCGCCGCGCGGCGCAGCAACCGATGCGGGCGACGGCGCTCCTTGCGATCCATGAAGAGATAGAGATCGCGGAGGATCTCGGAATGCCGCTGGCGCGCTTCCTCCATCCGGCGCAGCTCACGCTGCTCCATGAGCACGAGCGAGGAGCCCTTGTGGATGGAGTTGTAGAGCTGGACCAGACGCACGAGCGACTGCCGCGTCAGGAGCAGGGGACGCGCGTCTCGAGACTGGATGTACCAGGTCTCGGTCTTCTCGTCGTAGCCGACGAAGTCCTGCCGACGAGTTTCCTCGAAGTCCATGAAGCCGTCCCGAAGGGGTGCAGGGTGTGGGCAAAGGTCGTGCGAGAGCGGTGGACGCAGTCTAACGAAGCGTTCTTCGGAGTGTCAACGAAACCCCAAGAATGCTAGGGATTTGGCGCATTTCTGCACGCAATCTCCCGGACGTCTCCTGCGTCGTCCTACTCTTGCTCGGCATCAGCTCGAGCGAATTCGCCATCGCCGGTCCGTTGGAGCCGCTGCCGGCCGACTCCCTGGCGGCCGAACCGCCGCCGCCGATCCCGACCACGCCGGCCGAGGCGGCCTCGGATCCCGCGCGGCTGGCGGATCGTGTGCGACTAGTGACTGCCGATGGCTTCGCGCTCACTGCTGCACTGTATCGGACGCAAGCGCCGAAGTCTGAAGCGGACGGGACGTCGACTCTCGAATCGCCGAGGTCCGACCTGGCGACCCGAGCGGCGATCTTCTTCGCGCCCCCGGGCGAGTCCGACACCGTGCATGCCCCGCTCGCCGCGGAGCTCGCGAAAGCCGGGATCCCGTCCCTCGCTCTGACTCTGCGCGACGCCGCGAGTTCAGGGCGCACGCGCCGGGATGATCCGACCGCTTACTGGCGGGACGGGCTGGCCGCGCTGCAGTTGCTGGCCGATTCCGTCGGCGTGACCTCCGAACGAGTCGTCCTCATCGGCGAGGCGCTCGGCGCGTGGGCCGCCATCTGGACCGCGAGCCGCTCACCGGAGGCGCCCGCGGGGTTCATCCTGTTGGAGCCGGTCATCAATTCGGAGCGAGGCGAGGGGGTGCCGATTCTGCGCGGGCTCGAACGCCCTTGCCTGGTCGTCGCGTCGGAAGAACTTCTCGTGCCGTTCGACAGCGCGCGGACGATCTTCACCGACGGCGCCGTCCCGAGCAGCTTCTGGCAGGTGGCCGGAGCGAGCCGGGTACGCGAGAGTCTCTGGCGGCGCCCGGCGACCGTCGAGGAGTTTGGCGCTGATCTCGCAACTTGGATCTTCGCCGTGACGCTGGAGGAGCGCCCGCCCGAGCAAGGGGAGGCGGCGCCATGACCGCGCGTCCCGTCGGCGTCACCATCACCGTCACGCTCAGCGCCGTGGTGAACGCGGCCCTGTGTTGTTTCCTTTCGTGTGTTCTCTGCGGCTCGCTCGTCCGCACATGTGAAGCGGCGAAACGCGGCACCGAGCGCGCTCGAGCCCGGGCCGTCGCCGCCCTCGATGCGGGACAGCCGGAACTCGCGCTCGCGACGATCGACAGTCTGTTGCGCATCGATCCGAGCGACCTGTCCGCCGCGTGGCTCGCGGCCCGCGCCGAAGAAGCGCTCGGTCGTCTCGAAGCGGCGCGCTGTCGCTTCCTCGAACTCGAAGGCGTCGCGCCCGAGACCGACGAAGGGCACTCGGCCGCCCGCGAACGGATGCGACTCGACAGCGTGTTCGCGAGGCGTTTCTCCGATTTCGAGGGCGCGGAGTCTGCGCGCGGGCTGGGCGACTTCGAGGGCGCCGAGGGCGCCGCGCTCGCGGACCGTGGTTCGGGCGGAGCGCTGCTCTTCCCGCTCGATGATCTCGGACAGGCGGGTGGCGGGGCGAATTTCGGTCTCGCTTGGAGCTACCTGATGAGTGAGCGACTGGCCGGCAGCCTGGTCTGTCCGGCCCCGGTCTCGGTGGCGTTGCTCGTACAGGAGCGACTCGCGAGTGGCCGAGGAATCCATCTTCCGGATGAAGTCGAACGCCTCCCCGTCAACACCGTCCCCGGACTCTGGCGTCGACTCGCGCTGCTGCCCGATGCCGCCGGTCGGTCGTATCTGGCCACGAACGCTCCGGCGGGAGACGAACCGGACGGAGATCGACTGGCGTTCGAGAACGCGCTGGTGCGTTTTCAAACCGATCACGCGTTGGTGGCCAGTGGAGAAGCCGATCTCGCCACCCAGCGGGCGGTGGAAGAGGCCGTCGTGCGCTGGCTCCTCACGCCGCCGCCGTCCCTTCGTCCCGAGCAGGTGGCGCAGGCCGCCGAGCTCGGCGGCGCCCGGTATGTGTTGCGCGGCACCTATCGACGCGAAGGGGACGAGATCCGGCTCCAGATGGGCTGGCTCGACGAAGGCGGGCGCGATGCCGGGCTTCCGCCCTTCGCCGCCACCTTCGCGGCCGACGACGCGCCTGCCGTCGCCACGCGTGCGGCCGACGCCTTCTTGAGCGCGGTCGGAGATGCGCGCGGCGCGGCGACGCCGACCGATGTCCCGCTCGCCGCCGATCTCGAGCTGGTCACCACCGGCCTGCTCCTGGCCGATCGCGGCGCGGAGCGGCTCGCTTTGGAGCGGTGGGAGGGACTCGACGCGAACATCGCGCGCTGGCCGCTGGCGGCGCGGCGCCTGGAGGCGCTGCGCGATCCGTTCGGCGCCGATGCCGCGCTCGCCAACGCGCACGAGGCGCGAGTGCGCGATCGGTGGTTGACCGCGTCCCCCTCGCCGGCCACGTCGGAGATCGAGGCGATTCTCATGGATGTGGTCGGCGCGTCGGTCCGTCCGATCACGCCCGGCCCGTACGAACTTCTGACCGAGAGCGGGCGCGTGATCATCCGCGTGGAGGGGCCGTGATCCGAGTCGCCGGAAACCGCGCTCTCCAGGTCGCGGGGCTGCTCGTCGCGTTGGCGTCGCCGTGGCAGGTCGCCGCGGGGGAGTGGCAGTTCGGCGCGCGCATCGCTCCGGAGTGGCGCCGCTGGAGCTACGGCGTCCCGGGGGGCGAGAAAGAGATCCGACAGACGTCGATCCCGCTCGATCTACTGATCACGACCGGTGAGATCCGCGGCGAGGTCGGCGCCGACTTCGTCCGCGGTCGCCACGAGTCAACCGCGCCGCGAGATGCAGCCGCCGGCGCCTCGTCGCTCGAAGAGGTCAGCGCCCTGCGCCTGGGCGTGCAGGCGCCTCTCTTCGCGGGCGCGGCCATCGTCTCGCTGCGTCATGTTCAGTCGCTGAGCGCGGGCGATCTCACGGCAGACGAGGTGGTCGTGGCGGAGGGCTTCGAGCCGCTCGCGCTCGAGTTCGCGCGTCCTCGACCGTTCGGGGGATCGACCACCACGGCGGGGTTCGGCGCGCAGATCGCGCGTGGCGCGCGCTGGGTCTGGACCGGCGCCCTCTCCGGCGAACTCCGCGGTGAGAGTGAACTCCTCTCCGGCGGGCCGCGGTTCGATCCGGGAGATCGTTGGCTGGGCGCGACGGCTCTCGCCTACTCCCCGCACGCGCGTGGCCCGCGAGCGGCATCAGGCGCGACCTCGCGAATCGAGACGACCGTGCGCGCCTCGCTGCGGGCCGGCGGTTCCGGCGCGTCGCGCGTCGACGGCGAGACGCTGTATCACTTGGGACGGCAGATCGGCGCCGGCGTGAGCGCCGAAACGCAGCGCGGCGCCGATCGCTTCCGCGCACAGATCGATCTGATCGCGACGGAGCGCGGGACGGTGGCGGAAGAGGGGTTGATCGCCCCCGCCTCGGTCCGCGGAGGCAACCGCACCGCGGTCACGGTGGAGTGGCGCCGCGCCTTCGGGTCGTGGTCGGCCTTGGGCGCCTTGGACGGTCGCGTGTTGCGCGGGTTCTCGGGCGACCTCGGTCATTCCGAGTGGATCGCGCCGCGACTCGGCGTCGGCCGTTCGTTCGGCCCCGCCTCGGCCCGCCTCGAGGTGGCGCGTCCCGTTGGACACGCGCGCAGTTCGCGTCGGTTGGACGGCGCCCTCGTGCGCCTCGTCCTCTCGCACGGGATCGCGCTATGACTTCTCTCCGGACGACCTTTCTCGGGACGCGCACGCGGCGCGTGGCCTGGTTCGTCGGCGTGCTCGTCGCGGCGCTCTTCGCCTGGCGCTGCGCTCCTGATCCGATCACGAGCACCGGCGCCGGCGCCGTGCATCTCGCGTTTCGTTCGCTCGAGGATCCCGCGCTCGATTCGCTGCGCGTGCGAGTGGTCGACGGCGGCGGATCTCTGCTCGCCGGGCCGGTCTCGCTGGGCGCCTCCACGGAGCCTGTGACCCTCGAGCTCGAAGTCCGCGCGGGGGAGGATCGCGCCGTCGAGATCCGCGGCGAAGGAGTCGGGCCGACGCCGGAAGGTGGAGTTGAACGCGGCATCGTGGCCGAGGGCCGCTCCGCTCGATTCGAAGTGCGACGCGGCGAGACCGTCGCGGCCGACGTGCGGCTCGCGTCGCGCATCCCCCGGTTGCATCCGGTCGTCGCCGCGCCGGGCGATCTCAGCTTCGTCGTGCGATGGGATCGGGTGGCCGGCGCGCTCGACTACCGCTTGGCGGAGGAACGCCGCGGAGTAGTCACCGTCTACACGCAGTCCGATACGTCGCGGAATTTCGAGCTGCGGCCGTTCGATCCGACGCGTTACCGCGTGCGCGCGCGGCTCGTGAGTGGCTTCACGGTCTACAGCGACTCGATCGAGGTCGTACCGGGTTCGCTCAGCGATCTACCGCGCGTGCTCTCGATCCAACCGCTCGACGGCGCGATCGAGGTCAGTGACACGGTCGAGCCGACGCTCATCTTCGACCGGCCGATCGATTGGGCGAGCGTCGATGAGACCTCGGTGCGTCTCGAGCCCGCCTCCGGAGGCGCCGCGGTTGCTCTGGAGCGAGACCCCGATGGCCCGCAGACGCTGCGTCTCTTGCCCGCCGCGCCTCTCGTGCGCGGCGCGACGTACGCGATCGTAGTCACGACTTCCGTCCGAGATCTCGACGGTCGTCCGCTGGACCAAGATCCGGACGCGGCCGGCCTGCAAGGCTTCCGCTCCGAGTTCACGCTCGAGGTGTACGATCCGATCCGCGTGATCGCGGTCACGCCGCCGGATGGAGCCGGTCCCGTCGAGCCCCAGGCGACGATCCGCGTCACCTTCGATCGCGCCGCCGATCCCGCCACACTGATCGCCGGTAACCTGCGGCTGACCGATTCGCTCGGAGTCGACACGCCGCGCTCGATCGCGATCTCGGAAGGGGGGACGCAGGTCACCCTCACGCCGCTCGCGCCGATGGCGTTCGTCACCCGCTATCGAGTCGAAGTCACCGCGGGCGTGCGCGACGCGGTGCGCGGCGAGCCGCTCGATCAGAACCCGGCGACGCCGCAGTTCGAGCCCTTCACCAGTAGCTTCCGAGTCGGCGCGCAACCGCCGGGGCCGAGTGTGGCTTCGGTCTCGCCGCCCGATCTCGCGCCGTCCGCGCCGGTCTTCGAATCGATTCGGATCCGCTTCGCCAGCGACGTCGATCCGTCCACCGTGACCGCGGCCACCTTCAACGTTCGTCGCCTGCCGCTCGGCGCGATCATTCCGGGGACGGTCACGGCCGGCGCGAACCCGCGCGAGTTCCTCTTCGTCACGACCGCGATGGAGCGGGACACGCGCTACCGGGTCGTCGTGACGCCGGGAGTGCTCGACCTCCAAGGCAATCCGCTCGACCAGGACCGCGCCACGCCCGGCCTGCAGGAGTTCTCCTCGACCTTCCGCACCGAGCGAAACCCGCAGGTGGTATCGGTGCAGCCGGCCGACGGGAGTCTCCGGGTCCCGCGCACCACGCCGATCCGCGTGCGCTTCTCGATCCCGGTGCTCCCCTCCAGCGTCACCGATTCGAGCTTCGTCCTCTCGAAGGGCGGGATCGTGGTGCCGGCCACCCGCGTGGTCGCGAGTGACAGCGTGAATGCGGTGCTCACGCCGCTCGCGCCGCTCGAGCCGTTCGGGCTGTACCGCGTTTTCGTCACGCCGGGTGTGAAGACGCGCCGCGGGAGTTCACTCGACCAGGATCTCGCGCAGATCGGGCGCCAAGCGTTCGAGAGCCGGTTCACGACCCAGGCCGAGTCAATCCCACCGCGCGTCATCTTCGTCGAGCCGCCGAGTGGAGCGACCGAGGTCGGGCCGCGTCCCGTCATCCGCGTGCGCTTCGATCAACCGGTGCTTCCGGCCTCGATCAATCCGACGACCTTCCTCGTGCGCGCGCTGCCCTCTGGCTCGGAGCTGGCCGGCGCGCTCTCGCTCACCCCCGACAGTCTCGAGGCGAGCTTCCAACTCGCGGCCGATCTCGCCCCGCAGACGGAGCACGAGGTGCGCGTCACGAATTGGGTGCAGAACCGCTTCGATGTGAGGCTCGACCAAGATCCGATCCTGGCGGAGCGACAGGACTTCATCAGTCGGTTCACCACGGCGCAGGAGCAGATCCCTCCGCGCGTCGTCTCGGTCGAGCCGGGCGATCTGGCCGAGGAGGTCGCGGCGACCGCTTTCGTGCGCGTCCGCTTCACCGAGTCGATGGCGAAGTCGCCGTTGTTGGAGTCGGCGTTCCGGTTGTCGCTGAAGGGAACGCAGATCGCGGGCGGCGCGACGTTGGGCGACGACGGTTCGTTGCTGACGTTCACGCCTGCCGCGCCGCTCCTGGCCGGGCGTTGGTACGACGTGTTCGTCGACACACTCGCAACCGACCTGCACGGCAACCTGCTGGATGACGACGGCGCTCCGTCTCCACGCCTGGCGTTCCGGTCGCGCTTCCGCATCGCGCCCGACCGCGAAGGACCCCGCGTGATCTCGAGCTGGCCGGCGAACGGAAGCGAGCAGGTGAAGCTGGTCCTGCAGCCCGAGTTCCGTTTCTCCGAGCCGCTCGATCCGTCGAGCGTCACGCCCTCCGCGTTCTCCTTGGTCGATTCTCTCGGCGGCGTGGTCCTAGTCCAGACCGCCATGTTCTTCGCGCCCGACAGCGTCGCGCTCACGCTCGCCGACTCGTTGCTCGCCAGCATGCGCTACACCCTGAGCGCGGAGCCTTCACTCTCCGACACGTTGGGCAACCCGCTCGATCAAGATCCGGGGCTCGTCGGCGATCAACCGTTCACGGCGACGTTCAAAACCCAGCGCGAGACGCAACGTCCTCGCGTGCGTGGCCTCTTCCTCGACGGCGCGCCGACGCCGGTCGATACGCGCCTGCGCATCGCGATGTCCGAACCGATCGATCCGACGTCGGTCGGCCCCGCGACCGTGCGCCTGACCAAGGCGGGCCTCGAGATCGCGACCACGCTCTCGCTCTCGGCCCCCGATACCGTCCTCGTGCTGCCGAACGAGTTGCTCGACTACGAGACCGAGTACGTCATCGCGGTGGCCGGTCTCGCCGACACCGTGGGCAATCTCATGGACCAGGATCCGGCCACGCCGGAGCGTGATCCGTTCCTCGCGACGTTCATCACCGGAGTCGACACGACGCCGCCATTCGTCGTCTCGACCGCGCCGCCCGACTCCGCGAGCGGCCTCCATCCCACCGCGTTCGTGCAAGTCGTCTTCTCGGAGCGGATGGATCCCGCCACGGTGACGGTGAGCAATCTGCAGCTCCGCCGGATTCCCGGGGGACAGATCTTGGACGGCGTTATCATTGCGGATCCCGATGGAAAGCGTTTCGAGCACCACCCGGACTCACCGCTGGAAGAGGGCGCGACATACGAGATCCGCGCCACGTTCTTCCTCACGGACACGCAGGGGATCGCGCTCGATCAAGATCCCGAGACGCCCACGGCCGATCCGTTCGTCTCGGTCTTCTCGGTCGGCTTCCGGCCGATCGCCAACGCGGGGCCGCCGCTCTGTGATCCCGCCGACTCGGTCCGCGTCGTGATCGACGCCAGCGGCTCCTTCGATCCCGATGGACAGATCGTGAGCGTCACCTGGAATTGGGGCGACGGCGCGATCGAAACGCTCGAGGCGCCGGCCGGACTCACCGTCGAGCATTCCTATTTCTGTCTCGATCTGAATGGATGCAACGGGATCGACGACGACTCAGACGGCGCGACCGACGAAGTCGGGACGTTCGGCTGCGATGAGTCCCATAGAATCACGCTCTTGGTCGAAGACAACGACGGCGCCACTGCCGTCGATACGATCGGCGTCAGCTTCTGCGCCTTCCTCGCGATCTCGTCGGAGCCGGGCAACGGCGCCGTGGATGTCGACACCCTCACGACCGCCATCCGCGTCCACCTCTCGCGCGCGGTCGACCCCGCCACCCTCGACCCAGGGGACTTCGCGCTCACCGGCGCCGGGGACGTGCCGGTTCCGGGATCGGTCTTCGTCGAGGATGGCGGCAAGACGCTCACCTTCACGCCCGCCGGCCCGCTCGCGCCCTCCACGCTGCACACGATCAAGCTCGGTCCCGCCTTGAGCAGCCTCTTCGGACCCGGTTTCGATCAAGCCCCCTGCGTCGCCGGGAGCTCTCCCTACGCCGCCGTCTTCACGACCCGCGGCCCGCCCCCGCCGTAAAGAAGCGCTCCGTCGACGCCGATCAACCCCCCGTAGGGCGCCCGTCCGGAAGTCGGGAGAGGCGCCCGGAAGGGGATGCCGCCGCGTGCGTTACGTCGGGTTCATCATCGTGATCGGTTCGGTCGCCCTCGGATTCATCCTCTCGGGCGGCAATCTGCTGGTGCTCATCCAGCCGTTCGAGTTCCTGACGATCTTCGGCGCCGCCGCCGGCACGCTCGTCGTCGCGCTCCTCCCGCACCAGCTCAAGGCGATGCCGAAGACGGTCCTCTCGGTCTACGGCAAGAGCAAGTACTCGCGCGATACCTCGATGGAGATGCTCCAGCTCCTCTTCAATCTCGCCATGATCGTGAAGAAGGAAGGGGTGATCGCGCTCGAGTCGCATCTGAACGATTCCCACTCCAGCGCCATCTTCTCCAAGTATCCCAAGGTGCTCAGCAACCACCACGCGATGCATTTCATCACTGGCGCGCTGCGACTTCAGGTCGACGGCGCCGTCGGTCCCGAGGAACTCAAGGGGATGCTCGAACGGCAACTCGACGCCCATCACGAAGAGTCGCACGCCATCCCCTCCACCCTGCAGAAAATGGGCGACTCGCTCCCGGGACTCGGCATCGTCGCGGCGGTGCTCGGTATCATCATCACCATGAGCCACCTCGACGGTCCGCCCGAGGAGATCGGTCATCACGTGGCGGTGGCGCTCGTCGGAACGTTCGTGGGCATCCTCGCGTCCTACGGCTTCGTGCAGCCGACCGTGACCGCGATGGAGCAGGAGCTGAAAGATGAGGCGAACTTCTTCGAGGCGATCTCCCAGGGACTCGTCGCGTTCTCCGAAGGGAAGGCGCCCGTGGTCGTCGTCGAGATGGCGCGCTCCGCCCTCTACTCGTACAACCAACCGGACCGTGACGAGGCCGAGCAGGCTTGCAAGGCGCTGCGCGCGGCCTAGGGCCGTCCCGCGCGAGCAAGGCGATGGGGAAGAAGAAGGGACATCCGCACCACGGCGGCGCCTGGAAAGTCGCCTACGCCGACTTCGTCACCGCCATGATGGCTTTCTTCATGGTGCTCTGGCTGCTCAACAGCTCGTCCGCGGTCAAAGCGTCGGTGGCCGCCTACTTCAACAGTCCGTCGATTTTCAAGGACGGCTCGAACGGCTTCCTCGATCAGGAAGGCCTGCTTCGTTTGCAGAGCCGGCTGCAAGAGATCAGCGCCGAAGAAGCCGCTCAGGCCGATCCTTCGGACGAGTTCATCGACGAAGTCGCCGCGACCGCGGTCCGTCAACTCCAACAACAACAGTTGACCGAGTCGGCGCAGGAACTGCAGAAACTGATCGAAGCCTCGCCCGACCTCCAGGGCTTCGAAGAACAGATCACGATGGGCTTCACGGACGAAGGGCTGCGCATCCAGATCGAGGATTCGAGCCAGAGCTCGCTCTTCGAAGTCGGTTCCGTCGCGCCGGGCGGTCGCTCGCGTGAACTGCTCGCCGCCATCGGCAAGGTGCTCGGCCCGCTCGCCAATCCCATCGTCATCGAGGGACACACCGACAGTCGCCCGTACCAGGGCCAGAACGAGTACTCCAACTGGGAGCTCTCCGGCGAGCGCGCCAACGCCGCCCGTCGCATCCTGGAAGAAGAAGGCGTCGACCCCACGCGCGTCGCCCGCGTCGTCGGCCTGGCCGACCGCCAACTCCTGGAGCCTGACAAGCCGATGAGCGAACGGAATCGCCGCATCTCGATCATCGTGCGCTACCAAGACGACAGTCAGAAGAAGTAGCCATCTGGAAGCAGTGCAGGCACACTCCGAGTGCGCCTCACGGGCGCCCGCGTCTCTACCTCCGGTCTCCGCCGCGCACCCTCGAGGAAACACCACGATGAGACTGTCCGCGACCGCGCTCGCCCCCGCGTGCCTACTGCTCTGCGCCGGGCCCGTCGCCTTCGCCGGCGATGTCCTCTTCTACTCGGGACACAGCGGACTCGATGAAGGCCACAGTCAGTTCGCCTCGATCGTCGCAGGCGCCGGCGGCTCGATCGACTTCGATGCCAGCGCGACCTTGCCTTCACTCGACGGATACGAAGTCGTCTTCATCAGCCTGCCCGGCTTCTCCAATCCGGAGGATCTCTTCGGACCGAGCGAGGTCGACGCCCTCAACGCCTTCCTCGGCGACCCGGGCCATCGCGTCGTCCTGATCGGTGAGTGGGACGGATTCTATTGGGCTGGGATCGGCGTCCTGATGGACCTACTCGCACAGATCGGGGGAGGGACCGGCATCCAATTCCTGCCCGGACTCTTCGACTCCGGTTGCTATTCGTACAACTGCGACGGCGCGCTCGGCGCGAGCCCTCTCGTGGACGGCCTCTCGCATGTCTGCCGAGCCGACACCGCCGTCTGGGACGAAGGAACGGCCACCCCCGTCGCGTTCCCGATCGACAGTCCGAGCGATCCCTGGATCGTCGCCCACGAGACCGCCGGCCCCTGCCTCGTCGGCCTCGGCGACTCCAACACCCTCTCCGACGGCTGCGGCCACCCCTTGGACCCCGACACCGCCGAGTTCGCCCGCCGCCTCTATCTCCTCGACTGCGAAGGAGATCCGACCCCAGTCGAATCCGTCACATGGGGCAGTCTCAAGCGCCGATTCCGCTGATTCCCCAGGTATTTAGTAGGGTTCAGGCGCAGGGCCTGTGCCCGTCAATTTTTCATGCAACGAAACTTTCCCTCTTCTCGGTCGGCCGAGGGCGGCTATCGTTTTACCGGCTTCCCTTGAGCTGGGTACCCGACAAACAACGAACAGCTCGAACAGCACCCAGCGATTAGTCGGAAGCGCCAGAGTGGGACCGCCCGCCCGGCCTGAACCAGACCTCGATCCGAGGAGACTCGGTTCGGGGTCGCTGACCCGAGAGATCTCTCACGACCGAATGCAGGAGGAACATCGATGAAGGCTGCAGTAATTCGCGGCACTCTCGTCCTCGCCGCGCTCGTCGCATTCACTGCCTCTTCCTTCGCGGCTAGCACCGTGCGGGTTCAGGTGGTCGAGAACGACGTGCCGCTAGAGGCAGTGTCCGTCAACGTCCTCGCGACCAACGGGACGTTCGCGGATATCACGGACGGCAACGGCGAAATCTCGCTCGACATCTCGGGCAAGTATTTCCGTCTCGTCGTCAACGGTGTCACGCTCGACGCCGGCTACGAAGCCACTGGCCAGATGCTCGTCATCGACCTGGCCAACTAACCCTGACGCAAAGGAAACCAGCCATGAAGAAGCTTGCTATCGCTTTGGCCGGCCTCCTGATCGCAGGGGGCGGCGTCGCCAACGCTGGCGACACGCTGTTCTATACCGGACACGGTGGGTTGAACGAAGGCCACGGCACGCTCGCCGCGATCATCGCGGGTGAGGGTGGGTCGGTCGATCTCAGCAACGCCCCGGCCATTCCTGATCTGACAGGTTATCGCCTCGTCATCATCAGCACGCCTGGTTGGCTCGAACCGGCCAACTTCTTTACTGCCGCAGAGATCAACGCCCTGAACGCCTTCCTCGCGGTTGCGGCCCACAAGGTCGTTTGCATCGGCGAGTGGGACGGATTCTACGGTCCGGGCCAGGCTGTCCTGATCGACCTGATCTCGCAGATCGGTGGCGGTACCGGCATCCAATTCCTGCCCGGACTCTTCGACTCCGGTTGCTATTCGTACAACTGCGACGGCGCGCTCGGCGCGAGCCCTCTCGTGGCCGGCCTCTCGCAGGTTTGCCGCGCGGCGACGGCGATCTGGAATCCGGGCTCCGGCGGTTCGGTCGCGTTCCCGGTTGAGTCGGCGAGCCCGTGGATCGTCGACAACGGAACCAACGTGCCGTGCATCGTCGGTATCGGCGATTCGAACACGTTGTCCGACCCGTGCGGCCACCTCGGCGACCTCGACACGGCCGAGTTCGCGCGTCGGTTGTACACGATCACGTGTGCGGGCGACCCGATCCCCACCGAGGAGAGCACCTGGGGCGTGATCAAGAACAGCTATCGGTAACCCCGCCGTTCAGGACCGAAGGTCCTGAACAAGGGTGATCGAGTGAAGCCCGCGAGGTTCCACCTCGCGGGCTTTCCATATCAACCACGTTGGCCCTCGAGCCCCCTTCTGCACCCCCTCCACTACCTCCCCGGATACCCCACCAA
>CAZVYN010000014.1:24557-60737 GCA_964631125.1 uncultured bacterium | reverse complement strand
GAGCCGTGTCATGTCGAGCCGTGTCATGTTGAGCCGTTACTCAGCTCTGGCGCTGACGACGTTCGAATCGGTCTTCAACCTCTGACTCGACGAGATCGACTGGTCGTAGGTCTCGACCTTGAAGAAGTAGACCGTCGAGTCTCCTTCCGCGACGAAGACCGTGTGACCGTTCTGCTCTCGTTGGGGGAAGGACGAAACCACCGTCGGAAAGCTGGTGCTCGACGTTCCCTGCAAGAGCCGGTACTCGGCGAAATCTGGATTGGTGTTCTGGGTCCAGGACAGACTGATGCTCCGCGCCGTCGTGCCGCTCACGTTCAGCGTGACCGGGCGCGGAGGACGGTTCGCCGTGACGACCGACTGTTCGTTCGAGCCGGTGCTTCCCGCGGCGTCGTCCACGACGAAGACCCGATAGTAGTACCGCGTGTTGTCGATCAACCCGGCGTCAGTGAAGGCCAGTACGTTCGGGAGATCGATCTGCCGCACCAACGTGGAGGTTTCACTCACCGACGCGGCGGTGTCGCGATAGAGACGGTACGACTCGAAGTCATGGACCGACGACTGCGACCAGGTGAGCGAGAGCGTCGGCGTGGCCGCTCCGGTCTGCTCGGTCGGCGCGGCCAAGACCACCGCGGTGGGATCCGCGTTCTCGGTCTTCTGACGACGCTCGTTGCTGCCCGAAACGCCGCCCGCCTGGTCGACGACAAAGAGGCGATAGAAGTACTCCGTGTTCTCGATCAACCCGGTGTCCAGGTAGCTCGTCACCTCTTTCGTCGTGAAGCTCACGAGCAGGGGCGTGGACGGCGAGACGCCGGCGTTGGTGGAACGCCTCAGATCGTAGCGAGCGAAGTCGAGCTCGTTGTTGATCCCCCAGTCGAGCAGGATCGTCGTCTCTCCGACGCTCGACGGAGCGTTCAGATCGACCGCGTTGGGAGGCAAATCCAAGATGCGCGCGCTGACGACGTTGCTCTTCCCCACCGCGCCGAGGTCGTCCGCCACATGCACCTGATAGTAGTAGGTGAAGTTCTGCTCCAACTCGTCGCTATCGGTCACACGGGTCTCCGTACGATTGGTGACGGTGCGGATCAAACGCCGCTGCGGATCCGAGTCGACATCGGCCTGCTCGGCGCGGTAGATCCGGTACTGCGAGAAGTCCTCGGCGGTGCTCTGCGAGTAGGTCAACGTGACGGAATTGTCGGTCACGAGGGTCGGGGCGGCGAGCACGACCGGCTCCGGCGCGTCGTTCGTGCGAGGGCGCGCCGACTGCTCGTTGGAGAAGAACTCAGCGCCGAACGGATCGACGACCGCCACGCGATAGAAGTAGGTGCGGTTCGGGTCCAACCCGTCGTCGGTGTACGTGGTCGACGAGCGGCTGGTCGTCTCGTGGATCCGCTCACGCGCGGGGTCGGAGTTCACTCCGGCGATCCGACTGCGGTAGACGCGGTAAGACGAGAACCGCGCCGCATCCGAGGCCTGACTCCATTGCAAGGCGAGCGACTGGGGTCCGGGAGAGGTCGGCAGTTGGAGAACCACCGCCTCCGGATCCTTGTGGACCGTCAGTCGATCGGTGGAGACTCGTTCGGGCGCGCTGTTGCCCGCCTCGTCGACGAATTCCGCCGTGACCAACACCTCGCGCAACTCGACATCCTCTTCGATGACGTAGTCGAGCGAGTAGACGCCGTCGTCCGCGAGTGCGTCTCCGCCCGCGCCGTCGTCTCGTAGAGAAAGGTCCCGAGCGTTACCGAGCCGGGCGGTCGCGGCGCCGTTCGGCTCGTTCGCGTCCAGCCGGATCCGCAGCGTCTGCCCGGGGACGGCCGATGTCGGGCTGAATGTGATGCTCTCGATCTCGGCGCGGGTGTCGAGGCGGATCTCGGCGGTGATCATGTCGGACGAGTTGCCGGCGCCGTCGACCAGACGCGCGTGGACTCGCTTCGGCCCGTCGCCGGGCGGGAGCAGCCAGGTCCGCGTCGGCGCGTACGGCAAGATCGGCGCGGTGGCCGGGTCGGTGTCGTTCGCGATCCTGACGCCGGCGGTGCCGACCGGCGCCTGGAACGACAGCCTCACGGAGACCGAATTGGTGACCGGTCGCCCGTCGTCGATGGTGAAGCCGAAGAGATCAGGAGTCGCCCCCACTTCGAACGACCGTCGTCCCTCCAGTCCGTTGAGGAGGACAGTGCTGGCTGAGAAGAAATATCCCTGCCCATTCAGCAGGCCGCGCACGGTCGCCGTTCCGGTGTCGCTCGAGTCCACGAGGGAGAGTTCGCCGGACGGGACGCGCTGGTAGATCCGATAGCGCAGGATCTGAGCCACCGAGGTCGAATCGGACAGTTCCCAGGTCAGCTGCACCTCCCGGGAAGCGACTCGGGCCGCCAGACGGCTGGGGACCGGCGGCGCAAGCCCGCCGTTGGCCGGGTCGCGCGGATTCTGGACCGCGTCGTAGTCGTGGTCGCTGCCGCAGGCGGAAATTCCCACCGTCGCCAAGACGACGGCCACGACCCCGAAGGCAAGCAGACGGAAGCCATCCCTGTGAATCCAACGCATCGTAGCTCCTTCTCTCACCAGGTCCAGGCGAGCGCCAGACGACTCGCGCCGCCGCGGTTTCCGGCCTCGAACGCGAGTCCACCGTTCGGTCCCGAGAGCGGGGAAAGGATCATGGCGTCCAGCACGGAGAGACCGTAGACGCCGACGAAGGCATAACTCGCGATCTGTCGGCGCTCGTAGGCGCTGTCCGCGTCACGATCGGCCTCCCGGAGCTTCGCGCGCAACGCCGGCAACTCGTCCTGCAGATCCGCATCGCGGTACCGCTCCGCGGCGCGGTCGAAGTCGTCGACCTTGTTCTGGTACAGAAGGTGAGTCGTGAGCCAGGCAGCGCCGGTGAGCCCCGCCAGGATGGAGTAGGTGCGCGCCTTCCCACTCTCGCCCAGGTAGCTCTGGCCCCAGCCCGGGAACAACATGCTCTGCCCGATCGCCTTGAGGCGGCTCTTGCGGGACAGATCGACGTTCAGAGTGCTGCCGATACCGGGCGCGAGCACCGTCTCTCCGCGCCAGGTCTCGTAGCCGGCCGCGCGCACCTCCACCCGATAGGTTCCGGTAAGTTCTCGCCCGATCGTCCAAGGCGACACGCCGACGAGGCGGTACGGACCGTCCAGGACGACGGTGGCGCCCGGCGGGTTGGTGCGCACGGTCAGGCTCGGCGTCAGGCTCGGCGTGAGCCCCGGGACGCTCTCCAGGCCAGGCGAGTCGGATGGGCCTTGTGCGATCGCCGTCGTCGCGGCGGTCGCGACGACGAGGAACGCACTCGCGACCCGGCGCCACGAACTCCTCTGTTCGAACCGTATCACCGGTGATCCTCCCTCCATGGAACGAGCGGCGACGTCGCACGCGACTCGCCGGGGTCGGCCCCCATCCTCTGCATCATCGGCCCGCGATGGCGCCGACCTTCGTGCTCCCTGAGTCCGAGGCCTCGGCGGCGCCCGACGTCTCCGATAGTTGTATCGCTCGGCAGACCAGGGCGGTCAAGAAAGCCCAAGAGCCCGCCATACTGAAGTGGAAGAACCGCTGGCCGAAGAGATTGCTCACGACCACGCTTCCCATCGCGAACAGATAGGCGACACCCAGGACCCCGGCAAATCCGGGCTGCCTGGCCAGGCGCCGCGCGACGATGAAGCTGGTCACGAAAATCCACATCAGGAGCAGGAACCCGGGGATCCCCATCTCTCCCATGATCTCCAGGTACAAATTGTGTCCGGCCTTGATGCGTCCGATCTTCTCGCGCATGACGACCGGCAGCCGCCCGAGCCCCACGCCGAGGATCGGGTTCTCGCTCACGATCTCCAGCGTCGTCCGCCAGATCATGAGCCGCCCGCCCGACACCTCGTTCCCTGTGTCGTAGTATCCCCCGCCGCCGCTCAGACCATCCCAGGTTTCCTGGATTCTCTCGACGACGAAGGCGGGAGCGGCGACCGAAACGCCGCCGACGATGACAACGGTCATCAGCACTCCGGACGCTCCGGTCCGAAACGCGAGCGGCACGGCGCCAACCGCCAACGCCAGGATCGCACCGCGCGATCCGGTCAGGAACATCGCCAGACAGGCGGCGCCGGTCGCTCCCGCCAGCAACACCCGCCGCAAGAGGCCGAGCCACTTCGCACGCACGAGGGCGAGTCCGAGGATCGTGACGAGCGCGAAGAAGGCGCCCGCCATGTTGATGTCGCCGATCGCTCCGCCGACCCGACGCCCTCCCCCCAGCCCGGACGATTCGCTCACGAGGGTCAAGACGCCGAAACTCGAGGCGACGACGAACCAGAAGACCAGCCGACGAATCTGGATCCAGGTGCGGACCAGGTAGAAGAGCGGGAAAACGAGGAACAGCCCCACGAAGTAGTTCACATGGTACTGGAAGCTGGCCAACGGATCGAGCAACGAGCTCCCGAGCATGGTCGAGTAGATCCAGCAGAGGACGGCCCAGCAGAGGAAGATCGCGATCGGTCGGTTGAGAGGCGTGTGCTCGAACATCGGTTGCCGCAGTACGACCGTACGCCCGATCCAGGAGGCGACGAGGATGCTGTTGATGAGGTTGAGCGAATTCATCCCCGGAAGCGGGGACTTCGGCAGCCACTCGACGAAGGCGAACGCGAACGGAAGCGAATAGAGGGCGATCGCCGGACGGAGCGCGAGCGCGACGGCGAGCCCCAGACCCGCGAGCACCTTGAGCAGTCGGTGCGGCGCTTGGTGCATCTGGTAGTGGGCGAAGGCGATCGCGAGGACCACCCCGGCGCCGATCGCCATCAGCAACAGCGTCACGCCGAGCGCCCGGTACCTCTCCAGAGCGCTGGCCTCGGGCGCCAGCACGGGCGCCTCGATCCTCCCGATTCCGTCGCCGTCGTACGCGCTGTTGCGCGGCGCCGGCGCCGGCCGTGTGGTCACGAACTGGCGCCGCGGAGTTCGCTGGCGCGGGCGCGAGCGCGCTCCGCCGTCGGAAGGTCAGGGTACCGCTCGGCCAACTTCTCGAGCGTATCGGCCGCCCGCGCGCGGTCTCCGAGTTTCTGTTCGAGGATCGCCGCCGCTCGGAACATCCCTCGGACCGCAGCGGGGTCGGCGGGGAATCGATCCGCTCGCGCGAGCAGGACCTCCACGGCGCGGTCCCATTGCGCGAGCCGCTCGTGCGCATCGGCCAGATGCTCGAAAGTGAGGCTGGCGGCCTCGGCCTGATCGGGACTAGCCAGCAATTCCCGCAGCGAGCCATCGTAGGTTCCGACGGCCGCTTCCAGCGCGGTGCGGCTCGCTTCCGCTTCACCCATCCGGTCGTAGTACGCCGCGATCTCGACGGGCGCCACCAGGCCGGCGGGAGTGCGCGGGTAGTCAGTCTGCAGGCCGCGCAATCGACGCAGCGCCTCCGGCCACCGCTTCTCCAGCGAGAGCACTCGAGCGCCCGCCAGTCGCGCCTGAGCCGCCTGATTCGGCGCACGCGAATACCGCTTCTCGGTGAAATCGAACGCGGCCAGCGCTGAGTCGATCTCGCCGAGTGAACTCCACGCCACGCCGATCTGGAGCGCGGCCTCGGGAGAATTCGGATCGTCCGGAAAGCGACGGATCAACTCTCGGTACTGATCGAGCCCTCCGCGCGCGTCCCCCAGTCCTTGGAGGGCGAGATTGCCGGAGGAGTAGATCAGCGTCGGCTCGAACCGCCGGGCGTTCGGGAGCGACCGCGCGCCCGAGAGCGTGGCGGCCGCGTCGCGCATGCGACCCTGCTTGATCTCGGTCTTCGCCCGTTCGATCGTGGCCGCGACTTCGACGTCCGAGCCGGGATGTTTGGCGGCCACGTCGCTGTAGTAAATCTGCGCCTGCGCGAGTTCGGACGCGGCGGCGGCGGCGTTTCCGCGGGATTCCTCCAACTCGACCAACCGCAGCGGCGCCTCCAAGACGAGCGGGATGGGGGCGCCGTTCTCGTCGGCCGGCGGCAGGTCTTCGGTGATCTCCCGCAGGACGGCGGCGAGGCTGTCTCGCTGCGACGGCTGCCGCAACAACTGCACGAGCTCCATGTGGACGAGCAGTCCGGTGTCGACTTCGGTGTTCGCTTCGCTCCTCATGTCGTAGAGCACTCGGGCCGCCGCCCCCGTCCGGCCGGCGCGACGATCGAGGCGCGCCAGCGTGATCGCCGCCATGACGCGCGTGCGCGTGAGGGACAGCGTCTCGCGCGCGTCACCCGCCACACGCGTGAGCGGATAGTCGGAGAGGACCTGTCGGTAGGCCGCCTCGGCGCCGAGCCGTTCTTCGCTGGCGGCCTCCGGATTGTTCCAGAAACGACGCTCCAGACTCCGACCGGACCAGAGCAGCTTCTCGGCCGCGTAGCGCGCGGAGAGCGGCGAGTCTCCGCATCCACCGAGAAATCCGCTCGCGAGCAGCCCGAGGCACAGCCGGAGACACAGCCAGAGAGTCCGTTGGTTCGTCACGCGGCCCATGAAACGCTCCCGGCTTGCGTGCTCCTGCGCGCTCCATACACACGGACCGCGGAAGCGACGACGATGTAGTTCACCAGGACATAGATGCAGATGATCCCGCCGAGCACGACCACCACCATCTCCGGGGAGAGATTGGTCACGACCGTGTCCATCCGTCGGCGGATCCAGGTCGTGCCGATTTGGGCGAAGTTCGGCGCGAGGACCAGCAACAGTGTCGCCACTGGAACGCGCGCGAGGAGTCTCAGGCTGGAGCCCAGGGCGGCCCGCCACGTCTGTCCATCGATCAAGACATACATGGCGGAGTAGACGAAGAGCGCTTGGATCACGGCGGCGACGGCGAGCTTGGCGACCCCGTACAAGCGCAGGAGATTTCCGCGCAGTGTCTCCAGCACCGGAAAGAACGACGGAAGGACGCCGAGGAAGAGCATCAGGAGCAGCACCGTCGGGAGCGAGACGGCGAGCAGACCCAGGTAGCGGCTCCGCGCGCGCTTCCAGGTGTCGGGCATGCGCGTCCCGGAGGCCGATTCCCAGACGAGCAGCACGCCCACCCCGAGGAGGAAGCTGCCCACGATCCAGTCGATGGTGATGGTGACGGGATCGTAGATGGCCGGCAGCCGGAGGAAGAACTCCGGATAGTGGAGCGCTCGCTCCCCGCCGAAGCGCTCTACGAAAGGCGCCAGGAGCCACGAAAGCCCGGGCCGAAAGAACTGCGTCAACGAGAGCAGCACGACGAGTTGCGCTGCCCCCAGGAGCACGAACGGCGCGATCACTCGAAGTCGCATCATGTCCTTCACGCTCTCGATCCAGGCCCAGACCAGCAAGTTGAGCTGGTTCATCTGCGTTCGTCCTCCTTCGCCTGCGTGGGGACATCAGGAAACATTCGCGGTAGATAGGGGGCGAGGTCGCGGATGTACTCGCGCAGCACCTCCTCGGAGAGAGCAGGGTCTTCTCCGGCGAGCGTCGAGACCCGCACGAAGGCGCCGAACGAGCGGTTGCTCTTCAGCCCCTGGAAGAACATCTCATCACGGAACGCCTTCACTTCGGCCAACGTCTGTCGACCCGCCGTGTACCAGAAGTAACGAACCATCTCGCGGCGCGAGCCGCGCACCGCGTCGAACGAGACGACCGGGATCGGACCGAGTTCGGTGGGGATCCCGCCGGTCGGCGCTTCGGCCACCTCGAACCCCTGCGAGCGATAGCAGAGCTCGGGGTCGTGGGCGCCCAGCCGAGCATTCTCGAAGTAGATGATGACCAACCAGACCGGCAGCCCGTCCGGCCGCGTGTTGCGGCGAGAGAGGATCGCGTCGGGATTCAAATCATCGAGGACCATCTGTTCGATGGCGAGTTCCTCGCCGGGAAGGCCCGAGAGATCCAGCGGGAGCACGTCCAGGCTCGCGCCGCCCGAGGTCTGCGGAGGAATCAGCAGCACGTAGACGGCGAGGCCGCCCAGGAGGAGGAGCGTAGCCACGATCCGGCTCAGCACCTCAGCGCTCGCTTCACGACAGCCATGAGCAGCAGCGCCACTCCGAAGAGGACGAATCCTCCCACGTCATGAAAACGACCGCTGGCGCGCTCGGTCGAGGTGACCGCCGCCATGACGAAGATCGCGCCGAGTCGGATGACGTTGGCGATGACGGCGACCGGAAACGAAGCCATGAAGAGCAACGTGCGCCGCCAACCCGACCCCGTTCCGAACCAGGCGAAGAGGGCGCCCAACGCCATCAGTGCGATGAGCGAATTGAGTCCGCTACAGGCGTTCTCGATCGTGAGCCGACCGGTCGGGAAAAAGAGGTCCATTCCCCGTTGGGTGACGGCGACGCCCATTGCATGCGCGATGGCGACCGCGCCCGTCGTCGCGACGACCTTCAGGCGAAAGCTGACTTCGTTCATGAACCAAGGGAAGACCGGCACCATGAACAGCAGGAACGCGACCGGAAACCAGAGCGCGCGGATCCAAGCGCTCCCGCCCCAACCCCAGATGAGTCCGGCGATGACGAGGACGAGTGCGTACCCCTGGAAGATCGAAACGTCGCCGCGCAAGCCGACGAGCTGCAGCAGCACGCCGAGGCCGAGCACGGCGATGCCGATCCAAGACGGCGCCAGCGGCAGCGCGCGCAACTCCTCTCGCTTCGTCCAGACGAGATAGGCGGCGATCGGAGGAATGAGCAGCCCGTGCGAGTAGTTCTCGTTGTTCTGCCAGGCCTCCCAGAGCGTCTTCATCGTGCCGTTGAATCCCACGACGAAGAGGGCAGCGGCCGCCAGCGCCGCCAGCGGAAGCCACTTCGGCGTCGGCGTGGCGCCGCTCGGGGTCGATCCGGTCGAGGCAGCCAGCGCGTCAGCCACGGGCGCGGTTCTCGTACCCATAGTGGCTGTACTGGTAGTAGTAGGGGAGCACCTCGGCCGCGTTGTTCATCACAACGCCGGCGATGTTGTCGTGGAAGTGACGCTGCAGTTCGAAGCTGCGGCGGACGGTCTCCCTCGGCGTCGATCCCGCCTTCACCACCATCAAGACGGCGTCGACCTCCGGCCCGATGACCAGAGGATCCGGAACGGGCAGATTCGGAGGTCCGTCGAGCACGATTCGATCCGCCCGCTGCCGGAGTTCCTTCAGCAGCCAACGAATCGACTCCGCGGTCACGGTGCCGCCATGCTGATCGGCTCCGGTCCGCATCGGGAGGATCCAGAAGTTCGGCAGCAGCATCGGTCGCAGCGCGGCGTCATCCCAGCGTTGGTCGCGGAGCAGCATGCTGACGTCTGGAGAGTTCGCGTCCGCGCCGGTCCAGTCGAGTCCCGACATGCGAGCGAGGGACGGCTTGCGCGCATCGAGATCCACGAGGATCACGCGTTCCCTGGGCAGCTCGCGCGCCAACGTCATCGCCAGACAGGCGGCCGCGGTCGACTTCCCTTCTTCGCTCCGCGCGCTGGTCAGGAGCATCGTGGCCGGCCCCCCATCCCCTCCTCGCAGCAACGAGAGTGAGGTGCGACGGAACTCGCGGTAGCCTGGCGAGTCCTGCAGGAACTCGCTGTAGAGACGCTCCAGGAAGAACGGCGCCCGTTCCCCCGGGGTCTTCGGCGCCACGCGCCGGTTGAGGGCCGGGAGATTCGGCACGGTCCCGATCACGCTGGTATGCAGCGCGTCCTCCAGCTCGCGGACATCGCGGAACGTCTGGTCGTTGTGCTCCAGGAAGAACGCGCCGAAGAGGCCGAGGCTCATTCCGACCAACACCGACATCGCGACGATCGCCGGACGGTTCGGTTTGCTCGGCTTGAGCGGACGTTGCGGCGGTTCGAGGATCGAGATCCGTTCGCCGACCTGGCTCGCCTGATACGCCTCGGAGATCTGCGATGAGGCGATCTGATTGACGAACACTTCGCGCAGTTCGCGGTAGTACTCGACTTCCTGGAGCAGTCGCCGCATCTCGATCTCGGCCTCGGGCGCCGAGACGACGCGATTCGAGAACTCGCGCAGATGCCGGTCATAGGCGGCGACGCGGGTCTCGGCCAGGATCCGACGGATCGAGGTGACGGCGTACTCTTCCGCTTCGTCGAGAGCGGCGCCGTCGAGCGCCGTCGCCGCGAGTCCGCTGCGGACATCCGACCGTGTGCCCTCGACTCCTCGGGCCAACTGGAGCGCGGTCGCCCGCGCCGAGCTGTTGAGCGAACCCGCGTCGAGGATGCTCTGGCGAACGTACGTCTCCTCGAGATTCTTGCCGTCGGTGATCGCGCGGGCCACCGCGGCGGCGCGCAGGATCGCGTCGACTTGGGTGGAGGAACCGCCGAGTTGCGCGAGGCGCTGCGCGGATGACTGTGCTTGCGATCTCTGGAACACGAGGTCGTCCCGCGCGCCGTTGCGCATTTCTTCGACCTGCGGAAGGATCGGCTCGGTCACCAACACCGCCGTGATGCGCCGCCCGGCCTGACCGCGGTTGAACGCTTCCAGCTTCGCCTCGGCGTCCTGCAGCTTCTGCTTGTACTCGAGGAGTTGTGTGGTGGAGAAGACCTCGGTCGCCTGCGTCGCTTCCCGCTGCGCCGACTTGTTCGCCTCGATGATGTTGTTGGCGATGTTCCGCACCAGCGCTTCGGCGCGTTCCGGATAGTAGTCGGCCACGGCCACGGTGATGAGGTTCGACGTGCCGTCGCCGCGGGCCTGCATCGAGACGGTCCCGCGCAGATACCGACGGAGCCAGAGGTCGGCCAAGTCGGCTTCGGACATGTCCGGATACCGCTTCTTGTTCTTCTTGGCCCAATCCTGGACCCACGGGTCGTCGCGCATGTTGGCTCGGTCGATCAGGATCGTGAGGAACTCGTCGCTCTGGATCTGGCTCTCCATCCGCGCCATGCGCTCTCCGATCGAAGGCGCATTCACGATCGAGGCCAGCTCCTTGCTCACCGAGCGGGGCAACTCGATCATCAGCGTGGCGCTGCAGCGGTAGACCGGCCGCATGAAGCGCGGCATGGTCACGATCCAACCGATGATGCTGGTCAAGAGCATCGGGAGCAGTACGACCCACTTGCGTCGCCACAGGAGCAACGCATACGACTTCAGGTCGACGGTCTCGCGCATCCGCTTGGGCGGTTCCATGCCTCTCCGAACTGTCGAGCCTCCGCGCGGGTGGATCCCGCGCCCCGGTCGACGGATCTCAGGTGACTTAGTCGTTCAGCGCGTCTCGGATGAGGAAGAGATTGAGGATGTCTCGCGTCGCGCTCAGTCCGACACGCATCGCGCCCCAGACGCGCCCGGCTGTGGTGGAAGAGCGCGAAGGAACGCGCACGGTGTCGCCCGAGCGCACGAGCGGCCCGGGCCGTCCATCGCGCATCTCCTGGTCGAGATCGACGGTCAACAGGAACGATCCGCCGAGCTCGTCGCGAACCAGCACCTCGATCCGACCGAGGTCGGCGTCGCGGGTCGTGCCGCCCGCGATGGCGAGCGCCTGCGCTAGATCGCATCCCGCGCCAGCGCCATAGGAGCCGGGCCGCAACACCTCGCCCAGGACGGTGAGGCCCTCCCCGGCCACGGCGGAACCCGCGGTCGCGCCGGACGACGGCACGTACACCACGTCGCCAGCCTCGAGTCGGGGAATCCCTGTCATGTCGCCGGTCAGCATGGCGGAGGAGAGATCGACCGGAATCGTCTGCTGCCCTGACTCCGACCGGCGCACGATCCGAACCGACGAGAGGTCTCCCCCCGGGCCCAATCCGCCCGCCTGACCGAGGAGATCCATCAAGTCCGGAAGTTGTTCGAAGTTGTAGCGGCCCGGAGCGTTGACCGCTCCCGCCAGCGTGACCTTCCGGCTGTTGAACGCGATGACGGTGATGGTCACCTGCGTGGTCTGACGGAGCGTCGAATAGAGGGACCGCTCGACCTCACGCGCCAGGATGGACGTCGCCTTGCCGGCCGCCGGAATGTCTCCGAGCGGCGGGAGCGTGACGCTCCCGTTGGCCCGCACGACCGCCGTTCGACTGAGTTCAGGGTGCTCCCAGACCGTCACCGAGATCACGTCCTCCGGCCCGAGGATGTACTCCTCCGCCGCGACCGCGTCCTGCGTCGACGGTCCGCCAAGGAACCCGACTCCCAAGAGGAACGCGAAGAGGATCGCCATCCCTGCGATCCCCGACTGAGTCTGCGCTCTCTTCATCGACCACCTCCCTGTTCCATCCCGCTCCTTCACCGTTCGACCGGCCTCCTGTCGTCCGAATCCTCGTGAGGTTCGGGCTCCTCGACCGCGACGGTCTGAACCGTCGCAGTATCCCGGCCGCGGAGCAAGCGTGGGACCGAACGGAGCAGCGTTCCGATCTCTCCCCGGGACCCCTCGTTCGGATCGGCTGCCCCGGGTTCGGTCATGATCGGATTGGCGCCCAGAATTTTCGCGTCGGTCCGGCCCACCCAGATCAACCCCGGACGGCGCGAGTAGGCCCAGGTCGAAGGCCAATCCTGCGTGAAGCTACTCTCGTCGAGCAATCGCGCCGAGGGGCCGATCAGGCTCATCTGGCCCCGAGCGACATTCCACAGCAGGAGCACACGGTCCAGCCGGTAGCGAGCGAGCCCGCCGGCCAGGGATCGCTGGAACTGATTGCGCTCCGGCGAGTCCATCTCGATCCGATAGGTCAGGAAGGGCGGACCGGGCAGGGGCCGCTTGCGCCGGTCGTTGCCGCGACGATCGATCGGGCTGCCCGAAGCGGCCGCTCGGCGGTCGTTCACGCGGCGGTTGCGGCCGATCCGGGTTTCTCGAACGAAGCGCACGCGTCCCGAGCCGGCGATGCGGTAGAGGGCGAAACCGAGCCCGGCGACAGGCGCCAGGCCGACGAGGAGCGCGCTGGAGACAACGATGTCGATCATCCGCTGGGGTCCGAGATCCGACGCTCGCGACAAGCGCCCGCGCCCCGGACGCGTTCCGATCAGACTCGGAGGACTCTCGGTAACTGCTTGGATGATAGACAGTTGAGCGGCCCCGACCTCGGCTGCCAAAGGTAGTGGCGCGACCGCGAGCACCTGATACTCCGGCACCAGACGACCGAGTGAGAGTCGGATCTCGGCCGGAGGCGCGTGTTGGGCCAATCGAATGAGGGCGTCGACCGACTCCTCGACCCAGCGCGGCTCCACGGGATCGAGATCCCAGCGGAAGATCTTCGAGTGGCGCGTGACCTTGGCGCGGTCCGACTCGGTCAGCAGCTCTTCTTCCATCTTCTCGCCGGGGCGCAGTCCGATGTACTGGATCTCGACGTCGATCCCTGGCCGCAGGCCGGAAAGTCGGATCAACTGCTCGGCCACACTCGCGATGCGGACCGGCTCCCCCATGTCGAGGACGAAGACTTCTCCGTTGTCCCCCAGCAGCGCGGCCTGGATGACGAGCTGACTCGCCTCGGGGATCGTCATGAAGTAACGGCGCGCGTCGGGATGCGTCACCGTGAGCGGCCCGCCCCTCTTGAGCTGACGGCGGAAGATCGGCAGCACGCTTCCATCGCTCCCGAGCACGTTGCCGAAGCGCACCGCCACGAACGTGGTCTTCGTGTCGCGCGCCATTGCCTGCAGGAGGATCTCCCCCGCGCGCTTGGTGGCGCCCATGACGCTGGAGGGGTTCACCGCCTTGTCGGTCGAGATGAAGACGAAGGTCTCGACGCCGACCGCGGCGCAGGCGCGCGCGACATTCCGCGTGCCGAGGATGTTGTTCAACACCGCCTCCCGCGGCGACCGTTCGAGGAAATTCACATGCTTGTGCGCCGCGGCGTGGAAGACCAGGTCGGGTCCGTGCGTGCGCATCAGTTCTTCCATGCCGGACTCATCGCGCACGTCGGCCACGACGAGGAGGAGCGACAGTTCGGGGAAGTGTTCGGCAAGATCGAGACCCAGGAAGGTGAGCCGGTTCTCGCAGTGATCGACCGCGACCAGTTGCTTCGGATGGAACCGCGCGATCTGGCGACAGAGCTCGGAGCCGATCGAGCCTCCGGCGCCGGTGACGAGAACGGCGCGTCCCTGGACACGAATCTCGATCCCCTCGTTGTCGATCACGACCGATTCTCGACCCAGAAGGTCTTCGATCTCGACATCCCGGACCTGTCCGAGGGCCGCCTGTCCGTGGATGAAATCGGCCATCCCCGGCATCGTCTTGCACGCGACGCCCGCTTCCTGACAGAAGGCGACGATCTGCCCGACCAGGCGGGCGGGAGCCGAAGGGGCCGCGATGATGACCTGGTGGATGCCATGTTCCTTGATCAGCCGCGGTAGGTCGAATGTGCTGCCGAGGACCTCGAGGCCCTCGACGTGACGACCGAATTTCCGGGCGTCGTCGTCGACGAATCCGACCGGCGTGCCGGAGTACCGGACTCCGTGCAGGAGTTCGTCGGCCACGCGTGCGCCGACGTCGCCGGCCCCTGCGATGAGGATGCGCGTCTCGCCTCCCCCCCGGTGCCTACGCTGCCGCAACCGGCGCACCTTCCAGGCGGTCCGGCTGGCCAAAATCAGACCAGTCGAGAGGATCCAGCTGAGGATCACGACGCTCTTCGGAAGCAGATTGGGTTCGAAGAGGGCGTTCGCGAGATAGAGCGCTCCGAAACCGAGCGTGAGCGTCTGCACGATGCGCAGGAGCGTCGGAACGCCCGCATAGCGCCAGAGGGACCGGTTGATCCCGGCCGCGTTGAGCAGGAAGAGGATCCAGAAGGTGACCGCGGGCGCCGCGCCAGCATACGCAGCGACGTACCGCGCCGGGATCGATCCGTCGAAACGGAGGGCCAACGCTGAAAGGAACGCCGCATTGAGTAATGCGGCGTCCACGAGATTGAGCGCGACTAGTTTCAGACGGGACTTCAAAGCTGTCGTTCCCTGGAGGGGTGCGCGCCGAACCCGAGACGCGATACCTTCCGATTGTCCATCGGCAGGCGCGAAACGGTCAAATAGCAATGTTTCGCGACCTTCGTCGGGCCACCTTGACACTTCGGATGAACCGGTCCGACAATCCGCCCGCCGTTTCGACTGTTGGTCATGGAGGACCTCCTGTGGACCCGATCCCGGCCTCGGACCGTGGCCCGTCGATGCTGACGCGTTTCGTGCGTCTCTTCACATCTCCCAAATGCGCCTACGACCCACCCCGAACAGCCGCCCTCTGGTGGATTCCGTTTCTCATCGGGGCGGCGGTCCATCTCGGGGATTCCTTCGCCCTGGGCGACCTCTATCGAGACGCCCAGATGGACGCCATCGACGCGTCGATGGCGGACGCCGGGGAGATGTCCGAGGAGCAACGCGAACAGATGATGCAGATGATGGAGTCGATGACCTCCCCCGCGGTACTCGCCGGCAGTCGCATCGTTGGCCAGGCGCTCCTTCAGTTCCTCCTGCCGGCAGCGCTCCTGGCCTTCGGCGCGAACTTCGTCCTGGGCGGTCGAACCAGCTTCGGTCGGGTGCTCGGAGTGGTCGGACTGTCCACCCTGGTGGGCCTGCCGCGAGATCTCCTGCTGCTTCCGCTGCGGGCGATCAGCGGCAACGTCCATGTCTATGCCGGACCGGCCTCGCTCGTTTCGCCAGAGAGCGCGGGCCTCTTCACGGCGATGCAGTTCTTCGATCTCTTCGAACTGTACCGACTCGTTCCACTCTCGGCGGGGTTGTCCGTGGTGGCCGGAATTCCGATCGGCCGGGCCGCCTTCCTCACCTGCGCGCTCCACGCCACCTTCATGGCGGTCTCGCTCGGAATGGTGGCGCTGGGACAGGCGTTCAAGTGACCTCGCCCAGGACCTGGACCATCGTTCGCTGCAGGAGCGCCTGTTCCGCCTCGTCGGCGAAGAGCACCGAAACCACCGTGAGCCGGGTCCGTCCGTCCAATCCCTGGACGAACCCACGCATCATTTCCTTCGCCGCGACCGCCCGGTCGGCGGCGGCGACGCCGCGATACAACGGCCAGGCGACGAGCGTGCGCGCGCCTCGCTCACGGGCATGGGCGATCGCGGCCACCACAGCGGCCTCCCCGGCGCCGGGCGCCCAGACATGATCGACCGTCGAGACTACCGCATGCACGAGCTGGCCATAGCCGAGCGAGCCGGCGGATGTGACGACCACCGTGCCCGCCTCGGCCGGACCCTGGCGGACCGCTTCCAGTTCGATCTCCTTCCCCAGGGACTTCTTCAGTTCCAAGCCGGGGCCGCTGGTCATCCAGAGATGTTCGTTCGCCGGGAGCAGGAGAAGGTCCCCGGCGGTGGGGCGCTGCGATTCTGGCGTCCATTCGACGCGAGTTCCGAGCACTCGAAAAGGCATGACGTGGAGTCTCCTGCAAGATGACGCCGGCGCCGCATCGCTGGCTGCTGGTGCCGGCCTTTTCCCTCGTCCTCTGGGCGGCGTATCGCACGCTCGGCGTCGCGCCGGTCTTCCTCGCGACGTGCGCCCTCGTTTGGCCGCTCCGGCAGCGACAGTCGGGACAAGCGGTGCTCTGGGCCATGGGGCTCGTACTCGTGGCCGCGATTCTCCATTACCTCCGATGGGTTGTCTATCCTCTGGTCGGCGGCCTGCTCCTGGCGATGTGGTTGCAGCCGACGGTGGAGCGACTCGCATCTCGGCGTGTCCCGCGCGGGCTGGCCGCTCTCCTTGCCCTGCTTCCGTTGCTGGTCGGCGCCGTGGCCGCGACCGTCATCCTGGTTCCGACCCTCATCGGGCAGGTCAGCACGCTCGTCGCGCGAGCGCCCGAAGCATTCGAGATCGTGCGGAGGTGGGCGGACGACATCATCGCGCGGCTACCGCTGGAGGTCTCGGCGCCCTCCGGTAGCGGAACGTTCCTGGGACAGGATTACAGCGCGTGGCTCCACCGATTGGAATCGCTGGTCAAACCGGCCGCGGCCAGCGCGGCCGACATCGGTCGCGGCATCGGGCAAGCCGCGCGGATTCTCGGCGCGGCGCTCCTCGCGCCGCTCATCGCCTTCTACTTCCTGGTCGACTGGAGCGGGCTGCAACAGAACGCGCAGAACTGGACCCCCCCGCGCTTCCGACCGGCGATGGCCCGCTTCGGCGCCGCGTCGCAATACGTGCTGGGGCGCTACCTCCGCGGACAGTTCGTGGTGGCGGGAATCGAGGCGGTTCTCTTCGCGATCGGTTTCACCATGGCGGGACTCGACGGGGCCTTGGCGCTCGGACTCCTGGGTGGAATCTTCTCGCTGCTGCCGGTCGTGGGATTCTGGATCACGATCTTGATGGCGCTGCTGGCTTCGCTCATCGCGCCGGATCCGGTCGGGTCGCTCACGATCACGGCGATCGTCTTGACCGTGATCCAGATCATCGAAGGTCAGGTCCTGGTGCCGCGCGTGCAAGGGGCCGGGCTGGGCCTGCACCCGCTCGTGGTCCTGCTCGGAGTGTTGGCATTCGGGATTCTGTTCGGAGTGCCGGGCGCGCTGCTGGCGGCGCCGATCCTCGGCATCGTCAGGATGCTCGGGGCCGACCTCCGCGCCGCCTACGAGCAATCGTGGTTCCACCGCGGAAACCTCAGACCGACGAGCGCGGAGCCTCCGGCGCCGGGTTCCGCGCCGAACTGAACGGGATCGCGTCCCACCTCAGCCGAAAGCGCTCGCGCACGGTCTGGGGCAAGAGCGTCAGCGCGCGCTCCATCGGACTCGAGAGTGTCGGCAAGACGCGCGAGCGAGCCAGCGTCGTCGATCCGCGCGGGGAGATCATGACCACCGCGCCGGCCAGGAGAAGCATCAAGACCAAGCCCCGCAGCGCGCCGAGGGCGAGGCCGAGGAGCCGGCTCGGACCGGAGAGCTTCTTCCCTTCCACCAAGATGGCCAAGGCGCTGCCGACGAGTAGCGCCAAGATGAAGATGCCAAGGAAGACGGCGACGAAGGCCACGGCGTCGGCCCCGGGAATCTTCCCCATCGAGGCCGGCGCCTGCTCGAGCGCCCACGGCGCGAAACGCAATCCGCCGAGGACGCCCGCGACGAGACCGGCGGAGGAGCAGGCCTCGCGCACCGCGCCGTTGCTCCAGCCCGCGGCGATCGCGAGGAGGAACGCGACGATGAGAAGTAGATCGAGGGCGATCGCCATGCGGTCGCGTCGAACCTAGCGGAGGAGCACGACGCGCGACGTACTCGGCGTCAATCCGCGGCCGCTCACCGTGTAGAGATAGACTCCGGCAGGCGCGGGACGGCGTTGGTCGTCGCGACCGTCCCAGGTCCAGCGATGCTCTCCGGCCGAGAGCAGCCTCTCGCCGAGATCGCAGACCTCGCGCCCACTCGCATCGTGGATGGCCACGCGCACGCGGTAGGGACCTGGCTCGCTCCGGGCGGGCAGCACGAAACGCAGGTCGGTTTTCGGGTGGAACGGATTGGGCGAACTCGGGAGGAGCGCCACGTCGCCCGGCCCGAGCTGCGGCGGCGACTCTTCGACCGACGAGGGGTCGAGTTCCGCCGTGACCCAGACCGGCGCGGTCCACGCGCGATCACTGTCCACTTGCCGGAATCGCGCGAAGTAGTAGTGCGACTCGCCGTCGGAGAGGTTGTCCTGGTACTGGTAGCTGATCTGATTCCCGATCAGCACCTTCGTGTCGATGATGACGCCGTCGCGAAACAGTTCGACGCGATTGAAGAGCCCGGTGCCGTTGATCGCGCGGGCTGTCGCGGTGAAGACGGGGCCGGTGCCGGTGGTCACAACCGAGCCCATCGGGTGCCCGTCGACCTCGAACGTCACCTCCATGCGGTCGGAAGGCGGATCGACTTCCATGGCGAAGAAACGGCGCGCGCGCAGCGCTTCCAAGATGTCGGCCTTGGTCAACTGGTCAGCCAGGATCCCGGTCAGGTAGATCCGCCCGCCGAGATTCGTATTCTCCTTGTCGCCCCACTCGCCCTGGTGGTTGTCCTGATTCGCTGCGGGTCCGAGCTTCCAGCCGTTGGCGAGCGCCTGCAGGAATTGCGGCTCGTAGTCGTTGCTGGCCAGGCCGTTCACGACCTCGATCGCCCGCATCGCGTCCGCGTACTGGGGATAAAAAGTGAGGTTGTCGAAGTTCGACCCGTAGTTCGGATTCGGGTGGCAGAACGAGCCGAAGGCGCCCGAGGTCACGATGAAGTTGTAACAGGCGGTGAGATTCTCGGTCGGGTTCGGATTCCGCGTCGACGCGTCATAGATGTTGATGTGGTTGAAGTCGTTGAGATTGCCGAATTCTTGGGCCCCGAGCGCGACGAAAACGCCGTCGGTGGTCGAGGTGGTCGCCTGCGTGAGGAGCGAACTGTACTCCGCCGCCGACAGGAGGTGCGTGTGGTCGGTCAGCGCGAGCACGTCGATGTTGGCGACATCACGCGCGTAGGTGAACGCCTCGGCGGCCGTCCCGATCCCGTCCGACAGGATGCAGTGCGAGTGGAGGTTCGCGTAGTAGGTGCTGTAGGCCCAGGCGGGACCGACGAAGGAACCCCCCAGGGCGAATCCGGCGATGAGGAGAGTCGTTGGGATGAGGCCGACGGGGCGGCGGGACGGCATACGCTGCATCTGACCTCCGGCATTGGGCTCGGGTTGGGCAGGGGGCAGGATAGCACAGCCCCTGCGGCCCCCGTCGGGTCCGGAGCGCGGCACGGTCACCCGTGGGCGGCGCCGTCCAAATCGATCACGACCGTGTCCCCCTTGCCGGCGCCGATGCGGCGGTCGGCTCGTCCTCCGGCGACCGCGATTTCCAGCAACTCACTACTGCCGAAGAGCGCCAGGGTCGCCCCCATTTCCTGATCCAGGTAGGTGCGGACCACGCGGTCGATCCGTTTGCCGTTGATCGAGATGAGGAAGGTCCGATCGCGCACTTCCCGGTCCCAGAGTTCGTGCGAGACGTTGGTGATCACGTTGCCGAAGCTGTCGACGTAGATGACCTGACCGACGATGCGATGCGACCAGACGCGCGGCTCCGGCAGCGGGAGGACGATCGGATCGGAGATCTCAGGACCGAACTCCTCGGGCGCGACGCCGCTGGCCAGATACGCCGCGGCGGGCGCGAAGATGTCGCGGCCGTGGAACGTGTCGCTGATGGCGGGAAGAAGGAACTGCTCCGCCGAGATCTCGAAGATGCGCCGCTCGGATTCGCTGCCGAGGACGCGGGTGAACGTGCCGTTGTCCGGCCCGACGAAATAGGCCTCGGGCGTGGCGATCAAGATCGCGCGGCGCGGCGTCCCCACCCCCGGATCGACCACCACGACGTGGACGGTGCCGGCGGGAAAGAATCGATAGGCGTTCTCCAGCACGAGCGACGCCTCGACCACGTCCTGCGCCGTGATCTGATGCGTGAGGTCGACCATGCGCGCATCGGGCAGGATCCGGAGGATCACACCCTTCATCGTGCCGACATAACTGTCCTGGAGACCGAAGTCGGTCGCGAGCGTCAGAACCCCGCACGGCGCCCTCATGCCAGCGGCCCGCTCACGCTGCCCGGAGCGTGAGCCGCGGGCGCCGTGCTCTCTTCGAGCCACCGCAGGTACGCCTCGCCCGCCTGCTCGATCGAGACGACGAGGAACTCCGGCGCCTCGTAGGGATGGATCCGCAGCAGATGCAGACGAAGCGCCTCGACGCGTGCCCGCGTCGTCTTGATCCAGAGGAGCGTTTCCGAATCCTCTTGCACCGCGCCGGCCCAGCGGTAGATGGAGACCACGTCCGGCATGCACGAGACGCAGGCGGCGAGTCGGCTCTCGACGAGTTCGCGTCCCAGATGCTTCGCCTGCTCGGGATTCCCGACGGTGGTGAAGACGATCAGGGGCTCGCTCATCTCTCTCCCTTCCCTTGGGCGCGGCAGTCTAGGGCGCGTCGGAGGAGCGGGTCAAGGCGAGGGCCGGGTTCCAAACGCAGAAGAGCCCGGCGACCGCGAACGGCCTCCGGGCTCACGCTACTCCCTCGGAGCTGAGTCGACGAGCGACTCGGCCCGGGGATTCGATCAGGCAGCGCGGCGGATACGCCCCGAGTTCGCGTTCGTGCGCCGACTCGACGCGGTCATCTTGCGGATGCCGTAGTTCGCGGTCGTGCGCGCGTTCGTGTTCTTGGAGGTGACCTTCTTCGCTCCGGTGTTCCAGCGATTGTTCGTCGCGCCGCCGTTGCGGTTGGCGTTCGTCTTGGCCTTGGTCGTGGTCGTCGACGCTCGCTTCGCGCCGCCCGTCGCCTTCAGGTTCCAATTGTTCGGGTTGGAGCCGGAAGCGCCGGTATTCGTCGAGGTGTTCGTCCAGGCGCCGCTCTTGACCTGCTTGAACGTCGTCCCGAACTGATTCATCTCGACGAGCAACATGCGCGGCCCGTTGTTCGGCTTGTACCAACAGCAGGGCACGCCGTACTTCTTCGCGAACGAGACGACGGTCTTCGTCGTCTTGCAGCCGGTGTACCCCTTCTTCGCAATCTGCTTCGGGTCGCACAGGTTGACAGAGTCGTTCTTCATGACTTCTCCCCTTTCTGGAATCGGTCCCTGAGTTGGAGTCGGCGTCTCTGTCGTCCCGCTTGAGAACGAAGTGCGTTCCGGGTGGAGATCGGTGGGGCGGGCGCCGAGTCGAGTCGCGTGTCTCTCAGGGTCAGCGCGAGCGCGCGGCGCGGTACGCCCAACTCCGCCAGGCGCCCGCATCGACCAAACCGGGATCGGGCCAGCGACTGCTCCACGCGGAAGCGAGCGAGTCGTGCGGCGGCGCGAGCGCCAACGTCTCCGCCCGCGTGGCCGAGGCGAGTCGCAGCACGAGCGGTGCGTCTCGCACGATGAATCGAGCAGAGCGCGCGGCTCGCGCCATCGACTCTGGTCGAGGACGCTGGCGGAGCGAGGCCAGACCGAGAAGGTCCCGTTGCAAGGCGGCCGGTTCGTCGACCGGCGAACCGGTGAGTTCGTTCAACCATCCCTCCGCGGAGCGGACGTACGACCCCGCGCCGACGGGCGCGAGGTAGGCGATCGAGACCACGCTGTCGGGAGGAAGACCGAGGAGCCGCAAGTCCGCCAGTCCGGGCCAGCCGTCGACCATATCGCGGTAGTGCTGCAACGGCAGCAACGCGACGCAGCGGCGACCGGCCGGGCGACACCAGATCCCGGGCGGCGCGCTGCGCGGATGACCGATGAGCAGCGTCTCGACCACCCCGCGCTGGAACACGAGCCAGGTCGCGCGCGGAGGATCGAGACCGAGCGCCGCGAGATCGGTCGGTCGGTCGATGAAGTTCTCCATGCTCGGCTGGCGGAACCGATCGAGCATGCGGTTGATCCGCAGCGGATCGAGAGAAACGTCCGGCGGTGAGAGCGCCTGCCAATGCTCCGCATCGATGCGACGCGCGCGCAGGCTCGATTCCCGCGTCAGGACATGCACGGAGTCGACGGGGCCCACATCGAGCGGCAGCGCGACCGCGTCGCGCAGGCCGTCCAGATCGGCCATGAAATAACGCCGCGCGGAATAGCGATCCAGCAGGAAGAGTTTCGGCGGCGGCTCCTCGCGTAGCGCGTAGAAAGCCGACCCGATGGCCGCGCTGTCGCCGATGCCGAGACTCCAACTGGCGCCGTCTCGCTCCAACCGGATGCGGCGCGCGGGCGGCGTCAGTCCGTAGCGGGCGCGATCCTCCGACGGCAAGAGACGATCGGCGCGTAGCAGCGAGAGCTGTCGAAGCGTCTCGGCGATGCGCTCGATCGATGCGCGGTCGTCGACGGGCCGACGGATCCACCACTCTTCGCCGACGCGCTCGACCACCAGCGAGGAGCGCGGCCCCTCGAAGATCACCCGGTCGGGCCGGAGGAACTCGGGCGGCGGGCCGACGGAGTTCGCGTCGGGATCGACCTTCGGGACGGCGCTCTGCTCCGACGCGACCCACATCACCGCGGCCACGAGGAGAGCGCCGAGGAGAAGCGGCGTCCAGGGCGTCCTGCGTTCCGTCGGCGGCGTCATCGTGAGCTAGCGGCGTCGGCCCCAGGCGCGGAACGCGAGTGCGAAGAGAAGCAGCGGCATCGCAAGTTGCACGGTGTAGGCGACGGCGCGGAGTCCGCCCACTCCGACGCGCAGCGGCGTCCCGCTGCGATCGATCGGCGGGAACTCGAGCAGGTAGCTGCGCTCGCTGAGCCAGCCGAAGATGCGAGCCGCGAACTCTCGATTGCCGTAGAGGCCGAGGCCGGAATTGCGCGCGAAATCGCTGTCGCCGACCACCAGCAGGCGGGCCGCCCCGCGTTCCGCCGGTCCCACCGAGTCGGCGCCGGCCCCGACCGCGGACGTCTCCCATTCCAGTGCGGCCGCGACCGAGATCACGGCGGGAGCGGCAGCGCCGGGACGATCGCCGAGCGGCGCGAGTCGAGCGGCCGATCCGGTCCGCAAGAGGTCGGCGCCATCGATCCCCCAAACCGGCGTCGCCGCGAGCCCGACACGGGTCGCGCCGGGCAGGACTATCCCCACGGAGAGTCCCTTGGTCACGGGGTGGTCGCCGAAGCGATTGATGCCGATCGTCTCGGGACCGAGCCCGACCGACTGCGTCACCCCACCGCTGTCCTGGATCGGACGTCCATCCACCTCGATACCTCGCGTGCGGAGATACTCTTCCAGACCGGTGGGCGCGCCGGGATCGATCCAGATGGCGGCGCGCCCGCCGCCGTCGAGGAAACGTGCGATCGCATCGACCTCGCCCGGCAGGAGCGCGGTCTGCGGACCCGGCACGAGGAGCGCGCGCACGGCGCGCGGCACGTCGGTCATCTCACTCAGCCGCAGGGTGCGGTATTCGAGTCCCGCGGCCGTCAGCAGCGTGCGGAGATCGGTCAGCTTCGCGCGTCCTTCCGCGGTTTCGCCATGTCCCTCCAGCACTCCGAGGATCGGGCGTGACGGGTCGTCGACGCGGAGGATCGCCTGCGTCAGATCGGCCTCCTCCAGGATCGAGACCTCCTGCCGTACGTCGCCCCGACGCACGACGATGACATCGCCGCGGGTGAGCAGCAGCGCGCGGGCCTCCTCCGGCTCGCGTTCGGGATCGATGAGCCGCGTGCGGATCCGCGGAGAGCCGGCTTGGTACACCTCGAGGATCTCGCCGATGCGTCCGCGCGCCGGCGACGTCTCGCGCGCCGCGCCCACCAACTCGATCTCGTCGTTCAGTTGCGCCAGCGCGGCGGAACTCGTCGCGCTCAGCCGATTGATGCCGCGCTCGGTCAGATCGACCCGGATCCCGCGCAGGCCGAAGCCGACGGCCAGCACGAGTCCGAGAGATCCCGCCAGGATCCAGGAGAGCGCGGGGCCGGGCTCGGCCACGGCGCGCGCGCGAAAGAGAACGAATTGCAGCGCGCGTGCGGAGCGGTGCAGCCCGATCCCGCAGACGATCACTCCCCCGAGCATGAGCAGCCGCGGCAGATAAGTGTTGGCGCCCAGGACCGTAGAGAGCAGCGCCCCCACTCCGAGGAGAGAGACGCCGAGATACAGCAGCGGTGAGGTGCGGCTCTCCTTGGACGACTCCGCCAGCCGCGTCATCCGCGTCATCCCTGCCAGCGGACGAGATCGAGTCCGCGCAGCGCCGCCGCCAACAAGACGAAGATCGCGCCGACGAAGAAGAAGACGTGACCCAGATCGAGCAGCCCGCGGGTGAAGTCCTCGAATCTCGGCAACACAGCGAGGAATTCGCGCGCGGACGCCAACCAGCCCGGGCCCCCGCCGCCGCCGCCCGGCGCGACGACCACGAGGAGCAACGCGCCCAACGAGAGCACGGCCGCTTCGATCGGTGAGCGACTGAGGACGGAGAGCAGGATGCCGACCGCGACGAAGAACGATCCGAGCAGGCCGAGCCCGAGCAGCCCGACGAGCGCCGCCGGCCAGTCGGGCCGCGAGACCAGCCCGAGGATGGCGAGGTGTCCGAGGAGCACGGCGAGTCCGCCGAAGAGCGCGCCGGTCGCCCCGAAGAACTTGCCCAAGACCAGATCGGCGCCCTGCAGCGGCTGCGACATCAACAGCTCGAGGTTCCCGCTGCGACGCTCTTCGGCGAAGCTGCGCATGGTCAGCAGCGGCACGAACAGGATCAGCACCGTGCCCAAGTTGTAGAGCAATGGACGCACGACCCAGTCGTTGACGTGGAGCCCGACGGTCTCGGTGCGCAGCCCACCGGTCTGCGCCACCTGGAGCCATCCATCTCGAAATCGGAAGAGCAGGCTGACGAAGAGGATCCCCGCCACCAACCAGAACGTCCCCAACACGACGAGCCCGCCCGGAGAACCGACCACGCTGCGGGTCTCCCGTCCCGCGATCAACCAAGCCGCCGGCCTCACGCGGCCTCCTCTCCCAAGGTCAGACGGCGGAACGCCGCCTCCAGTCCGCTCGCGCCGGTCTGCCACTCGAGCAGCTCCCAACGTTTCTCCACGATGACCGCGAGCAAGGCGCGCGCGTCGTCGGCGTCGAGATCGCGCGTCACGCGGAAGACTCCTGATCGACCCTCCGCGACCAGACCGAACCGTGCGCTCAGATCGGCCGACGGGGGCTCGTCCGACCGGAGCAGGGCCGAGTGCGCGCCGGCCTCGTGCGCGCCGATGTCGCGAGGACTGCCCGAGGCGACGACCCGCCCTCGGTGCAGCACCAGCACGCGGTCGCACAGCTCCATCGCTTCGGGGAGCACATGGGTCGAGAGCAACACCGCGCGCTCTCGGCCGAGCGCCCGCACCATCTCGCGGAAGTCATGGATCTGATTCGGATCGAGGCCCGATGTCGGTTCATCGAGGATCAAGAGTTCGGGATCGGCGAGCAGCGCTTGAGCGAGCCCGACCCGCTGACGGTAGCCGCGGGACAAATTGCCACAGGCGCGCTGGACGACCGCGCCCAAGTCACATCGCTCGACGACGCGATCGACGGCGGCGGCCACCGACGGCACCCGCTTGAGTCGCGCGAAGTAGTTCAGATACTCCCGCACCGAGAGGTCGGTGTAGAGCGGGAGTTGCTCCGGCAGATAGCCGAGGGAAGCGCGCGCGAGCGAGCCCTGGCGAAAGATATCTCGACCCCGCAAGAGCACCGTCCCGGCGTCGGGATACTGGAATCCGATGAGCATGCGGAGCGTGGTCGACTTGCCGGCGCCGTTGGGGCCGAGGAAGCCCAGTATCTCGCCCGACCTCAATTCGAAGGAGACGTCGTCGACCGCGACGATCGGGCCGTACCTCTTGGCGAGTCCTGCCGCCTGCACGACGATGGTTCCGAGCGGTCCGGACGGGCGATCCATCTGCCTCCCTTCTCTTGTTGGCCCCGGATCCGGTCGATAAGATGGTCGACGTCCTCGTTCGACACAAGCCGCGACGCCGTCGAGAGTCCGGCGCGCCGGACGAGCCCACCGACCGAAGCCATGGGAGCAATCGAGAACCGTGTCTTCCCCTTCTTCGAGCCTCCGCCCCTCACGCCGGTTCTCCGCGGCGACCTGGGGAGTTTTCTTGGCCTGGACCGCGTGTTTCGCCCTCGCTCCTGCCGCCACCGGCCAAGGCAACCTCGGGGATCCGGCCGACGCCGCGGCCTCGGGCGTGCATGGCCAGGTCAGCGAGACGCAGTACGGCACCGCGAACTTTCCCTGTCCCGAAGACTTGCGCGCGCGCGTCGAGTTCTGGGTGCGGATCTTCGGCCACTACGGGGGCGACCAGAAGGTGATCCACGATCAGCGGTATCCGTGGATCGTCTACGAGGTGGTCGAGGCCGACGGGATGTCGCGCGAGGAATTCTCGGATCGCGTGGACCAGCGCATGGAGTTCTACGGCGACGTACTGGAGCAACTCGCGCTCAAGACTCCCGAGCGGTACACGGCCGAGGAGGCGCGTATCGCCGTGCTCTTCGAGCACGCGCCGGAGCTGGCCCGGTTCACCCGGGCGCGTGAACGGATCCGCAGTCAGACGGGAGTGCGCGACCAGATGCGGGCCAGCCTCGCGCGTTCCGGCCGCTACCGCGAACACATCCTCGAGCTGTTCGAATCGATGGGCGTTCCCGCCGAAGTCGCCTGCCTGCCGCACGTCGAGTCCTCGTTCAATCCGAGCGCGCGTTCGAAGGTGGGCGCCCTCGGCCTCTGGCAGTTCACCAGCGACACCGGAAAAAACTTCATGCGGGTCGAGAACGACCTGGATGAACGGCTCGATCCGTTCCGCGCGAGCGAGGCGGCCGGCGCCTACCTGAAGCGGTCGCTCGACGTGCTCGGGACCTGGCCGTTGGCGATCGTCTCGTACAACCACGGACTGAGCGGCGTGCTGCGCGCGAAGAATCAACTCGGGACCACCGACATCGAGCGGATCCTGCAGGAATACGACGGCCCGTCATTCGGATTCGCCTCGCAGAATTTCTACTGCGAGTTCCTCGCGGTGGTCGAGATCGCGAGCAATCCCGAGAAGTACTTCGGCGATCTCGCCGTCGATCCGCCTCTCGTCCACGACGAGTACGAACTGCCGCAATGGGTGCGTTTCGGCTCGCTCCTCGACGCCTTCTCGGTCACCCGGAGCGAACTGATCGATCTCAATCCGGCTCTGGGAGCGTCGTATCTGCAGGGCTCTCGCGCGCTGCCGCGCGGATACCGACTGCGGTTGCCGGCCGGTCGCGTCGAGAACCCTCAGGTTGCCTTCGCGTCGCTCCCCGAGGCCGAGCGCTTCGACCAGTCGCCCCGCCCGCCGGGCTATCGCGTCCAACGCGGAGACACGCTGGCGCAGATCGCCAAACGCCACCGCATCTCCCTCTCCCAGCTACGCGCCATGAACAATCTAGGCCGCAGCGACCACATCAAGATCGGTCAGGTGCTGGTTCTGCCGGACGCGGCATTTCCGGCGGCGCGGTGAGAAGAGGCCGCATGAGACTGGATGTGCTCCGCGGGCCGAAGCCGACCTTCGGCGCTGTCGCGTTCTTGTTTTTCTCGGCGACGATCGCCGTCGCGCAGACCGACCCACACCTGATCGTCGTGGGTGGACGTCCTTGGTCCGTGAACAACACCTGTGCGAACGCCCCCACGGCCTGTCAAGGCGCTACCTCGGTTCCTCGCACCCCAACGACGGAGTTCGACGTCCGACTCGGCGAATTCGCCGCGACGACCGACACCGCCCAGTTCACACTTCGTTGGCCCGCTGCGTGGGCGCTCATCTCGAGCGAGACTTGCGGCGCCGAGCTGGTCCGAGGCATTCCATCCGTGCAAGGTTCTGGACTGGTGTACAAACTCGACTCCTGCGAGTTCGAAGCGTTCCTGGACTTCGTAGCTCGATTCCGCTTCTCCACGCCGGTCGCAGGTACTCTCGAACTCTCTGGGGTCGGGGGCCTGCCGAGCATCGAATATTGCGATGGCTACTCGTACCCGGAGTACAACGATCGGTGGGTGAATGTGGGATCGGTCTGCGGGATGGCGCCTGCTCCGGGATGCGATGATTGCTCGAGTTTCAACAGCGTGCAGTTCTATCCGAGCGCGGTGCAATCCAACGTCATCAGCGGGACCGCGGTCGTCGACACGATCCGGGCGTACACGCATGACGACTGCTCACAGGGCGCCGAATGCGGGGGGAGCGACCCGACCTCCTGCTTCACCGGTTTCCACTCCACCCAACCCTGGCTGAGCTGCACGGAGCTGCCAGGAAGCAACCTGGAGCTCAGAGTCGACGCCGCAGCGCTTCCGCTGGGGACTCATGTCGGCCGGATCGACGCGCCGGCGGCGGCGTGTGGGGGTTGTTACTCTTCTTGTCTGTCGGTGACGGTCGTCGTCTTCCAGAACGTTGCGAACGTCGAGATCGTTGGCGAGCCTGTGGCTGCATCGATCTTGGGACCCGTCACTCCCAACCCCGCGAGCGAAGAGATCCGATTCGTGGTCAACGCGCCGAGTGAGGGCGAGATCGAGTTCTCGATCGTCGACCTTTCGGGGCGGTCCAGGTCGACGTGGCGAGAGTCGGGGCTTCGCCTCGGGCCTCAGGAGATCTCGCGGAAGCTCGATCACGCGGCTCTCGGGCGCGGGATGTATTTCCTCGTGGCGACGGGCGACGGCTGGTCCGGCCGATCCAGGTTCGTGTTCGCGAACTGACCCGCACAAACTGACCCCCACAAATTGACCCCGCGCCTTGAGGCCCATTTTCCGCGCGTGTTAGGTTCCGCGACTCGACTCCCACTGAAGCGCGAAGGCGGCCGGGAGCGGTGACTGGGTCCGGACCCAGTTGCGCGGATCAGAACCCGAAGCGGAATGGAGCCGACGATGGCGAGCGAAGCGATCACGACGCGCGAGAAGGACTTCTCGCAGTGGTATCTCGATGTGATCCGCGTGGCGGAGTTGGCCGACCACTCGCCGGTGCGCGGCTGCATGGTGATCCGTCCGCGCGGCTATGCGATCTGGGAGAAGATCCAAGCGGGGCTCGACCGCCGGATCAAGGCGACGGGACACGAGAACGCCTACTTCCCGCTCTTCATCCCGGAGTCGTTCCTGAAGAAGGAGGCGAAACACGTCGAGGGGTTCGCGCCGGAGTTGGCCATCGTCACCATCGGGGGCGGCAAGCAACTCGAGGAGCCGCTCGTCGTGCGGCCGACCTCGGAGACGATCATCTACTCGATGTTCTCCAAGTGGATCATGTCGTACCGCGACCTGCCGCTCTTGATCAACCAGTGGGCCAACGTCGTCCGCTGGGAGATGCGCACGCGCCTATTCCTCCGGACGACCGAGTTCCTCTGGCAGGAAGGGCACACCGCGCATGCGACCGAGGCGGGCGCCGAAGAGGAAACTCGGAAGATGCTCGAGGTCTACCGCGACTTCGTCGAGACGGAGATGGCGTTGCCGGTCCAGGCCGGTCGCAAGACCGATGCGGAGCGTTTCGCGGGCGCCCTGCGGACCTACTCGATCGAAGCAATGATGCAAGACGGCAAGGCGCTCCAGGCCGGCACCTCGCACAATCTCGGGCAGAATTTCTCGGTCCCGTTCAATGTCCGCTTCCAGGATCAGAACAGCGAGATGCAGTACGCCTGGATGACCTCATGGGGCGTCTCCACTCGCCTGGTCGGCGCGCTCATCATGGCGCACTCCGATGACGCGGGACTCATCTGTCCGCCGCGTCTCGCGCCGCTGCATGTCGTCATCGTCCCGATCTGGACGACAGACGAAGAGAAGTCGCTCGTGCTCGACTCCGCCGAAAAAGTGCGCGTGGCGCTGAGCGCCAACTGGACCGTCAAGGTCGACGACCGCGACCAGATGCGTCCCGGCTGGAAGTACGCCGAATGGGAATCGCGCGGCGTGCCGCTGCGCCTCGAGATCGGTCCCAAGGATGTCGCCAAGGGACAGACCGTCGTCGTCCGGCGTGACACCAAGACCAAGCAGTTCATCCCGCTCGACACGATCGTCACCGTCGTGCGCGAACAGCTCGAGCAGATGCAGCGCGATCTCTTCGAACGCGCCCGCACGCTCCGCGACGAACGCACCAAGGAGATCTCCGACTACGACGCCTTCAAGGAATGGGTCGGCGCCGCCAAGGGCTTCGGCTCCGCCCACTGGTGCGGCCGCGGCGAGTGCGAAGCAAAGGTGAAGGCCGAGACGAAGGCGACGATCCGCAACCTACCGTTGGACAAGGTCGACGCGCATGCGGCGGGCACGGCGAAGGCGAGCGAAGCGGGAGTCTGCGTCCGCTGCGGAGAACCGTCGCCCTATCCCGTCGTCTGGGCGATTGCGTATTGATGTAGACGTCGAGCGGCCGCCGATCGATGTCCTCTTCAACCCCGCCCCAGTCTTCACCCGGCGCTGGAGTCAACGTCGACCCCACCACCACGTCTGACCGGAGACATCGAAGCCGCCGCGGCTTCGATGTCTACTGATCCAACCAAGCCCTGTAACTCCCCTGATTCCCCGCCGAATCTTGCGCTCGCACCACGATCCAGTTGCCGGCCGCGTCGTGCTCCAACGGGACCGTCGCTTCGAAGCGTTCGCTGCGGCTGTCGATCATGCCGTCCGACGGGGGCAAGGTCCGGAAGCTCTTGCCGTCGACCGAGACGTACATGCGGCGGAGCGGCGAACTCTCATCGGTGGCGACACCGGAGACCACGAGCGCGGGCCCGTCCACCCTGCGCGCGCGCAGTTCGGTCACGGTCGGGGCGAGGTTGTCGACGGTGAAGGGCGCAGTCACGCGCGAGGCGGTTCCCTCCGTGCCCGCCGCGTTGCCCGGTGAATCGGTGGCGTGGACGCGAATCTCATAGGCGCCGTCCGGCAACAGCCCGGTTTCCAACGAGTAGGCGGGGCGAGGCGAGGCCGCTTCGAGCAGACGCCAACCATCTTCTCCCACGCGGCGCAGTTCGATGCGGAACTGCAGCTCGTCGCCGTCGGGGTCCGACGCCTCCCACGCGATCGAACGCAACTGGCGGATGGCGGCCGGAACCTCGGCCGAGGCGCTGACGGAGACGCCCACCATCGGCAGGTTGTAGTCGACTTCGACGCCGCTCCCGAGAGTCTGCGAGAAACTCCCTCGCTTGCTCTCTCCACCGTCGAAGTTCGGCTCGTCGGGCGAGATCGCGAGCGCGCCGATGCGCGGCGGGCGATTGGTTCCGACGTAGGCCACTTCGACCCGCCGCACCGAGAGCGGGCGGTCTCCCGTCTTCGGCCGCACGACCGCCTGCCATTGCAGGTAGCGACCAGGAGGCGAGGCGACCGCTCCCCCGTCGCCGGGGAGCTCGGCCGACCAGGCGCTCCAACTCTCGTCCGGTGTCGAGGTGAATCCGGTTCGCGTCCGAAACGCGATCGAGCCCTCTCCTTCGCCGGTCCAACGAATCTGACCGAAGCGAACGAGGTCGCCGCCGTCGAAGACCTCCGAGGTGTAGCGCCCCTCGGCCTCGCGCGCGGGGCCGACGCGATAGATCCGGCCCGGCGATCCGGTCCCTGCGTAGAGGACGTCGCCATCTGTGGCCAGGCTCGTGACCTGATCTTCCTTCGCCCGCCAGAGGACGGTCTCTTTCCCCTCGGACGTCACCAGGTAGAGCGCGCCCGAACCGCCGGTCGCCGCATGGAAGCCGCCGTCGGGACCGCCGGCCAATGCGTGGATCGTTTTCTCCGGACAACGCCAGAGCGGTCGCGCGCTGCCGAGGCCGTCGATTCGATAGACGACGGGCGACGGGCCACGCGCGGCGCTCGGCGACTCGTGGTCGAGGATCACCGCTTCCTCACCCCCGCCTCCGCCTCCGCCTGCGCCTGCGCCTGCGCCTGCGCCGCCACCGCCCGAGTCACCCGGGTTGGCGGCGAAGAGAATCGAGCCGTCCTCGTGCGGCAAGAGCGCGACGATCTCATCTTCCTGCGCGTCATAGAGGATGCGGACAGAGCCGGAAGACGGGTCGATCTCTTGGACCAGGCCGCGGCCATCGGTTCCCGCGAGGATCTTCTTTCCGTCGGTCGACCAGGCGAGACAACGCAGATGCAGATCTCCGCTCTCGCAGACGACGCGGGCCTCCCCGGCCTCGGGAATGAAATAGAGACGCCCCCGCTCCCCCGCCGCGGCGTAGACGCCACCCGAGGGCGAGGCCAACAGCGCGAGCACCAGTCCCTCCGGCGCATCGAAGACCGTGCGCGAGACTCCCTCTGAGTTGACGTGCGAGATCGCGCCGGACGGAGCGCCGCCGACGTAGCAACCGCCGCGGCCGTCGGGCGTGAGCGCGAACAGCTCGTAGTTGAAGAGCGAGGAGAAGAGCGTGAAGGTTTCGCCGTCGGTGGCGCGATGGATCTGACCTTGATCACCGGTGGCGGCGAAGACGCGGCCGCCCGAGTCGACGGCCAAGCGCCAGACGGTGCGCACGCCCGGGTCCGAGATCTCGGCCGCGCGCGGCGCCGCGACGAGGCCGTTCTCTTCGTGCAGAGCCGTCCCCGCCAACTCCCCCTTCTTGAAGCCGGAGTATCCCTCGGTGCGGAAGAACCGCGTGCGGACCGCAGCGGCGTCGCCGGCGATCGCCGCGAACGCCACGATCCCGGCCATCAGACCCAGAAGCACCGGACGACCCGACGCCACGACGTGCTCCTCGACCCTTGCTCTGCTCACTCGGCCACCTCCACCTCGATCTGTTCGCCGCCCTTCAGGACATAGGGAGTCTCATACCGTTTCTCTTCGAGCAACCGCCCGTTCACGCTCGTGGTCACGCCCCCGCGACCCGACGTCGTCACGGCCGCCGACGCGAGCGACGGCGGCAGTCCCGAAACTTCCACGCCCCGCACGAGCGCGCCCGGCTCCGTCGAATAGACTCGCAGTGAGAGGATCGACTCATCCGGCGCCTCGCGGATGAGCGTCTCCAACTGGCGCAACGAGTGTGGCTCGAACTTCTCGGGCGCGCGATCGCGATCCCATTCGCTGAAATCTTCTGCGCCGCCACAGAGAATCCGCAGGCTCTTGCCGGCCCAGGCCGTCGGGATGACCACATGCAGGACACGCGTCTCGACCGGCGCGCGGTACGGCTCGATTCGCATCGAGAGGTGCAGGGTGTCGCCGACTTCCGCGCGGGTCCGTTCACAGCTCAACTCGGTCAAGCGCGCCGTGGCGTTTCCCGCTTCGTAGGCCATCCAGACGGCGACCGAATCGATCCGCACGCGCTCGAAAGGATTGACCATCAGCAGAGTGGCGGGCAGCGCGACGTCGAGGCCGACGCCGGAACCGGGCGCGGGCGTCGTGATTCGCTCACGCCGCGTCAGTTGCTCGCCTCCGCTGTGGAAAACCGTCGTCTCGGTCTGGAGTGACGCGTCCCCCGACGACCAACCGGCCGCCAAGAGGGAGTTGCTGATGGTCCAGGGGATGAAGGTCGGCGTGAGTCCCGGGTGGCGCGCGACCTCGTAGTTGAAATCGCGCGTCTCGCCGCGCTCGTTCTGTAGCGTGACACGGACCGGCAGTAGATCCGGCTGCGCGCCCATCCGTCCGGCGATACCGGCGCGCCGGTCCTGGTAGATCCCGCCGAGCGGACCGCGCGATGCGCCCATCTTGACCGAGACCGCGAGCGTGGGAATGACGTCGTGAATCCAAGCAGCGCTCATCGGAAACGAAACCGCGCCCGCCTGGACCATGGGATGACCGAACGCGAGGATGCGATCGCCGTCGACCCAGGTGACCGTTCCGATCGCGGTCAGGTCGGCGTCGCCGCGCACGAACTGGATGCCGAGCGCCGACCCTGGCGTGAGCGGAGGCGCTTTCTGATCGACCGATCCGACGGCGCCGGCCGCGACCGAGCCGCTGGGACTCGACACGCCGCTCAGCCCGAGGCGAGAGAGATCTTCCGCCATGGTCGCGCGCATCCCCTCATCCCAGCCGTCGAGTGCGATCGGAACGAGAACCGGGGAAAGCTCCGCCGGAGACCGCTGCGAGGCGCCGCGCCCGGCGCTCGTCCGCGATCCGGGCTCCACCGGACGGCGCGTCAGCCGCGCCAGCGATTCTTCGAAGAGCGCCGGGGCTCCGGCGAAGTTCTCCGTCGAGCGCTCTTCGGGCTCGAGCCGCCACGGTTCGACGTCGAGCCCGGTCGCGTTGTCGCGCGTGGAATGCTCCAGTCCGTTGTCGAGGATGTCCAACATCTCTTGGATCGGGGTGATCGCGCCGATCGGGTCTTTCGCGCCCGAGTAAGCGAAGGCGACCGCGCCGATCAGTTTGCCGTCGATGTAGACGGGACTGCCGCTCATGCCGGCGATGATCCCGGTGTGCTCGAGCTTCTCCCCTTCCGCGCGGAAGAGGATCAGGTCACCCTGCGCTCGGGTGCGCTTCATCACGCTGAGGATTTCGACGCCGAACTGCTCGATCGTATCCCCTTGGAAGACGGTGTAACCGACCCCTTTCATGCCGCGGGTGACCTGGTCGACCGGGAGGATCGGGGTCTCGGCGCGGCTGGCGTCGATCGGGAGGGACAGCAGCAGCACGGTGGCGAGCAGAGTGGCCAGAAAATTGGCGAGCGGGGCAGCGAGCATGGTTCGAGAGAACAAACTACGGGCCATCCCGGGCAGGGCGGAAGTCGGCATGAGTGGTTTCGTTCCTTCGATGGGTCTGGGACGGGGCCGGAATCCCTGCGGGCTTCGTTGCCCGCGGCGCGAGTCGTTCCTAGTATGCCGGACGGCCGATTTGGTTCGTCGACGGTCCCTCAACCCCCAGCTCGAGCGGCGAGCATATCCGAGGTCTTCGTGAAGCTCAGTGGCTTTTCCTTCGTTCGCGACGCGGTCCGCCTGCACTATCCGATCGCCGAGGCGATTCGCTCGGCCCTCCCGCTCGTCGATGAGTTCGTCATCGCGGTCGGGACCTCCACCGATGGCACTCGCGAGCGGATCGCGGCCATCAACGACCCGAAGGTGCGAATCATCGACACCGAATGGGACTCCGCGCACTTCGTCCACGGCGCCATCAACGCCGTCCAGACGAACATCGCGCTCGACGCCTGCACGGGCGACTGGGGCATCTATCTGCAGGCGGACGAGGTGCTGCACGAGGCCGACCTCCCGAAGATCCGCGCCGCCATCGAGCAATGGGACGGCAACCCGAGGGTCGAGGGGCTCCTCTTCGACTATTTGCACTTCTGGGGCGACTTCGAGCATGTCCACTGGACCCGCAATTGGTATCGCCACGAGGTGCGCGCGGTGCGCCGGATTCCGGGCATGCGGTCGTGGAAGAGCGCGCAGGGATTCCGTATCGACGGCCGCAAGCCGGTGGTCAAGCCGTGCGGCGCGCGGGTCTTCCACTACGGCTGGGTGCGCCCCCCCGAGACGATGAAGCGCAAGCAAATGGCGCTCGATCGCCTGCACCATCCCGAGGATTGGGTGAAACGCCGCCATCCTGACGAGGGGGTAGCGTTCGACTACGGTCCGTTGGGTCATGTCGCTCGCTTCCACGGGACACATCCCGCCGTCATGCAGGAGTGGATCGCCAACAAGTCCTGGCGCGCCGAGGATTACGCCCGGCCGGGCACGATGCACGAACACAACCGGCTCTCGGTCCGGGTGCTCTCATGGCTCGAGAACCACATCCTCCATTCGAGGATCGGCGAGTATCGGAACTATGTTCTGCTGAAATGAAGCTGACGGGCCGACCGCGTCGCCCGCGGAAGCTGGATCAGAAGAGGTAGAAGCGAAGTCCCACGTTCCCCTGCAGGCCCGAGTAGTCGATCTTCATATTCGGTCGGAGCCGTGAGCCCGACTCCTGGAGGAGGGCGTTCAAGAGGAAGCTGTCCTCGATGAGCTCCTGGCCGTCCGGGATGCCGTTCGGCTCTCCGTCCGGCCCGGTCTGGTCCTGGATGGGGTCCTGAGCGCGAGAGATGCGCGTCTCCCAGTCCTTCGCATCGGCCTTCAGGAGTCGGTACCCGACGTCGGTCACGAAGGTGACGTTCTCGTTGAGCACCATCTCCAGCGAGGCGAGCGCCTCGC
>CAZVYN010000014.1:0-24457 GCA_964631125.1 uncultured bacterium | reverse complement strand
GACGCTGCCGATGCCCAAGGCCACGCCGAATCCGCTGGCGAGGTCGGAGCGCACCGAGCCTAGGAAGCTGAACCCGCGGGAGACGTCGTCGAGCGCACGCCAGCTCTTGGTCGCCATGAAGCCGTTGCCGCGCGCGATCTCGTCGTTCAGATCGGACATCGCGAGACCCGAGAGTCCGCCTCCGAGTTGGAGCGAGACGCGCTTGCTCGGATCGGCCGCCTCGGCGGTCTCGGGCCAGATCGCCGAAAGACCAGAGAGCAGCCCAGTCAAGAGAAGAGCAGTCATGAGAAGGCCAGTGATCGGAAGGCCAGTGACCGGACAGGCAGTGATCGGACAGCCAGCGGTCAGCGGAGAACGGACAGTCAACTTCATCGGCTCCCTCGTCTCGGGCCGTCGCGCTCCCCCGGATCGAGTCGCCGAGGCCGAACGCGGCGCAATCTAACATCGCCCTCGAGAAGGGTCAACGCGGGGGGGGATCGAGGAGAGAGCGGAGACCGGCTTCGACTGCGTCGTCGGCCAGCGACGCCTGCTCCCCGTCGCTGAGTCGCTTCAAGGTCCATTCTCCGCGGGCCGCTTCGTCCGGCCCCTGGAAGATCACCGTCGGGATCCCCCGGCGATCGGCCTGCTGGATCTGCCGACCCAGCCGATCGGGCCGACACCAGACCTCGGTGTTGAATCCAGCCTCCCGCAACCGGCGGGTCATCTCCAGCGCGGGGCGTTCGGATTCCGGTCCGAACTGCAGGACGAGCACCTGCGTTCGGGTCGGCGGACCCTCGCCGCGCCCGAGTTGGTCGAACGCCGTGAAGATCCGGTCGATGCCGATCGTCACGCCGACCGCGGGCGCCTCGACGTCGGAGAAGAGCGCGACCAGGCCGTCGTAGCGGCCGCCGCCGCAGAGGCTGCCGAGGTGCGGCAGCGAATCCAGCGTCGCTTCGAAGACCGCGCCCGTGTAGTAGTCGAGCCCGCGGGCGAGATCGAGTCGGAACTCGAACGGCTCCAGGCTCGGCGCGAGCGAGCCCAGCGCGTCCCATATCTGGAGGAGATCTTCGATCCCGGTCCGTGCGCACGGCTCGCCGCCGAGCGTCGTGAGCATCGATTCGAGGAACGCGCGACCGCCCGACGGTTGCTCCAGCAGCGTCATGAGCCGCGCCCTGGCTTCGTCGGGGATCTGCTCCTGGATCAGTTCCGCGTCGAAACCGTTCAGGCCGACCTTGTCGATCTTGTCGATCGCGCGGATCACGCCGGGCGCCGCTTCGTCGGGCAGTCCGACCGAGCGAACCATCCCGCGCAAGATCTCGCGATGGTTCACCCGCACCCGGAACTTGCCCAGATCGAGCCCGCGCAGCACCTCGGCCATCAACGCCAAGATCTCCGCGTCAGCGACTCGACTCGCCTCGCCGACGATGTCGACGTCGCACTGATAGAACTCGCGGTAGCGGCCCTGATGCATCGTCGGTCGATCGGCGCGGTAAACCGGCTGCATCTGATAGCGCTTGAACGGACGCGGCAGATCAGTGTGCTGCGCGACCACTCGCGCCAACGGCACGGTCAGGTCGTAGCGCAGCGCGAGGACCTTCCCGCCCTTGTAGGCCAACGGGTAGATCAGCTTCTCCCCTTCGACCCCATACTTCCCCAGGAGGATGTCGAGGTACTCGATGACGGGAGTCTCGAGCGGCGCGAATCCGTAGCGCTGGAAGACGGAGCGGAGGTACTCGAAGAGCTTCTCTCGCTGGATCATCTCCGCCGGCAAGAAGTCCCGGGTCCCGCGGAATGTGCGGGGTTCGATCTTGCTCATGCCGACCTCGCTCCTTCGACGGCGGCGCGCACCCGCTGCAGGATCTCAGGCCCGCGAACGAGCGCGCTCATCCGGCGGATGTCTTCCTCCAGATAGCGGTCTTCATGCAACGCGGCAACGCCGGCGGAACGGACCGCCTGATGCGCCGCACGGACGCCGCGTCCGAGCCTGCGCGGTCGCCCGAGCAACTGTTCCTGGAGGTCGACGCCTTGCGCGGCGCCCAACAGTTCGAGCGCGAGGATGTCGCGCGTGTTCTCCAGGATCGTGCGCGCCTTGCGACAGGCCCACGCCCCCATGCTGACGTGATCCTCTTGGTCGCCGGAGGTCGGAATGCTGTCGGACGAGGCCGGATGACAGAGCGTCTTGTTCTCGCTGACGAGCGCCGCCGCCGTGTACTGGATGAGCATGAGACCAGTGTTGATCCCCGGTTCGCCGCCGGTCAGATTCGAAGGAAGCCCATAGCTCAGATCCGAATCGAGCAACCGGAAGAGGCGACGCTCCGAGATGCTCCCGATCTCCGCCAACGCGAGCGCCGCGTAGTCCGCGACCAGCGCCAGCGGCTGCCCGTGGAAATTTCCCCCGGAGAGCGCGCGGAAACCGTCCCCCTCGCCGAAGAGCAGCGGGTTGTCGGTGACCGCATTGAGTTCGCGGTCGACGACGGCGGCCACGTGCGCGAGGGCGTCACGCGAAGCGCCGTGCACTTGCGGCACGCACCGGATCGAATACGCGTCTTGCACACGCGGCAGGTGCTCGGTCGCCAAACGCAGGCGCAGCAGCGCCGCGGGATCGATCGACTCCGCGCGCAGCTTCTCCTGCTGACGCGCGAGTTCTCCCGCGATCTTCCGCTCGAGATACTCGAGTCGCAGTCCCTCGCCCGTCGGCTCGCCTCCCTGCAGAAGCGATCGCATGTGCCTCGCGCACGCTTCTTGGCCGGGATGTCCGCGGACTGCTTGCAGGCGCGCGTCGAAGGCGTCCTGTTCGCCGAGCATCGCTTCGAGGGAGAGAGCGGCGCAGACATCGGCCAACTCCAACAGTTCGAGCGCGTCGGCGACCGCCAGCGTCAAGAGGGCGAGCATGAAGCTCGTCCCGTTGGTCAACGCCATCGCCTCTTTCGGACCGAGCCGCACCGGCGTCGGTCGCGTCGACTCGGGCAGGTCCCGCAGACGAACGGGTCGACCGCCGTGTATAACGCGGGCTGCCGGTTCCCCGATCAGCACTGCGCCGACGTGGGCCAACGGCGCGAGATCTCCGCTCGCCCCGAGCGATCCGATCTCGGGCACGACCGGCGTCACCCGCGCATTGAGGAGAGCGCAGAGTCCCTGCACCAACCCGGGCGTCACGCCCGAGAAGCCGGACGCGAGGCTGTTCGCGCGCACCAACATCGCCGCGCGCACGACATCGACCGGGAACGGCGCGCCGATTCCGACGCAATGAGAGCGGATGTACAACTCTTGGAACTCGTCGAGTCGCGCGCGCTCCACCGGCCGATCCTTGAGGACGCCGACGCCGGTGTTGAACCCGTAGACGGAGAGCGTCGTGTGTCCCGCGACGATGGGATCGAGCCATTGTTCCTCGACCACCGCGCGGACTTCACGGAGACGACTCTCGGCCGAGACGGAGAGAGTCACCTCGGGCGCGTCAGAGGCGCCCGGCCGCGCCACCGCGAGGACATCCTCGAGACGCAGTCGAAAGCCGTCGATCTCGACGCGATCGGGCATGGATCCTCACGGTGAAGGGTCGGGATCGAACGATGCGAAGTCGGAGTGGCGCGAAGGTAGGGTCCGGACCCCGCTTTGTCCAGCGACGGAGGTCAGGCGGCGCGGCGCGCCTGCCCGATCGCCTCCATCTCCGCGGTGGAGAGGAATCGATTCTGCCACGGGAGGCCGCTCGGGTCGGCGCTCCTGCGGACGAGCCAGACGCCGCCGACCCAATCGCGGAAGCCGGTCGCGGTGTCGGCGCGCAGGTGTCCCTCCATGAACTGGATCACCTGCGGCAACGATTCGGCGGAGGTCGCGATCACCACGTGAGCGCCGCGAGCGGCGATCATCAATGCTTCCCGCAGGACATTCGAATCGTGGACGTCTCGCAGCGCGATGAGGCGCGCGCCGGAAGTGTCAGCGAGACGAAGCAGCGCGCCCCGCTCGCGCAGCCAGTCGACCGGGTAGGTCGCGAGCCGGCCCGGCAGCCGGTCCCAATCGAAGTTGGGCGACGGCTCGATCACCCAACCGACCTCGGCGCTCGCGCGCGCGCGCCGCCCGAGCCAAGCCGCCAAGGCCATCGCGGTCGTGCGGGGATCGGCCGCGCCGAGCAGGAGCGCCCTGCCCGAGACCGACTGGAGTCGATGGGCGAGATCCTCGGTCAGGCCGAGCGCCTCCCACGCCGGCAACTCATCCGAAGGCATGGAGAGAGACAGCCAATCCCCTTCCGGCGCCGGATGCCGCACAACCCAGAGGCGTCGCCCCTCGGGCCCGTGCACCAGCCTGAGATCTTCATTGGCAGCGGCGGAGTCTGGAGAGTGCGTGGGAGCGCGACGCCCGGCCGCCGCCGCCTTCGTCTCGCCGCCCGCGACCGGCACAGGCGGGGCCAACGCAGGGAACAGCTCCATTCGCCACTCCAACACCTCGTCGATCCGCACACCGCGCAACTCGCTCACACCGCTGTCCGCCAGGAGGTGGACGCGCCCATCCGCGGAGACGAGGATTCGTTCCGCGTCCCCCGCCAGCAAGCTACGCAGCGCGTTCTCCTTCCAACTGAGCGGGATGGTCGAGAGGTTGGCGCCCGCCATGGCGCGACGAAAGGCGTCGCTCAAACCGGCCGCGGTCTCCTGCGTGCGCCGGAACATCTCCTCGTGCGATTGCGCCGCCTCGTCGCCTTCCGCCTCCATCGCCGCGCCGGCGTTCATCTCGTCGAGCTGACGCGCGGCTTCCAGCAACAGGTTCTCGGTCGAAGTGTGAATGGTCTGATCCGGCGGCACCGGCCCAGGCTGGAATTCGAACGTTCCGTCGGTCCACTGCACTGCTTGCAGCACGACCTTCTCACCGTCGCGCAGAGCGTCGTCGAGCGCGTTGAGGATCCGCCCGTCGCGAAAGGTGAAATAGGCGCTGCGCGCGCCGGAGCGGAGCGTGAGCGTGCCGGTCTTGCGGTTCAGCATCAGGAATTGCGCGAGATCGAACAGGCTGATGGCGTTGAGACGCCCTTCCAGCGCGGGCGCGTTCGCTCGATCCGGTTTTCGTTCGGCCGCTGGAGGCATCCGTGTCTCCTCGCCTACTCAGCCGCTCAGGCGGCGGCGGAGCGACGCGTCCGTTCGAGCATCGGCAGGAAGGTTTCCTTGTGGTTGGCCGCGCGCAGAGCCTCCTCCGCGTCGATCCACCCTTCCTTCACGTACTGCATCAGGCAGGTGTCGAGCAGCATCATCCCCTCCTTCTTGCCGGTCTGCATGAGGCTGGGGAGTTGGAACGTCTTCTTGTCGCGGATCATCGAGGAGACGGCGTGGGTGCAGAAGAGCAGTTCAACCGCGGCCAGTCGGCCTTCGCCGTCGCTGCGTCGGACCAATCGCTGCGCGACCACACCCCGCAGCGACTCGGCCAACATGACGCGGATCTGCGCCTGCTTGTCGTCGGAGAAGGCGTCGATGATCCGGTCCACCGTCTGCGCGGCGCTGGCGGTGTGCAAGGTCGCCAGGACGAGCTGACCGGTTTCGGCCGCCGTGATCGCCAGTTGGATCGTCTCCAGGTCGCGCATCTCGCCCACCAGGATGATGTCCGGATCCTCGCGCAGAGCGGCGCGCAGCGCAGAAGCGAAGGTTCGCGCGCTCCTGCCGACCTCGCGTTGGTTGACGAGGCAGTTGAGATTCGGATGCACGTACTCGACCGGATCCTCGACCGTGAGGATGTGCTTCTGCTGCGTCTGGTTGATGTGATGGATCAGCGCGGCCAAGGTCGTGCTCTTGCCGCTGCCCGGCGGCCCCGTCACGACCACGAGCCCCTTGCGGAATTCAGCGAAGCGACGCACCCCCTCCGGAAGACCGAGCTGTTCGAGTGAGAAGATCTGATTCGGCAACAGTCGAAAGGCGCCCGCGATCCCGCGCCGCTGCTCATACACATTGCAGCGGACCCGCACCTCCCCCGGCACTTCGTAGGCAAAGTCGATGTCCTGATCTCGCTCCAAGATGTCGCGCTGCTCACGCGTCATCATCTCTTGCAAGAGTTGACGCGCCTGCTCGCCGGTCAACTCCGGCGAGTCCACCGGCTTCAGTTCGCCATGGATACGGAGCATGGGCGGAGCGCCCGACGAGATATGAAGGTCCGAGGCGCCTTGCGCCTTGACCATCGTGAAGATCCCGTCGATCCGGGCCACTCGCCGTTCCTCCTCGCCAGGCCGTCCGCGTCCGCCATCCCGCCGCGGCATTCCTCAACGTGTTGATCGGCCTCCCGCCTCCCCGCCTGGAGCACTTTGGGTTATGCCTGCCCCCACCCACTTCAGCCCAAAATCAACCCACCCGCCCACCTTCCGCGCGAAGAGGCGGGAGGGGGGCGGGTGGGCTGCGCGGCCGATTCGACCGTGGCTACGAGCTAGCTGTTCACATCAAGTTTGACTACGAGATTGGCGGACACTGGAACGGTCGCGAGAATCACGTCGCCGGCGTCAATCCCTCCGACGTCAACCCAGTCGCCGATCGCTGCGTCCCAGCGGAACGCGTGATAGACGGCGCTCGGGTCGTAGTTCGGCGGCTTCGGCAGTCGGACCACGGCCGGGACGAGGAAGCTCAATCCGTTCGGGCTCACCGCGACTTGGTAGGCGCCGTCAACGAGTTGAGTCGAGAGGCTCATCGAGGTCCAACCCGTGAGCGCTCCAGCCGGGACGGTGACACGCGAGGAACCGTCGTCGACCACGCCGCCCAAGATTCCAACCGAGACTCCGAAGACTGCTGTCGTCGCGGCGTCCGTCGACTTCACGCCACCTGCAAGAGGCCCAGTGGGACCATCGCTCGCACAACCTGAGAACAGAACACCGCCACAAAGAATCAGCGAAGTGAGGACGGAACGGCTGCGCATGGGTTACCTCCGGTCGACGCGAGAGCGGGAGTGCTACGGCCGAGGAGAAGCAACGTGGGCGCCACGCGAGCGCGAGCCCTTCTGGCGTCGTTCTCGGGAGCGGGTTGGTCTTTGAAACCCAATAGGTTAGACCGTGCACACTGACCGCTGTGGCGCCTCTCCGCTCGAAAACCTCGCGGCCTGAGACGCCGAGTTTCGGGGTGGAAACCCCGATGATCTCTCGGGGAATTCGGGAGAGATCGTGCAATCGCCACTGCGGTCGTGAGTTCACAGAGTTGGCCGCGCTCAGCCAAAGCGGGCGAACCGACGAACCGGTCCGGAGGCTAGCCCAGTCGCTCGAAGAACCGGCGGACGGGCAAGGACTCGAAGAACGACTCTCGCTCTGCCTCGTAGGGCAGCGACTCCGCAATCATCAAGAGGCCATTCTTCGCCTTTTGGGCGTGTCGGTGCGATTCGCGCGTTCGGCCAGCCCAGAGGTACAGCTCTGCAATCGCGGCATCCGCCCGCCAGGAGTAGGACATACGCTGTTGGCGCTCGAGCGCAGCGACGGCGCCGAGCAGCAAGTCCATCGCGAGGTCGCGCGTCGATGCATCAGGTGCACGAACGAGCAGGAGCCCCTCCACGAGATCGAGGACGGTTCGAACGCGCGGGACCGCTCGGGTGCGAGCCAAGTCGATCTCCGCCCGCGTCGGGAGATGGCTCGCACTCTCGAGCAGCAGAACGGTGAGCCACCACTCGCTCGAGCCTTCTGCCCAGTCGTCGAAACGGTCAGATTGTTCGAGTTCCGTCAACGCCTTCCGGACGAGCTGCGCCCCACTCTCTTCGTCGCCGCGAATCGCGCGTGCTGCCCCCTGCCGAGCGGCAGCAAGAGGGAGGTAGTACCCCGAGTCTCGAAGCTGCGAAGCTTCCAGTTCATCCACCAGCGAGATCACGCGTTCGTACTGCCCCTCGAGAAAGGCCAGCTCCACGCGCCAAAGGAGTATTCCGGATGAAAATTCGTTCGTGGCGCTAGGGGTGTCCAGCTTCGCCGCGTCTCGAAGGCTGACGTCGGCGGCGCCCAGGTCACCCATCTGACACTGGATTGCTGCCAGGTTCACTAGTTCACCTGTAGCCGAGTCAAGGGATTCGCTGGAGATATAGTCCCACGCAAGTGCGCGGACCGTGGTCAGTGCTGCCGCAGAGTCTCCCGCCTGAAACATCAACGCGCCCAGCCCGCCGAGCCCTGGACCGGCGAGTTCGTCCAGGTCACGACTCGTCGCTTCAGATACAGCGAGAGTGAACGCGACCTGCGCCTCATCCATTCGACCGACCGCCCAGGCAATGCCTCCAGTCATCGTCCAGTACTTGATGCGAACCGCCGGATTCGCTTCGCCCACCAGGTGAATGCACGACCCGAGAAGGACTCTGGCCTCTTCGTGACGCTCCAGCGATACTAAGGCCTCACAGCGGGTTCCCACGAGCCGCAGCCAAACATCCAACGGAACTGATGTTTCGAGGACCGGATCTCGCTTCCACTCGAGATCGAACGCAAGCGCGCCATTCGCGACGAAGAGCAAGCGCCACCAGAGGAACTCACGAAACAACCAACTCGAGTCGCGTCGCGTTCGATGATCCGACAGGAGTTCGAGGCCCCCACGCCGATCGCGACTCGCATAGCGAGACCACGCACGTAGGCCCGTGCGAACACTCGCCTCCCCTGTCACGGGATCGCCAGCCCAAACAGCCCGGACGCCCGCACCTGCGTCGCCGAGGACCACGATCGCCGCCGCGAGAAGCACCTCAAGTTCCGCGTCGGCGAGAAGCGCGGGGGGGTCGGACGCTGCGCAAACGGCCGATGCGTACAGCTCCAATTGTTCCCCGATCCGACCTTCGCGAAACAGCGTCGCCAGGGCATTCGGCAGCCGCGCTCGGATGCGATCGAGGGAGCCTGAGACGATCGCCACCCGTGCAGCAGTGGGGGCCGCGAGTTCCGGCTCCGAGTCCAAGTACTCCGACGCTAGTGCGATCGATTGCTCTGGGAATGCATCCACGATTGCGCGCGCCCAGAGCGGATCGCTGGACGCCTCTGCAGACTTGGTTTCGATCGCGTGGCGTTGGCCGTTGAGAGCAATCGGTGCCTCACGGCCTATCGCATGACTACCAGCATCTACCAAAGTCAGGATCGAACGGAGGATCACCTCTCGGAGGCGTTCGGGCGCCAGCCGAGCCTGGAGTGTTCTTCCCCACTCGACCCACTCCCGCGGCGCTTCGAGCCGGCGAATGATGCGCTCGGTCGCTCGAACCGACGCGCCACTCAACAGCGAGTCCAACTGCGCGGGCAGCACCGCGAGGCCGGCGGCGAGGAGGAGGGGGTTTCCGAGGGACCAGCGTGCGACGCGGTGGCGGAGGTCTTCGGTTTCGATTCCGCGGGCGCGAGCGAGGCCGATGAGCAGGTCGAGGTCCAGGTCGGGCAGGGCGATCTCGAAGGCCGGTGACGGAGCGAGAGACTTGTCGAGCGATTCGACGGCGGATTCGCTCGACTCGCTCGACTCGCTCGAGTCGCCGGCACGAAGCGTGACTGACGGCGGGCTCGACGGGGTGTCCGACGGTATGTCGGACTGGGTGTTCGACGACGCGGCGCGTGGCGCGTTCCGGACAACGAGTTCGTCTCCGGCCTCGTCGCTCTGCGCGACTTCCCACCCGCGGGTGCGCGCGACTGCGGCGACGCGTTGGAGGAACCGGTGCTTGCCGATGCCGCGTTCGCCGGTCACGGCGACGGCGCCGGAAAGCGCAGCGGCGAATCGCTCCTCGATGAACGTGCACGCTGTCACGAGCTCGGCTTCGCGTCCGACGAACGGGAGGTCGCTGCTGACAGCGAGGCGCGGCGGAACGGCCAACTCGGATTGACCGGGCAGCGTCTCACGCAGGCGATGCCACGTTTCGGCGGCCGAGCCGGGACGTCGGGCGGGCGTCGTCGAGAGCAACGCTCGCAGTACGTTCTGGACTGCGAGCGGAATCGCGTGGGCGTCGAGTCGATCCAAGGCGAGTTCGAGATCGCGTTGAGCGCGAAGAATCGCGGCGGGACTCGAGCCGCGGAAGAGTGCTTCACCGATGAGCAACTCGAAGAGTAGCGCGCCGAAGGAGAAGAGGTCGGCGCGACGATCCCAACTGCCGACGCCCTCGAGGATCTCGGGCGCGATGAAGCCGGGAGTGCCGCGGGGCGCCAGCGTCGTCGAGAACGGCGCGGCCAGTCCCAAGTCCAGCAAGAGGACCTTCGGTGTGGTCTGCGGCGAGTCCTGGCGGGACCGCGCCTCCTCGAGCAGCAGCTGTCCTGGATGCAGGTCCAGGTGCGCGTAGCCGAGCGTGTGGAGGACTTCGAGTCCGGAAAGGATCTGCCGGCACAGTTCCGCCGTCTCGTTGGACCAGCCGTCGCACGCGCGGTCGCGCAGCGGTCGGCCTTCGGAGTACTCCATCGCGACGAAGGCGAGAGCTCGATCGAGATAGCCGAAGTCGACCGGCCGGACCCAGTGGGGGTGGCGCATCGCGTCGAGGAGCAGGTACTCGCGCGCGAGTGGGTGATCGGGTCCCCGCGTCGCATCGCTACGCTGGAGTTTGAAGACGCAGCTACGGCCGGAGGGGTCGGACGCGACGACGACCCGACGGTCCTCGGCCTCGGCCAAGACCCGAATCGGCGACCACCTGTCGGGGAGGCGAATCGGAGTGGCGTTGATCGGCAGCGTGCGCTCCTCTCGAGGGCCTCGAGACCACATCGAGCGGCACGCTACCCAGGCCCTCTACCTGGCGTCAAAGGTTGAGGCGCCTCCGACCTAGATCGGAGGCGCCTCAGGTCGAACCCAGGCGCACAGCATCAGAGTGGGGCCAACCGTCCGACGCTCTGTTCGCCGTGTGGGGTCCTCCAACACGAGCGGCACCCCTCAGCCCGCAAGGGGCGCCGCTGAAGCTGCTGCTGGGTCAGGCGCGGCTTACCAGCCTGCGCGGCCAGCCAGAATCGCAATCGCGAGGGCGATCAGTGGCAGTGCCATTTGAGTACCTCCTGTTTTCGTAACCCGGTTCCTGAACGCGTCCTCGGTCATTCGACCTATTGGCGTTCGCAGGAGATATAGCGAGCGGCATGCCACGGCGAGAGGAACTTGAGAATTGTTTTTAATAGTTTGCAACCGCTTTTCCAGTAGCGGGTTACAGGCTTCAGGCTGGCACCGCATGGGAGGGATCGACAGGATGGTCTGAGGGACGATCGTAAGCAAAGTGCGACAGCGTTGATCGAACTGTTCCCGCGACTCACCTAATTCACGCTTGAAGAACGGCTTACAGGATAGTCACGCAACGATTACTACTGTCGCGTATTGACGACTAACCCGGTTCTACGAACCGCTGCGGGGATGCCGTGGAGGCGGATGCGGGTGTGGAGGTGTTGGCGGCTGATTCCGAGGGCGCGCGCTGCGTGGGTGATGTTGCCTTGCGTCTGCTCGAGCGCCCCCGTGATCAATTCGCGCTCGGCGTCTCGGATCGCGTCTTCCAGCCTACGAACCGGTCCCGGCGCCGAGGCCGAGGGGGTGCGGCTGCGCAGGGTCGGATCGAGATGCGGCAGGATTTCGTCCACGTCCAACTGAACCGAGTCCCCCACTGTCGCGCACCCGGCTTCGAGCACGCGGCGCAGTTCGCGCACGTTGCCTGGCCAGGAATAGTTCTTCATCAGGGTCAACGCCGCGGGAGTCACCCGATCGACGCGCCTTCCCATGTTGGCCGAGACCGACTTGAGCAGATGGTCGACGAGCAGCGGAAGATCCTCGAGGCGATCACGGAGAGTCGGAACGACGACCTGGATGCCTCGAACGCGGAAGAAGAGATCCTGCCGGAAGCGCCCTTCGTGGACGAGCGTCTCGAGGTCGCGATGCGTCGCGGAGATCACGCGGACGCGGGCTTCGCGCTCGGTCGTCTCGCCCAGGCGATGGTAGAGGCCCGACTCCAGGAAGCGGAGCAGCTTCGCTTGGATCTCGATCGACAACTCGCCGATCTCATCGAGGAAGAGCGTCCCGCCGTCGGCTCGATCCAAGAATCCCGGCGTGTCTTGCACCGCGCCGGTGAAGGCGCCGCGCTTGTATCCGAAGAGCTGCGCCTCCGCCAACGATTGCGCGAGTTCGGTGCAGTTCATCCGCACGAACGGAGCGTCGCGATAGCGACCATCGCGGTGCAGCGCTTCCGCCACGAGTTCCTTGCCGACGCCGCTCTCACCGCGCACGACGACGGAGATCGGAAGATCCGCCAACGACGCGACACGCTCGCGGAGCGCCTGCATGGCGGGCGTCTCGCCGATCATGCGATCGACGAATCGGGGCTCGCCGGCGCGGGCGCGGAGGCTGTGATTCTCGCGACGCAGCGATTCTTTGGAATCCTCGAGATCCAGGATGAGCTGCGAATTCTGCAGCGCGACCGCGGCCTGCGCGGCGAACGCCTCGAGCAGTTCTTCCTCTAGCCGCCCCGAGAGCATGCGGCGGGCTCGACTGTCGAGATAGAGGACGCCGAACGGACGGTCGTCGCACTGCAGAGGGACGCAGACGACCTGCGAGAGATCGAGCGCCGTCATGCTCTGGGTCGGGCCTGATTCGTAGGCGTGATCGAGCGCGTCCCACTTGATCACTCGATGTCGTTCGATCGACTGGCGGACGAGCGTCTCGGTCACCTGGACCGAGTCGACGTCGATCGACTCCCTCGCGTCGCTGCGCGCGAGCAAGGTGCGAAAGGCGCCGCCCTCGAGCAGAAGGAGGACCCCTCTTCCGGCGCTGACCAGGTCGATGGCTTCGTCGAGCACCGCGGTGAAGAGCGCGTCGCGCTCGACTAGCGAATTGAGTCGTCGACTGACCCGGAGCAGCCGGCGGAGGCCGCGCAACTCCGTCTCTTGCTCGCTCTGGAGCTCCGGATCGTCGCCGCGGCCGAGGAGCGAGGATCTCTCGGCTGGGCTGATTCCTTGGCGCAATCGGGTCATTCGCCCCGCGAGGCTCTCCCGAGCGCGGACCGCTGCGGCGCGGGGTGCGCCAGTGTCCGATGGGGCAGTGTCCGATGGGGCAGTGTCCGATGGGGCAGTGTCCGATGCGGCGTCGGGGGGAGAATTGGGCCGGTCGACGCGTCGCAACGGATCGCGAGCCGGAATCGAGTGATCTGCCACTGCCGCCGCCCCCCTCCTGGGTCGAACCTGAGGAGCGCTCATCCGAGGCTCCGACGCGATTGCACCCGAACAGACTAGTCTGGGCAAATTTGCTGTGTCAACTAACGATTACTATTCAATCTGTGGCATAACGGGACCGTAGCTCGCGCACCATGCGTGACTCACTCCACTCCTGCGCTCGGAGCAGGGCGGCGGAACGCCACAGACCCCGCTGAATTGGCGACTTTCCGAGGACGTGAGCTACCGCATCGGCCCAGACGAGCGGGTCCCACGCCGCCAGGGACGCCGACAACTCCGAGCCGACGAGCATCTCCGGAATTCCACCGACCGGGGTCGCCAGGATCGGAAGTCCGTCGGCGAGAGCCTCCAAGACGACGTACGGCGCCCCCTCCCGCGTCGACGGCATCAGGAGGAGATCGAAAGCCGCCAGAAGCGGCCTCGCATCGGGATCGCCGAGCCAGCGCAATCGGGAGTCCATCCCGCAAGCCGTCGCCGCGTGGCGCAACTCGTCCGAGAGCGGCCCCGCGCCGACGATCACGCCGATCGCATCGATGCCGCCCGCGTTGGCCCGCTCGATCACCTCGACGAAGCGCTGCGGGCGCTTCTCGTCGGTGAATCGACCGACGAAACCGAGCACCGCACTCGAAGTCGCAATCCCCCACTCCGCGCGCAACGCCGCGCGTCGCCGTTCTCGCCTCGCGCTGTCCTCTAAGTCGAGCGCAACCCCGTTGCGTACGACGGAGACTTTCGATCGCGGCGCGCCGGCGACCTCGATCAGCCAATTCGCATCGGCTTCGCAGACGGCGATCGTCCTGTCCGGCAGGCGACAACGAAGCCCCTCGAACTTCGCCCGCAGACGAGCGCTCGCACCCTGTTCGTCGGTCAGGAACGGGATCCCGTGGCGCGTCTCGAGCACACGCTGCGCCCCCGCCATTCGCGCGGCGAGAACAGCGCGTCGTCCACTGTGCGCATGGACGATCTCGGCGCGCCAAGAGCGCAGTTCGCGCGCGAGGCGCGGCACGTACCCGAGACCAGCGTCGACGATGACGACATCGCAACCAAGTGCGCGCGCGGTCGTCGAGAGCGGACCCTCTTCGCCCACGAACAGCCCCACCCGGTCACCCTGGGTCGAGAACGCACGGCAGAGACTCTCGACGTGGCGCTCAGTGCCTCCGCGTCCTGCATGGTCCAGGACGAGAGCGAGGCGCATCACGGCAGACGAAACGGCTGCGGGATGAAACTCACCACGAAGAAGACGAGCGCGAAGATCCCGAGCGCTTTTCTCCGCGCATCGAGCGGGCGGGTCTCGTCGAGCGTGCGCGGATGGCGGAAGCCGAGCAGGAGCAAGAGGACCACGAGCGTCCACCAGCCCGGGTAGAAGACCGCGAGCGCGGCCAGGCTGCCCAGCACGACGATCGAGATCTTCCAACTCCGCGAGCCGAGCAGCCCATAGAGGACATGTCCGCCGTCCAGCTGCCCGATCGGCAGGAGATTCAGCGCGGTCACGAAGAGTCCGGCCCAGCCGGCGAAGGCGACCGGATGCAGCAAGATGTCCTGATGCGCGCCGAGCCCGGGAAAGAACAACAACTGGGCGCCTCGGAAGATGAGCGAGTCACCGAGCGACATGTAGGGCGCGGCGCCGGTCGGACGCAAGATGACCTCGGAGTGAGCGAGTCCCCAGGCGACCGCGGCGAGGGCCGGGAGGATCCCGGCGAGGGGGCCCGCGATGCCGATGTCGTAGAGGACGCGGCGATTCCGGATCTGTCCGCTCATGCGGATGATCGCGCCCATCGTCCCGAACGGTGAGATCAGCGGCATCGGTATGAAGAGCGGGAGCGAAGCCGGCACGCGATAGCGGCGACACATGAGGTAGTGGCCCATCTCATGGCAGAGCAGGATCGAGAGGATCGCGATGGAATAGGCGGGGCCGCCTGTCACCCAGGTCGAGAGCACCGTGAGCGCGAAGAGAGTTCCGGCGCGCGCGTACTGGCTCGGGGTCGGACCCGGGTTGATCGGCAGCGCGTGGTGAGCCGCGTCCGTCCTCGAATCCAGCGGCGATTCGTCGAACGGGTCGTCACGGGACGACGCGCCCAACAGACCGCGTCCTTCGACGGCGGCGCGAAACATCTCGATCAGTCTGGCCAAACGAATGCTCTCGCTCTCTGGTCTGCGGGCGTCGACGAGTATGGTCCCCGCACTATACAACGCGCCCAGAGGTGACGAAGGGAGACCATGGCGTTCAGCAGACCGGCAGTCTCTGTCTTCGGCTACGGCCGCTTCGGTCAATTGATCGTGCGCGAGCTGACGCGGCTCGGGCCGGTGGGAGTCCACGACCCGAAGCGACAGAGCGACCTGACTCGGGCGTCGCTCCCGCTCGGCGCGGTCGAACTCTCGTTCGAAGACGCGGCGCGCGCGCGAGTCCTCTTGCTCGCCATCCCGATTCGCACGATCGAGAGTGTGCTCCGCAGTTTCGAGCCGCTCGTCCGACCGGGCGCGCTCGTGGTCGACACTTCGAGCGTGAAGATCTGGCCGATGCGGTGGATGGAAGAGATCCTGCCGCCGTCCGTCGACTTCCTCGGCACGCACCCGCTCTTCGGCCCGGACTCGGCGGCGAGCGGTTGGACGGGCCAGAGCATCGTGCTGGTCGAGGGACGGACCTCGCGTCGATGGAGAGTTCGTCGTTTTCTGGCTCGACTGGGCGTCCGCGCCATCGAGCGCACGGCCGACGCGCACGACCGCGAGATGGCGGAGACGCAGGCGTTGGTCCATTGGCTCGGTCGCGGGCTGAGTGAGTCGGGAGTTCGCCCGCGGGAGGCGCAGACGCTCGGGCATCGAAAGCTCTGCGAAGTACTCGATCAGGTCACCCGCGACACGCCGGAGCTGTTCGAGGACTTGGAACGGTGGAATCCCTACGCGTCCGAGGCGCGCGCCCGCCTGCTCCGGTCGCTGCAACGACTCGACGACCAGCTCGGTCCGTCGCACTGACCCCGCGCCTTTGCGGGATCCGGCGGCGCGGCTAGACTGCGCGCTCTATGGACGAAAAGAAGCAACTGATCGAAGCGCTGCGCACGGTCCTCTATCCGGGGATCGACCGCGACATCGTGACCTTGGGCTACGTCAAGGACGTGAGCCTGATCGAGGGGCGGTGGACCGTTCGGGTCGATCTCTCCCCTCGCGCCGCCGGCGCCGCGACGGAGATCGAGTCTCGCGTGCGCGCCGTGCTCGAAGCGACCCGCATCGCGTCGGCGCTCGATCTGCGCGTCGCCGCCGCTCCGGCCGCGCCGTCGGAACCCGCCCCCCCGCCGATGCCGAGCGATCCTCTGGCCGGAGTGCGCTACAAGATCGCGGTCGCGAGCGGCAAAGGCGGCGTGGGTAAATCGACCGTCGCCGTCAATCTGGCGGTGGCGATGGCCCGGCTCGGACGATCGACGGGCCTGCTCGACGCCGACATCTACGGGCCCTCCGCGCCGATCATGTTCGGTCGCGAGGACGATCGCCCGCGCGTCAGAGATCAGCAACTGGTCCCGATCGAAGCGCACGGCGTCCGCACCATGTCGATCGGATACATGATCGAACGCGGCACGCCGGTCATCTGGCGCGGCCCGATGGTCTCGAAGGCGCTCGATCAGATGATGGGCGATGTCGATTGGTCGGGGGTCGAAGTGCTGATCTTCGATCTGCCGCCGGGCACCGGCGATGTCCAGATCAGCCTGGCGCAGAAGACGTCGCTGACCGGCGCGGTCATCGTCTCGACTCCGCAGGATGTCGCCCTGATCGACGCCGCCAAGGCGGTCGCGATGTTCAGCAAGGTGCAGGTGCCGATCTTGGGATTGATCGAGAACATGAGCTACTTCTCCTGCCCGTCTTGCGGACACCGCGCGGAGATCTTTCGTCACGGCGGCGCGGCGCGCGAGGCGGCGCGACTCGATGTTCCGTTCCTCGGCGAGATCCCGCTCGATCCCGAAGTGGTCATGGGCGGCGATCAGGGCCGTCCCATCGTCGAGCGGAAGGCCGAGGCGCCTGCCTCCCTCGCCTTCTTCGAATTGGCGCGGCGGCTGCTCGCGAGCCTCGACGAACGATGACGCGCCGTCGACCTCTCTCGATCCCCGTCGACGAACTGTCTTCCGTACTCAGTCTGACCGACCGCACTCCGCCGCTCTCGTGGAGCGAACTCTTCGGACGCGAAGGGAACGTCGAGTTGGAGATCGGCGCCGGGAAGGGACTCTTCCTCTCGGAGATGGCGGCGTTGCATCCGGAGACCGATTTTGTCGGAGTCGAACGAGCGCGGAAGTACTTCACGCGGGGGGCCGAGCGCCTCTCATCCGACGGCCGGCCCAACGTCCGCGTCGTCTGCGCCGAAGCGTTCGACTTCCTCTTGCGCTGGGTTGCGCCGCGAAGCGTGCGCCGCGTGCACGTCTACTTCCCTGACCCCTGGCCCAAGAAGCGGCACACGAAGCGGCGTCTCCTGCAGCCGGAGCTGTACCGCCTCGCCGCGCGAGCGCTGCGGAGCGACGGCGAGTTCTTCGTCGCCTCGGATGTCGCGATGTATTTCGAGGAGGCGATGGCCGACCTGGAGCACTGCGCCTGGTTCGAGCGAGCGCCCTGGCCGGAGTCGGAACCGGGACGAGTCTCGACCCACTACGCCCGCAAGTACGAAGCAGAGGGGCGGGCGTTGTGCTATGCGCGCTTCACCCGCACGCTGACGGCGATCCCAGCGGATCCCGCGCCGTCTCCCCCGCTGCATGCGCTGAGCGGCACGCACGGCGATGCGGCGGCGGCTACCGTCGGCGGGAGAGTCGCCCCCACCGGGCGCCGGCGCGAAGAGGCGAAGGCCCGCCCATGACCGACACGCGCGCGCAGTGGAACGAATACTTCATGCAGATCGCGCGGGTGGTCGCCACGCGCTCGACTTGCGACCGGAAGAACGTCGGCGCCGTCGTCGTCCGAGACCGCATGATCCTCTCGACCGGCTACAACGGGAGCATGCGCGGCGCGCCCCACTGCGACGAGATCGGCCACATGATGGAGGACGGGCACTGCGTCGGCACGATCCACGCCGAGATGAACGCCATCCTCCAGGCGGCTCGCAACGGGGTCCAGATCGAGGGGGCGGAGCTCTACACAACCGCCAGCCCCTGCTGGAACTGCTTCAAATGCATCGTGAATGCTGGGATCCAGCGGATCTATTTCGGGGAATTCTACCGGGACGAACGAATCTTCCAGATGGCGGAGCGCCTCGGCGTGGGCCTGGTGGGTCTGGCCTAGGGCAGTTCGAGGAAGAGCATCGGGCTGGAGATGGGCCGTCAGGGAGTCGATAGCCAGAGGGACGATAGAACCCGAGACGAGGAGGATGCGACCGATGCACGAGCACAAGGGGAACTGGCGCCTGGACGATGGCGACGAAGACGCGAGCCCGACCAAGAAAGAGGCGTCGGTCGCCATCTCCGAGCGGGCGCTGAAGGCGCGGACCATCCTGATTTCCGAAGCGATCACGAGCAAGCTGGCCCAGAAGATCTACCAGCAATTGATCCTCTTGGAGAGCGACGATCCGGACAAGGCGATCACGTTCATCGTCAACTCGCCCGGTGGCGAGGCCGACACCGGCTTCGGCATCTTCGACATGATGCGCTTCGTGCGGCCGCCGATCCGCACGATCGTGGCGGGGCTCTGCGCCTCGGCCGCCGTCATGGTCTTCCTCGCGGCGGATCGGGGTCAGCGGCTCAGCCTTCCTAATTCGCGTTTCATGCTGCACCAGCCTTCGTCGGCCAGCATGGGGCAGGCGTCGGACCTCGAGATCGCGTCGCGCGAGATCCTGCGGCTGCGGGATCGCTACAACGAGATCGTGGCCGAGGAGACCGGCAAGACCCTGGCGCAGATCACGGAAGACACCGATCGCGACTTGTGGATGACGGCGGACGAGGCGCTGAAGTACGGGTTGATCAACAAGGTTGTGACGAACCGAGCGGAAATCGGGTGACGCGTGACGCCGCTGCGGCGTCGAGTATTTCCGCATCCCGACCTGGATGCGGGCCTGGAATGAAAGTGGCGTTGGGGTTCTCGACCCCAACGCCACTCTTTCGAACAGATCAGCCCTCGCTTCGCGTGGGCCGATTATTTGGAGCTGAACGGGATCGAACCGTCGACCTCATGACTGCCAGTCATGCGCTCTCCCAACTGAGCTACAGCCCCGAACCGCGCGGAACTCTACCGGCGCGTCGCTGAACGGTCAATCTCGATGTCCCTCGCCGATTGACAGTCCGCGCGCGAGAACCCAGGCTGGCGCGCTGTGACCCTCGAAACCGGCGCCTTCGCGCGCATCCTCTTCCTCGCTCTCGTCTCGAGCGCGGTCTCGCTCTCCCCGGCCAAGGCTGCGTCGGTGGCGCTCGGCGTCTTCGGGCTCTACGGATTCCCACTCCAGCAAGCGGACCTCTCCCCCGGTCCCTACGGCGGGGCCAAGGTCCGCGTCGGGTGGCGCGCGCCGTTCGCCGTCGAATTCGGGATCGCCTCGTTCCGAGAGGGAGATCGGCAGTTCCGGCTCCACGGTCGAACCGAGACGCTGCAAGGGGGCACGGAGACGTTCTTCCTCGGACACGCGGTCGCGGGGGTTCCCGGACCCGGCGACACAGGTCTGTATGTGGCGCTGGGCGGAGGCGCCTACCGCCTGGAGCGACAGGGACGGGAGCGAGGCGAAGGACCCGCCTACAGCGCGGCTCTCGGGGTCGAGCGGCGCTCGAACGGGAGCCTCGGCGTCGACGCTTCGGTCCGTTGGATGTTGCTGCCGCTCGACGAAGGCGGCGGCCGCGAGACGGTGGCGTTCCAGATGGGCGTCAACTACTACCTGAGGCCGTGAGGTCGAACTGATGTCGACGCGGCGCGCGCGGGCGCTCCAGTTCTGGATCCTGTTCTCGCTCGTGCTGACGGGCATGGCGCCCCTCGTGGCCGGCTGCATCTACTCGACGAAGACGGAGCGCGTCCAGTTGGAGCCGACCACGCGCGAAATCTTCACCGCCGACTCGTGCGGCGCCTTCAGGCTGCGGTTGGACGATCACACCAACTGGGCGCGGCGTTCGGACGATGCCGAACTCGACGAGATCGGTTTCGCTTGCGTCGTCTCGAATCCCGGCCCGCTCTCGCTCACGGCGGAGATCTGGATCACGCCGGATGCCGTCCCCGCCAGTTCGGGTCGAGAAGTCGAGGCGCGAGGATTCCGAGTCGTCGGCGGCGTCGCCGTTCCCGACAGCAGCGACGCGCGCATCACCTACGTCGCCTCCCAACGTCTCGCCGAGAACTCGACGGACTTGCGCAACGCGGCGAGAAACGGCACTTTCTACGCCTATGTCTTGGGGGTCGAGCCGGGTTACCGGTTGATCGCGGGCGATTTTTCTCTCGTCGCGCTGGTCACCTCGGGTCGATGAGACCTACCTGGGCCGGAGTGGTGGAATGGCAGACACGCTGGACTCAAAATCCAGTGAGAGCAATCTCGTGTGGGTTCGACTCCCACCTCCGGTACCACTTCCACCAGCGCAGGGGCGTTGACGGGTCGCGCCCCCCCACCGAGACTGCGTTCCTCCATGGACGCAACCGACTTCCGCGCGAACGCTCCTCTCGCTCCCCTGACAACCTGGGGAATCGGCGGACCCGCCGGCTTCCTCGCCGAGCCGAATGACTTCGACTCGTTGGATCGCGCGTTGCGCTTCGCGGTGCGAGAACGGTTCGAGGTCGTCGCCATCGGCGGCGGGAGCAACCTGCTCGTTTCCGACGCCGGTTTCGACGGACTGGTCGTGCGCTATGCGGCGGACGCCCGTGAACTGCGGGCCGGCACAGACGAAACTCGTCTCTGGGTCGAGGCGGGCGCGCGGCTCAGCTCGGTCGCGCGGTGGAGCTCTCGCCTCGGTTGGGCCGGAATGGAGTGGGCCGAAGGGATCCCCGGCACGATCGGGGGCGCGGTTTGTGGGAACGCCGGCGCCTACGGCGGAGAGATGGCCGAGATCATCGAGTCGGTCGAAGAGCGAACCGGCGATGGCGCGCGTCGCACGCTGACCGCGGCGCAGGCGGGCTTCGCCTATCGCAGCAGCCGCTGGAAGTCGATCCCGCCGACCGAAGGCTTCGTCGTCGCCGCGACGCTCCGCCTTCGCCGCGGAGATCCCGTCGCGTTGGAGGAGCGCCTGCGCACGATCGCGCGCGAGCGAAAATCGAAGACGCCGGCCGGCTCCTCGACCGGCTCCGTCTTCCAGAATCCGCCGGGAGAATCGGCCGGCCGCTTGCTCGAGCAGGCGGAGATGAAGGGGGCGTCGGAAGGAGGCGCGGTCATCTCGACCGCGCACGGCAACTACATCGTCAATCGTGGCGGAGCGACCGCGAGCGATGTCCTCGCCTTGATTCGCCGCGCGCGCGCCGCGGTCTTGGCGCGCAGCGGGATCCTGCTCACGCCCGAGGTGCGGTTCATCGGTTTCTCGCGCGACGAGATCGCCGACCTGGTCGTCAGCTAGCGCAAAGGAGAGAACGAGCGCAGCGCCGTGGCGTCCGGGCCACCGTCGGCGCCCGGCAGAGCGAACTCTGCGACGACGACCGGGTTGCCGAGACCGAGTCTGTCCAGCGTCGTCGGCGCGACCTCTCCCAAGATCCCCGCGATACTCCCATCGGGCGCGACCACCCAGGCGCCCCGCCCCGGCGTGAGGAACGGCGCTTCGGCCCCTTGGGTCGGACGCAGAGCGAGAGGCCAACCGAGCTCACGCACGAGCGCCTCGCCCCACGCGCGAATCTCGGCAAAACCAACCTTCGGGGCGATCTGCGCCAACGAGACATGTCGCTCTTCCCGCGCCCCCGTCTCCGTCGTCGACTCGAGGAACGTGACGTCGCTCACCTCGAAGATCGACTGCGGCAGCGCGTGGTGTCGATTGCGGGCGAACGTCTCCAGCAGCCCAGGCAAGAGGCTGGTGCGAAGCTGAGTCTGATCGACGCTGATCGGGTTCTCGAGCAACACGCTTTCGGGATGATCCGGCAGCCCGAGCAATTGCGCCGACGACTCGGGCGACTCCAGAACGAGGCTCATGACCTCGAGGAAACCGAGACCGACCAGCACCTCACGCGCGCGATTCGAACGCGCCTCGATCGGCAGCTCGCGTCCCACGGTCATGGTCGGAACCAACGTGCGCGGAATCCGGTCGTACCCGTAGGCGATCGCCACATCCTCCATCAGATCGCGCTCATGCAGGATGTCGTTGCGGTAGGCAGGTACCAGTACTTCGAGCGACGCCGCATCGCTCGAAGTACTGATCCCATGCCGCATCTTCCGCAACAGCATCTCCACCGAAGCTGTATCCAAGTCCAGCCCCAGCAACCGGCCGGTCTTCTCCACACTCAACTTCACCCTCTGCACCGTCAGATCCGGCGTCACCCTCTCCACTGCTGCCACGAACTTCACCCCCCGCAACCGCGCTCCCAGGTCCAGCTCCAGCAGCGACGTCGCCAGGATGTTCAACGCTCGGTCCACCACGCGCGCGCTCGGACCCGTCACGTCGATGAAGAGCCCGCGCGTTCCCTGATGGACCTTCGTCTCCTCGCTGTTGATGACGGGCGGCATCGAGAGCACTCGCCCATCGCGCGTGCGGAGGATGGGGTAGCGATCGAAGCCGGCGAGCAGGTGCGCGTAGGCGCGCCCCTTCGGATGCTCGCTCAGGATATTGGCCAGTGTGCTGCTCGTCGCGCCGCCGAGCGGACGGAACGCGTAGTCGGGTGGCTCCGTCGTGTACTCCAACTCGGTCGAGGCGAACGAGTCCAGGTCATACACGCCGATCGAGGCGTGCTTACGATCTCGTCCCAGCGCCCAGTGCAGATTCTCCTGCAGCTTCATCAGGATCTTGATCCGGTCATCGTCGAGCGTGATCGACTCGATCACCGCGCAGGCGATGTGCGGACGAAAGCTGCGCTCGTCTCGCACCGAGGGATCGACGCGGACGGTGTGAAGTGGTTCGAGAATTTCGTAGGTCGCGGGTCCGGTCTCGACCTCGAGGATGCCGCGGAGCGCGCGGGCGAGTCCGCCGGGGTCGAACATGTCGGGGCGGACGGCGAGGAGCTCCATGCGGACGACTTCGAGCGGGGGAAGCTCGCGGAGGGCGGAGGTGGAGGCGGAGGTGGAGGCGGAGGTGGAGGATGGTCGGGCGGCCGCGTCGGGCTCCTCGGCCGGACGAGTCTTCGAGGCGGAGATAATCGTGTAGATCGCTGGCACTACAAAGAGCGTGAAGACGGTGCTGATGGTCATGCCCGTGACGAGCACGATGCCGATGCTGTTGCGGCTCTCGGCGCCGGGCCCGGTGACGAGCACGAGGGGGAAGTGGCCGAAGACGGTGGCGACCGAGGTGATGAGGATGGGGCGGAGGCGCGTGAGGGAGGCCTCGCGCACCGCGGCGAACTTGCTGAGGCCCGTTTCCTGCAGGTGGTTCGCGAACTCGACGATCAGGATGCCGTTCTTTGCAACCAGCCCGACGAGCGTGATGAGTCCGACCTGCGAGTAGATGTTGATGGTCGTGAGGTCGGCGAAGGTGAACATAAGTGCACCGCTGATGGCGAGGGGGACCGAGCCGAGCAGCACGATGAGCGGATCGCGGAAGCTGCTGAACTGCGCAGCGAGGACGAGGTAGATGAGCAGGAGTGCAAAGCCGAGCGTCACGGTGAGCGAGGACCCCTCGGTCCGGAGCTGGCGGCTCTCGCCGGCGTAGTCAACGCCGTAGCCGCGCGGGAGGATCGTTTTCGCGGCCTCTTCGAGTGCGGCAAGTGCCTCGCCCTTCGTGACGCCGGGCGCGACCACGCCGTAGATCTTCGCGCTGTTGCGCTGCTGGAAGCGGTTGAGCGCACGAGGCGCGGCGATGGTCTCGAGCGTGACGAACGAGGCGATGGGGACCAGGCCACCGTCCGCCGCGCGAACCTTGAGCTGCAGCAGGCTGTCGGCGGTGACCCGGCCCGAGTCCTCGACCTGCGGAATGACCTTATAACTGCGCCCGTCGTAGTTGAAGCGGTTGACGTAGCCGCCGGAGAGAAGGACCGAGAGGTCCTGCCCGATGCTGGCCATGTCGAGCCCGAGGTCCGCGACCTTCTCGCGGTCGATGATGATGCGCGTCTGCGGCAGATCGAGCTTGAGATCAGAATCCGCGTAGAGGAACTTGCCACTCTGGAACGCGGCACCCACGAGCTGCCCCGCGTAGCCGACCATCTCCTCGGCCTCGTCTGAGCTGGTGATGATCATCTCGACATCGAACTGGCCAGCGCCCGGAAGCGGCGCGGGCATGACGGGGATGGCGCGGACGCCGGGGATGGCGCCGACGATTCCGAAAGCCTCAGGAAGAAGCTCGTGCATGCGGCGGTCTCGCTCGGCCCAGCGTGTGGCCTGCATGCCGCCAAACCCGCCGCCGACCTGGGCGATGTTCCAGACATAGCTCGTCTCGGGGA